>NZ_MTAW01000186.1 GCF_002154725.1 Nostoc sp. 106C | reverse complement strand
TTGCTCTGTTTAACTTTTCGTTACATATTTAGGAATTTTCCTGCCCACTTACTTAGTTGGTGGATTGGCATTGTACTCATGCTGATTTCACTGCCCTTGCTAGTTCGCTTTCTCTATCGCAACTGGCCTCGAAAAGATGCATTAGTTCCTTACTTTATCAACTCTTCCCAAGCAGGGGAGTAGAAAGATACTCTGTAATGGTGTAGAAATGTATAGAATCTTGTAAAGATATAAAATATAGTCTTTTTTAAGATGCAAACATTCGAGCGACCTTCCTCAATGCAGCTGTCTGTACCACCAAACCATTGTCAGCCTTTGAAGATTATCGCACTGGGGGATAGCTTAGTGTATGGCTTTGGCGATCCGGACAAAGGAGGCTGGGTCGAACAACTACGGCGACAGTGGATGTTACCGGATAGTACTGGTCATGTTCTTTATAACTTAGGAGTACGAGGCGATCGCACTCAGCAAGTTGCCCAAAGGCTAGAAGTAGAATTTCGCCATCGAGGTGAACTGCGAAATCGTGTCCCTGACTTGATTATTTTGTCGGTAGGAGTAAATGATTCAGCGCGGTTGGCTCGTCCCAATGGAAGAAATTATACAGATTTTGCTTTATTTGAATCGCAAATAGCCGAGCTACTAGAACAAGCACAACAACTCTGCCCTGTAGTATTTGTTGGTATGGTTCCAGTTGATGAAACCAAAATGCCATTTCTCGATTGCTTCTACTACAATCATGCCGATCAGTACCGCTACAAAGAAGCCACTAGAATTGCTTGCAATAAACGCCGAATTCCCTATCTCGATATTTTCGACCAATGGATAGAACGCGGTGAACTTTGGAGGTGCAAACGCATCAGTGACGATGGACTTCACCCCAACACCATAGGCTATCAAGCTTTATTAGAGGATGTTATCAATTGGGAAGCACTCGCCACTTATCATTCTCTCGTAGCAATTTAAACAATATTTCTCATTTTTACGGAAAGCTCCACAAGATTGTGGAGTTTTTTAATATGAGTATGATAAAGCTCAATTAAACTCAGTACTCAGCACTGTTATGACTCCAACTTTATTTGGTCGGTGGCAAACTCGATTATTACTATTGGCAACTGTAGGTGTATTAGTGTCGTTACCTTTTGCAGTAGGTTTAATTGGGCCAGGTCCTAACTCAGTTTATTTCTGGATACTTGCCTATGTTGCCATCTTCGGCTTGGGTTGGGATGTACTTTATAACTATCTGCAAAAATTCCGTTGGGATAGAGACTGGCCCGCAGCTTATCAACTCTTTGCAGGAATGTGGGAATTTATCTTTCTCTTCTGTGGGGTAAAACTGTTTGGCTTTTTACCAATACCCGTACCTAAAGAAGAACTACCACCACAAGTCTTTCTTTTGCATTACAGCATTGTGTGGCTAGCAGTTTTCATTGCCTCCCAAAGCCTCATGCGTATTATATTTCCTCGTTGGCGTTTCCGGGGTGGGGAGTGGCTATAAGGAATAAGGTAAGGAGCAGAGGAAGAAGTAACTAAACTATTGACCTTGAGCCTTGACTATTTCGGCAGTAAAAACCCTATTTTAAAATGTATTTAATATCACATAAATACCCAAAATCCTGATAGAGAGGGAATATTTGTAGTTTTCTAAAGTATAATTAAGAAAAACATAACAAAAACTCAGCAGTAAAGTAGGCTGAAATATTGCCGTAAAAACTATCCAGAAATGGGTAAATCTTTATTGTGTTTTATAAGAACTATTGGTATCTGGTACTTGCAATAAGCAAGTAATTTTGGAAACCAACAAAAAAGTGTAAATTTCCCAGTTGAAGAGGCAAATAAAAGCGTGGGTCAGTATCAATCTGCTCAGCTAAGGCGCTACAATCCAGACGAGATCGCTCGTTACTATAGTTACCGTCCCTGGCTGGCGTGGGGGCGTTTACTGACAATTATCTGGTCTTTTGCAGGATTTATTCTGAGTCTAAAGTGGGATGAATGGCAAAATCAAGTAGAGCAGAACAAGAGAAAACGCGCCACTCAATTACGAGAACTGCTCACTCGGCTTGGTCCTACTTTTATTAAAGTTGGTCAAGCCCTATCGACCAGGCCGGATCTGATACGCAAAGACTTCTTAGAAGAATTGATCAAGCTGCAAGACCAATTGCCAGCTTTCGATAATGTACTAGCCTATCAGATTATCGAGACTGAACTCGATCGCCCAGTTCGCGAAGTATTTACCGAACTGTCACCTAAACCCGTAGCAGCGGCTAGCTTGGGTCAAGTTTATCGCGGTCGCTTGCTCAGTGGCGAAGAAGTAGCAGTAAAGGTGCAACGCCCTAACTTACGACCAATTTTGACACGTGACCTGTATCTGTTGCGTTGGGCAGCAAGTTGGCTAGCGCCTTGGTTACCCCTCAATCTCGGTCACGACCTCACCTTAATTGTGGACGAGTTTGGCACTAAGTTATTTGAGGAAATCGATTACATCAATGAAGGTCGCAACGCGGAAAAATTTGCACATAACTTCCGCGATGACCCCAATGTCAAAGTCCCAAGTATTTATTGGCGTTATACCAATAGCCGTGTTTTAACCCTGGAATGGATTAACGGCTTCAAGCTAACAGATACAAAAAGTATCCGCGAAGCAGGTTTAGACCCAGAGGAAATCATCAAAATAGGCGTCACCTCAGGGTTACAACAGTTATTAGAACACGGTTTCTTCCATGCTGACCCCCATCCGGGGAATTTGTTTGCCATGCGCGATGGTCGTATGGCTTACATAGACTTCGGAATGATGGATCAATTGGAAGAAACGACTAAAGAAACTCTGGTGGATGCATTAGTGCATTTGGTAAATAAAGATTACTTAGACTTAGCCGCAGACTTTGTGAAGTTGGGCTTTCTGACACCAGACACAAATATTTGCCCAATTGTACCAGCACTAGAATCAGTTTTAGGCAACGCCATCGGCAAAAACGTTGGGGATTTTAACTTCAAAACGATTACCGATGAGTTTTCGGAACTGATGTACGAATATCCTTTCCGAGTTCCAGCGAAGTTTGCTTTGATTATTCGTTCGCTAGTCACGCAGGAAGGTATTGCTCTGAGTCTCAATCCTAATTTCAAAATTGTTGAGGTGGGTTATCCCTATATTGCACGACGATTGCTGACAGGAGAATCTCCCGAATTAAAGCGACGGTTACTAAATGTGCTGTTTAAAGATGGTAAATTCCAGTGGCAGCGCTTAGAGAATTTAATTGCGATCGCTCGTACTGATGACAATTTTGATGTCTTACCTACAGCACAGATGGGTTTGCAATTTCTCCTATCTGAAGAAGGTAAGTTTCTGCGTAAGCAATTGGTGCTGGCCCTCACTGAAGATGACCGTCTGCATACAGAAGAAGTTCAACGCCTGTGGAACCTAGTAAAAGATGACTTACAGCCAAATCGTTTGTTAAATGTAGCGATCGGTTTGTTAACAGAGTTATCTAGAGAAGGCGCAGCGGCCATACTACCAAAAGCTACATCCTTTATGACTTTTGGTGGTAATGGGGCACAAAGTCAAAACTAATAAGTAAAAACGCCCAATTACTTTTCAATTTCCTTACAAATTAGGAGTGTTCATGTACTATTACCCTCTGCATCCACCATATTTCCTACTACTTGTTGGTTTCTTAACAGCATTAACTTCTGGCATAGCTTTATCTGGTACTTTGAAAGTAATTGTTCAGAAATGGCCGAGCGATCGTATAGAAAATACTAAACCGCGTTCCTCTCTAAAACAACTCATTGTGCCATTTCTTGGTATAACTGGTGGTATTTGCTTATTTCTCTCCTCAGGTTTAGGAATATTTGGCTTTCCCGCCCTCCTCGCTTTAGGAGTTGGCTTGCCAGTTAGTTTACTGACTTGTTTGCTACTTTGGGTACAATTGGGAAGCATGTTGGAATTTGCAGAGCGCCGAGGTATGCAAGCTCTAGATTTAGATTCTCTGTCTTAGAGTGTTCCAAACAATAAATAATCCAAAACCTGTCATTGCGAATGAAGCAATCACAAAGAGCTTGAGATTGCTACTCTGCAAGAACGCCTTCGGCGCTAAGCGAAGCTATGCCGTACCCCTATGCTTAAGCAAGCTACGCGTAGTGTCTCCGCTAGGAGAAGGCTTGACGCTAAGTTACACTCCGTTTTGCTCGCAATGACAATTGAGCATTTTTTTACTTGGAGTACTCTTAGGGGTAGGATAATTTACTCGCTAAATCATTAATGTATTTGCTCATCGCCAGTAAAAACTATGATGCGATGGTGGGCTTTCTTTATTGAGTAATTTTATCTTTAAAATTGCGATAGTTAAGCTTAATATTGTTAGTTTTTTGTTGTAAAAAATTCTTAGTATTATTTTGCAATCTTGTGAGTATATTTGGACGATGAAAAGTCTGAGGTCTGTCTTCGGGTGATTTTAAATAACGATAATGCAAAAATACATCTCGGTAGGGAATATTCACATCTTCACTAGCACAAACTTTAGTAAATGCTGACGCACCTATACTCATATAGTGCAGATATGTCAGCCTTTGCCCTTGGTCGTAGAGAACGTTTTCTCGGACATCAAATTTAGAACTCCAGTGGTTGCCAGTTGCTTTTTCTGGATCGTCGTAAGCAAAGTTATAATATGAAATTCCGCTTCTTAATACAATGTAGTTAAATAAAGATTGGTCAGGCCCTCCTAATGCCATAACATCGGCCTCACCAGACTGTAATTTATCTAGGAGATTAGTTAAAGTAGCCCGAGCAAAAATTTGTTTTTTAGCCGCGAACCAACCAGCACAAAATATATGAGATGGTAATTTTTCTGCTGGAAAAATCTCTTGGATTAACTCTGGCGGACCGTCAAAGACATATTTTAATTCTGATTTATATTGAAAATCATTTGTGACCCAATCATATTTATCTAACTTTAAATATACATAGTCAATAGGCCCCATTAACAGAGTATCTGCATCAAAATAAATAAACTTATCAAATTCACCCTCTAAGGCACATAGTTTTCGATGCATTGGTAGACGATAGAGTTCTGGAAATCCCCATTCTCGCCAAGTTTTTTGTGCTCTGGGATAGTTTTTCCAAACTTGGGTAGCAAAGTTATCCCAATATTTTATAGATGAATAATCCTCAAATAAGCTAACATTATCCCTTGCTGCGATCTCTGCCTTTACCTTATCTAACTGCTCGTTATATGGAATGACACAAACCGGAATTTTTCTACCTGCATTAGCTTCTATACTGTTGAGTAAAGCAACCAGTTGGTCATAGACCACATCATTAGCTAGAGTGTAAATACCATCCATAGGAATACTCCTGTTATCAAGTATGGGCAGTAACAAAGGGGAATAAACGACGAGTTAGTTTTGGAATAAAAGCAAATTTACCCTCATGAAGGTAGCGATAGTGATTCCATAATTCCCAATAGGGACTATTGCTTTTCATCTTTATTCCAGCCCAATGCAGATATTTCAGCCGTTGTCCTCGGTCATAAAGCGCGTAGTCTTGCTGTTGGAAATTTCGTGAACCAGCCCAACTACCAGGTCCTCCCCCAGGAATTTTCACAAGATTACCGCGTTTGGCAATTAATTTGAGAACCAGATAATTGAGAATAGGTTGGTCTGTCACTCCTTCAGAAAAATCAAAATATTCGCGATGTGTAGCACATTCACGCAAAGTTTTATCCATCTGCAACTCAGAAATAATGCCTTTTCGTGAAGCCCAAAAACCACTATTGAAAACATCTTCAAGTTGATTATCTGAAAAAATCTGCTGCTCTTTAATCACTGAAGAAAAAATATTGCGTAGCTTGTCATTAGCATGATGATAATCGCAACAGAAGAAATCAACTTCAGAAAGTTTCTCTAAATTGTCGGCAATTTTTTCAAAGACAACAATATCTGTATCAATATAAATAAACTCGTCTAAGGGTCCAAACCATGCTACCAATTTACGCATTTTGTTTGGTAAAGCAAGGAAATTTCGATCAAAAATTTCACCTATCCGCTTAGTAAATTCCTCAATCAATTCTAGGTTTGGAAAGATTTGCACATTGTGTAATGTGCTAAGTTTATCTGCTACTTTCTGATAATTATCATTAAAAGGTATGAGATAAACCAAAACTTCCTGATCATAATAACGAATGCTATTGAGTAAAGCAATGGCATTATCAATAACATAATCGTTAGCAACTATATAAATTCCCCGATTCATAAATTATCCTTAATGAATTATTAATTTAAATTTTCTCAAAGCTCTGGTGAATAAATTAGGTAGTGGTGCATCATAAGGTTTAGGGCTATTTTGGAATACTGGACGCTTTTCAGGTTCGTGTAAGTAGCGGTAATAAAGAAATAATTCTCGATAGGGAAACTCAATATTTTCTCCAGCACATACTGCTTGATTGATGTGAGGAGGAACGCCAATATAATGTAAGTAAGTTAGTCGATTGCCCTTGTCATATAAAATTTTGTCTATCTCCTCAAAATGCTTAGAAGTTACAGTACAGCCTGTAACTTGGTTATCAGGTAAGTGATGAGCAAAGTTATAAACGGATGTACTAGACCTCATAAAAATATAGTTAAGAACTGGTTGGTCGCCTGTAGGATAAAGTATTTTCCTTTCTCCTGATCGAAGATAGGATAATAATTCTGCTATTTTTTCTTGGTTAAACAATCCTTTCTTAGAAGCATAAAATCCAGAACAGAATATTTCTTTTAACAAGCGATTCTTATCAAATACTTCAAATAATTTATCTGATTTAATATTGTAAACTTTGTCTGGATGTTTAAACTGGAAATCATAAACGACACAATCATATTCATCTAATTTATCAAATACAAAATCTAGTGAATTCATCACTAAAGTGTCAGCATCTAAATAAACAAATCTATCAAATGGCCCATCAAAAGCACAAAATCTGCGATGACCACCATAAATTCTATATTTATTTCTATTCATGCTAGCAGGGCTAGCCTCTAGCATAAATTTATCCCAGCGTTTAATAGATTCTTGATTATCGTATAAGAATACATTAGGACGCTTAGCTATTGCGTCAGCAATCCGTTGGGTTTGCTCATCAAAAGGATAGATACAGACAGGGATATCCGAACCTAGTATCACATCAATACTATTGAGCAAAGCAATTAGTTGGTCATAAACATAGTCATTGCCAAGGGTACAAATACCATTCATATTTTATGAGCGCTGAATAACAAAATTGGTTAACCATTCATGAAATTGGCGTCGTATATAGCATTTCCTAGTCTGCTGAGGTACAAACGTATGAGTGTTCATCTGCGTTTATCGGTGGATAATTAATTCTTTCTGTAATTCTTTAAAGTGATAAATACGATAAGCTGATTTATTATGATTATTAGTTGTCCATTAATAATTAAATAGATAATTATAGCAATTTTAATTTCCACTTATGGAAGTAAAAATTGCAGTAAATATATTGATTACGTTATAACCTATAAATCTTTTATATGACAAGTACTTTACCTAAAATAAATATTGTTTCACTAAGTTTAATTCATGATTTTGTAAATTTATTATTGTTCATAGACAACTAGTAGTTGTTTGGTTATATTAATGCTAGGAAGTAGCTTACATACAGAAATAACTATGAACAAAGGAATATATTTATTGGCTAATGATGTTGTTTGCGATCAACTTATAGCTTTGATTAATAGCATCAACCTTAACTATAGCCCAGATATACCTATATGCATAATTCCATTTAATGAAGAAATGGAGTTAATCAAGAAAGTTATAGCTAAAAGAAAAAATACTTTTTTATTTGAAGATAATAAATCAATAGATAAGTGGGATAACTTTATTAAAGAATTTGATAAGTTATATTTTAACTATCCTTATGAAGGAGTAACTGAGAAGAAAGCAGAAGTTTTAACAATGCACAGAAAATATTGTGCATTTGATGGAATCTTTGACAAATTTGTTTTTTTGGATTTAGATACTTTGATATTTCAATCTCTAGACCATGTATTTAAAAAATTAGACGAATATGATTTTGTAGTTCATGATTATCAGAGAGTTACATCTATTAGGTTGAAAGAAGTGGACTATTATTTTGAAGCTTTTCAAGATATGTATTCTAAAGAAGCTTTAGCAAATCGTTTTCATTGTGGAGGATTTTGGGCATCGAAGCGTGGCGCAATTAACGAACAAGATTTAGAATATTTTCTTCAAGAACTTGCGAATGGAGATATAAAAATATTTAGAACTTGGTTAAGTGAACAAACTAAACTTAACTACATGACTATAAAGAAAAATTTAAAATTATATAATTTCACCTTAGATGAAACATCTGGTTACAACACAGGTGTATGCATTACATCGAATCATTTTGAAGATAAAAATCATATTTTGTATGACAAGGGGAAGAAATTGACTTATTTACATTATATGGGGATTAAAAATGAACGGTTACGGCGTTTATGTCAGTGGGAAAAGATGAATTTACCTTTCAGAAAACAATTAGCATATTTTGTTGATAAGTTATACAAATGGCAGATTAGTACTATTCCTTATCAAGATATATTTCTGTATTATAGATTTCTTGATGAAAGGTAGATAAAATCAGAATTATGAGCAATTTTTCACAAAATTATTAATCCATTCTAGAAGATTGAGTTTGTGAAGGATAATTTGTCTAGCTTCTGCGATCGCATCTTTAGCAGCATACCAAGCATCAGGCGTTGCAGTGACTTCTTGGATATACTTTAATCCCTTTTCATCAAGGCTAGGTAATCTTAAAAAACTCCCCGGTGGTAATAGTTTATCAGCCGCCGGGCCCCCATAATAAATGGGTAAGCACCAAGCTAAAAGGGAGTCCCATAATTTTTCACTCACATACCAACTATTATCAGCATAATTTTCAATTGCCAAGTTGTAGTAGTACGGTGCCATTCCATACCATTTATTATCTAGCTTCCCAGATGTTTTTACCCAGCTTGGCAAATCTCGTCCATAAAAATCACAATCAATTTGGCTTGATTGTACCAGACGTAAAAACTCTAAGCGTTGCCGATGGTTAGTGGTGCGATTGATTCCAGAAGTAATCCAACTACAAATGCGGAGCTTTTCGGGAACACCCATTTCGTTCAGATCGCGAAAGGAATTAGAATGATACCAAATAGCAGGCATATAATCTGGATTTGGTGCTGCATGATCAGGTGCAGAAATATAGCCACAATAGTTTTTTGCCCATTGATAGCAAGCTAAATTTGTGGATATAACTTCTTCTAGAGGTGGTTCACGCCAGAGAAAGATGATTCGCTCTTTCGGTACTCCTCTTAGTAGTGGTTGCATCTCTTCTTCTGGATAAGGGACATTTTGTAACTCTGATTTAGCAAACCAATTTTTCTTTTTGAATTCTTTTCTAATGCCGGCGAAATTATATAACAGTAAAAAATCAGGATTGGGTGCTGTTGCTAGCATTTGAATATTGTTCCATATCCCGAAAAAATTTGGTGTTTGTTGCCATAGCCAATCACTTTGGTTGGCAGAGGTATATCCAGTTAGCATACCTATAACTTTTTTATGCATAAGTTAGCAAAATTATTTAATTAACTATGTGTGGAATAAAAGATTGATTTACATAACTCATAATTTTCGCGGCTCGATTTTCCCAAGAAAACTGTTGGACAAAATCGATACTATTTGAATAACCATCTATTTTTCGCGGATGAGTAGCTAAAACATTTTGTAGACATTCAGCAAATTTTTTAGGATTATCTGGTTCACACCAAGCAGCTATAGCTTGGGTATTCTTAAACTCAATTAATGAAGGAATTTCTGTAGCTACAATAGGAGTTCCTGAGGCGAAATAGTCAAATAGCTTTAATGGTGATGTGAAAGTTGCAGCTTCTCCTAAACAATGGGGGTGAGCCAAAATATCGGCAGCTTGTAGCAAAGAGGCTAATTCATGATGTAATATATACCCTAAAAATTTAATGTTATGAACTTGTTTCTGTCTCGCTAATTGCTCATAATGTTCGACTTCAATAGCCTTTCCTCCTGCACAAACAAATTGCACATTTGGCATTTCACTAGCTGCATCAACTAGGACATCAATACCTTTAAATTGCTGTAGTGCTCCCGCATATACTATCAAATGTGAGCGTTGGTTTTGCAAAAGTTGATTGCGCCATTCTGCTGCTTTTTCTGGCTGTCTCTGCATAAATAAGCGATTAAAACCATTGTGTAGCCTGATCGCTTTTTCTGCTGGCATACCATTTTTAATCATAGATTCGCGAATTGGCTCTACCACTGTAACAGCAATTTGAAATAGTGGACTTTTAACTATTTCTGGCTCAAATGTTTTATCTTCGTGGTGATGGTGTTCGTAAATTGCAGGAACACCATTCTTAATGGCAGCTTTCACAAAATTCCAGTTGCGGCTATGAACAAGTTTAGTGGTTGGAATAATATGAAATGGAAGATAATACTTACAAGCAACAGTGTTAGAGTTAGCAAATTTGCTGCGCAATTTATCAATTGGCCAAGGCATCGGTAAAGGAGCTACTTTTAACTTGTCATGGAGATTATAATATTTAATAAGTTCTATTGGTGTTTTTCTTGGTTTAAAAGAAAAAACTAAATTAGCTACATTAATAGCTCCTGCTTGTTTATCAGGATATACTAAAACTGTTGAGTATCCTAAGTTTGCAGCCGCATTTGCTGCATTGGTAGATTGAACTAAATGCGCTTCAGGCTGAGGCAATTCTTCACCAATGAAAAAGACATAATGCTTTTTAAGTTTAGAAATTTGCATAATTTTAAGCAATAATAGTGTCTTCAAATTTTTCTAAATTATCTACAAGATAAATAGCGGATTCATAAGATTCTAAAATTAATTGCTTTTGCTCTTTATTAGGGAAAATAAACTCATCAGCTAGAGAACGAAGAGAATCAATTATCGAATTCAGGCAACTACGAAACTCAACCGAGATATGATTAAAGTTTGAAGCCTGAGTTTGGGTTACTATATTGCTATGATTTTGATCGGGAATAGCGAGAATTTTTTTCTTAATTTGAAGGTTAACTATATCATCAAAAATATCAATAGTAGTGAGAATTCTTCTAGCTGATTTGTAGGATTCTGTAATTAATTCTTGCCGCTCTTGAGAATTGTCTGCTAAATCGTCAATTAATAAACGCAGTAAGCCAATTGTTGAATTTAGTTGGGTACGAATTTCGTGAGAGATACGAAGCAAGCTTTGATTACTTTTAGTTGTTGTTTCAGGACGATCTGCAAATTGCATTGAGTAGAGACGTGAGTAATAACCACCCTTTTGTAAAAGTTCTTCATGGGTTCCAATCTCTACGACACGTCCTTGATCTAAGACGGCAATTTGATCGGCTTTTTGAACTGTAGAAAGGCGATGAGCTATTACCAAGGTTGTACGATCGCGGCTGAGATCGTCAAGTGCAGTTTGGACTAAGCGTTCGGAAACGGTATCTAAAGCGCTGGTAGCTTCGTCTAAAATTAAAATTTCTGGATTTTGGACGAGTGCGCGCGCGATCGCTAATCTTTGCCTTTGTCCACCAGACAACATAACACCGCGATCACCAATTAAGGTATCAAATCTCTGAGGTAATTTACTAATAAACTCATAGGCGTTTGCTTGCTTGGCTGCGGCGATAATTTCTTCTTCGCTAGCTTCTGGCCTACCATAGGCGATGTTATACCGCACTGATTCATTAAACAGAAAGGTATCTTGGCTGACAATCCCCATCCGTTTTCGCAAGGATATAATATCGAATTCTCGCAAGTCTTTGCCGTCAATGGTAATGCAACCAGCTATTGGGTCATAAAATCTTGGTAATAAGTCTGCCAATGTTGATTTACCAGCACCAGAACCACCTACCAATGCAAGAGTTTTACCACGGGGTAAATCTAAAGTTACATCTTTAAGTACAAACTTTTCATGGCCAGGATAAGCAAAGGAAAGTGAATTAAAACGCACTCCCTCTTGTAATGTTGTGTAGGTAAGCTTACCGTTGCCCATGAATGGCTTATTATCCAGGCTTAAAAATTCATAGACCACATCTACACTGGTGGCTGTACTAGCAAACCCACTGCGAATTGCATTTAATTGAGAAATTAATGGCAGTACTCGCAACAACACCAACAAATAGGTCAGGATTACGGTGGATAGGGAAACAATCTGATCGGCAAAAAAAGTTTTACTTAATAACACAATCAGCATCAACGCTATCACTCCCATTACCTCACTCAGAGGTGCGATCGCTTCTGAGTTGACTTGAGATTGGAAATCAGCTTTTTCGCGAGCACGAATTAACTGCGTAATCTTTTGAAATTCTCTGGCTTCATTCCCTGTTGATTTAACTAACCGCATCCCATTCAGCATTTCCAGTACAGCGATCGAATATGCTTTAGACATCTCACTTAGCTGCTTACCAAACTTTCTAGAGCGAGAAATAGCAGACTGGTTGATTAAGGTCACTAAAGACAGCAAAAATGTAGCAGCAATCGTCAACTGCCAAGAAATTGACAGTAATAAACCGACGAAAACTAGAATTGTAATTCCCAGGATAATTACCCTAATTGTATTGCCTATAGCACTTGCAGCACGACCAATTTCTCCACCTAGCCTGTTAATTAAATCTCCAACTCTTGTCTTAGCATAATAATCAATATCAATTTCCAATAATAATTTTAAACCAGCCTCTCGCATATCTGAGACTAGCAGTCTTGTTAAAGAACTCGATGCTAAACTGCCAGTATAACTAGCTATACTTTTAAGAAAAATTGTTCCTACTATTGCCCCAGCCATTACTCCAATACGGTAATTTTCTGGAACTTTATCAAACGGAGACATAATCATCGTCAGAATTGGTGGAGCGCTACTTAAATTTACTTCTTGCCCCACGATTTTGAGAATAACTGGAACAATTAGAGTTGTACTTACGCCATTAAATAATGCTCCTGAAAAACCCAAAATTATTGTCAGAATAATCAAGCCTGGATAAGGCTTGGCAAATCTTAGTAGAAGCTTTTGAGTAGACATCAGTTACGCATATTATAATTTATTTATTTTTAACATAAACACTAAGTTTTTTGCTACATTAATTAAGCTTTACTATCAATTTAAATAGGTTTAGTATAAATACAGTTTTCTTTTTAAAAATTCTGGTTTATATATCACTATAAACTGCGCAAAAAATAATTATAACTGCGAAATTACTGACTTTAAAGTAGAAGCCATAGCCTCTATGCTATATTTTTCTATGCATTTTTCTCTAGCCTTTATGCCTCGCTGATTTGCCAAATCTAAATCTTGAAATATCAATTGAATTTGCTCAGCAATTTTTTCGGGACAAGCAGGTTCAACTAAATAACCAGTTTCACCTAAAATTTCTGGAATATCTCCAACCCGCGTCGATAATACAGGCTTAGCCATTGACATCCCATCTGTAAGTTTGAGTGGAAATTGGGCGCGAGCAGTAAGAGTATCCCGCTGTGGAACAACTACAATGTGAGCAGCAGCTAACACATCAGGCATAGCTTCTACAGGACACTTTGGTAGTTTAATAATCCAGCGTCCCCATTGTCGAATTAGCTGATCGTCATAGTCATCGTAAGGGCTACCACCCACAATTACTAACCTTAAATCTGGCTGATTTAGGTGTTCTAAAGCTATTAAGACATCTTCGACCCCTTTATGAGGACGTGGTGCACCAGGAAACATGAGAATGCGATACTCAGAAAGACTATAACGCTCTCTGCTAGCTTCAGAGTCATACTTATAAGGGTCAAACATTGCAGTATCTTTGCCATTAGGTACATAGACACCACCAAAGCGTTCTTTAAGGAATTGAGTATCTATTGTGATTGCATTTGCTGAATTTACTAAACTTTCCATCCACTTTAAATAAAGCGGATGATCGGGAAATCTCAATGCACCACTCTTTTTAAAAATATCTCTATATAATTGCTTTATACTAGGACGATACTTCCAGCTATCACCTCCATGCCAGCTAAGTTCCCAGTCATCCATATCTAAAAGTAAGGGACGACCACTAGTAAATTTTTTGATTAGAGAAAGACCAAAGTTAGTAAATTTAGGTTTGATTGCATAAATAATATCTCCATCAATTTTTTGTATAAGTTTCGAGGCAGATATGAGAAACTTAGGATAGTTTGTCCCAGTAAGCGAAATTACTTTAATATCGTTGGGAGGAATTGCATACAAATCTTTCCCATATATAAAACCAACTATTTCTACTTGATAATTGAGGCTTATTAGTACTTGAGCAAGCAAAAAAGCCCTAATACTTCCGCCTCCCGATAAATCGCTAACAACTAATGAAATTTTCAATTCTGATATCTACTCCTGTTAGTTTGTCATAGTAAATTACTCAATAACCTATTTTTTCCGCCAAGGATTGGTAATTTGATTAGGTAAAAATACTAGAGCTAATCTATCGAATATTCTTGTATATAAGGAACGAGTAATATCTTTAGCATATTGAGGCCTATAAGGATAAGTACAGTGAAGTACTTTAATTTCACCATCAATATTGTAAGATTCCTTCCATTTACTAAGATAATTATAGGTGGGCGGAAGAACTTTAATCTTTGGTTTGACAGTTGCGATCGCAGCAGCAAAAGCACCTTGATCTTTTAATAGTAATTTATCTTGGTTATTTTTGATAATTTCAAAAAAACGTTTAAATTCATCAAAAAATTTCTTAGTCGTTTCGGTTTTACGGAAAGCGATAAAACCACCATTGTACTGTATACTATCTTCTTGCAGTGGTAGGCCTACAGATTGTAAAGTTGGTAAGACTTTTGATAATATCTCTTCTTGCTTACCTCTTAACAGATTAGTAGCTTTAACAATACTAGGTTGGACATCTTCAGTGAGTAAAAAATCATCTTTTTCCAAATACTCGAACACATCATTAAGATCAGATAGTAAACAAATATCTGAATCTAAATAAATCGTTTTTTTAAATTCCGATGCTGCATATAACGCTAGCTTTGCTTCTCTTGAGGCTAAAACCGTATTTTCATTAGCAGGTGCAGGTTTTAAAATTACATTCTTAAAAGCTTTAAGAAGAGGATACAGAGTTTTAGGAACGCGATCAATTAAAATAATTATTGGTTCTTGATGAAATTTTCTAACAGCAGCTAAAAAATGTATACAATCTTGAAAAGAATACATACCTGTTAAAATTGTAATAAATCCTCTTTCTAAATTCATGGAATTAGGTGTTTAATAAAATATTAGATAAATTATGCTTGTTGATTTAGTTAACAAGCATAATTTGTAAATTAGATTGTTTTAGTTACTACTATTGCTTAACTGCTATAGTATTTGTCTACAAAAATTGATATTTTAATAACCATGTACTACCAGTCCATTAATTTAAGTTGTCCTGTCTGAACATGGTCAAATATACGGTTAATTTGGCGGCGATCTTCATCATTAATATCGCCATTAGCCAAGACTGTGGAGGTAAGTAAACCATGATCTTGCCGACTCATACTTCCTGATGAGAGAATTCGATCTACAATTTGCTTAACTCCTATTTCTGATTCACTATCTACAGTTTTGTAAATTAATGTTTGATAATTCATAAATCTCCTACAGATGCAATCAAACATGACAATATTTGCTCACCCTTTAATAAGTAAAAAGTAGCCAAATAAAAATCTAAAATTTATTAAATTTTTACTGAATAGAGCAAATATCGCAGATTCCTGATGACGAAAATTCTTTGTGTGTTAACAAAAAGAATAAAATCAATCTAACTTCGTATTTACACTTCTTCCCAGAGAAATTTTACTGATTAATCAAGCTATCTATTCCTAATTTTTAGTACTATTACAGGGTAAATACGGTTGTGTAATTTGTGATTTTATGAGTTTTACAGTTACAATGAATAAAATATAAACACTTGGTATAGCTAGTATAGATAGCCCTGTTGTTCACTGTGGTTAAGGATATCAATTAATACTAACCATCTACTGCTAAGAGGAAGTTAGAAGTTATGCAGGTCATTCGTCTTGAGGCACTGTCTGATAACTATATATTCTTGCTGTACGATCGCACACAAAATATCGCGGCTGTTGTCGATCCGGCAGAGGCAGAACCAGTATTAAAGCAACTGGCAGAACTAAAAGCTGAGTTGGTAGCGATTTTTAACACGCACCATCATCAAGACCATGTGGGTGGGAATCAGCAGCTAATGCAACAATTTCCTGCGGTGACAGTCTATGGTGGAATCGAAGACCGAGGAAGAATTCCAGGACAGCAGGTGTTTCTGGAAGATAATTCCCATATCAAATTTGCCAATCGAGTAGCTGAAGTTATTTTCGTTCCTGGACATACCCGCGCACACATTGCTTACTACTTTCCTCCAGAAGTAGCCAGTGAACCAGGTGACTTATTCTGTGGTGATACCTTGTTTGCTGGGGGTTGCGGTCGTTTATTTGAAGGGACGCCTGCACAAATGATCAACTCTTTAAATAAGCTCCGCTCTCTACCCGATAATACGCGTGTCTGGTGCGCTCATGAATACACCTTAAAAAATTTGCAATTTGCCCTCACACTGGATGGTGAAAACGCTGATTTACAAAAACGCTTTGATGAAGTCAAGGCATACCGTAGCCGAGGGGAAGCTACCATTCCTTCACTACTAGGAGTGGAGAAACGCACCAATCCTTTTTTACGCTGGGAGCAGCCAACACTACAATCAGCTGCTAAGAGTAACGATCCTGTGCAAACCTTTGCACGTATCCGAGGGATGAAAGATAAATTTTAGTCATAAGTGATTGCTCATTTGTGATGAATTGTTGATATGTCCTATACCACCGCCTTTTGTCCCAACTACACTACAGCACGGAATCGCTTCCGTACCTCAGCATTGGCATTGGAGTGTCGCCTAGAAGCATACTCCATCGATCAAACTGGGCCAAATGGGGAAGATTTAACTATTGATGTGGCTATTCTCGGAAACCCCCATCCTCAGAAGGTGGTAGTTGTTTCCAGTGGATTGCATGGGGTGGAGGGATTTTTCGGTTCTGCTGTGCAATGTGCTTTGCTTGAAGAGCGTCTTGTGAGTTGGAACCAAAGCCAGGAAACTACTTTATTGCTATTACATGCCTTGAATCCTTATGGGTTCGCTTGGTGCAGGCGGTGGAATGAGGAAAATATCGATCTCAACCGTAATTTCCTGCTACCAAATGAAGAATACAGGGGTAGTCCGGCAAAGTATGGTGATTTAAATGCTTTCTTCAACCCAACTTCACCGCCATCGCGGTTTGAGCCGTTTGTTGTCAAAGCGATCGCTACTATTCTCCGCTACGGCATCACTTCTTTAACAGCCACCCTCCCAGTAGGACAATACGACTTTCCGCAAGGGTTGTTCTTTGGTGGAAATAACCCCTCAAAAACTTATCAAATTCTGGATGCAAATCTTCCTCGCTGGATAGGCAATGCTACAGACGTAGTGCACATTGACTTTCACACAGGACTTGGTAAAAAAGCAACTTATAAACTTTTCATTGACGATCCGCCTGACTCTAAGCCTACCCAGTGGTTAACTGAGAAGTTTGGAGACGATGTTGTGGAAGCTTATAAGGCAAGGAAAGTAACTTACATATTTCGTGGAGGATTGGGAACTTGGTGTAAAGCAAAATTTCCAAAATGTAACTATAGGTTTCTCACCGCAGAATTTGGTACTTATCCAGTTATCCAGGTAGTTGAGGCATTACGGGCAGAAAACCGTGCTCACTTCTTTTCACCACCAAATCACCTATCAAAAGATTGGACACGCCAGCGATTAATGGAGGTTTTTGCACCTACGGATGAGGATTGGCGAGATGCAGTAGTCTCTCAAGGACTGGATTTGGTAGGACGAGCGATCGCAGTATTGTGAGTCAACACAATCTTTTTGCAGAATAATAGTTGCGATCGCACCCTGCGATTCGCTAGGATCTTTAAGCTTTGGGGTATAAGCCAAGCCACTTGGGATACAGCTACACATCTGTGAGCTATCCGGCTGCAACCCAAGTTAATGAGATTCTACAGGAAAACGAAAAACAATGGCGAAACGCGTACAGTTAGTTTTAACTCAGGATGTTAGTAAGCTGGGAAAATTAGGCGATTTAGTGGATGTAGCTCCTGGCTATGCTCGTAATTATTTGATTCCCCAAAAATTGGCAACTCATGCTACTCCTGGTATTCTCAAGCAAGTAGAACGCCGTCGCGAACAAGAGCGTCAACGGCAACTAGAACTTAGACAACAAGCTCTGGAACAAAAAGCAGCGCTGGAAAAAGTTAGCAGCTTGAAAATTGGCAAGCAAGTTGGTGAAAACGAAGCTATTTTCGGTACTGTTACTAGCCAAGATGTTGCAGATGCAATTAAAGCAGCTACAGGTCAAGAAATTGATCGTCGCGGTATTACCCTCCCCGATATTAACCATCTTGGCACTTACAAAGCTGACATTAAACTGCATTCGGAAGTAACAGCGCAACTCGATATTGAAGTTGTTGCTAGCTAACGACTTCTTGATTTTTTACCACAGATGCCCACAGATTCTTCATCGGTGTTAATCTGTGTTCATCTGTGGTTCTCAATCTTTTTTTTTTAATATTCTGAGCGATAGTTAGTGTTCCACCCTCGATCGCCAATTTAAAATCGCTTATGGCTGAAGAACTAAGTTTTCAAGGCAGTGGTAGCGACCGCCTCCCACCCCAAAACATTGAGGCAGAAGAAGCGATTTTGGGGGGAATTTTGCTAGATCCAGAAGCGATTGGTCGAGTTAGCGATCGCTTAATTGCCGAAGCTTTTTACATTAGCGCCCACAAAGATATTTATCAAGCAGCGCTACGACTGCACGCACAGGGTAAACCCACAGACTTGCTCTCAGTGACTAGTTGGCTGGCTGATAACGATATACTTACCCGCATTGGCGGCAGAAATAAATTAGCCACACTTGTAGATCGCACAGTGTCAGCAGTCAACATCGACGCCTTAGCAGGGTTAGTCATGGATAAATTCCTGCGGCGACAGTTAATTAAAGCTGGCAATGAAATTGTGCATCTTGGGTACGAGACTGAGAAAGACTTACCAATTGTCTTAGATCAGGCAGAACAGAAAGTTTTTGGTATTACTCAAGAACGTCCCCAATCAGGTTTAGTTCACATTTCTGATACGTTGATTAGTAATTTTCAGGATATTGAGGAGCGAAATCAAGGCATTGCCTTACCTGGAATTACGTGCAGTTTTTACGATTTAGATGCCATGACTAGCGGCTTCCAGCGTTCTGATTTGATTATTGTCGCTGGTAGGCCATCAATGGGAAAATGCCTAAGTTTTGATTCGGAAATTGCTTTAGCAGATGGACAAATTGCCACAATTGAAGAATTATATAATCAACGTCGTGGCTCTTTATTGACATTAAATAATGATTGGAAATTTACCTTTACTCAACCATCAGCATTTGTAGATGATGGTATTAAACCAGTTTTTCGGGTTACAACTCGCTTGGGAAGATCTATTGAAACTACAATCACCCATCCATATTTAACGATTCAAGGTTGGCAAAGATTAGAGAATTTGAAAGTCGGTGATAAAATTGCTGTTCCGCGCCAAATAGATGTGTTTGGCACAGAAAGTATCCGTGAGTGCGAAGTCAAGTTATTAGCTTATTTAATTGGCGATGGTGGATTAACCAATAGCAATCCCCGATTTACAAACAGTAATCCATTACTGCAAGCCGATTTTTCACAAGCAGTTGCAGAATTTGGTGGTTTGACAGTAAGTTGCGAAAGTTCTCAAGGAAAACGCACACCATCATTTTGTGTTCGAGGAGATTTAGAATTTATTGCTATTCAAAGGCGGTTTTTTGCTCAACGCTTACAAGCTGCCATGCAGTCTCAGGCTTTATCGGCTAAAACATTGAGCTATGAACTAGAGGTAAGTCCATCTTTACTCTGTGTGTGGCAACAAGGTGATTGTGCCCCAAATTTAGAAACTTTTGAACGATTATGCACAATTCTTCAATTAGAAGCATTAGAATTGGCACCTTATGGATTTTCTAGTATCAGCAAGTCTAGTAAAAATTCTCTCACACTTTGGTTAGAAAAGTTAGGTTTATGGGGCAAAGATGCTCATGCTAAAACTATCCCGCCGATTGTTTTTAAATTAGAGCGAGCGCAAATATCTTTATTCCTTAACCGTCTCTTTGCTACAGATGGATGGGCTACACTCCTCAGTAGCGGACAAGCCCAGTTAGGATATGGAACAGTTAGCGAGAAGCTAGCAAGACAAATTCAACATCTTTTATTAAGGTTTGGCATCATTGCCTCATTGAAAAAGCGTTCTGTAAAGTATAACAACACTCGCAGACCAGCATGGCAATTAGATATTACTGATGCCTTGTCTATCAAAAGTTTTATCTCAGAAATAGGTATTTTTGGGAAAAAAGAAGCATTAGCAAAAGTCGCAGCAGCAATATCTCAAAAAAGATATCAAACGAATCGGGACTTGATACCTGTAGAGATTTGGCAACAAATAGCAACAGCAAAAGGCAATGAAACTTGGAATAGTTTAGCTGTGCGGGCTGGTATTCAAGGCTATACAAATATGCACGTTGGTAAACGCGCTTTAAAGAGAGAACGACTTTGGATGTTAGCTACCGCTTTAGAAAATTTGCCACTTCAGCAGTTAGCAACGAGTGATGTCTATTGGGATGAAATAGTTTCTATTGAATTAGTAGGTAACAAACAAGTTTATGACTTAACAATTCCAGAAACACACAACTTTATTGCTAATGATATCTGTGTTCACAATACTGCCTTCTGTTTGAATCTTGCTTATAATATCGCTGCTTCTCATAGATTTCCCGTGGCTGTTTTCAGTTTAGAAATGTCTAAAGAACAGCTAGTGCAACGTCTATTAGCTAGCGAAGCCGGAATTGAAAGTGGTTATCTGCGAAGTGGACGTCTCAGTCAAGCACAGTGGGAACCTTTAAGTCGTGCTATTGGTATGCTTTCGGAGATGCCAATTTTTATTGATGACACGCCCAATATTACTGTTACTCAAATGCGTAGTCAGGCGCGGCGGCTGCAAGCAGAACAAGGTATGGACTTGGGATTAATTGTCATAGATTACTTGCAATTGATGGAAGGAGGAGGTGATAACCGCGTACAAGAGTTATCTAAAATTACCCGCTCTTTGAAAGGTTTAGCGCGGGAATTATCGGTTCCAGTTATTGCTTTATCTCAGTTAAGCCGAGGAGTAGAAGCACGTACTAATAAACGCCCAATGTTGTCAGATTTACGAGAATCTGGGTCGATTGAACAAGATGCAGATTTAGTAATAATGTTGTATCGGGATGATTACTACAATAATGACAGTCCTGATCGCGGGATCGCGGAAGTGATAGTGGCTAAACACCGTAACGGTCCGACAGGTACGGTAAAACTTTTATTCGATCCGCAGTTTACAAAGTTTAAGAATTTAGCTAGACCAAATAATTATTGAGATTAAATTTGTCAGTTATCAGTTAGCAATTACCAGTTAAATACCATAACTAAATTTCGGTGATTTAAACACAGAAAAAATTCTTTTTCTCCACCAATAAACTTATTAGCTTTGAGAATGTTTCTAAACCTGATAACTAATAACTGTTCACTGATAACTGACCAATAGTAATTGCTATTTAATATCTAGCAATTCTACATCAAAAATTAAGGTGGCGTTGGGTGGAATCACGCCACCAGCACCACGAGAGCCATAACCTAATTCTGGCGGGATAATTAACTGACGACGACCGCCTACTTTCATGGTGCTAAGTCCTTCGTCCCAGCCTTTGATTACCTGTCCAACGCCAAGTTTAAAGTCGAAAGGACGGTTGCGATCGCGTGAACTATCAAACTTTGTACCATCTTCTAGAGTGCCGGTGTAGTGAACTACAACCTTTTGTCCGGTTTGAGGAGTCGCCCCAGTCCCCTCTTGCAATTCAATATATTTCAATCCAGAGGGGGTAGTTACGGCATTGGCATCAGACATAGTATTGCTCGCAATCAAGGTATTGTTTTCAGTAACAGTAGTGGGCGCTGGTGTAGCTTGAGTGAAATTAGCAGCAATGGCAGAGTCCTGTTTACTACCAACTTGCGCTAATACCAAAACCACAACACATACCAGCATTAACCCAACGCTGAGTAAAATTGCTTTCAAAATTAACCCTCCCTACTTAGGTAGTTTGGCACAGTATGACCAACAGGACACAATTAGTTTAAATCACAAATGATATCCTAACGCCAAAGCTTATTTTCTAAATCCCGCACTTGACGCTCTAAACGGTCAATTCTACCCCGCAGTTCGTCTACTTCTGACTGACGAGCAACGCCCAAATCCTGCATCATATTACGCATTTGCCGTTGCATTTGAGTTTCCCAAGTTCCCTGCTCTGATCGCAACTGCTGTACAATATCATCCATCACAGCTTTTGCTTGCTCAGGGTTAAGCTTGCCATCCTTAACCAATTCATCGCTGACTTGCCGTAGTTTGTCTGCTACTAAGGATGTTGTGCCAATACCAAGCATCAATAACTGCTGCATCCAATTGTTGTTATCCATACTCCCTTCCTCTTAAATTATTTCAAACCAGCCGACCCTTGCTCTTGAGTGTATGCAATCAAGCTATGCTAAAAGCGTAGTTATTCTAGCCTACAACTCTATTTTGGCAAATTGACAAATACAAGGAATGGCAAGGTGTGGTTATAGAACTGCTAAAGTTTAAAATTGCTGCCGAGATGCGGGAAACTTATATCCAGAAGGATGCGGAAATTTGGACAACCACCCTTGCTAAATATCCTGGATTTCTAGGTAAAGAAGTCTGGATCAATCCCAACGACTCTACAGAAATTATATTTGTCATTCGTTGGGCAACACGAGAGCATTGGCAAGCTATCCCTCCAGAAGAATTAGAGGCTGTTGAACAAAAGTTTGCCGCAGCTTTGGGAGATACTTATGACTTGGTGGAGTCAGCAGAGTATCAACTGCGAAAGTTCCCCTATGCTTAGGAACTGGATACTGATAAATTTCAGCGCTAGTTTCCGACTTTATAGTTAGCAATGGATGAAATCTAAAGTGAACGCCTCTGATTAGCAGGCTGAGTTAACCTTGAGTTATGGGTAAATGAGTTTAAATTTGGAATTTGAGGATTGAGGACTGCTTATGTTCAACTACAATCCGTTAGAGTGCCTACCTTCCTCGGCAGAATTGCCAGATTCTAATGAAATACCCGTGGATAACGAGCTGCAAATACTAATTCCTAGTTTATTGTTAGCCATCTTAGGCGCAATTTGGCAAAATCGTGATGACTGGTTTTTTGGTATTAATATGGGAATTTACTATACAACCAGTAAGCCTGCAATTGTACCTGATGGATTTTTAAGTTTGGGCGTAGAACGTTTTGTAGGAGAGAATGGACGTTCTAGCTATGTACTTTGGGAAGAAGACGGGATTGCGCCAATTGTAGCTTTAGAAATTGTTTCTCAAACTTATAATTACGAATATGAACAAAAGAAATTAGATTATGCTGAGTTGGGTGTTTTGTATTATGTCATTTATGCACCAACACGCCTGCGGCGTAAGCGCCAACGTTTAGAAGTTTATCGCTTAGTTGAAGATAAATATATTTTACAAGCAGGAGATAAAGTCTGGATGCCGGAAGTGGGTTTAGGCATTGGACGCGAAAGAGGAACCTATCAAGGCATGACCAGAGAATGGCTGTATTGGTATAACGAGAATGGTAACAGATACTCAACACCAGAAGAAGTCTTAGACGAGCAAGAGCAACAATTAGCGCAAACCCAACAACAGCTTCAAGAACTTTTAATTAAGTTACAACAGAGGGGAATTGATCCAAATAAACTTTAAATTGCTGTCTTGAAAATAAGGATTAGGGATTGGGGACAAATGAAAAATGCCCCATGCCCATTTTCATGCGTGACTGACTTGTATATTCCCGCCTCGTTTGCTAGTAGGGCGATCGCATTTTTAGCTTAAGCTTGCAACGCTCTAAACCACCTATTCAAAACTGAGTTGATAGTTTGTTTAATCTGATGTTTGCGATTCCACCGTTGAAAAGCCCTTTCGTACTCTTCACCTTTCATTAAGAAAGTATTCCAAATATCCCACCCGACAACAGAACCGCAGAATAGCAATATATACAGCGACCAAGAAAGACCGCCACCACTAATCAAATCTGCGAGGACAAAAAAAGCATTAGCGATCGCATAATTCCCCAAACGCTTCTTAAATCTGCCTTGGCGGTAGAGATTAAACACTCGGCGTTGTTGCACTTCGCTCTGTTGCATCTGCCAGTCGCGTTCTGCTAGTTTTAAGGAATCTGGAGCAATTTCTAACTCAGCAGCAATTTCTAACAACTCATTGTAAGAAAATTCTCTGTCTGTGTTGTCAGCATGAGTAGCGATCGCCAACTGGAGAATTTGCTGTATATCTTCCTGGCTATAAGAACGAATGCTTTTAGGTTCAAATGATGTCATAATTCTTACTGTGAGTCTTACTTTTAATAAATATTTACTGCTCGGTAGAAGTTGCCCAACGAAGCCAGCATCATCAGCGCTATTTTTATTATCCCTACACTAACAAATCTAGATAGTGCCGTAGGTAGGAATTTCTAGCAAAATCTTCCTCAGTTCAGTTTTCCTCCCTGGTAAGAAATCACAGAGTTTACCGAGTTGACTTATTCCCGACCTTCCTGCTCCACTGCCTTGAGCATTACTCTTCCGGTTTCTTTATCTGCCTCTTTCCAACTTCCGGCAGCTAAAAGATCGCGTAAAATTGTATAGTCAATACCAACATTTGACCGCAGGGGTAAATTGTTCATTGCATTAGAATTTATCTGCTTTATCTTTATCTTTGTCATTGCCTAGCAATATCCCTCTTTATTGATAAATAGATAGAGGTGGAACTTAAAGAACCTGTTGGATTTTTTAAAATTACATTATGGTGTTATTAAATCAGCAGATGACGGTATTCTGATCAAGTTTACAGATCTCTTTGAATGTTCATCTAGTGATACATGTGAAGAAGTTATACATGCATGTTTATCGCCTTGAGAACACCACATGGAGAGCGTATTTTCAATTTCTTTTAGCCTTACACATGCGCTTGGTTCTGGATTTCCTTCACGATAGCAACTTTGAATAGCACTATCAGCCAAGTTATAAAGACCTAAGTAGTCTCGATTATTTGAAATTTTTCCTGTTGGAGAATTTGTTGGGATTACATGACCATTATCATTACACTGTAAATTGCGTCCATTCACTAACTGCCACCCATTATTAGTGCGTTTCCATGTATCTTGGTATTTACATATTCTGGTTCTAGGTTCAATACCTTGAGAACTCTTCTGCTTTGAGAAAACAATTTTTCTTAAACCTATTACTATTGCAGTTTCCCCACTAAATTGAAATTGGGTAGAATTAAGATCGTAAACAGAGAAGTATTGATTAGAATCTTTACGGTGAAAAGCATCATCTAAAGCTCGGTAGGCTTTAATAATAGCTTCCTTATCCGTTTGCTCTGAAGCGTGAGCAGTACCACTCACTGCAAGTATTACTGTTAGCAAAGTAGTAACTAGTACAGTTGTTTGTCTCATAAAAAATCTTTCCTAGAAGTAATAGAGAATAGACCATTTGTTATTAAACATGTCATCTAGTTGAGCAGATTAATTGCGGTGATCGCGCTTTTGTGTACTGGTTGTTACCTAAAATCTGTCTTCCTTGGATGTCATATAAAGTCCAAAATATAATATTTTCTCCGAAAACATGACATCTTACCAAAAAAATCCATATTTCCTAATAAAAATGACGACTTGTGATTTATGGATCTCTAACATGAACTCAGTTTTGGGTAAGTTCATACTTAATATCTATTTTTACAGTCTAACCATGACAAGCGATGGCCCACGCCTTGGCTCGACCGCACAATAGAGATGAGCCACAATGGGTCTTAAAACTGTTGGTACGGCGTAGACTGTGGCAACTAAAATAAGAAATTAAGGGACAAATTTTTTTACTTTTGGGAGCATTGTTACTATCTACTGCTTTGAGGCGATCGCATCTCCAAAGCTCATGGATGTTTAGGGATTTGTCATAATTACATAGGCGGCTACTTGGCATTAGGGGTGCAAGAACACGAAAAAGACTCTTCTCTAAAAGGTTATGCATCATCGTTACCAAGTTTATCTCCGACGATTTGCGATCGCAGCTTTTTTAACTCTGCTGTTATCTCCCGCCATCTTCTACGGATGGTTGTGTTTGTTACGTCCATCTCGCACGGATCGGCAGCAAGTATTATTTAAAGGTATTGTTTATCAACGTCGTGCTATTTCTAAACCTCGTCCGGTGACGATGCATATTGTCACCGTTGATTTGACAGCGCCGGGAGTCAAACCTTTGGTAACTCCTGGTTTCCCACTTGGTAAAGGTAGAAAAACTAGCGCCAGCACCACATCAGAATTTCTTGGCAAATTTAAGCTGCAATTAGCTGTTAATGCTAGCTACTTCCATCATTTTTCTGAAAAAAGTCCTTGGGATTACTATCCCCATAGCGGCGATCCTTCCTATCCTTTAGGAGAAGCAATCTCTAATGGATCTCGTTATTCCCAACCCGAATCAGATCGGGCGGTGCTGTGCTTTTCCCGAAATAATCTTGCCCAAATCTTAGCGAGTGGCAAATGTCCCGCAGATACAGTTCAAGGTGTTGCAGGGAAAGAAATGCTAGTTGCTAACGGTAAGGTTGTGATTTCTCAAATTCGCGGCAATAAACCGTACCCACGTTTAGCAGTAGCTATTAACCGACAGGGTACAAAACTTTGGCTGATTGTTGTAGATGGTAAGCAACCTTTCTACAGTGAAGGAATGACTTTGCTTGAGTTGGCAATGACTGCTATCAATTTAGGTGCTGATGCTGCACTTAATATGGATGGTGGCGGTTCCGTTACATTAGTCAAGGGAGAGACTAATAGCCCCAAGGTATTAAATGCTCCCGTTCATACCAAACTACCGATGCGGGAACGTCCAGTTGGAAATCACTTAGGATTTTATGCTTTGCCAATAGATGTCAAAACATCTAAATCTAGATAACCGCACCTAAACTGACGGACACCCCTACCAATTGAAAGATTAACGTTCATTTACATTTCGTTACACTAGAGACATCAAGAGGAAAGTAAACCTCGAGAAGCAGAAATCAAAGGTGAACGACATGAATGGCACAATACGCGTTGGTAATCTCTTCGGGATTCCCTTCTACATCCATCCGTCGTGGTTTTTAGTGCTTGGGTTGGTAACTTGGACCTATAGCAGCGGACTGATGGGGCAATTTCCTCTATTATCTGGGGGACTAGCTTTGTTACTAGGATTGATGACAGCGCTGTTGTTATTTGCCTCTGTCGTCGCCCACGAATTAGGACATAGCTTCGTAGCTCTTCGTCAAGGAATTGATGTCAAATCAATCACACTATTTATATTCGGCGGTTTAGCTAGCTTAGAAAAGGAATCGAAAACCCCAGGTGAAGCTTTCTGGGTAGCGATCGCGGGACCTTTAGTTAGCTTACTAATATGTGCTGGAGTTACAGGCATTGGTTATGCTACTGCGGCAACAGGTCCACTCGCAGCTATTCTTGGTGTTCTGGCGTCTGTTAACCTAGCGTTAGCGCTATTTAACTTAATTCCTGGCTTGCCTTTAGATGGCGGAAATATACTGAAAGCTTTAGTTTGGAAAATTACAGGCAATCCTTACAAAGGAGTAACATTTGCCAGCCGAGTTGGACAAATATTTGGTTGGGTAGCGATCGCCTCTGGTTTAATTCCTATACTATACTTTGGCAGCTTTGCTAACATCTGGAACTTGTTAATCGGTTTCTTCTTGCTACAAAACGCAGGAAATGCGGCGCAATTTGCCAGAGTACAAGAAAAACTCACAGGTTTAACAGCTGCGGATGCTGTAACCCCTAACAGCCCAATTGTTTCTGCTAATCAAACCCTCAGAGAGTTTGCTGATGAGCGCATCTTAAGTGGAGAAAGCTGGCATCGGTTCTTAGTGACTGATGATGAGGGACAATTAATAGGTGCGATCGCTGCTAATGATTTGCGAACCATTCCAACAACACAGTGGTCAGAGACTCAAGTCAAAGAAGTAATGCGACCAATTGCAGAATCTACCACAGTCCAATCGGACAAACCGTTAGTGGAAGTAGTTCAGCTACTCGAACAACAACAAC
This sequence comes from Nostoc sp. 106C, assembly GCF_002154725.1. Taxonomy (GTDB): domain Bacteria; phylum Cyanobacteriota; class Cyanobacteriia; order Cyanobacteriales; family Nostocaceae; genus Aulosira. Next base: position 343 of record NZ_MTAW01000186.1, on the reverse strand, counting down.
TATCTGCACTGACTGTAATTCGTGACAACGGCGTGCTAGTAGGAATTCTAGAGAAGGCTGCGATTATCCAACTACTGCAACGCAGATCTCAATTCAACCCTGCATAGTTCTCTCATCTAAAATACTCTTTCTCGAACCTCCCTCAGAATTTCTGGGGGAATTTTTTATGAGAAATCTGCATAGGGTGTGTAACGGCAATGAAAATACCTGATAGCTTTAGTAAATATGGATTTTGCCGTAACGAACCAAATATCAACATCTAAACGGTAGTTTACAGCGCATTTAATTCGTAAGGATTCAGGTAGAGGATTATTGACAAAGGGAACACTTGAGGGGGAGTATC
>NZ_MTAW01000117.1 GCF_002154725.1 Nostoc sp. 106C | reverse complement strand
CTGGATAATTTAACTTATTTACTACTAGCTCACTCCGGAAAGTGACAGAACAGGGATATGACTTTAGCCGCAGCTAAATCACCCTTGTCTTTTGTGTGGTGCATTGATATGGAATTTCCAGCCTATTGGTTAATTACCATAAAAATACTGCTTGAAGGTTCGTATTTAGCTAAAACGAGCGCGGCAGGGTTCGAACCTGCGACCAACGGATTAGAAATCCGTGGCTCTATCCACTGAGCTACGCGCCCAATATAATACTATGGCTCTAAGAAGAGTCACTCATCCAATTATATCGTTTCCCTTACCAAGAAGCAATTGAAAATTGCAGATTTCCCAGTGGGAAGGCTAAGATGCTAGTCGCTAGTTAGTCAATGTACACTAAAAACGAAGTAAATGGACTATTTGTTAGATATATTGTGTGGTCAATGGGTTATTTGGGTGTTGATATAAATCAAGTTTGGGCGGGGTACTGTAGATTAGCCTCTTGCGATCGCGAGGTAATGGTCTACAGTATGCTAGGTAATCGCACTCTTGGCGATACTGTCAAATCGGATTATAGATCGCATATTGAGAACGCCCCTGTGAGGAGTTATTTGCTAGTGCCATGTTTATTCTCAAACGGCAGGATGTAGAAATATCAAGCATTCAGCACCCTAAGCGGGATCAGCCAATGCCAGTTCTCCACTATCAGGGGCAAACCTTTCGCTTGATTAGTGTTTTTAAAGCTAGCCAAGAGGAAGAAGCTAGAGCCTTGTGGAGAGAATTAACCGACCATCGAGGTAAAGCCTGTGTTTTGTTGGAAGAACCAGACCGTTATAGTGTCTGGGGTAAAATCCGTTTAGAGCAGCTAGGTAGTGACACAGGTGGTCACAGCAAAACAGGAATTTTTGTTCAAGGCTGTATTTTGCTGTTGCAAGCTGTGTATATGGACATTGAAGATTTTTTAGGTGCTCGACAAGCAGCTTTATTTGAGAAGGATATTGCGGAAATATTGCGGCAAAAGCAACTTCCTCAAGCAACTTCTCCAGCTGGATTAAAATCTTTACTCAAACAAGATCCACTCGATACAGCCAGTCTGCCTCCCTGGCAAGAAAATCATATAGTTATCTTTTTACAAGAACTCCATAAGCTAGGCAAAACCTATTTTGGTAATGCTAAATTTGCCCATCCAGTCCTTGATCGGTTACAAGATATGCCAGAAGGAGAGCGATCGCTGTTTATCAGTTGGCTAAATCAATCTCCAATGAGTAAACTGTGGCAATAGCATAGACAAGGTGGGAAAAACTGTTGCCACTGATAGTTGCTCTTGGCATCTGATTATGTATTGTTTGGCAGAGCAATTGGCTAGTACAGCATGGCATAAATCAACATACTGTTGAAAACAGGCTAAAAGCCTGAAAAAAGAGTCTTTAGACTTTCATACAACGGCACTAGTTGGTTTTCAGATAAATTGCTTCCCACACAGTCATGCACGTCAAAATACTGCCAAAGTGTATTTACATAGTCAATCTCTATGAGTAGTTCTTACGAAAATTCTTACCGTTCTAAATCTCTTTTCACTACAGGGAACATCGTCTTGCTTGGCATTGGCTGGGCTGTACTGGCACTGCTATACTATCTATTGTTTAGCGCTAAAGTTCCAGGACCAGATGGCATAGAAAGTCGTGCCGAGTGGTATGTAATTGGTACAAATATTTTTGAAGCGTTAGCTTACCTGGGTGCCAGTATCTTATGCTTGAGGAATTGGCGTAGTCCACAAATTGTCAGTGGGCGAAATGTTTGGCTCGCCATTGGCATAGGTATGCTGTCTTATTTCCTAGGGGGGATATTTTTCGGTTATACGGAAATAATCTTAAAAGAAGAACCGGATGTTTCTATTGGCGATGTGTTTTTTGTAGTAACTTATCTGTTTGTTGGTGCAGGTATGATTTTGGCAGCGGCTCATAGGCGAATCAATCTAGAAAAATGGCAATGGCTTATTGTCTTAGCTATTGGCATATTTGGTAGTTTGTTGGCCTGGTGGATTTCGCTGCAACAGACCAAACCCCTGGAGTTGCTAGGCACTATTTTGAATTGGTTTTACGTAGTTAGCGATGTGGCTATTTTAATTATCGCTACAACTTTGCTCTTAGCATTTTGGGGAGGAAGAGTTGCCCAGTCTTGGAGAATGATTGCAGCCGCAGCATTTTCACTCTACATTGCAGATATGTGGTTTAAATACGCCACCAATTCGATTCCCAATTATCAAAGTGGAGAAATATTAGAAGTGTTTTGGGTTTTTAGTGGGGTTTTATTTGGCATGGGCGCTGTTTTAGAATATGACGCATCATTGAGCCGATCGCGGCGGGAGCGAGGACGAAAACGAGCTTAGAAAAGATTTTTGGTATCTACCGTGAGAAAATTAACCGATTCTGACAAACAAGAAATTCTGAAGTTATATCGAGAAACGGCCGAAACCACCTCAACTTTGGCGGAACACTATGGCGTTAGTAACTCGACAATTAGCCGCTTGCTTAAAAGTACCTTACCTGAAGACGAGTACGAATACCTCGTTTCCTTAAAACGCGCTGCTAGAACTCCTGAAGGCAGAGCGCAGGTTAACTATGAGCAGTTACCGCTGTTGAGTCAGCCACAGCCAGAAAAAGAAATTCTGAGCAACGACAAGCGTCCCTTAGAGTTGTCTGAGGTTGAGCCAGAGGAAGTAGTAGCAGAGTCTCCAGAAGAAGATAGTAGGGAATCAACCCCTGCTATCAGACGGGTGCGGCGGCGCTCTTCAGCAGAGACAAAACCGAAGTCTCCAGCAGCAGAGCAGCTAGAAATTTTACCCAAAAAGTTACCCGACGTTGCAAGCATCCCCAGTCCTAAGCTGCCAGAAATAGTCAGTCTTCCTAGTCCCAAGCCACCAGAAGTCACGAGCATTCCCAGTCCCAAGCGTCCAGAAATTGCTAGTATTTCCAGTCCCTTGCTAGAAGATGATGAGCATCCAGAAGCAAACGTCTTCGCCCAAATGCTAGGTGAAGACTTGCTAGATGAGCCAGAGGATTTGGACGATTTAGAGGATGATTTAGACGAAGATGATGACTTCGAGGAAGAGGATGAGGAAGATGACTTTGAGGAGCCAAGACCTCTAGTTACAAGACGCAGGCCCGGTGAAGCACCAGTTCAGGTATTGCCATTGTCGTCAGCGCACTTGCCCAAAACTTGCTATTTGGTCATCGACAGATCCTCAGAGTTAATTACCCGACCGCTGAGAGACTTTGGTGACTTGGGGCAAATTCCCAGCCTGGAAACTCAACAAAGAACTCTACCAGTGTTCGATAACCACCGCGTAGCCAAGCGCTTTTCTACCAAGCGCGATCGCGTGATTAAAGTGCCTGATAGTAAAATGCTGCACAAGGCTCGTACTCATCTCCAAGCTAAAGGCATCACGCGGCTGTTGATTGATGGTCAGGTATATTCCTTATCTCCGGTTTAGATTTTATGGAAATACCTGCTGGCTATGGTGTGGTATTGACGACAGCTGCCAACGTCCAAGAGGCAAAAGCGATTGCAAATGCTCTTGTGGAAGCTAAACTCGCTGCTTGTGTGAGTATATTGCCCATCCACTCGGTTTATACCTGGGAAGGGGAAATAAACGCAGAAGATGAATGGCAGTTGTTAATCAAAACTGATTTGGCGCAATTTCCCACTGTTGAAGCCAAAATCCGGGAAATGCATTCCTATGTAGTGCCAGAAGTTATTGCTTTACCAATTCTTGCAGGTTCTCAACCCTACTTGCAATGGATATCTGAACAGATGAAGGTTGAGCAGTAGGCAATTCATCAAAATTACTTTCCCCATCTTTCTACTTGCCTAGGAGATGGGGTAATTTATTGAATTATTTTATTGCTGATTCACAATCGCCAATTAACTATAAACAGCAGCAGCAAAACGATTTGCCAGGTTAATAATGTCTTGTTTGCGGGCGATTTGGTTAATCCATTCTTGGGGAATATTCTCGACCCCATAATAAATTCCTGCTAATCCACCAGTCACCGCAGCGGTAGTATCCGTATCTCCACCTAAGTTAACAGCTTTCAGTACTGCCTCAGGATAAGATGAGCTATTTAACAAACACCACAGTGAAGCCTCTAAGGTATCAATTACATAACCACCAGAATTAATCTCTTCTACTGGTAGCTTGCCGATTTCACCACTGTAGATTCTGGCAAAATGCGGTTTTTCTAACAAATATTCCCGCACAGAATAAATTGTCTGGATTTTGTCTAAACTTTGCAAATAAGCCGTTTGTGGGTCAGCCCCTTCTAGCAGGGCAACAGCGATAGTAATATAAATACCACAGGCCATTTGCGATCGCGCATGGGCATGGGTAATTGCAGAAACGTCATGCACCCGCGCGATTAATTCGCTAAAAGTTAAGCTTTTGTGATAATAAGCCATTGGCAAGATTCTCATCAACGAACCATTACCATTGGTATTTTCACTAGTACCACCTGCTTTTCTCGGTGGAGTTCCTTGTTTCCAATTGACAATTGCTAAAAATGTGGTGTTACCGATGTCAAATACATCTCCATGAGGTGTCCAGTAACATTCGTTGTACCAACGCCAAAAGGAATTAGCTATAGCATCCAGTGAAAATTCCTCACAGAGACATTCTGCTAGGCAAAACGTCAAAGAACTGTCGTCTGACCAAGTACCAGCAGGAACATCCCAAGTTCCATAACCCAGCATAGATGTGACTGGAGATTTTAATCGTTCAGCGCGGCTGGTGAACTCCACTGCCACACCCAACGCATCACCGATACATAAACCCATCAATCCAGACAATGTTTTTGCAGCGGTTAGCATTTTTCAATCGGCAATGAAACTTTTCTACAACTGATTTTACTTGTGAAAGGCCGCTCATCAACTCCTTGCATAATTCACAATCGCCAATTAGCTGTACACAGCAGCCGCAAAACGCTTTGCCAGGTTGATAATGTCTTGTTTGCGGGCGATTTGGTTAATCCATTCTTGGGGAATATTCTCGACCCCGTAATAAATTCCTGCTAATCCACCAGTCACCGCAGCGGTAGTATCCGTATCTCCACCTAAGTTAACAGCTTTCAGTACTGCCTCAGGATAAGATGAGCTATTTAACAAACACCACAGTGAAGCCTCTAAGGTATCAATTACATAACCACCAGAATTAATCTCTTCTACTGGTAGCTTGCCGATTTCACCACTGTAGATTCTGGCAAAATGCGGTTTTTCTAACAAATATTCCCGCACAGAATAAATTGTCTGGATTTTGTCTAAACTTTGCAAATAAGCCGTTTGTGGGTCAGCCCCTTCTAGCAGGGCAACAGCGATAGTAATATAAATACCACAGGCCATTTGCGATCGCGTATGGGCATGGGTAATTGCAGAAACGTCATGCACCCGCGCGATTAATTCGCTAAAAGTTAAGCTTTTGTGATAATAAGCCATTGGCAAGATTCTCATCAACGAACCATTACCATTGGTATTTTCAATTTTTCCCCCTGCTTCCCGGGGTAAAATACCCTGTTTCAAGCGCATAATCGCTGCATGGGTAGTATTGCCAATATCAAATAGTTCACCACGGGGAGTCCAGTAAGCGGCTTTGTACCAGCGCCAAAAGGAATTGGCTATAGCATCCAATGAATAGCCTCTACAAAGGCTCTCTGCCAAGCAAAACGTCAACGAACTGTCATCTGACCAAGTTCCTGGTGGTTGATTCCATGTGCCATAACCCAGCATAGATGTGACTGGAGATTTAACTCGTTCAGCGCGGCTAGTAAACTCCACTGGTACACCCAATGCATCACCGATACATAAACCCATCAATCCAGACAACGTTTTTGCAGCGGTTAGCATTATTCAGTCTCCATAGAAGTCTCCAAAACTTAACTTTATAGATTCTGCCTAAAGCTTGTTGCCATAGCTGCTACAACCTCCTGTTTTATCCAGGATAGAAATGTTCTCAGCATAAGATTCATAGATGATTTTCTCTTATCAATCTCCGCTAATTTTTCTTACTATTAATTGTGCCAGTTTAAAAAGCGTCTACCTTGAGCAAAAAATCCCAGATCACACAATAAAAGTGCGTACTTACAGCCATTTTATTCAAAGCTTAGATTGTCAAAAACTTGTAATTTGTAGGGATCAATAACACCAAAAATTTAGTAATACTATTTACGCACAAGGGAACTCTTGATTTTATTATTAGTCAGTAGTCTTAAGAAATCCATGACAAAAGTCATGAGTCATTACACCAGAACCTTGCAATAACTAGGCAATAACAACTGACACACGAATCGCAGTAAAAATTGCCAATTAAATAGGAACATTTTCCCTGCGTTCTCGACTTGTAATTTAACAGCAAAAAAATACAATATTTGGTAAAGATTATGAAAGGTTTACTCAAGTCTTTTGTGACAATTTCTGCATTATCTTCTTTAGTAGTTGCTCCTCTTTTTTTGAATGCTGGTCAAGCTTCTGCTGAAACAAAAAATGGTACTGATGCTAGCTATATTGGTGCTGGTGTTGCCGGTGGAGTGACTGATGGTGGAAGAGTTGGTCAGGATGCTCAATTTGGTGGTAACTTAACAGGCCGTTTAAAATTGGGACCTACACCATTTTCTGCACGCACTCAAATCCTCTTTACCGATCAGACGACTGCTATCATCCCACAAGTTTCTGTAGACGCGCCGATTGCTAAGGGAACCAACGTCTTTTTAGGAGCTGGTTACTCTTTTGTTGAAACTGATGGAAAACAAACTCCTTTAGGCGATAGAGATGGGGTAGCGCTAACCGCTGGTGTAGAATCTGAAGTCGCTAAAAACTTTCTTGTCTACAGCAATGCGACTGTAGGTATGAAAACATATCAAAATAGCCCTGCTTCTGCTGTCAGCATCCAAGGTGGTCTTGGTTATCGCTTTAGATAAAGCTACTCATTAACGAACCGTATAGACGCACAGAGGATAGAAAGTAGTATTCTTGTAGCGGCAAGGTAAGTCAGTTGTTTGTTCTAAAGTTCAAAATGTCATAGTTTGGCACAACCATATATACTGGTATGCTGGTTTTGTTAAGTGTTGCATCACTAACAAAGCCAGCTTTTTGCCGTGTTAAAATTAAAATATTCCTCATAATTCCGACCGGATTTCCGGGGATCACCTGGCCGAATAGGTGCTTTGAAATTTGCAGCTTCGGCGTCTACTGATGCCTTATTGAGAACAGTCTACAACTCTAATGGTTAAATCTCCTCCTTCCCCGATCGCCAGCCGTAAGCCTTCCAAAGTAGAAGGAATCAAGGAAAACAGTAATTTTTTGCGTGAACCCGTAGCGACTGAGATACTTCAAGACACTACTCACTTTAGCGAAAATGCAGTGCAACTGCTGAAGTTTCATGGATCTTATCAGCAAGATAACCGTGATAATCGCGCCAAGGGGCAGGAGAAAGATTACCAGTTTATGCTGCGGACGAAAAATCCTGGTGGATTAGTGCCACCGCAGCTGTATCTTGCTTTAGATAAGCTGGCTGATGAATATGGGAACCACACATTGCGGGCAACTACCCGTCAAGGTTTTCAGCTGCACGGGATTTTAAAGAAGAATCTAAAAGCAGCGATCGCTTCTATTGTGAATAACTTGGGTTCCACCTTGGGTGCTTGTGGTGATGTCAACCGGAATGTCATGGCTCCCCCAGTTCCCTGGAAAAATCGCCCAGAATATCAGTATGCTTGGGAATATGCCCAGAATGTTGCTGACTTGTTGTCACCGCAAACTGGTGCTTATTACGAAATTTGGTTAGATGGCGAAAAAGCAATTAGCGCTGAAGAAAGCCCAGAGGTGAAAGCAGCGCGACAAAGTGATGGTAATGGAACACTAATCAACAATTCCGAAGAACCCATTTATGGCACGTATTATATGCCGCGCAAATTTAAGGTTTGCGTCACAGTGCCAGGAGATAATTCAATTGATTTATATTCCCAAGACCTTACCTTAGTAGTCATTACCAATAAGAAAGGCAAATTAGAAGGATTTAACGTGTTTGCTGGTGGTGGCTTAGGGCGGACACACAACAAAGAAGAAACCTTCGCTAGGCTAGCAGATCCAATTGGCTATGTAGCGAAGGATGATGTTTACGACATAGTAAAAGCAATTGTTGCCACCCAGCGAGATTATGGCGATCGCTCTGACCGCCGTCACTCCAGATTAAAATATTTACTTCACGATTGGGGTGTAGAGAAGTTCCGCGCCAAAGTCGAAGAATATTTTGGTAAATCCATTGCTCCTTTCAAACCCCTGCCAGAATTTAAATATCAAGATTTCCTGGGATGGCATGAACAAGGCGATGGCAAGCTATTCTTAGGTATTTCCATTGATAACGGTCGGGTAAAAGACGAAGGTTCGTTTCAACTGAAAACTGCCTTAAAGGAAATCGTTGAGCAATTTAACCTACCCATCCGCCTCACACCCCACCAAAACCTGATTTTTTGCGAAATTGCACCAGAAGATAAACCCACGATTCAAGAAATTCTCGACCGTCGCGGCATTATCTGTGATCCCAGCCAAATTGCACCTTTAGAACGGTTGTCAATGGCTTGTCCGGCTTTGCCAACTTGCGGTTTAGCAATCACTGAATCAGAACGGGCAATCCCAGGCATATTAGAACGGATTACCACAGTTTTAGATAAAATCGGTTTACAAAACGAAGAGTTTGTGGTGAGGATGACGGGCTGTCCCAATGGCTGCGCTCGTCCTTACATGGCTGAATTGGGTTTTGTTGGAAGTGCGCCGGAAAGTTACCAATTATGGTTGGGCGGTTCGCCAAATCAGACGCGGCTAGCACAGCCTTACATGGAACGGCTACACCATAATGACTTGGAAACCCAGCTAGAACCGATTTTTGTCTACTTTAAGCAATCGAGAAAGCCTGAAGAAAGCTTTGGGGATTTTTGCGATCGCATCGGTTTTGATGCCATCCGCGAATTCGCTGCTAATTACGAAACTCAAACTGTTGCATCGCTTGAAATTACAGACGATAGCGATGGTTTAGTCGAGACAATGGCAGATTCAAGAACCGTAGAAAGTGACGGACAAGAAGTGGCGATCGCGAATACGACTATTGCCACCTATAAAACCCGCCGTCGTGTGAGCTTGCAACATGAGATTTATAACAAGCTCAAAGACGCCGCAGCTAGTCAAGGTAAGCCTATGACTGAATTGGTAAATGAAGCGCTGGAAGCTTATTTAAACAATCTCTAGATAAGGACTAGGGGTTGTTAGTAGGGGCTAGGGAAGAGACATTTTCTCATGAGGAACTAGCTAGCAATTTTAACCGCCGATAAACGCCGATGATACAGAGTAATTATCGGCGTTTGTCTGTATTCAGAGAGCGATTTTTTTCGGGAGAGAAGAGTTTCATAACTGCTCAGAAGTCCTTTATATTGGCAACTGAATTACAAACTCTGTTCCTTGCCTAGGTGCAGAATTCACTTCAATGCTGCCACCATGTTTTTCGATGATAATTTGATGAGCGATCGCTAATCCCAAACCAGTTCCTTTACCTACAGGTTTGGTAGTAAACAAGTGATCGAAAATTTTTTGCTTAACTTCTGGAGTCATTCCTATCCCATTATCTATAATTCGGATGAACACACTCTGATGATTTTCGTTGAACTTGGTAACTAGAGTAATGCGACTAGGATTTGCTTTCATATCATCTATGCTGCGTCCTATATTTGACTCTTCCAAAGCATCAATAGCATTTGCTAGCAAATTCATAAATACTTGACCAAGTTGCCCAGGAAAACATCTTATTAGCGGTATGTCGTCATAATTTCTCACTACTTCAATTGCTGGATGATTTTGTGAGGCTTTCAAACGATGCTTGAGAATCAAAATTGTACTGTCGATAATTTCATAGAGATTGCAAAGAATTGGTCTTTGGGTATCCCCTCTAGAAAAAGTACGCAAACTTATGCTCACATCATAAATGCGGTTTATTCCCTCTTGCATTGAAGCAATTAGTTTAGGTAAATCTTCACGCACATATTCCAAGTCTATTTCTTTTATTTTTTTTATAATTTCTGCTACTGGTTGGGGATAGTAATGTTTATACAAGTCAATTAATTTTAACAAGTCATGTACATATTCACTAGCAGGATTTAAATTGCCAATAATAAAACCAATAGGATTGTTGATTTCATGTGCTATCCCTGATACCAAATTACCCAAAGTAGACATTTTTTCACTCTGCACTAATTGCAATTGCATTTGCTTCAGTTCAGACAGAGAAGATTCTAATTGTTTAGCATAGTTTTGGGATTGCTGATATAATCGAGAATTCTCTAAAGAAATAGCAGCTTGAGATGTGATCAAATTCAGAATCTTGACGCGATCGCTTGTAAATGCACCTATAATCAGTTTATTTTCTAAGTACAAAATTCCAATAAATTTACCCTGATAGAAAATTGGGTTACACAAAATTGATTTTGGTTGATGGCGTTGAATATAAGAATTTGATTGATAATTAGCCTCAGATGTAGCATCATCTATTACCAAAAATTCTTGGGTTCTGGCAACGTAGTCAACTATGGAAGTTGGGATATCTTCGCTTGATTTTACTGGAGTTGATTGCAGAATAATAGACGAGTTTTCTATATTAGAAACTGCTTCTATAAATAATTCATCATCTTTTAGTAAAATTAGGCAACCCTTTTGAGCAGCAGCATTTTCGATAATTATACGTAAAAGAGTGTCTAGCAATTTATCTAAAACTATCTCGCTGCTAATTGCTTGTGATGCCTTGAGTACTGTAGCCAAATCTAACGCACCATTGCTATTATTTGTAGTTTCTAAGTAATTTATTTTTCTTGTGGCGATTGTTCTAGTTACATCTATTCCTGACTGTTTTATATTTACACTACGAATAATCAAATTATTATAGCGTTCATCTAAATCCTGTATTTTTGCTATGGCTCCCCAATTGATATAACAATAGTAAGCTTCAGTAATATACATTTTGGCATTTTTTTCTTTACCCAAACCTATATAAAACTTTGCTGCAAGTTCATTTGCCAAAGCTTCTTCTTGGATATAACCATTTTTCTTAGCTCCTGCAATAGCACAGTCATATAAATCTATTGCTACTTGGACTTTACCCAATACCCTTGCTTTCTCTGCTTCCACTAGATCATATTTATGTTGAAAATTAAATGGTGCTTGTTTTGCCCATTTTTTCATTTGCTTTTGATTAGTTAATACCTGTTTTAAATATTGCTTTTTCTGCAAAGGTAAAGCTTGAGTACAGAGTGACATTAGAGCTAAAGAATAATAAAAATTATTAATAGCATAAATTAACAAGCCAACGTTATCTGCATGAGTTTTCTCTGCTAATATTGCATTTTCTATTGCCACTTCATATTCATCAAATATATAAGATAATATAGTTTTGCAACCATAGTAAAACCCTTTAAAAGAGTAATTTTTAAGTACTTCTGATGCCATTGTCATTTCATCAAAAGCATCACCGACTAAAGCAGATTTTTTCAAGGACTTCGCCTGTAAATTTAAAGCTGCTTGTCTGAAAACACTTGTAGCTGCGGCTAGAGATTCAAGCTTTAACTTCTGCATTAACTCAACATAGCTGGATATTTTCTTGTCTACCAATTCCAAGTTATCTCCAGAAAGCAAGGCATGATAGCCTGCAATTACAGCACAATAGCCAGCATTTTCGATATTTCCTAACTCTAATCCACTTTGCATCCCCTCTAAAAGTGATGCTACTGTGTCTTTAACATGCTCTTTATAAAACCTGATTGTGCCATTATGTACAAAGTAAACTGTGGCTTTGAGTGAGTTATCATTCATTTTTGAAAGTAACTCTACTGCTAGTCTTCCTAATTTATATCCTGTCTCAATTTGGTTAAATTTATCAGATAAAATAGTACCGTAAGCTGCATAACCATAAGCCGAAACAGGTGATTTACCGTATTTTATAGATAATCTGACCATAGCCAATACAGCTAGTACAAAGAGAAAAGAGCCTGCCTGACTAGCAGCTGGAACAATTTGCAACAATATTTGCATAGCTGCTATTTTATAAGGATCGGACATTTCAGGTAATAAACCTAAGTCTTCTATAGGTTTACCTATTAATATTATTTTTGTCTTAATTAAAGCTGATAAAACGTTGAATATTGTAGGTTTTTTTGGTAGTATTACTCCTAGCTCTCTCAGAGCTTTGACACCAATTTCTAGGACTTCTGGCATCTGATTTTGCGCCATGTAAGTTAGCATTTTTACTTCATACAACTTAACTTTGTCTAGAATGCCATTTGCTTGCTGTAGTGCAATATTTCCTAAATTGTGAGACTTATCGAAATGACCGTTTAAATACACTGTTTCTGTAGTCTCGATATATAAATTCAATGTTAAGTCATAGTCTAGCTGCCAACTCTCTGCTGTTAAAAGCCCTAAACCTATATTTAAATACCTAGCAGCAGCCTCATAAGCAGTGGCTGCTTTGGCTTTTTTACCAGCTACAAGATTAAGTTTTGCTAATTGATACTTTTCAGATTCTTGAGTCAATAAATCCAAACCAACATTTAACTGGTTGACAATATCTAAGATATTTTCTATCAGTGATTCAACAGGCGTCTGTTTTAGTAATAACCGACCTATTTTTAAATGAGTCTCCTGCCTCTGATTTTCTGGAATCAATAAATAAGCAGCTTGCTGAATGCGATCGTGTAAAAATTTATAACCAATCTGCTTGGAATTAAAAGTTAGTTTAACAGATTCTTCTTTTTCAAAAACTAAGGGTATACGATAAGCATCACTCAAAGGCAAAATTAACCCACATTGCAATGCCGAGTAAAGTTCCTTTGCTGTAATTGCAGTAGATTTGGCGCTAACAATAGACAGTATATCTAGAGAAAATCTATTGCCAACACAAGCTGCTAGTTTCAAGATTTCTTGTGTAGCTATGGGCAGGTTGACAATTCTGCCAGCAATCAGTTCTATTATATTTTTATCAGTAATACCTATTGTTTGTATTTTATCAATATCCCACTGCCATAAAGCAGTTTGAAAGTCGAATTTAAAGAACTCTTCTTGATATAGTACCAGTAATAGCTGTGTTAAAAAAAATGGATTTCCACCCGTTTTATTATATAGTAAATCTACTAAAGATTTGATTTCTTCTGATTTTCTGTGTAACGTATCAGTAATTAATTGATTAAAATTTTCAACAGACAGAACTTGTAAAACAATATTGTTAACAATATTATGATTTTTATTAATTTCTTCTATTGTTTGAATTAAAGGATGTGTACTACTAACTTCATTATCTCGATAAGCCCCAATCACGAGTAAATATTTGGTATTTCGATCGGTAATTAGCAGTTGTATTAATTTTAAAGTGGCTGAATCTGCCCATTGCAAGTCGTCTAAAAAAATGACTAACGGATGTTCTTTTGTTGCGAAGACACGGATAAAGTCAGTAAAAATACGATTGAAGCGGTTTTGTGATTCTGCTGCACCTAGTTGAACTACTTCTGGTTGTTTACCTATGACCAATTCCACTTCAGGAATTACATCAATAATCACTTGTCCATGTGACTTAACAGCGGCTAAAATTTTATTACGCCATCTTTCCAGCTTGGTAGCATTTTCTGTCAGCAACTGCCGCATTAATGAACCAAAAGCCTGAATCAGCGATGCATAAGGAATATTGCGTTGGAATTGGTCAAATTTACCAGTAATAAAAAAGCCTTTAGCGCGAGTGATGGGTTTATTGACTTCATTAACTACAGAGGATTTACCAATTCCTGAATAGCCAGAAACTAACATCAGTTCGCGGCTTCCTTTACTAACTCGCTCAAAAGCCTCTAAAAGCGAATTAACTTGACTTTCTCTGCCATAAAGCTTTTGAGGAATAAGCAACTGACTTAAAACATCTAAACGACCAGGTATGAAATCAGTAATTTCGCCTGTTGTTTCTAACTTTTCCCGACAGATTTCCAAATCTGCCAAGAGTCCTTTAGCTGTTTGGTAACGATCTTCAGCATTTTTCGCCATCAGTTTCTTGACGAGAGATGAGATGGCACTCGGAATTTCCGGGTTTAATCTTTCAATTTCTGTAGGTTCCTTGGCAATATGACAGTAAACCAACTCTAGTGGGTCATAATTTTGAAAAGGTAATTCCCCGGTAAGCATTTCATAGAAAGTAACCCCTAGAGAATAAAAGTCGCTGCGATAGTCAAGGGTACGGTTCATTCTCCCAGTTTGTTCTGGGGACATATAAACCAAAGTACCTTCTAATTGGTTGGGGTTAGCTAGTTGGGGTATTTCCTTATCTAGGCGTGAGGCAATACTAAAATCGGTAAGCTTTACAACCGCAGTTTCTGGATTAATGATGATGTTGGCAGGTTTAATATCTTTATGAATGATATGGCAAGAGTGTACAGATATTAGAGCTTGTGCCAGTTGAATTGCAATTTTAATAAAACTCTTTAACTCTTGTTTGCCCTGAATCAGTAGTTGTTTAAGAGAGTATCCATCAAAGTCTTCAAATACGATCGCTAGACGATTTTCGTGGGTTTCTAGCCTTAAAACTTTGACAACACCTGCTAAATTCAGATTCTCTGTAACTTTGTATTCATGTTTCAGTCGAGCGATCGCATCTATGGAGGGATAATCTGTTTTGAGGATTTTCAGGATTACAGGTTGTTTATCAAGTTGCGATGTTGCCCTATAAATAATGGTATCAGCTCCTTCATGGAGCATTTCGTTGAGATCATACCCTGAAATTGAGCCAGATGTCAGCATTGCCATTACCCTTGTTATTAAACACAAAATTGTGTATATT
Source organism: Nostoc sp. 106C (assembly GCF_002154725.1). Classification (GTDB taxonomy): domain Bacteria; phylum Cyanobacteriota; class Cyanobacteriia; order Cyanobacteriales; family Nostocaceae; genus Aulosira. The sequence goes on along the minus strand of NZ_MTAW01000117.1, from coordinate 14,056 downwards.
TATGATTCCCAATTTTGCTATTCTTTAATCAAATTTATGTTTTTATCCAAACACATAGTAAACTTTTGACTGTTGTCAAAAAGAACAAAGCATACAGCAAAAAAGCGGTTATTATCAAATGTGTATGCTACCAAGTATGAGAGTACCCTTGTTTCCTAATCCCAAGTACAAACGCAAGACCTTGCGTTTTTATAGCAAACCTAAATCAGTTGTGAGAGAGAAAATGGCTGAAAAGCTTATCGCTACGTGGTTTTTATCTGCGTATTTTCTCGCATTTCAATTCGGATTGCTATACATCATAAAATTTATGTAATTGCAAATGTTTTTGTGATTGTTTTTAGGTTTTTAGGATGTGTATAGGCTCTTAGTGGCTTGTTGCAGACATCACAGTTTGCGAATATTAACTATCTCTTTGGCAAAATAAGCTTTTTAGATAACTATTGGTAGCAGTATGGCAAATATAAAAGATTATTATACTTTTTATCGAGGTATAAATTTAACATTTTAATACTATAAAAATCCTATTTAATTTCTTAAAATTGAAATCTCTAGATGCCCAACTTTTTATAAAAAGTTGGGCATCTAGTTTTTTACTAATAATTCAAGGCTGTTATATCTTGGAGTTGTCTAGTAGAAAAATTTTTATCAAATTTGGGTAAGTATTGACTCATTAGTTTCTTGTCAATTTTTGGACACAAAATACCAGAACCTCGCATAGCATCAAGGGTATTATTTGCTTGGCATATAGGAGTACGATGGTGTACTTCCAGTATAGTGCTGCGGTTTTGATATACTTTCTCTTGAAAGAAAGAAATCAATGGATATAAGGGATTAATTGTTGGTAAATTAGATAAAGCATTCAACCAGTTTTTAGGTGAAATTTTTTGTAAAGGATAGCCTAACTCCCTAAAGCACTCAAATATTTCTACATTACTTAATTCCTGTTCTCTAGGCACAACAATGTTGTAATTGCCACCTATGTACTTTGCCTCTGAGGAAATATGGGCAATCACGGCAGAAACATAGTCTACAGGTACAGGATTCCAATATTTTTCGGGCCAGTCTGGATACATACCCATCTCAAGACAACCACTCACAAAGCGGTAGAAAGTGTCATTAACGTTAGCAACTCCAGTTTGTCTGTGTCCAGAAATAAAGCCAGGACGATATATAGAGACTGCTAATCCTTTTTCTTTTGCTGACCTGACCATACGTTCAGCAGCCCATTTTGCCCGTACATATCCAAACTCTACAGACATAATTGGTAAGCTAAAATCAATATCAAAATCTTCCGGTACTTCATTAATACTTAGTAATGAAGTTATTGAGCCATAAACAGACGCAGTGGATATATAATGCAATATTTTGTGCCGTTGACGCGCTGCCAAAGTCAGAATATTCGCAGTTCCATCTAGATTAGATTTTTTAATTAGCGAATAAGGTTTGATGTAATTAGTGTCAGCAGCTACATGATAGATTTGATCGACTTCCTCACCGAGTTGGTCAAATAATGCTGTTGGTAGTTGTAACTGTGGTTGTCGGATGTCACCAGTAATTACAATTACTTGCTTTAAGATTGTTGTGGGTAGCTGATATTGGTCAAAGGTTGCATACAATCTTTTCATGGCCTTTGTATCGCTTTCTGCTCGTATCAAGCAATAAACTTTGCGATAGTTGCTTTTTGTAAGCAGTTCATATAATAAGTGTGCGCCAAGAAAACCTGTTGTACCTGTTATAAATGCACAGTCATACTTGACTTGTGGTGGCTGTTGCCAAATAGATGTATTCAAATCTGGAGAAAGTCTCGCTTCTGCTTGTAAATCAATATGTCTATCATTAGCTGCACTTTCGCTTTTAAGTTTAAACTGTTCTAACAATTGTGCTAAACCTGATGGTGTAGGATATTCATAAATTAAGCGAGAAGGAAGGGTTACACCAAAATCGCGATCGAGTGCATACAATACATGAGCTATGCACAGTGAGCTGCCACCCATCTCAAAGAAATTAGTATGAGGTTTGCAAGTTCCGGTAGGCAACTCTAAAGCTTCATCAAAAACTACCGCAATTTGAAGAGAGTTATCCATCGTATCAGTTAGGAAAGATGGAGTTTCGGGCAGTTCTGGTAAAGCATTCCGGTCTACTTTACTGCGATTAGGTAACAAAGGCAATTCGTCCATGAAGACAAAACGCGCAGGCACCATATAATCTGGTAGTTGTTCAGCGGCAAAACGTTGCAGGTGCTTTTCTATCAAAAACTGTCCGGGTTTGGGAACGATATATGCGACAAGCATTGATACGCCATAATTTTCTGGCATATCGCTAGTTTCTATTCGTGTAGTTCTAATTGCTTTGACTGCGTTCGTTTGTACGCCAGGATGCTGGGCAAGTATCATTTCGATTGCTTCTATTTCTATACGCTTGCCCCGAATTTTGACCTGATGGTCGGATCTCCCAGCATAGTGTAACAGCCCAGGTTCATGCGGATCTTCGTAAACGATATCACCAGTTTTATATATTTTGCCCACACCAAAAGGATTGTCTAGAAAACGAGTAATTGTAATCTCAGGTTTATCTAGATAGCCTTTGCCTACCCCCATACCACCTACATATAACTCCCCCTTGTCACCACGATTACAAAGCTTAAGTTCTTCATCTAGAATATAGAGTTCTACATTTGGCAGCGGATAACCAATAGGCAGACTCATATCCTGTTGCTTAAATTCGTAAATTGTGCAACAAACTGTTATTTCTGTTGGGCCATAGGCATTAAAAAAGCGGGTATGGGGTGAAACCCATGCTTTGGCAAGTGATACAGGACAAGCTTCACCACCTACCACCACCATTTGTAAATCAGGTAACTGGTCACGGAATGGTGTCAGCGTTGCGAGTACAGAAGGAGGTAGCATCACCCATTGCACCCGCTGTCTAGCTATGAAGTTTGCCAATAGTTGCCCAGGAAGCATTTGCTCTCTTGCACCCAGTACCAAAGTTGCCCCACCAGATAATGCTGTGACTAATTCCCACACTGCTGCATCAAAGCTGATGGAGGCAAACTGAAGTAAACGCAAGCCTGGTTTGATATTAAAAGTATTACAGCTAGCCTGGGCAAGATTTAGTAAACCTTGATGGGTAAGCATTACTCCCTTCGGTACACCTGTAGAGCCAGAAGTATAAATAATGTAAGCTAGTTGCTCAGGCTCTACTATTGAACCTAATGCAGAAGATGTAGTTAACGGTTGCCAGGCAGTAGGGGTGTCCAAAAAACACATTTGCCCATTCAAACCACTCTGCCGCATCGCTGGCTCAATATCAAAAGCAAACTTTTGCTGTGTCAGAATCGTGGTTAATTTAGCATCAGTAATCATGTAACTGAGCCGCTGACGAGGTAAATCTGGGTCAAGGGGAACAAAAGCTGCGCCTGCTTTTAAAATGGCATAGATAGCAATAACCATTTCAAAAGAAGGTTCTATACACAGTCCAACTAAAGTGTTAGGTTTTAGCCAACCCTGTGCTGTTAAGTACTGAGATAACTGTTCTGCCCGCTGCTGTAATTCACGGTAAGTAAACTGCTGATCTTCTATAACTATTGCCAGTTCATCATGATACTTTTGACAAATAAAATCGATTAAAGAAACAACTGTTTGATGGAATTGGAAATTTTGAAGATTCATTTGTTTACAGTATGTATTTCTCAATAAATTGTGAAGTTAGAGGCAGATATAATATTGAAAACAATAAGATTTCCAAGCAGCTATAGATAAAATTAGCAAGTTTCACTCATGCAATTGATAATTTGACAGCTATGGCAATTCGATTTCACTTGTAAAAGAAAATAATAATAAACGAACTGCATACTTCAAACCAGAAATTAAAGACTACAACATAAAGACAAGAAAGATAAAAACTGTTATTAATATATCCAGGAAAATTATCATATAACCTTCTTCAAAAAATAACTTGATAGTAGTTACTAATTTTGACAAGTTTTTTTTGAAATATCTAGAGACTAAGCCAAATCTTTAAGTTCATCAAATGACTATAATAAATACCTATGTAAAAATATTTAAGTATCCATATAAACTCAATTTCACATTTATTTCTCACTTAATAAATGTTTGAGTCAATATTTTATGACTAATTTAATTTGCCTAAATACTTCTGGTTGTTCAGTACCTAATTATGATGTGGATTCGCAGACTTATTGAAATTTTCTAAAGGTAATAATCAGGGTTTTCGCGTATTTGTTTCGGACTTAGTCAGGACTTACGCAAGCAAAATTTGTCATTGCGACCGGAACGTAGTGTAGGGAAGCAATCCCAGAATTTCAGGCGATTACGTCGCTTCGCTCGTAATGACGGAATTCCGTGACTTTTGCGTAAGTCCTATTAGTGAAACTGGATTTGCAGACTAAGTAAAATTTACTTACCAAATTCGCAGACTTATTGAAATTTTCCGCCAAACTTACGGACATCCTCGAACAACCAATATGCGGGAAGTATGCAACGCAATATACTACCACTTGAAAACGGGGTGTCAGTGGGATATGCTTCCGGGAGTCTTTCTAGCTAGTTCGACGGTTTACAGCTACTATCGTAAGTGGCAAAAACGGGGTATTTGGGAGCAGATGAATCATACTCTGCGTGACCAAGTGCGTCAAAAGATGGGAAAGTCAACTCAACCCAGTGCGATCGCAAAAGATTTACTTTATCAATGGTCTCTTATGAGGCGATGGTGGAGTTGGCTATATTGTTCAGTGTCCGCAACATCTAAAAGAAGTTGCTTTTTTGTGCCAATGTTCTTGATTTAGGACTACCACTTATACCTCAATATAGTTCAGATAAACTTTTTTTCTCTCCCCTACCTGCTTCAACAGATAAATCTTCTTAACTGAACCGTATTAGTTTTATGTCTCAACTACAGCGAATAGCGATCGCACCCTCTCAACTCCAACAAGGGCAAATTTCACTGACCAAAGAGCAACAACACTATCTAGCACGGGTGTTGCGGTTGCGTGAGGGCGATCACTTTATTGCTATGGATGGTAGGGGTAAATGGTGGTTGACGCAGCTAGCAGGGGAGCAAGGACAGGTATTAGAACCACTGGTGGTAGAAACTGAGTTACCTGTATCAATTACGCTGATGCTAGCTTTACCCAAAGGTAATGGATTTGATGAAGTAGTGCGGTGTTGTACCGAGTTGGGAGTGACAACTATTGCCCCAGTATTGAGCGATCGCACTTTACTGCAACCCAGTCCCCAAAAACTCGAACGCTGGCGGCGGATTGCGGCGGAAGCTGCGGAACAATCGGAGCGGGCTTTTGTACCGACAATTTTAGAACCTGTGGCTTTTAGCAGTAGTTTGTCATTTGAAAACAGCCAGCAATATATCTGTGAAGCGCGTGGTAACTTTCCGCACCTCAAAGATTGCTTACCTCACAAAGGACAAATGGCAAATGATCAAGAGCTAATTATTGCCACAGGTCCAGAAGGAGGATGGACACAAGAAGAAATAGACAGTGCGATCGCGGCGGGGTTTCAAGCAGTTTCCCTTGGCCGTCGCATCTTACGAGCTGTAACAGCGCCAGTAGTGGCTTTATCACTAATTACCGCAGCATATGAAGTATAAAGGATGTATATCTCACGTATAGACAAGGCAGCGCGTTGGGCGGCTTCCCCGACTTGTAGCGACTGCTGCGCCAAGGCGCTAAGGCGCGAGACATTCTTTCCGCGTGGATGTAAATAAAGTGATGATTGAGCAAGTTGCCACTGCCTTTGAGCGTAAAGACTATCACACCGCTGCTAAATTACTCAAACAGCTGTTAAAAGAATCACCGGAAAATCCTTGGGTGCAATTTTATCTGGGACGGCTGCATGAAGTATCAAAAAAGTTACAAGATGCAGAAAAAATTTACCGACAACTGCTGCAAAGTACAACCAATACCAAAATCTTGGCGCAAGCACGTCAAGGTTTGCAGCGACTTAAAGAAATAGAGCAAGAAGCAAGACAAAGAGCGATCGCCCAAGCAACAACTGAACCTAGTAATACAGAATTAGGCGTACTCGTCTTAGAACCTCTGAGTAATGAACTAAAAGCCCAAGCAGCCCCTAAATTTGCTCAGATATTGCAAATTGACGCCTACACTGCAAGGTTAACTTTACCCAGTCGCGGCTGGAAGTTATATCGCACTGGACAAATAGGAGAACTCAAGTTTTACGGTACACAACTACAGAAAGCTGGGATTCCTTGCTTTTGGGCAACAATCGCTGCAATTGGTCAAATTCAAGTTTTTCAAGTCAATTATTTTGTAGAATCTGCCGCTACTACTACTGTTGTTTGCAGTAATCAGGCAAATCAAGTCGGTTCTCTGACATTTAACTGGTCAGAAGTTAAAGCACGGGTGACCGGACTATTGCCTATTTTTGAGCAAGTTGTAGATGTTGATGCGCACCGTAAACTAGAACGCAAAACTCAAACCCAAGACTATGCGCAATTTTGTGATTTACACTTACCAGGTAGGCGTAGCATTTTGCGACTTTCTGACAAGGGCTATGAATTCCACAAAGGGTTAGAAATCACTCCTCAAACTAGCCAAAATACCATCAGAATTAATTGGAATCTTTTAGGAGAATGGCTTGAGCAACAACTACCTCAAGTCAAAGTCTGGTCAGATTTCACACCCTTTGCACAGACAATATTAGATCAAACAGAAATGCTGGGTAACATCCAGTCTCACATTCACCTCTTTCGTAGGGATAAGACTAATTGGGACCCAGCATTTCATTTATATAGTGGACTTGTATTTTCAAACCTCACCCAGAAAACAGATGGGGATAATTAGCAATGCTTAATGCGTAAATTTAGCCAGGAGTTTTGACTTGACGAGCCATATCTAAGTAAGCACTCATATTAGCTCCTGGACGGCGGCGACCGTTAGTGCTCCCAGAAGAAGCTGCAACATATTTGGGTGCAAAGGTGGTTTCTTTTGGTGCTTCTTTGACTACTTTGGCTGATGCGGCTTTTTCATTATTGCCTGGTTCAATCGTCAGACCTTCAGCAGTCTGGACTAGTTTGACATCTGCTGGTTTTGGCTCTTTATCTGATTTTTTCTTAGATTTAGATGCAGCAGCTTTTGTACCATTCAATGATGCTGGCTTGGATGGCGCAGAGGCATCTGATTTAACGGTTTCTGGTACTTTCTTAGCATTATCTGCTACTGTCTCCGTTGCTTTCTTAGCACTCTCGGCAACGCTTTCTGTTGCTTTCTTAGCACTCTCGGCAACGCTTTCTGCTGCTTTCTTGGCATTATCTGCTACTTCTTTAGCAGCCTCTTTAACCGCAGCTAGAGGGTTTGCATCCTTGGATTCATCGAGTTCCAAGTAGTAACCATTGCTTTTCTTATTTTTCCCCGGTAATAGTCCAGTCAGAAAACTGACAATACCTGAAATCAACTTTTTGATAAAATCCATTACAATCTCTCCTGCCTTTTATATCTGAAATTTTGACCGTAATTGTTAAAAATTACGACATTATGTTACATTTTTTTACTTGTATTATCCAAAATTACAATGACAACCACTATTGAGTTTGTACTTAATTAACATTGTAGTAATAATACAGCGCAAGTCTTTTAAACTGATTTTTGCAAGTACCTGCAATTTGCATACAATGCATACACTAAGAATTAATTATTAAATTTTACTGTAACTCAGGGCAAGATTCTGAAAGGTAGCGTAATAAAAATTAACAATTATTTATTTTCTAAATAGCGATTGTTAGTTAAATGCAAGCTAATGTGTTTAACCAGCCAAACGAGTGTCATAGGTTATTTGTAGGTAACAATGGGACTCAGTTAAATTTTCTACAGAAGCGATCGGCAGAGATTTGGAAATGAACACTAACAATCAGCAGCGAAATCCCGTGTTGTTAGTACATGGCATTGATGACACAGGGGCAGTTTTCTATAGATTGGGGAAATATTTAAAACAACTAGGTTGGTCTGTATATGCCTTAGATCTAGTGCCAAATAATGGTGCGGTTGGTTTAGATGAGTTGGCAAAACAGGTAGCCGATTATGTAGCCAAAGAATTTCCAGCAGAACTACCACTGGATCTAGTTGCTTTCAGTATGGGAGGAATTGTCAGTCGTTATTATATCCAGCGACTTGAGGGAATTAAGCGTGTACAGCGGTTTATTACGATTTCTTCGCCTCACAACGGCACTGTAATTGCTTATGGTTCCCAACGACCAGGTTGTGTGCAAATGCGCCCCAACAGTGCTTTTCTCAAGGATTTGAATTCTGATATGGCGATGTTGAAGGAGCTAAATTTTACATCAATCTGGACTCCTTATGATTTGATGATAGTTCCAGCCAAGAGTTCACAAATACCAGTGGGAAAAGAGGTGATACTGCCTGTGGCATTACACCCTTGGATGCTGTCAGATTCTAGGTGTTTGTCAGTAGTAGCAGAAACATTGACAGAGCCGATTAAACCCTATCCCCAATTTGCGAATACTCAGAACTTCCAAAAATTGCCTCTGGGTGACGATAATATTTGAACTCCATTAAGTTGTAAAAGGGATCTTCTAAAAAGAAGGTGTGATGTTCTAGAGGTAAACCAACAAAGCGGTTTTTGGGTTCTTCTCTAAAAAGTAGCTTTTGCTGTTGTGCCCTTTCTAGTAAATCTTGCCAGTCTTGTTCTAAGCTAAAAACTAGCCCGAAGTGTCTGGGATAGATCCCGCGTTGCGGTGTCAAAGGTTCTTTGGTGACATGGGCTACCAACTGATGACCGTACAAATTGAGAATTAAGGCGTGGGGGTTTTCACGACCAGGAATACAGCCCAAGCCATTGACATAATATGCTTTTGTCTCGGCAATGTTGGTTACAGGGAAGGCAAGATGAAAAAAAGTTTTGTTCATAGCTTTTGCCTAGAACACTAGTTGTTGATGCTATTTATAATGTATTCTTGATCACCCAATTATACTAATTTTGAATAAGAGTCAAGAGTCCAATACTAAAGGCAAGCCGCGCTTGGCACATTTATAGGTTCTCCGTTGGCGTAAGCGCAGCCTGCCCTCGCTAAGCATAGGGTCTTTGCAGGAGAAGGAGTACGGAAACGCCTCCCGGAACGCACTGGCTCCACAATTCCCCATGCTAAATGGACGATTCAATCTTGAATTGCATAAAGGGGTATTAGCTTTATCCGGAGAGAGGAGGAAAAATCTGTAATTCTTAAATTATGGGGTCGAAAGGATTAAGCATCAAAGTGATAAATTCGCTATTGTGTTGATATTCGGGACAAACTAATTGTGATGTATTGCTGATGCTCTCTTTCTTTGATTCTGCAAATCCTTGGTTAGTGGGAGTCGGATTAAACGCAATTTTGCTAGGTTTAGTTTGGATTGCTCCCAAAAAGCTGCTTACACCAGCTGGATTATTCCACGCCTGGGTATTGGGCGTAATTATTTGGGGAACATTGGGTTGGCGGGGGTATCTAGTAGTAGCATTCTATTTTCTTGTTGGTTCTGGGGTGACGCGTATAGGTATAGCCCAAAAGGAAGCCGAAGGCATTGCTGAAAAGCGTTCTGGTGCTAGAGGACCGGAAAACGTCTGGGGTTCGGCATTAATTGCGGCGCTGTGTGCTTTAGGAATCGGAATGTTAAATGCAGGATTATTTGCTTCCATTTCCCAGTCTCTATCCCTCAGTCTCCAATCTCTACTTTTGTTAGGCTATGTAGCGAGTTTCAGTACCAAACTTTCTGATACCTGTGCTAGTGAGGTGGGTAAAGCATACGGTAAACGAACGTTTTTAATTACCACAATGCAACCAGTACCTCGCGGGACAGAAGGAGCAGTTAGTTTAGAAGGAACATTAGCTGGTGTTGCTGCTTCAATTGCGATCGCCTTTTTGGGTTGGGGAGTAGGTTTGATTGACCTTTTGGGGGTAGTTTGGTGTGCGATCGCTGCTTTGATAGCTACGAGTTTAGAAAGTGTAATTGGCGCAACACTACAATCTAAATATACTTGGCTAACCAATGAAGTGGTCAATATTCTCAATACTTTTATTGGTGCGATCGCTGCTATGTTACTTGCCTTCGCATCGACAAGTCTCATTGCTTAGTTAAGTAGATTAGTCCAAATAAAGCTAATTTTTAAGGGTTGTCATTTATCATTGCTCATCGATCATTTGTAAAAGTGTCAGGTACTTTTACATTTTTGAATCAACATAGGATGATTTTCACTCACATACTTATCTCTGAAAGATATAAATATATGCAAGATTTTTAAGTAGGTAAAAGCTGAGTTTGGCAATTCCTTTCTGATTAGATAATATCAGTAAATATTAAAAATAATTTTCTAAATTAATTTAGAAAATTATTTTTGGTGTCGGATTTAACCAATAATATTAGCTATATCTATACTGTTACAGATATGTTTGTATAAAGTATTAAAAATTTTTCTACGTAACAGGTTTATGGAATCTTTATCATTTTTAACTGTTGATAACCGACCGATTTCTATTGAACAAGCAGTAAAATATCTGCAAGCCTCTGGCAAATTGACGCAGTTTATTGGCGATATTATCCGCCAGTACATAATTGAGCTAGAAATCAGTATCCGAGACGATATTGATATCAGTTCGGCTTTAACAGAACAGACAATTATTGATTTTCGTCTCAAAAATCAACTAACTGAACCCCAAATTTTTCAAGAATGGTTAAAGAAAAATGGCACAGATTACGCTACATTTCACGCATCAATTGCCTTTGGCTTTAAGTTAGAAAAACTGAAAGCTTTAATTACAGAACCAAAACTCCCCGAGTATTTCATTGAACGCAAAATTTATCTTGACAGGGTGGTACTTTCGAGGATTTTTGTTGATAATCGCGAACTCAGTGAAGAACTACAAACTCAAATCGAAGAAGGAGGTAGTTTTGAGCAACTAGCTAAAGAGTATTCACTAGCAGACGATCGCATTGTCAATGGCATGATGGGGCCAATCAGCCGGGGAACATTACCAGATACATTAAGGGCTGCTATTGATGCAGCAATTCCTGGACAATTGATTGGGCCAATAGAACTCGACGGACGTTATGGTCTGTTTCGATTAGAACAATTTCTGCCAGCCTCTTTAGAAGATACTCAATTAAAGCAAGCACTACAAAATGAATTGTTTGAGAAATGGCTAGCAGAGAAAATTCAAAAGCTGACAGTCAAACTACAAGTGAAATAAAACTTCTGGATAATCAATCTCTACAAATAAACGTGCTAGCTTCTGTACCGTGGAATCAACCGCCGCTATGCTGGCTTACTCCTGAACAACAATCCCGATTACAAAATCAATCAGAAATTCGTCGGTATCGTCTTGGGGAAAAAATCTGGTCAACCAAAACCGGAGGTTACCAGTTTTTTATTGTTACTGGTAAAGTTCGCTTGCGAGAAGAAGATGTTGGCAAGCCGTTAGCAGCTTTACAACCAGGAGACTGGTTTGGTGACTTACAAAAGTTATCTGTAGAGTGCAAAGCTGTAGCTGCTAGTAAAGAAGTAATAGTAGTGTGTTGGGAAACAGCACTGTGGATAGAAGTTTTAACGCCAGAAATGGAAAGCTTTTGGCAAGCTTCACAAGATGAGGGAGTTGAAGAAGCAGGGGAGCAGGAAGCAGGAAGCAAGGGAGAAAATCTTCCCTCCCTTTCCTCTGCGCCTCAGCCCATTTCTCAGTCCCTAGTCCCCATTCCCCAGCCACCTACGCCAACAATCTCTAATTATCCTTTCGTTGCTAGCTGGAATACAGCCGCCGCTTGTTTAACAATGGTGGCGCAACATTTGGATAATGCTGTGAAACTGGAATGGGTACAACGTCAACTGAGAGGACAACGCCCAAAAAATGTTGTCGAAGCAGCAGAAAAGTTAGGGTTGGTGTTGCAGCGGTTGCAAATGAGTTGGAGCGATTTGCGCCAGTTGTCATTTCCAGCTTTAATGCAGTGGAATTCCGATTCTCAATCGACTCCTACCTGGGTAGTCGCCTATGGAGTTAAAGGCGATCGCTTGATTATAGCCAATCCCCTAAATGGCGATCGCACTTGCGAAAGTCTTCCCCAATCAGTGGTTGAAGCGGCTTGGGATGGGCAGATGTGGCAAGTAGAACTCATCTCCCAGCAAGAAAAATTTAACCTCAGTTGGTTTACTCCCGCAGTTTGGAAATATCGGAAATTACTAGGCGAAGTATTGCTCGCGTCTTTGACGTTGCAGCTTTTGGGGTTAACAACACCGCTAATTACCCAAGTCGTCATAGATAAAGTCATGGTGCAAGAGAGTTTACCGACTCTCGATGTCATGGCGATCGCACTTTTACTGGTAGCAATATTTGAAGCTGTACTCGGCATTCTGCGTCTATTTATCTTCACCCATACAGCGCGGCGTTTAGATTTAAGTTTATCGGCACAGCTATTTCGCCACTTAATGCGTTTGCCTTTAGCTTATTTTGAATCGCGGCGCGTCGGGGACACAGTAGCCAGAGTTCAAGAACTAGAACAAATCCGCCAGTTTCTCACAGGTACAGCCTTAACGGTGATTTTGGATAGCATCTTTGCTGTGGTGTATTTAGCATTGATGTTTTATTACAATATCCCACTTACCTTTGTGGCTTTGGCAGTACTGCCGCTATTTGCGACATTAACGATAGTTTCTACACCAATTCTTCGCAATTGGCTCAACGAAACCTTTAACCGTAGTGCTGATAGTCAATCGTTTTTGGTAGAGACAGTTACCGGAATCCACTCAGTTAAAGCTCATGCAGCCGAACCAGTAGCACGCGATCGCTGGGAAGGTTTATTTGCTCGCTTCATTCGCACCAGTTTCAAAGCTTCTACCACCTCCAATATCAGCAGCAATCTCGGTGACTTCCTCACCAATTTATCCACGTTGCTAATTCTGTGGTTTGGAGCCAAATTAGTCATCGATCAAAAACTCACCATTGGTCAACTTGTGGCTTTTCAAATGTTATCGGGAAGAGTCACTGGGCCATTGTTACGCTTAGTGCAGTTGTGGCAAAACCTACAACAAGTTCTACTTTCTGTAGACCGAATTGGTGATATTCTCAACGTTGCTCCCGAAGCAGAAGCAGGAACAGGTTTAGTTTTACCAGCATTGAACGGACAAATTACTTTTGAGCAAGTATTTTTCCGCTATCAAGCAAATACTGAACCAGTTTTACGTGGTATTTCTTTTAATGTTGAACCTGGGCAATTTGTCGGTATTGTCGGGCGCAGTGGTTCTGGTAAAAGTACCTTGTCTAAATTGTTGCAACGCCTTTATCAAATTGAATCAGGACGTATTCTAATAGATGGTTTTGATATTAAAAGTGCTGATTTAGCTTCATTAAGGCAACAAATTGGTGTAGTTCTCCAAGAAGACTTTTTATTCAACGGTTCCATCTTAGAAAATATCACCCTTGGCAACCCCGATATTACCGCAGAGCAAGTAGTAGAAGCTGCAAGGCTAGCCGTAGCTCACGATTTCATCAGTCAATTACCCTACGGTTATGAAACAAATGTTGGAGAACGTGGTACAGCCTTATCTGGCGGACAGAGACAACGTATAGCCCTAGCGCGGTTGTTCCTCTCCTCAGCACCGATTTTAATTTTGGATGAAGCCACCAGTGCTTTAGATAGTGAAACTGAACAGCAAGTATTGCAAAACCTGCAAAAAATTTCCGCTAACCGCACTGTGTTTCTGATTGCACACCGTTTTGCCCCTCTCAAACGTGCTGATTTGATTTTGGTGATGGAGCAAGGTGTCATTGCAGAACGTGGTACTCACCCACAATTGTTACAACAAAAGGGGTTGTACTGGTCACTTTATCAAAGGCAGCAGGCAAACATTTAAGGTAGCCCTAAATAAAGCTGGATGTTCGCTAATCAGGGTCTTCTATCATTTGTCATTTGTTGTTATATCATTACGATCTTTACAAAAAATTGCCCGATTTAGACGGGCATTAGCTTACTATAGCAATCCTAAATGGTTCATGAGAAAACACCATATTCATGGAGCTTAGGAAA
>NZ_MTAW01000041.1 GCF_002154725.1 Nostoc sp. 106C | reverse complement strand
GGTTCTACAGGACAGCCCAAAGGTGTAATGATTACCCATCGTGGTATTTGCAATACATTGTACTGGCGGCAAAAAACCTTTAAATTAACACCACAAGACAAAGTTTTACAGACTATTTCTTTTAGCTTTGACCCATCTGTTTGGCAGATATTTTGGCCTTTATCGTTTGGGGCACAGCTAATTATGGCTCGTCCAAGCGGGCATAAAGATCCAGCCTATCTCATCAAGACAATTGTCAAGCAGCAAATTACAGTCATCGCTTTAGTACCCTCGATTATGCGAGTCTTGCTAGAAGAAGAGGGAATTGAGAATTGTCAATGTCTTAAACACGTTACTAGTGGCGGGGAAGCTTTACCCATTGAACTTGTAGAGCGCTTCTTTGAGCGTCTGAAGTTGGACAATGTTCTGGTGAATTGCTATGGGCCAACAGAAGCAGCTATTGATGCCACCTTCTGGCGTTGCCAAAGTGGAACTGATTATATTTTTGCACCTATTGGTCGGCCGATTGCGAATACACAAATTTATATCCTGGATGAAGATTTGCAACCCGTACCGATTGGTATAGCAGGGGAAGTACATATTGGTGGTGTTGGATTAGCGCGAGGTTATCTCAACCGTCCAGAACTAACCCAACAAAAGTTTATACCTAACCCATTTA
>NZ_MTAW01000124.1 GCF_002154725.1 Nostoc sp. 106C | reverse complement strand
TTTGGGATTTTATTCTTGACGCTTTATTTGTATCAGGCTTTTCGTGAATTGGTATAAGTCGGGTAGGTAATGTTAATATCATGATATATTTGTCAAAATCAAATCTCATACTTAAGCCTGATATAAATGGTTGTAGATAGGATGTGATATCTAAAATCAGCCTTTAGATAGTAGATCGATTAGCAGTATAAATTCTTAAACAAGATAGCTTGCCAGTATCAACCTCAGCTATGCGGCAAGGCTAATCACAAAAGTTCAACTCAAGCCTCAGTTATAAAGTATTGGCTGTATAAGCCCAGATTGTTCTTTGCCTATCTAGCTCTCAATATACTTACTAAACCTCGGCCATTTTGAAACCTGGAGTAGTGCGGGACGGAAAGCCCGCTACGAAGATCAGGGAGCATCTTGCTCCCACTACTTTTAAAACTATAGTTATCAAAATAGATGTGGTTTATAAGTAATAATACCCCAAGCCAGACTTTGGGAATATTACCATTATTTTCTGGTAGTAATTTTAGAAGTTATTTGCTAAAACTAATTATCATAATAAAGCTAGGAACAATTTCGATACATAACTATAATCTGTCTATTAGTTGACATTTTGGCTGAAGATACCAGGCATAGTTATATTTCATTTTTTGCTGTTAAACGTAATTCATAATTAATACTTCTTATGGACTATCACTATGAATAAGTGAGCAATTTTAGTGCGCTAGAGCTTATTTATGAAATCCTCTATGAAATTCGCTAACTAGTCTTAGTAGGGGAAAGATTTGCTATAAAAATTTAACTTTTTCAATGTTGATTCACTAATATGAACCCGCACCAAGAAAATGCCATTCCTTTAGAGGCAAGTTCTCTTCCCGTTATTCCCATTCAAGAAATCCCAGAGGATAGAGCTTTAACAGAAACGGTAATTTCTCCGACTCCGAAACGGTTTTTAAAATTTGTTTCTAAACTAGAAATTCGGACAAGCTTGAGGGCGCTAACTTTTGAGAGTGTCTTCGCGAGTATTTTTTATAGTATTATTGGCGGTGCTTTGCTCAGTAATTTCTTGCTAGAGTTAGGTGCTGGACCTACGGAAATTGGATTACTTGCAGCTATTCCTCAGATGGCGAATCTGCTGCAACCACTGGGAGCATATTTAGTTACCAGAAGTACAAGCTTTCGCTCGTATTTCATGAGTATATTCATTCCATCTCGGCTGTTGTGGTTGATTCTTTTACCAGCGATTGGGTTAGTGAAATTATCTGGGCTTGCTGGGTACCCAGTAGCGCAGTTGACATTAGGAATTTTGTTAGCAGCTAATATCATTGAAGCCTTTGGTCGTGCGCCTTGGCTTGGTTGGTCAGCTGTATTAGTACCTCAAAGATTACGTGGGAGATATTTCGGTTTTCGTAATAGTATTCTTGGTTTAACAAACTTTATTGCTGTCCCACTTTTGGGACTGGCGGTATCCGCTTGGCCTGGTGGAAAACTTCAAGGTTACAGTGTGATTTTGGCTTTCGGAATCATCCTGGGAGTAATTAGTGTAGTGTGTCAAATCTGGATGAAGGATGTGAATCCACAGCTTTTTAAAGTTGGCGATTCAGACACATCTCAATCACAAACTCAAGGGATAGATTTGAGCTTTTTAAAAGACGGAAATTTTTTGAGGTTTGTATTTTATTTGAGCATTTGGTGCTTTTCTGTTAATATCAGCGGCCCCTTCTTTAACCTCTATTTGCTCGATGATTTGGATATAGATATCAGTGTGGTAACTGTTTATAACGGTCTGGGAACTGCGGCGAATATGTTAATGCTACTGGTATGGGGTAAACTAGCTGACCGAATTGGAAATCGTCCGCTATTGCTATTGGTGGGAGTTTTAGTGGCGGTGACACCTCTGCTGTGGTTGTTCGTCAGCAGCAATGAAATTTCCTTTTGGGTTTGCTTACCCTGTTTGCATATGTTAGCTGGCGGGACATGGGCAGCAATTGATTTGTGTACCAACAATTTGATGATGGGTATATCACCACTGCGTCATCAGTCCAGCTATTTTGCGATCGCAGGCGCAATTGCAGGTATTACTGGTGCGCTCGGTACTACTGTCGGTAGTTTCCTCGCAACTGTACCTGCTGCTGGGGGTTTATTGGGGTTATTTGTACTTTCAGGTTTACTACGCATAGCTGCACTTGTACCTTTGATTTTTGTTCAGGAACAGCGTTCTACACCACTGGGTCAGCTAATACGAGTCCTATTCCCAATCAAACAACCAACAGATTTCATCAAAGCAGAATAATACGCAGCTTACCCATTCATTTATCTCAACGATATTATTCTTTTGTAAACCACCAGGGCAACGCTATAGAGATCGCACAAAACTTCCACTAAAGGCGATCGCTTACTGAAAGAGAAAGCAAATGGTAAGCGATCACATTGTTAACGCTCTTGGGTGACAGTTACAACAACGCTTCACCAAAGCAAAAGTATATTCTCGCTTTGAAGAATTATTAGCCTACTTGTAAACTGTGAGCTTGGTCAAGTTGTTTAGGGACGAGATATCGCTCACCTGCGTTCTTAAAAGATATAGCTCCTCAAGGTTAGTTAGCTTAGCCAGAGCAGAAATATCACTCACCTGCGTTTCTGAAAGATTCAGCGATGTCAGGTTGGTCAGCTTAGCCAGAGCAGAAACATCGCTCACCTGCGTTTCTGAAAGATTCAGCGATGTCAGGTTGGTCAGCTTAGCCAGAGCAGAAACATCGCTCACCTGCGTTTCTGAAAGATTCAGCGATGTCAGGTTGGTCAGCTTAGCCAGAGCAGAAACATCGCTCACCTGCGTTTCTGAAAGATTCAGCGATGTCAGGTTGGTCAGCTTAGCCAGAGCAGAAACATCGCTCACCTGCGTTTCTGAAAGATTCAGCGATGTCAGGTTGGTCAGCTTAGCCAGAGCAGAAACATCGCTCACCTGCGTTTCTGAAAGATTCAGCGATGTCAGGTTGGTCAGCTTAGCCAGAGCAGAAACATCGCTCACCGACGTGTCTGAAATATCTAGCCTTGTGAGGTTGGTCAGGTTGGACAGAGCAGAAACATTGCTCACCTGAGTTCTTGAAAGATTTAGCCATGTAAGGTTGGTCAGCTTAGCCAGAGCAGAAACATCGCTCACCTGCGTTTCTGAAATATCTAGCCTTATGAGGTTGGTCAGGTTGGACAGAGCAGAAACATCGCTTAACCACATTACTGAAATATCTAGCAATGTAAGGTTGATCAGGTTAGCCAGAGCAGAAACATCGCTCACCAGTGTCCACGAAAGATTTAGCGATGTAAGGTTGGTCAGGTTAGCCAGAGCAGAAACATCGCTCACCAGTGTCCACGAAAGATTTAGCTTTTTGATATTGGTCAGGTTGGACAATGGATTTAAGTCACGCAATTTTCTTGGAATTAGAATCGGAATCTGCCCGCCTTCTTCAACGTGTTGTCTAATGACTGATATTTGGCTCCAATCATCAACAAAGCTCGCTAGTTCTTGAGCAACTTTGAGAGTCGGATCATCGAGAAACTCTTTCAGAAGATCCCTTGCTCTCTGATCACTGATTAATCCCAGCGTTCGCACACAGGCTGCACGTTCTGCTGCTTTCCAGCTTGTTCTCTTTTGAAGATAAGGTATAATTGCTTCACCACAGGATGCTAAGACTGTTGCATCTGTCAAATTTTGCGGTGGCAACAGTTGTTCTGATAACTTGGTAAAAGCTTGGCTAATTTCTGAATCATTTAGTTGGTAGGCATTTGTGTAACACCTAAGGAAAAAGAACTGCTGTGACCTGATTTTTGCAGCTTCTAATCGGGCTTCTTTTTTCCGTGCTCTAGACGGAGCATTTAAAGGAGTTTTTTCCAGAATTGCTCTTACAAGCTCAGTAGCAAACTTAGAACCATCTCGTGGTAGTGCAACAGCAAACAAAATAACAGGTTGCCAGGAAGCTTCATCATTGTGATTTGCTAATGTCTGAACATCACTGATATTAACAAAACGTTCGGCGGCAAGAAATTCTTTTAAAGTGTTGTGCAAAAATTCAATTCTTTGCTCACTTGATTCCTGAAGCATCCCACTGCGCTCAACGAGTGCTCGACGAATAGCAATAGCATTGATATGAGAAAGCTTGTAGCTTTCTAACGCTTTAGTAATTTGCTGATCGGCTTCGGCTTCAGTAATTGCAGATACACCTGAACTAACCATGTGGTAAGCAAGTTGAGACAGCAAGCCTTTACGAACCCGAAATTCTAATCGTCCATAAGCTTCATCAATCCATTTTTGAGCTTCAAGGCTCAGACGTTCCTTATCGCGGCGATCGAGTAGCATTTCGCACAGCTTTTCGCATAGTTCGACAGGTGTTTCTGGAAGGTTCTCATTTCGTACCCGATGAAGCGCACAAACTACTGCACAAAGCAAAGGATTACTGGTCAATCGAGCCACAGCAGAGGTAGCCTCAAGTCGTTGCTTTAAGCGTTTTGCCAAAGGTCGTAAATCAGCAGCTTCGTTCCAATTTCTTAAACGAACTTCCATCGCATCATGCCAGCGATCAATGAAGGTATCTCGGTCAGGAGGGGTCATCGGTTCAACCCGCGCAGATACAAACCCAAGTTCAATAAACTCAAGTCGTTCAACTGCTTCAGGACGTGTTGTTACGACATAGTAATTATCCGGGTAAGTTTTCATTAACTGACGGATTTCCCGCATTGTTTCATCACGCGCTTGCTGCGGAACTTCATCTACTCCATCAAACATCACCAGGGCGCGACCACTATTTAAGATATCATCAATCCAATTAGCGGGAGGATCTGGTAATTCTTTTGCAAGTAAAAGAGGAAATTTTCCTGGTCGAGGCAACTGACCATTATTACAATCTCGCAAGCGAATAATAAAGGGAATTTTTTGTCGCCAGTCCCCAGAATTATCTGAAAATTGAGTATCAGGTTCTCTATCAAGCTTACTCAATGAAGGCTTAATCAATGGGAGTTTTTGTCTTGCTGTATTTTTAGAAGCAGCTTCATTTCTGGCTGATTGAACAGCAGCCCAACGCAAAAGAGTTGTTTTTCCACTACCCGCAACCCCACGTATCAGCAAACGCCCTTTATCAGAAAGATTATCAAAAACCTGCTCTGCCGGAAATGTATTCTGATCTTTAGTTGTGATTTCGCTAATATCACCTTCTAATTCTTCTGCTTCTGTAGTCTCCTCATCTTCATCAGACAAATTTAAGGATACATACGCAACAGTCAATGAATATTCCTTCGATTCTCTGGGTACATCAATGCCAAAAAGCTGCACATAATCTAACTTATCAGCGACAGCTTTACGATAACGAACTTCATAATCTTCTGCTCGATCAACTTTACTCTCAGGAGTAATCTCAATCGAAATATTATCTATTAATACTTCTACAGCAGGGTTAGAGTTTTTTTTTGTAGCAACAGAACTACATAACTTTTCCATCCAAGGCGTTAAATATTCTAAAGCCCAACATCCTCGATCATCTGTTCGATTGTGAATAATACGAGGAATCCAACCTCCACCTGTAAAATCGTATTGGCGCAACCAAACCTCACCCGTTACTTTTGCAAAGTCAAGGCGTACAAAGTTATAGCCATTGTTTTTGCTTTCAGACCATTCATGACAAGCTCCTGCTGAAATAACTGTGTGTCCGGTTAAAGCATCAGATCGAACAAAATCCTGATGCTCATGCCCATGTAGGACAAAAGGAAAATCTCGTTCTAACTGCCTACCAAAGCTTGGGTTTTCTTCAGTAACTAACCAATTGGTAGGATGATGCAAAAGCGCAATAGCAAAATCATGCTTTGGAAGTTTTTGAAGCAGAGTTTCCAACTGAAACCGACCTGCCATCCATAATCGACCTGCCTCTGTACGTCCAACACCTCGCGATGACCACGCAGAGTTGAAACCAGCAATGCCAACTCGTAAGCCAGCAACCTCACGAGCATCTGCATAAATTAAATGCTCTCGACCAGTAAGTAAGTGGTCATAGCCATAGGTTTCAAGGAAGTGAGCATAATCACTTAATCGGTTATGAAGCTGCTTCCAATCAGCACTAGCACTTTGAACAATACGTGTAATTTCATCAAGCGAATGTTGCTGTTCTAGCCAAGCTGTCTCAAAACTTGTGATGCGATCTCGATTCACATCATGATTGCCCGGTACAAGGAAAACATTTCGTTGCTCAATGGCTGGCTGAAAAGATTCTCGAACTGCTGTTAAGAAATCATGGGCTTCACGAAATTGTTCGGCTATTGATTTTCCGCCACTATCCCCAATATGCCCAAACGCAGCATCACCCGTAAAAAAAATCAAATCTGGTCTTAACCCATGCTGCTTCTGCATTTTCTTAAGATCCTTGCAGAGAGTATCCGTAACTCTTTTAGCATCCCAACCAGTTCGCGGTTTACAAGCATGGAGATCTGAAAGATGTAGCCAAGTCAGTGTTTGAGCCATTGAGAGAATTCCTTATTAACCAGCCTCAAATTAAGGGAATTACCTTCCAAGCAATTAGAAGAAAAACGATTTCTAAAATGTAACTGATAAAGACAGTGGGATTTAGCAACCCGTCCCAAATATAACCTTTACGTTTGGGAACTGTAACCCGTTTCAATGAATAACTCCAGCTATTAAAGATGGCAGGCCCTCTAAATTTGCAGGTTTCTAAAAGAATGGTTTCAATTTCACTTACGCGGGGATAAAAGCCACGCTGAAAATGCTTCCACTGACTCTCTAAAACCCAAAAAAAGATTGGAATGGCGCAGCCAAGTAAAGCAATAAGGCTCTTATTCTGTTGCAGTGCAAACAAAATCACGGCACCAGTTCCAGTGATACCAAGCGCTTTAATTGCCCAAATCTGCTTATTGTAGTCTTCAATGGTGTTTTGCAGGAAAAAATATTCCTGCTTCAATAACTCAAGCTCAAAATTATCCAAGTTATTAGCCTGAGAAGCGGTAGAAGGTTGAGAATCAGACATCAGCCTTACAGTAATAACACTTAGTACCTATAACATATTACTTGAGAAAACTCATATAAGTACTCACGCGAAATTATTTATGTAATTGCAAGCGAAGCGTAGACACGAAGTGGCTTCTCGTTCGACGAAGTCGTTCCCGAAGCGTAGAGTAGCAATCCCAAAACCCTTGCGATTGCTTCACTTCACTTCGTTTCGTACCCTGCGGGAAGGCGTTCCGCCAACGCAATGACAAATGTATATTTAATTTTGCACAACTACTTACATCTATAATTGTTCTGTTACATTAAGATTTATGTTACATACCTTTGACACATCAAGAAAAACGTAATTAATAATGGCTTATTACTTCAACAAAATGCGCAGTCTTTGAGCATCATGGATTGCATGACCATCGGGGTCATTGTTGAAGTACACATAAACGTCAATTTCCTGGTTTAAAAATGAACGGATATGTTCAGCCCATATAGATAACTCGTCATCGCTATAACCAACGTTCCATTGCCCGCTGTGCATCCGAATATAAGTCCAAGAGCTAGTCAAACAAATATCAAGGGGAATTGTTGGGCTAACAGGTAAGCAAATGGCTACACCTACACTTTTTAATAACTTATAAACTTCAGGAATTAGCCAACTAGAATGACGGAATTCAACTGTAAATCTTTGTTGTGGATAGGTTTGTAATAATTCTACAAAAGGTTGAAGACGCTCAATATTAATATGCCAAGTATGAGGAAATTGAAATAAAATCGGCCCTAGTTTTTCTTGTAAGCCAGATGCACGTTCCATTAAGCGATATAGCGGCTCTATCGGGTCTTTTAACTTTTTCATGTGGGTGAGATAGCGGCTACCCTTGACAGCAAACATAAAGTTAGATGGTGTTTGCTCGTGCCAAGTTTCAAATACAGATCGCTCTGGCAATCGATAAAAAGAAAAGTTAATTTCTACACTAGAAAAGTGTTGAGCGTAAAATGATAGTTGCTGTTCATTAGGGAAATGTGGCGGATAGAAAATATCCATCCAATGTTTATAAACCCAACCACTCGTGCCGATTTGCAGCTTACTCATTTAGTTGCCTTAATGATATTATTCTTTTGTAAACCACCAAGCCCAAGCAACTAATTAGGCGTGATTTGTATTTTCCCAATTCAACGCCACTTACCAACTAACACATAGGGTGCCCAAAAAGCTGGGCGGCTGTAATTAGGATACTTTTGCAATAAAGTCACCTGAGCACGACGCAAAGCTTCTGCTTTCGTTACTTTGATTTTAGTTAACTCACGGTAGAACTCACCAATCAAGATAGCAGTGGATTTATCATTAATATGCCACAGCGAAGCTAAAGTACTACGTGCTCCTGCCTTCACTGATGCACCTGCCAGCCCTAAGGTAGCGCGATTATCGCCAGTGGCGGTTTGGCAAGCACTCAAAACCAGCATTTCTAAGCTTTGTGTTTGAGTTTCATCTCGACGGCGCAATAAACTATCAAACTGCGTAACGTTAATTGGCCCATCAGCAGCAAGTATAAAAGTATTTTCGGGACGGGAGCTAAATTGACCATGAGTCGCCATATGTAATATGTTAAACGGCGTGGCATTCACCTTAGTCTCTAGATTCTTACTATTGAATTCCCGATCTAATAATTGAGTGGTAGTCACTCCTGCTTGAGAAATCAAACTGAATTCCGACTTAATTTCTGGTAATGGGGGAAATTGCCCTTGAAACTCTTGTGGCGGTTGCACTAAACCAGCAGCTAATACGTTAAGTTTTGTTTGTGCCAAAGGCTTGGATTCGATCAATTGCAATCCCAAGCTGAGAGCAACTGCGTACTTTTCCACTAAATATTGCCGACCATCATATAGAGCAGCTATTGGCACATTTCGTAAGGCTCCATCTAGTACAAATACCAGAGTATCGACTTTACTATTTTTTAAATCAGACTCAATGGGTTTGATTAACCAGTTATATACTTGTTGAGATAGCAATTCTACTTCCTCAGTTCTGTCTGGTTCGAGGATATACTCTCGGATTTGCTTGAGGATATTTTCTACCTCAGCTTGTGATATTTTAATTGCATAATGGCGTAGGGATTGTTTAGGAATTTTGACAATTACGTCTAGTTGCTGGGGCAGAATAATTGGATAAATAATCGTTGTTGTAGGATTTTCTTGGTCTACTACTGTATCAAGCAGAACAGTTTTGGCATTGATGCAAGCTTCTCGGAAGAAGTCGTCTAATTCTGCTAGTTGCAGTGCTTCCATCCTTTGCCTAGCTTTGTCTAAATTTTGTTCGCTGCGATTAGTTTGGTAGGACTGCAATAACAGTTCTACTGATTCTCGATAAACAGGTTCTACACTTTCACGGAAGGAAAACTGCACATCACGATTGACAGCTACCAAATCGCTGCGGAGAGTCTGCAACTCATCAACTGCCCTATCATAAGCAGCGATTGCACTTTGAATATTTCCCTGCTGTTTCAATAAGCGCCCTAACTGCCAATGCCAACGATAAGCAATATCTGGCGCGTTGATAGTTTGAGCTATGTTAAGCGCCTGCTGGGTAAGCTCTTGAGCAGTAGTCCATTGCCGAGTTTGTTCGTAAACGCTGCCCAAAGTGCCCAAGGCAAAACTTAAAGCTCGTCGATCTGCTAAATCTCTGGCTTGTTGCACGGCGTTAGCGCAGATTTTAGCTATTACTTGGGGCGTTGGTTCCTCTAACTTCAGCAAGCTTTGCGCAAGATGAATGCGAGCATAGATAGTTGCAATCGACGGCCGTAAATTAGCAAGTTGAGTCTGAATCTGAGGAAATAATTGTTGTGCTGCTGTTACTTGTCCTTTGTTAACAAGCAAACTCAACTGATTAATTTGAGCTTGAACTTTGGTAATGGGGCTAGGTGCTACAGCAGCAGCTTGTTGATAAAATGTGATCGCATCTGGTAAATCTTCCTGTACTCGTGCCGTATTACCTAAACTAAACAACGCTGCACTCACATTTTCAGGAGACTGTAATTTTTCGGCAATTTTGAGACTTTGCTGCAATACCTGACGAGATTGCTGCAAATTGCCAGCTAGTTGCAATGCATCCCCAAGCGATCGTAATTCTATAACTTTAGTTATCGAGTTTGGTTGTGACTGTAACTGCTGCTGTAATTGAGTTAATAACGTCAAACCCCGACGATAAAATCCTAAAACTTGCCATGCTTGCGCTTGATTGATGCGACTGTGGGTAATACCATTGCGATCGCCTAATTGTTGATAAATTGCTTCCGCACGTTGCCAAGTTTCCAGCGCCTGTTGATTTTGCCCAAAGTCTAATTGAATACCACCTTGAATATCTAAAATTTGCGCCAGAATCTTACCGACTTTTGTTGGATTCTTTTCAAGCAATTTCAGGCTCTCAGTAATTTCCTGCTGTGCTTGTGTTATATTACCCAGTTTTTGATATGCTAATGCCAAATTACTTAATGCTACAGCTTGCCGTAATTCATCGCCTTGGCTGCGGAAATTTGCCACTGCTTGTTGCAATATCTGCACAGATTCTGCAAATCGCCCAGCATCATACAGTGCTTTACCTTGTGCTAGCAAATCAGGCGTTTGGATAGACTTCTCTCTCTGCAAAGGTTTGGCAGTGGCAGGAGTATCAAAAACACACACAAAAGCTGTCACCAATACCAGAAAGATGAACATCTGGTGAGAGATGGTGCGGTAATATGTTTTGCTGCTGCGTTTCATCTTCTTGGTTTCAGGTTACAAAAATGCTGTGAATGCGATCGCAAACTTCTTAACTTCATGGTAGGGAAGGCTTAGATTACCAAATAGCATCGCATTCGCTGTACTCGCTACAAACGAACCACTGACATCTAAACTTGCGTTCTTGCCAAAAATAATTCCACTAGGATTATTTTTGTACTGCTGGTTTTTAGCCATAGGCTACTCTCTTTTCCAACAGTTTTTAAATTCAGTTTAAAGGTAAACACAAATGCAAAACGTTAAGAAATCTAAATCATGCTGTTTAAAACCGCAAAATTTCTTGGTCATAATCATCAGGTAAGGGTTGTGTTTCCCAAATCAATCCTTCTCCTGACTCTAAAATTACTTCTACATACAGTGAATCGACAGGAGTTATTGCCGTATCTTGATTATTTTCAAAAGGTTGTAAGTCTTCGGTTAGCAATCGCAGTGACAACCCCACAGGAATTTGGCTGCTAGGAATTGTACTTCGTAATTCAAAGCGCCAAATATGGTCTTCAGATGCGCCACTAGGGAAAATACATAATTCGTATGTATTACCAGCAATAATTATTTGGCGAGACAATCCAAGAACTGATTCTCTACTCCTCATTCCTGCTGGCGCTAAAACAAATTCCCTTTTTCCCCATCCCAACTGTTGAGCTAAATTTGTTACTTCTGTCTGTAACCAATGGGGAATTGATTGTTGTTCTGGTAAGCCTTGACGGCGATCGCATAATCTTTGTCGCCAGCCTCCATGTACCAGCAATGCAGCCCAAAGGGAAAACGGTACAGCTAAACGCGGAAATTTAACATCCGCATTGCCTAACCGTTCTAATAAGTTTTCTGTTTGAGTTTTCGCAATTGGCGCTAGCGGTGCAATCTCTGCACGTAAGGCTTCTTTTGAATGAAGTTGGCGACTCACCCACAGCACATTAATATCGGCAATTAAGTCTTCTACTTCTAGGCTGTAAGTACGGTCAACTGCATCATAAACGCCTTTAGTTTTCAATTTTTGATGGGTAGTGTAGCCAAAAATTTTTATCCAACCATCATCAGGATTTACCTGTACTGCCACATAATAGTCAGCAGCCCACTCCGGAATATCTACCCATTCTTGAGGCACCCGCAACTCATCATCATCAATTGCTAGGGTGGGAATTAATACCAGGCGAGATTTATGGAAACTAATAGCAGTACCATTAACTACTTCCCAAAAACTTGGTAAAACAGCAGCATTAGGATAAATCTTAGCTTCGGGTGCAATTTCTTCTCGGAACCAAGGTAAAAATGCTTGCAAACAAAGTTGATTGATCCAAGCGCGCCGATCAGCACCAGCAGTTGAGTAGTTTCGTTCTTGCACTTGGGGAGATGGAGGAATTTCCAAGTACAATTGGTATGATTCAATGGGGAATGGGGTAGATGCGTTAAACATAATGGGCAATGGGTATAGGGCAGTGGGCATGGGGCATCGATGACTATTTATCCCCCTTGTCTCCCTTCTGATATTTAAGTTTGAGCCATTCCTCTAAGCTGGTGTTTATGGCATCTATTACGTCTGATTTAGGGGAAATATGCAAGGTGTTTTGACTCCACTGAGTGAGAGTCAGCAGCAATGATTTTTTAATGCTGCTCAAACGACGGGAAACATTGTATTGCTTGATGTTTAACTGCTTAGCAATTTCTTGTTGGGTGAGTTGCTCAACGTAGTAAGCTTGCAAGAGTTTTTGTGACTCAGCATCCAAAGCTGCGATCGCTTTTTGTAATACTTGGTTTAATTGAGTTTGCTGTGTACGTAGGTTGGCTGCTTCTTCCTGCTCAATGATTTCTGTAAGTAGAGAAGTTTGCACATCAGCAGGCAATATATCTAATAAATTAGTATTTTCTTGGTCTTTTAGGGGTGCGTCTGCGGAAACAACTTGAGGATAAAGGAAAGTGCGGGCAGTTTTAGCAGCAGATAAGAGCCACTGTTCTATAGTTTGCTCGTTAACTGCGGGGGTAGGTGAACTTAATTGGCTCAAACGTTGGGCATTGTAAAGGTTAGTTATAGCCTGCAAAGTTACCGCATTTGGTTTAGTCAGCTGGCGAATTTTGGTGTTGTCACTTGTATAGAGTTCTTTAAAACATTCCCAGGCTAGAACGTAACTCTCGATGCTTGGAGCGTTAAAACCTGTATTTTGTAATGATTTTATTAATCGTTTCCGACTGAGTTTATACAATATTGCCCAGTCTGAGCAAATATCAGCTTCTTGGCGTAAGCGCATCACATCCTTGAGAATTCGCTCAAAAGCCAACTCTGCATAGCCTTTTAAATAGGAACTGTATTGAGGATTGAAACTTTTTAAGATTTTGGGGACACTAGCGATCGCCATTTGAAAACAGTCAGCTACAGACGACTGCGTGGGAAAGTTGAGGGCAAATTTTCGTGCAACCCAATAGCACACTTCTTGTAAATAAGCAGAAATATGACCCACTGCTAAAGAACTGGGTTGTTTGTGCCATACTTTATACCAGTAAATTGCCCAAAAGGTATCCGATTCCTGTGTTGAAGATTGTTTCAGGCAACTTTCCATACTGCGTCTTAATTTAGAGTCAGTTGCCCAACGGTTAAATTGGTCTGCCTCAAATTGCACAAACGTAGAAAAGATGTCAACAATGGCCTGTCGGGTTTGCATGGAAAACTCGCCGCTGTTTGAACCATAGCCGATTTTAATTATAAAGCCATGCAACCAAAAGCATAAACCCAATTCCTTACTGTATAAGGACTTTATAGATTTTGCCAAAGTTTTTGCAGCATGAGTGCATAAAAACTGAAAGTCATCGTAAAGAGTGTCAGCAGAGAAATTCACATATCAAGTACTTCTAATAAGTGCAATATCAGTGAATGAAAACTGTTATAAATACACAATGTTTGTGTAAAAAAATAAATTAGATGTATCAAATATTTTCTATATAAGAGATATTGAACATCTAATATCAAGTTCATCTTCAAAAGATGTCTTTTCCAGAAAATTAACTCAAATACAATCAAGGAGAAAAATATGTCAAATATCACTTCTACTTCGGCTATTCTTGCTCAAGAACAACTTTTTACCGAATTAACTCCAGAAGAAGGTTCTGATATTCAAGGAGGTGCCAAATTTGAATTAATCGGTATTGACGTAGAAAAAGCTGCATCGCAATACAATCTTTATATCAACTTTAATAGTAAAAGACTCTTTGGTGTTAAAACAGTGTATCGTGGTTACTACGAAGTCGGAACAAGTGAAGATTTCGACGTCGCAGGACGGTTGATGGTCTGGGATAAAGATTATGGGTGGCATAAGGACGATGTTCTAGCAAGTCAAGCCATATTCAATACACCAGGAGAACACCATTTGGATGTTCAAGGAGATGGATATAAATATCGGCTAGATTACAGGATTACTTAATTAGAAGTGGGCTAAAGACATTAAAGCATAACTCTTCTCTTCTTTCCCTATTTAAGGGTTTTGAGCCAAATAAACAAAACTCTCAAATGACAAAATAAACGCTAAATCAAGTCGGGGCTTTCTGCCCCGATATTTCTGCATCAGGATTTTTCAGGTTTTTTGCCAAATTTTCGCTTCTTCAGTGCATAAATACTAAAAGTCATCGTAAAGAGTCAGAGCAGAGAAGTTCACTTAGTAAGTATCAGAAAATAACACTGATTTGAATTTCTAAGTTTACATTGTCCTGTCTCAGTTTAAATTGAAGATTTAATACCAATTTAAATAATGTTTGCAAAACATAAATTCTTCGTAAGAGCACAACATTGTTGTGCCCTACCCATCTGTCGCATTCTTTTTTCAAGTTCGTATAACAACTCAATTAATTCGGGTCAAATGACCTAACTTTATTCACTCCCCAATAATTGCAGCAGAATATGAAATACCAAAGTGTACTACAACACAGCGAAGAAGACTGCGGAGCTGCTTGTCTTGCCACTATTGCCAAATATCACGGACGTACCTTTGCCTTGAATCGCGTTAGAGAAGCTGTTGGTACTGGTGCGCGTGGAACTTCTTTACTCGGTTTATGTCGGGGTGGCGAAGTATTAGGGTTTAATACTCGTCAAGTCAAAGCTAATCCTCAACTTATCGATCGCTTAAATGAAATTCCCTTACCAGCGATTATTCATTGGAAAGGCTACCACTGGGTAGTTTTATACGGAAAAAATCGTAATAAATACGTAATTGCCGACCCTGGTGTAGGGATTCGTTATCTTAGCCGTCAAGAATTAATGGCTGGTTGGGGTAATGGTGTAATGTTACTTTTAACTCCCGACGAAAGCCGCTTTTATCAACAAGAATCCGATAAAATTGGCGGACTTGGGCGTTATATCCAAAGGGTTTGGCCTTATCGTTTTATTCTCGCCCAAGCGATCGCTATCAACATTGCCATTGGGCTACTTTCGCTCACATCTCCTTTTATGATGCAATTGTTGACAGATGATGTATTGGTGCGAGGAGATACCCAACTACTCACCACCGTAGCGATTGGCGTTATCGCCATGAACTTAATTAGAAGTGCTATTAGCTTAGTCCAGTCTCACCTCATTGGTCACTTCGGTCAAAAATTGCAATTAGGGCTAATTCTAGAATATGGGCGCAAACTCCTACATTTACCTCTGTCATACTTTGAAGGACGAAGAAGTGGGGAAGTAGTCAGTCGCATTAGTGATGTTCATGCCATCAATACTCTAGTTTCGCAAATTGTCCTCGGATTACCCAGTCAATTATTTATCGCTTTAGCCTCTTTGAGCTTTATGCTCTTTTACAGCGTACAATTGACTATCGCTTCCATCGTCGCTTTTGTAATTGTCACAGCTGTTAGTTTGCTGTTTCTCCCAGCAATGCGCCAGAAAACCCGCAACTCGATTGTTTTAGGAACAGAAAACCAAGGCTTTCTAGTAGAAACATTTCGCGGTGTTCAAGTGCTAAAAACTACCCAAGCTACTCCCCAAGCTTGGCAAGAGTATCAAGGCAATTACGGTCGCCTTGCTAATCTAGGCTGGAGCATGATGAAATTAGGACTTTATAGCAGCACAGTTATTAGTATTCTTTCTACTTTCATTAATATTGGCATCCTCTGGTTTGGTAGCTATTTAGTAATTAATCAAACTTTAACTATTGGGCAATTGATGGCTTATAACGGCATGAGTGGTAATTTTCTCGGCTTTCTCAGTTCTGTAATTGGATTAGCAGATGAATTTATCACCGCCCAAATTGTCATTCAACGCCTCACAGAAGTGATTGACGCTACCCCAGAAGACGAAAACGACTTTAAAAAACCTTGGGCAGAAATTCCGGGAAATGTAGAGATTACCTGTACTCAACTCAACTTTCATCATGCAGGTAGAGTTGATTTATTGCAAGATTTTTCCTTAACTATAAATGGTGGTCAAGTAATTGCTTTCATTGGTAAATCTGGTTGTGGTAAAAGTACCCTAGCCAAGCTTATTACTGGTTTATATCAAGTGCAGTCAGGTAATATTCGCTATGGTATTTATAATCAGCAAGACCTCTCTTTAGAATGTCTGCGACAACAGGTAATTCTTGTTCCCCAAGAACCTCATTTTTGGAGTCGTTCAATAATTGATAATTTCCGCTTTAGTTATCCCAATATTAGTTTTGAAGATATTGTTCGGGCTTGTCAAATTGCTGGGGCTGATGAATTTATCAGCAAATTACCAGATAAATATCAAACTGTTTTAGGAGAATTTGGCGCAAATCTTTCCGGTGGGCAACGACAAAGATTAGCAATAGCCAGAGCAATCGTTACTGACCCACCCATCCTAATTTTAGATGAATCAACAGGCGCTCTTGACCCTGTAAGCGAAGCACAAGTACTCGATAAATTGTTTTACTATCGTCAAGGTAAAACCACTATTTTAATTAGTCACCGTCCGAAAGTAATTCAGCGAGCAGATTGGATTGTACTTTTAGAACAAGGATGCTTAAAAATTCAAGGTACACCAGAAGATTTGCGACAAATTCAAGGTGAACATTTAGACTTTTTAGACGACTTTATCCCATTACAGAAAAATTTAGCGATCGCATCTTCTCCTGCTCATCGTAATGGTAAATCTCACATTATTAAATAATTTGTCATTTCTCCCCACACTTCCCACACTCCCTTCTCTAGAACATTATGGTTAGCAACACCAAATTCCTCCCCCAAGTCCAGACTAACGAATTTATCCCTCCAATTAATCGTTGGACTACTTATGGGGGAATGGTTATTCTCTGCGGTATGAGTTTAGCTATCCCAATTGCGTCTGTGACTAAATATAAGGTCACAATTAAAGCACAAGCGGTTGTGCGTCCGGTGGGTGAATTGCGAATTGTGCAAGCAGCAACTGAAGGTCAGGTTATGCAGATTTATGTGAAAGAAAATCAGGAAGTGAAAAAAGGTGATGCGGTTGCTACTATTGATGATTCCCGCCTGCAAACGAAAAAAAGTCAACTGCAAACTAATATCCAGCAAGCTAAATTGCAATTAGTGCAAATCAACGCGCAAATTCATGCCCTAATTAACCAGATTAGCGCGGAAACTGACCGCATTAACCGCGCGATCGCATCTGCTAAAGCCGAATTGAGTGGCCGCGATCGCGAGTATCGAGATAAAAAAATTACCACTGTTTCCGAACTCCAAGAAGCAGATGCCAATATAAGAATGGCTCAGGACGAATTACAGGCCGCGATCGCGCAGTTAAAATCAACACAAGCAAATTTCCGCGCTAGCCAAGCGGCTTGGGGTGCAGCTAAGTCCAAACAAAACCGCTATCAAAGCGTAGCCCAACAAGGTGCGCTGTCTCAGGATCAACTGGAAGAAGCCCAACTAATTGCGCAACAGCAAGAACAAGCAGTAGCAGTGCAAACAGCCGCAGTAGAGGTACAAAAACAAACCATCAAGCGACTTAAACAAGCAGTAGCCGCCGCTATAGCCAGAAGACAAAGAGCGATCGCTGCCCTTAATCCTAGCAATACCAACGTAGCTATTGCTACAGAACGCATTGCTCAAGAAACAGCCTCTGGGGAAAGTAACAAAGCAACCTTAGAAAAAGAACGCCAAGCTCTAGTTAAGCAAAGAATTGACATAGAAAAACAGCTAGAGCGCGATACCAGCGAACTCAAGCAAATAGAACTCGACTTACAACAAGCTACCATCACAGCCACCGCCGATGGGATCATCTCCCAACTCAATCTCCGCAATCCCGGACAAACCCTACGGGCTGGCGAAGAAGTAGTGCAAATTGTCCCCAGCCATGCACCTCAGATAATTAAAGCAGCAGTGCCATCGGAAGATAAAAATAAATTAAAAATCGGTCAAAAAGTGCAAATGCGGGTTGGTGCTTGCCCTTATCCAGATTACGGAACTCTCAACGGGAAAGTGCAAGCAATTTCTCCAGATGCAATGACTCCGCAAAAAAATAACAATGCATCTACTGCTAACACAGCAGCTACTCCGCAAGCAGCAATGGCTGGTAGTTTCTATGAAGTTACCATAGAGCCAGAAAATCTGATTTTAGGTAAAGGTAAACATCAGTGCCACATTCAATTGGGAATGGACGGTAGGGCAGATATCATATCCCGCGAAGAAACTGTACTGCAATTCTTCCTCAGGAAAGCGCGACTGATTGCAGATTTATAGATGATAGTCGTCCACCGAAAAGGAAGCTGATGAAGCTACTGGTACAGGAGGTAGCGACGGATGCACAGCCATTTCTAGCAGGAGATCATAGCTTTTGGTCACGACTAGAAGCGAGAACAATCAGGGAAAGAACTTTTCATGGGGACACAAGAGGGAGCATAAGCATCGCACAAAGCTACAGTACTGTAGCCTGGATACCAGAGGCGGATGGCAGTTATACCATTTCACTTTAAGAATGATACATATCGGCTAGCAGAGGAAGCAGAGGAGCAGAGGAAGTAATTTGTATCAATAATTTCGTGAATTGGTATTAGGCATTGCCATTGAGACATGAACGGATAACCAGCTTTGAAACTCCAACTAGTAAAGCATTATTTCAACCACAGATCATCTCTGAAAAAGAGGTGGCAAGATGAGAGTTGAACATTAGGAGCATTCAGACGATTCACATCTTTAAACAGGATTTTTACTTATGTCAGGCTCAATAGACTACCAGTATCAGTTAAGTCAAGAGTATTGCCAACCATCGCCACGTCAAACTATTTGCCAAGACTGTGTTTTTTCTAGCAAAGTAGCAGGAGCGATGGAATGTACTCACCCTGAAGAGTTTGAGGTTAATTGTTCTACCATTATTTTCTGTAATTCATTCCAACCTGCACAGGAAATTGAAAGTCCTTGTGTGTCCTTCGATTATGAGGAAAAATAGCGACTGCTCTGCCTGATATTTCAAAATTATGATTTACTGAATCTTTTTTAATTTGGCGCAAAACAATTAGTGGAGATTCAAAACCGCCACTAATTAATACTGAATTCTGAATTCAAAAGCCAGAATTCAGAATAAATTGTATTTATTTACTTTTATCTTGACTGTAGTGTCAAATAAATGGCAGCATCCCATTAAATGTTAACTTCAGCTAGATACGTGAGTAGCGAAAACGAATCCTGAGCAGGCGTAACCAACGCAACCAAATCAGTGAAGGTTGCTCAAAAAAAGTAAAAATATCCCCAAAACCCTGGTTAGTTTTTTGATGGTGTAACCAATGTCTCTCAGGAGTAGTGATAAAGAAAATCTGACACAAAATAGTTACAGGCTTTGGAGTTTGCCAATCCAAAACACTAATGTGTCTCCACCAAACATGAACCTGACCCAAAAGTAGTCCAGAAATTACACCGATTGGGGAGAAAGACCACAAAATTACTGCCATTACTAAATAAGGCAAAGCACCCAGAATACCATCTAATAAAACCTGGGTATTTAACGTCAAAATAGCATAATGGCGGAAGTCTTTTTTCCAAGAATGGTGCGTTTTCAGGTGGAGGCTACCAAAAACATGCTCGGGTACATGGTAAACGAAGGTTGAAAGGAAATCACCAAAAAATAATAATAGCCAAGCAACAGCGATAGCCTCAAGCATTTGTACTCCTCACATCTAATTAAGAAAACTCCAAAGAAAAAAATGCAGATGTTATGCATTAGATGTAGACGCTACGAACACTGGCTATAAAAAGATAACCATCTGTTCTATCTTTTTTTTGCACAGTGCTACTGAGGAAACCCTGCAACGCAGCGTCCTCTAACTTTTTTTATTTATAAACTTCGTAGGTCCACACTCTACTTGCTTTGCTCAGAATATAAACAATTTAAAAAGTTTTATGCTCTGAATCTAATGCCTTGAAACTATTGCACAGCAACTTGCAAGAGCCTCTCATCTGGACTTTAGCTCTGGGTTGATGAAATAAATACATCTAAACTCCAATCGGGATACCGTATTTTAGCATATTGACTTCACAATCTTCTTATTAAGGCTTACAGGATTAGCAAAGGTTGAGTTAAAATCGGTACAAATTTAGGTTAAGGCGTTTTGGGAAATTTTTCAGTCTAGTAGAAACAGGAATTCTGCTAAACTACAAAAGGCTTTCAACTATGGTTAAGCCAAATAGAATAAGAGTTGAAAATGAGAAAATATAGACTCTAAATTCAAAGCAGTGTATCTGAATTAGAATCTTAAATACAAAAATTTGCTTACAGGTAAATTTATTCGGACTTTAAATTTAATTTGTAAATTTAAATTTGAAAATCAAATTATAATTAAAATTTGGTTAATAAAAATCGATGCATATCGAACTTACTAATTGCTCTGATCGCGAATTCATAGTTGAATTCAACGCGACGGTATCGGTGAATTGGAGAATTTCTGATGATTGTGGGAGCTAAATCCGCAATCAAGGCAGACTTAATTGCAATTCTTAAGCCAAACATTGCAGAGATCAATAGGAATACAGTGGTATTCTGTAAGTGCTAGGTCGAAGTAAAGTATATATAGGCTCTTCAATTCTGAATTATTCCTACACTTTATCCTTCGCTGGTGGTACAATCCCAAACTTATTTAGATCGCGATCAATGTCCTTGAGGATTTTAAAATCCTCTTGCGGCAAGGGATAACCGCTACTATTAAACAAGCCAGCACTCACAGCTGGTTGCTGTTCTAAGAAAGAAAATGCTTGGCGAAACTGATATGGCTCAGCTTTGATTGGTGAGTCAAAGTGGCAAGGAATAATCCACTGAAAATCCCAACTTGCTATATTATTAGCCCAATCGATAGTTTCCTTTGGTGCGCGGTTGAGAATGAGAGTCTGTAATATCGGCGCTACAAATATACGGCCATCGCCGCGCAAAGCCTCAAATGAACGCTGCCAATCTTGCTGCCATTTGAAAGGAAACAACCCAAAATAAGCTTTTTTAGAACGTTCTGGTGCTTTAATAGCATCACGTAATACTTGACTTAATCCAATCACCTCCAACACGCTTGGCTGAAAGTACAAAGCAAATAGTGAGATGCGTTGCCATCCCTTACGGCGATTTGCCTGATTATCTGCGACGATTTCACAGGCATTCTCCTTGGCATGAAATAGTAAAGGATATGGATCTAATTGAACGATCGCAGGCGGTTCTTCTGGTACAGAAATTACTGAATCTGTCACTAACAAAGTATGCGATCGCTTGTGAAAAAATGCCACTTCCGCAAACCTACCCGGGCCCAAGTCTATAGGGCCGAGGATTGCATAGTCAAACTCGTCTACAAAGGGCGCTATTTTGCTATCTTCTGGAAGTATTTGAGTTCTTTTTGAGGGTAAACCAAGCCAGCTGAGCGGCAGATTTAGCGGAAAACTCCACTGGCTGGGAGCGACAAAGATTTGTGCTTTGGGAAAGAATCTGGCAAAGGGACCAACGAAGACTTTATGTTCTAGTCCAGAAATAGTTGGCAGAATAATGTACTTGACTTCACCGTGTTCTGCGACCAATTCATTGACTAACCGGATACATTCTGGGGTTGGTGCAACAGGAGCGTAAACCAGAAGTCCCCCAGCCTCTAGTTTGACAACGGTCATGCGAATGGGCACGACAACATAAAATATGCCCTGCATTTGGTCAAAAGTCCAGACTGTATCCTTAACTACTTCTTTGCGGATTGTCCGCCTCCTGCCGTATGGGTAGAGTGGCAAAGTAAACCAAAAGAACCATGAAAAGTCCCTTGGATCGATCCGTTCAATGTTGCCTGTACGTTCCTCTTGAGCCACTTTGCGAACCCCTCCGCATTCCCAATGCTCTATTTGCTCTCCAAAAGTTGGAGTTTAACAAATTGTTGAGCCAATAACTTAGTTCTAATCAAAATTCTAGTCTCTGACGACCAACAAATGAGGGAATTAGAATACTCACATTTTTAGTAAAGCAATATCTTAAGAAAGATGAACACATTCGCGATTGGACAGTAACATAGCTTCCAAGTACTAAATTATTTAGTGTATTTATTTTTGCTGACATTGCCCGTATTCCTCACAAAATTCTCAACTTTTGCTTTTATAACTGCAAATGTAACAGGCAGGAGTTAAGAAGGCGCTAAATTTCTTGATGTTCAGTCTAATTTAGGCTAATAACTATAATTCATGGAGAGTTGCAATGATTCGCTTACTAGTTAGCGTTCTAGTTTTTGTGATCAATATAATTTACCGCGATCGCCCTTATCCTCGCTTCTATGTCTTAGAAACCGTGGCGCGAGTACCTTACTTTTCTTATCTCTCGGTTTTACACCTCTACGAAACTCTGGGATTTTGGCGCAAAGCTGATTGGCTCAAGGTTCACTTTGCAGAATCTTGGAATGAATTGCACCATCTGTTGATTATGGAATCTTTGGGAGGTGCAGCATTTTGGGGCGATCGCTTTTTAGCGAAAACAACTGCATTAGTTTACTACTGGATCATTGTAGCGTTGTATATGATTTCTCCTCGTTCTGCCTATCATTTTATGGAATTGGTTGAAGAGCACGCTTACAGTAGCTATCACAAATTCCTCACAGCCCATGAGACAGAGTTGAAGACACAACCTGCACCTGAGATAGCAATAGGTTACTACCGTAACGGAGACCTTTATTTGTTTGATGAATTCCAAACATCTCATACACCAGCCGAACGCCGTCCTACAATTGACAATCTCTATGATGTATTTGTGGCAATTCGAGATGATGAGATGGAGCATGTAAAAACTATGGTCGCTTGTCAAAAAACTAATGCTCAATTTTCATTCAAGAGTCCACATAGCATCGACGCCGAACCAGTAATGTTAGAAAAATCTGCGGTTAGTAATCCTGAAGTGTTATCTACTCAATAAAATAAACATCTAAATCAAGTGAAATTCTAAAAATACCTATAAATCTATAGGAATCTGATTTGATTATTGAGAAAATCTATATGCATTTCAAAATTTAAGTATCAATCCTATATTTGATGTAGCTGCTTGCCAATCTCAAAATTTTTAGGTAGGTTCCTAATATTAGTTAGATATTAGGAGCCTACCTAAATTTGTATAGTATTGAGCTTTGTTTTTTGCTTGATACTCAAGCAACGTAGACGCTTATAGGCTTGTCAACAAAGGATTATTGAAAATTTTCCTAGGTTGTCATAGCTGTTTTAACTTCTTCTTCTAATTTACCTTTAGTTGTTAAAAACTCTTTCCCCAGTTCAGCTAGCTGCTGCTCGCTCATACAGTCAGATATAGCTTTAAAAATTTGACTTTCTTCTTCTTCTACGTGATGTTTAACTGCTTTCTTTAGTTCCTGAATTTTTGTTTTAAACTCTGAATCAGTTGGTTTCAGAGACTTAATTTCTTCTAAAAGAATTTTAGCCTCTTCGTGTTCGGCTTCAGCTTCTTCAATATATTGTTTAGTCTCTTCATACTCCTGCATTGCTGGATAAAAGACTAACTCTTCAGATCTAGTATGTAATGTCAATGCTTTATATATTTCATTAAAGCACTCATATAATTGATTGGTATTCGCCTTTTCTGCCTCTGCAAATAGTTTTTCAACTTGGCGATGCTCTGTTTCAATCAAAGACAGAATATTTTGTGTTTGAGATTTAGCCATTTATCGCTCCTTGGAACAATTCTTTTGTTTAGCGCTGGTAATGCTAAGCACTGCAAAATTAAATTTATAAACATTTAAATCAAAATCAGTTTTGAGTGAGATTTTAATTTACTAGTTCAATTAAATAAAATGCTCAATAAAAAAGATGGTTCAATTTGCATCTAATTGAACAATAAAAAGGGCAAAACAATCTAAATTCTCCAATTTAAATTTTTACTAACCTAAAATAAATAAACCTCTGTCCAGAGATATAAACTGATTTTCGTAAATACTCACATTAGATATGATTGGCGACAGTAACAACAAGATTTTTTACTTAAATCTATCTACATTTATGTTATAAATCTTAAAATTAACAATACTTTTGAAATACTACAGCTTAATTCTTAAAGTAGAGGAGAGAGGTAACCATAAATACATATACTACTATTTACCAAGCAATAATTTTATAAGCCCCTAGTCTTAGACCTGCTAGGAGCTTTTTCTTAAAATTTCTATTAAATTTTTATTCATAAAATTAACGGTCTATATCAAAAGGCATAGTATTGTTCATATTCCTCTTTGGATATATGGATAAATAATTCTTATGGCAGATTGGTTATTGATAGGGAAATTGATAATCTTAAGTTGTTCGAGAAAAACGTTTGTCAATAACAAAAATGAACATTATTGCTTGGCTCGTTTTAGGTCTAATAGCTGGTGCGATCGCAAAGGCTATTTATCCCGGTCATCAAGGTGGTGGAATTCTCGGAACCATTTTGTTGGGAATTATCGGTGCTTTTATTGGCGGTAGTTTAGGTGTATTCTTTACTACGGGAACCTTGGCATTAACTGCTCCTACTCTCAGCATTACTGGTATCATAGTCGCGGTTATTGGCGCGATCATTGCTGTTTTTCTGTGGAATTTGTTAAACCGCGGCAGTACTGTCTAAAAAATAAGCTTGTAAATCCATTATGAGTAAAAATCAGGGAGTTTATGTAAATATTATTTATCCCTGAAATTAAATGGAAATATATAGCGCCTGCCTAATTAAAGGTAGGCGCTATTATTAATTATGTGAAAATTGAAAACTCCAGATATCTGACTATCTGACTTCTCTAAGAAGGCGGATATTTTTTATTAGCTAAGTAAGCCGACACAAATAAACCAAACTATGTAAAAGAATGTAAAACACCCAAAATCCTTGCGATTGCTACCCTGCGGGAACAACTTCGTCGAACGAGAAGCCGCTAGCCTGCGGCAACGCTCCGCGTAGCTTGCTTCTCCGAAGGAGTACGCGTCTACGTGTCTACATTCCACTTCGTTAGACTCGCAATGACGTACCTTGAAATTTTTACGCCAACTTACTTAGTGCTTTAGGAATTACTTTATTTTCTCAACCTGACTTCTCATTAGCCTTTGCACGCTCACCAAAGCTCGATTCAATTCATAATTATGCCTATCTGGATTTTGCAGATAAGCCTGCTGTTCCTCCTCAATCATCTTCACATCTTGAACTACTAAACCATCAAGTAGTTTCTGTGCTGCACCAAATAAACTATCCTTGACAAAGCGCCGAAACCACACAGGTAATTTATGTAACCGCCAAAATGCATTTAATGATGTGAAATGAACTAAATAAGCTTTTGTTTGCGTTTCATTGACTGGACAAAGCAGACAGTAAATTTTAAAATCTTGTCCCAATCTTGAAGCCCAATGGGGATAGATATAACTCACATCCAAAGGTTCAGGATGCAACCGCCGCAAAGCCGGAAAAAATAATTGGGATATAGACCAAATTTTATCGATTTTATAATAACTTTGTGCTGTATAATGGGCATCCACACGGGTAGCATCTTCATCAATATCTTGTAAAGCTGCTTCCGCCCAAGCTTGCAAATCCTGATGTAAATGTCCGTGATACATATCCATCAGGTTTTCAATTAAATAGGAATAATGAGCATTACA
Organism: Nostoc sp. 106C; assembly: GCF_002154725.1. GTDB lineage: Bacteria > Cyanobacteriota > Cyanobacteriia > Cyanobacteriales > Nostocaceae > Aulosira. Next base: position 99,749 of record NZ_MTAW01000124.1, on the reverse strand, counting down.
ATTAATAACTGAAACAGTGGCAATGTAATTGAGATGTTCCCACTCTGGTAAACCCAGAGGTTCTACCGATGGTGATTCATTTCCAGGGAATAGCCAGATAAAACCGTTTTGTTCTTTTACCAGGTAGCGACGGATTTTACAACTGGGTAGTTTCTGATTTTCTGCTAGGTAGGGAACTGCTGCACATTCACCGGATGAATCGAAGCGCCATCCATGATAAGCACATTCTAAGTTATTACCAACGACTTGCCCATGACTGAGTTTAACTTGGCGGTGGGGACAACGGTCTTCTAAAGCATGGATTGTGCCTGTACTATCTCGATAAAGAGCGATCGCCTGCTGCCAAAGTACCACACCCACAGGTGTCTTAGTCACTTCACTACTACGAGCAACCACATACCAGTGATTGGGGTTGATACCCAACTGACGGACATCACGACTTTGCACAGCTTGAGAAATAGAGGACATAGAATCGCGTATTCTTGTAGGCGTCTAAAGTCAATTTGACATGGCTCAAGATCAGACTATCACTTTAGAAGCTAAAACTAACTGCGTCTACAAGCTATAAAGTATGTGTAGATAAATCAGTAACCATATTCAGCAAAAAATCTGTATGACAAACTACCAAGAAACCCTACCAAGCAACCCACTCGTCAATGAGTTACTCGTAGAAACAGCAAGCATTAACCATGTGGAGGTCATTGAAAATGTCATCGACAGTCTAGAACAAGATGACAGTGCGATGGTTAGCCACAATTCAGATGGTAATTTTCTCTGGAAGTTTAAATATGGCAGTGTAGAAGTATTTGTCCAACTTAGTGGTACAAGTGATGAAGATACCATTACAGTTTGGTCTGTGGTGCTAAAGTTACCTGCTAAAGATGAACCCAGATTATTACGGCATTTATTGGAGATGAACTGTACTAGCACCTTGGAAGCTCGATTTGGGATTATTGACAACCAAGTTGTGGTCATATCGACACGCACTTTAGCAGAGTTATCTCCTGGCGAAGTCTCCCGAGTAATTACCATCGTGGCCACGATCGCCGATAATAACGATGAAGCTTTACAGTCTGAGTTTGGTGCAGCTTGAAGAATTTGAGATTGGAGTTTGCTTTATCGGATGCATAGCAAGCAGTGGCGACTAATTCCTTTGCTAGAAGCTGCTGGCAATGTGCAAATGGCAATTGATGGCTGGTTGCTAGCACAGCACCAGTCTGGAAAACATCCCCCAACTCTGCGGTTTTATACTTGGTCGCCACCCGCTATTTCCTTGGGCTATCATCAACGCCAATACCCAGAATTTTGGCAACATATTATTTGGCAAGGTCAAAAACTGGATGTGGTCAGGCGTCCTACTGGTGGACGGGCAGTATTACACCAAGGTGATTTAACTTACACTGTTGTCACATCTGGACTGAATGGCGCTCGCCTCCAAGCTTACCAACAAATTTGTGAGTTTTTGATTCAAGGTTGGCGATCGCTTGGCGTTAAATTGGAATACGGTACAGCTGGGCGAGGCTATATTCACAACCCTAACTGTTTTGGTACTGCTACAGGTGCAGATTTAGTTTTACCCGATGGAGCAAAACTCATTGGTAGCGCTCAACTGCGACGTGCTGGGGCAATTTTGCAACATGGTTCTATGCGGTTAAACCAAGATGCTGAACTATTTGCCCAGGTATTCGGTGCAGAATCTTGGACACAGGTGCAACTACCTCAAAGCCTCAGTGTAGAAATAATTATTACAGCTTTGATGGCTGCTGCTAGTTATTGTTTTGAGATTGAGTTAGTTGTTAAACCGCTATCTAAAACAGAATGGGAGGATATTTTGGGGTAAACATCTGTGGTTCCTTTTATTGCTATTCGATGTTTGCAAGCAGTTTAATACCATGTCCGCTAAATTACTTGTGATATGTCATTGCGAGTGTAACGAAGCAATCACAACGCCTCTGCGATTGCTTCGCTACCCTACCCTGCGGGAACCCTCTTCGAGGGAACGGGAACGCTTTCAGCGAACGCTCGCAATGACAAGTGTTTAACCGGACATGAGATAATACCATTTCTATCTGAACATGCCTTTAATAAGGAGTTTCTTCCAAATAGCCTACTGTTACACAATCATCAATTAATTGCAGCACAAAAGGCCAGAGTTCTGGTGCGCCTGTTTCTACAGGTGCTACCCGTTTCATAACTTGGTCGCGTCTGATACCATGAATGCGCCAAGTTCCACCTTTTGTTCGCTGATTGTGCAGTAGAGGTTGTATCCGGTCTAGAGATGCGGCAAACTTAGCAGTGGGTGTTTCTTGTGCTTCAAACTCATCCCACAGTGAACGCAACTCAGTACCTATATCTGTTGGCAAAATTCCAAATAGCCGCGATGCTGCTTGTAATTCTTTCTCTGCTTTACTGTAATTAGCCTGCACATCGTAACAGAAGGTATCACCTGCATCAATTTCCACCAAATCATGAATTAGTAGCATTTTGATAGCGTGGAATATATCAACTTCTATTGGTGCATATTCTGCTAATGTCATTGCCATCACTGCCAAATGCCAAGAGTGTTCTGCACTGTTTTCTTGGCGCGACCCGTCGATGAGCAGGGTTTGACGCAGCACTTGCTTCAGGCGATCGATTTCAATGATGAATTGAATTTGTTGCGTCAGTCTGTTGCTTTGCACGATGATTTCTCAACTACTACCCTATTCAGCTTAACGGCTCGGCAATTTTTAGGTGCAATTTCTATGACTGAATTAGCTTTTCGGTATGTAGATATCGAAGCTCTAGATTTGCCCGTAACCACAAATCTGCTATTGACCAAATCCAAAAATTATGAGTAGCTTCCGCAAAATTTTCTTGTTTATGTGTGACAATTGCGTGTAGTTGGCGCTTGCTAACACAAACCAGTTCAACAGCAGATTCAAAGTCTTGTAAAGGTGATGATCTTGCTTGTTGTAAAATACTATTATCAATTGGGCAAATTTGGATTTTTTCTTGTAACCAATTAACTACTAGCTCTGCAATTTGAGTGTTTTGGAGGCAGCTAAGATAATTGTAGATTTTTTGCCAACCTACATCTGTAATATATATTTGAATTACAGGATGTATTATATCTAATAGCTTGCCAACATCTTCTACACAGTTGTTGCGATTCATTAAAGCTTCTAATATTAAATCAGCATCAACTAAAATTTTGAGCACTTTTAACCCCTATTACTTAATGATAAATTTAGTGCCATAAACAAGCTGATACGCATTGATTAGAGTATATCTCATTTTGTAAAAGAGATTTTTCAATAGCGCTTTAATTGTAATGACGAAAACTTATTTTTTAAGTTCCAAGATTAGATAAGCAAATTTAGCAAAATAAATCGCAAAAATTTATTATAAACCACATCTATTTTAAGAACCATAATTTTAAAATTAGTGGGAGCATCTTGCTCCCTACTCTTCGTAACGGGCTTTCCGTCCCGCACTACTCCAGGTTTCAAAATTGACGAGGTTTAGGTAAAATTTACATTACATGATGATAATTTTCGATAGCCATACAATGCCAATAAATTTAGTTTGTATCTTTCAATAGTAAATAGAATAGTTGTCCATTACTAACTGTGACACCAGCGCGATCGCCTGCTAATTTCCCAGTACCTAAAAAATAATCAACTCTACCAGGGCCTTTAATCGCACCGCCAGTATCTTGATCGAGTACGTAACGGCTCACAATCCGATGCTCTAATTTACCAGTATCATCGGCAAAGGGAATAGCAGCCCGAATTAGTGCTAAAGCACCAGGAGGCATTAGGGATTTATCTGTAGCAATTGAACGTTCTGCTGTTAGCGGTTGACTAATAGAACCTTGTGCTGGCGTGCCTTGAGTTTCTTGAAAAAACACAAAGCTGGGATCGCGAGGAATATAAATATTTAATTCCTGTGGATGTTTTTGAAAGTAATCGAGGATAACTGGCATAGTCATTCCCTCTAAAGGCAATTTGCCATCATTCGCCAGTTCCCGCCCTATGCTTTTGTAGTTATAAGCAGTATTACCCGCATAACCAATACTTGTCTGAGTACCATCAGTCAGTTGCAGCCTTGCAGAACCTTCAATTTGCACCATATACGGTTCCAGGCGATCGCGCAACCAAAATAACTCTAAGCCTCGCAGTTTACCTTTTGCCGCTTGTAAACCATCTGCGCCTTCTAGTTCCAGGCGCGTAGGATGAGGTAAACTCCACGAGTCTAAATCTGGAGGTGCTTTGTAAACAGGATAGCGGTATTCTGCTGTAGGCACACGACTAGCAGCATACATTGGTTCGTAATAGGCGGTGAACAAAACAGAACCTTTGCTATCTTTACCAATCGATTGGTAATACACAAACTCCTTGGCGATCGCGCTATTGAGTGCGGCGGCAGAATTGGTATTGAGTAACAGTTGGCGGAATCTAATCAAACTTTTGTAAACGCGCTCGCGCGTGACCCCAGAAACGTGATAGCTCTTGTAAACAGTATCCGCCCTAGGAGTTTGTAGGTATCGCAGACTGCGATCGATGGACGTTAACAGCGCTTTTTTATCCGCTAGTTGATTATTCTCACCCCCATACAGTGCCTCATCTACACAAGAGCGATCGTTCTGACAACAAGTAACTGGTAACCTTTTGATCAGTACTGGGATTTTTTGTTGGGAACTGCTGGCCAATGATACTGGTATATCCCATTTTTTTACCTGACATTCTGGCGAACTGAGTTCTCGATGCCCCGAATATGGCATCCGTACCAAGAAAATTACCAGAACAACAGGTAGGCTGATGGTAATAGCAGCAAGTTTTGTTCTCATCCAATTCCTCGTTTCCCGTTCCCTGTTTCCTATTCCATTTTTTTCATTCATTCATATTATGATATGTGGCAACTGCGGAAGGCGATATGCGGTTCAAGTAGCGGAAAATCCAATATTTAAAAATCGTATCTAAAATCACTGGGAATGTGGCAATAAATAAGAAGATAAAATCCCGATTTGCTGGTAATCCCCAATGGCGAGAGACACCTTCTAAAATTACTTCCCAGCCGTGAGGAGAGTGAAATCCTACAAAGATATCAGTAAACAAAATGATAATAAATGCTTTGGCGCTATCACTTAGACCATAGACAATATTATCGAAAAATTCTTTGATAATAGCGATAGAGGGTTTACTGACAAGCAAAAGCCAGATAAAAGCCCCTACAGAAAAAATATCTGAAAAAACATTTTTAATAGCATTAGAGCTTTCTTCGCGGAATTCCTCAGCAATTTCACTAGCTTTCTCCTTCATGTGAGTTTCTAGTTCTTCAGAAGATAGTGGTGGCGCTTTGCTAATCAGATTTTCAAATTTTATTCTTTCTTCAAACCTTTCTAAGGTTGCCAACGCTTCTTCTTCCATTTCAACATTTAAGAAGATTTGCACTGCTTCTGAACCTCGAAAACGTTCAACAAGAGGCCCAACTATCAATGCTTTTGCTAGCTGATGAGTCAGAAGTGGTACAATAATTAGTAGTAGAATAAACCTGATAGATATGATTGTTCTTCTTTGAGTTTGGCGAAAATTTTGAACGACATCTTGTTCAGAATTTGGATCTAATTCTACTTGCAGACGAGTAATAGTACTTAAAATCGACCTTGGTAATATCCCCGTTGTATTCGCTTTACCTTGAGGCTTTCTTCTGACGTTATTAGGGATTTTTGATATTGATGTTTGAGCAACTACTGAGTCAGTTTGGATCTTGGGAGGTTTATCCACTACTGCTAGGGAATTTACCTCATCCTCAACAACAGTATATTTTGAAAGCACTTGATCGATGAATCTGAGCTTTCCTAAAATTAAGGAAAGTTCCGGATATTCTATACCTGCTTTATTCGCGGCTTCTTGATTAGCTTCGTTTAAAAACCAACGACTACCTTTAAACTCTGTTAGTCGCATCCGAGCAATTTTTAATTGCTTTTTCAGATCAGACTGAAAATAATCCATGACATTGCTACTGTACATGGTTAAATTAGGGTCTATTTTATTACCATTGAAATGTTTGTCTTCTAATTCTTTAATCTTTAATGCCGCATTGTAAGCCTCATCCAGCGAACGCTCTGGCGTTCTTAAGTACCATCGGTAGAGACTCAGCAAGAAAGGGTAAATTTTTTGGCTAAAAACAGAGTTGTTCATCGTCCGCAATCATCCAGCATCATTTGGTGATTCTTAACCTTAAATTAACGCACGAAGTATACTAACAAATCTACAAGGAGAGGGTTTGTGGTTTCTCATTCTGTTTGGATTGTTGGTGGTAGCCGTAGTGGCAAGACTACTCGTTTAATCAAGGAGTTTTGTCATTGGGTACAAGGCGAACATCAGAAAAATGAATCATTTTATACTAACAATAAAGCGCAAAAAAAAGGTAAAAATTTAGCCAAACGCTGGGATGTCCGCCAAACAGAAACAGGAGTTTTGCTCTTGGCTGCTAACGATGATAACCGCCGAGAATTAGGAGATAGAATTGTTACGGCTACTTTAGGTAAATTTCCTGTAAGAGCTAAGACACCTCTGGGTTTTTTTCAGGATGAAGTGATTTTATTTTGGCCTTTGCTGATTCATTCTTTAAAGCTAAACGCCCAATTTCCTGTAAGATTGCGTCCAGAAACCGAGCAGGAATTGGCAACCAAGCTCTGGCGTTCGCAGTTAGATGAAGAAACTCTGCGCCGTGCAGGACTAAATGAGTATCGTTTGGTGCGGCGCATCCTAGATTTATTGCAATTAGCAGCCTACAGCGGTGAAAAGTGCGATTACATTTCCGAAATTTTGGCAAGTGGGTTAGGAGATAATCCGAGCAATTTAGAGCCGGATTTTCTCGCTTCTTTGCTGTTAGATTGGCGCGACTGGTGTTTACACAGGGGATTACTGACTTATGGGATTATTACTGAACTGTATAATCACCACTTGTTAACCAATGAAAATTATCAACAACATCTAGCGAAACGTTATCAAGCTGTTTTAGCAGATGATGTGGACGATTATCCTGGCATAGCCCGTAACTTGTTTGAGTTTTTGTTAGATCAAGGCGCAGTCGGGGCGTTTAGCTACAATCCTGAGGGTGCAGTACGCTTGGGATTAGGAGCAGATCCCAACTATTTAGAAGGATTAGCAGGGCGTTGTCAAGTAGAAACGTTGATTGGGCCACCTATAGAATCCTTGGCAATTGAGTTGGCTACACAAATGGTGGAATTAGCTACAGAACCAACGGTGATATTAAGCTTGCCAGAAACGGTACAGTCAATTCAAACTACCTCCCGTGCCCAACTGTTGCGGCAAACAGCAGAAGTGATTGTGGATGCAATTAAGTCAGGACAAGTAGAACCAGAAGAAGTGGCAGTAATTGCACCTGGTTTAGATGCGATCGCTCGTTATACCCTAATAGAAATCCTCAACAAGCAAAACATCCAGGTAGAACCACTTAACAACCAACGCCCTCTGATTAGTTCACCTGCAATTAGAGCATTACTCACTATGCTTGCCCTAGTCTATCCTGGTTTGGGACGCTTAGTAGATCGAGATGCCGTAGCCGAGATGCTTGTGATATTGAGTAGAAAGCAAAAAGCAGCAGACAACGCCTCAGAACTCAGTAGTGACATCGATCCTGTACGCGCTGGGTTGATTGCCGATTACTGCTTTGAACCGCATCCAGAACGCCCTAATTTGCTACCAGTGACAACTTTTGAGCGCTGGGATCGCATCGGCTATGCAGCCACAACAGCTTATAGTGAAATATTACAGTGGTTAGAGAGACAGCGATCGCAACAAGAACAACGTTTAATTCCTAGCCCTATTTCCCTGTTATACCTGGCAATTCAAGATTTTCTTTGTAAAGATACTAACCCCCCCTACGATCAACTAGCAGCTTTACGGGAATTGCTAGAAACTGCCCAACACTACTGGGAAATTAATACCAGACTCCAACAAACCAATTCCAAATTACCTGCCCTTAGTCCTTCTGAAGCTACCATTGCCGAATTTATTCAACTACTGCGGCGTGGTACGATTACTGCCAACCCCTATCCTTTACGGCCAATTGGTCCAGCCAGAAAAGCTGTCACCTTAGCAACAATCTTCCAATACCGTTCTAGTAGAAGATTTCATCGTTGGCATTTTTGGCTGGATGCTAGTTCGCCTCTTTGGGCAAAAGGTGGCGCAGCTACATTGTTTGGCGCGCCCTTGTTTCTTCAAGATAGGTTAGGTTCACCTTGGACAGCAGAAGATGACAAATTAGCAGAAGAACATCGGCTGCAAAGGATTTTGGCAGATTTACTTTCTCGTGTATCCGAAAAAGTTTATTTGTGCCATAGCGATTTAGCTGTGAATGGGCAAGAGCAACTAGGACCACTATTACCTTTAGTCAATGCCTGTGTGCCAATTAATTCTGAGGCTGCTGTTACTTGAGTGCCTTTATTTGAGTAGCTTCACTAAGAGTTTATCTAATTCAGGTCTTTCTTTATAAAGACTTTATTTAATCTCAGTTTCTTTACTTAAATATTTATTACATTAATACCTAGGAATAACACTTAGGGCAACAAAAATTTGCAATATTCATTCGGATACATCGGTTTATTAAAAGAAAAATCTTAAGTAAGCCATATATGACACTTGTATCTGATGGTAGCTTGATGATGATCTTGGCGATTGTTAATGTTTAAGTAAAATAGTACACAGTTAAAATGTTATTTTCTTTTACCAAATGATGCTTTAGGAGTAATCTTAACTGTGTCATCAAAATATTTAGTAATTCGGCATTAATAAACTTAATTCTATATAGGTAATAGTCTGCTGCAAACTTTACCAATTACCAAAATTTATTAAAACCCTAGCTTTTTGACATTAGTAAACCTACTCTTGCAATGAACATTACTGACCTGATATCACCCAAATTATTCAAAAATGAACCATTGTGGCTCTTGAGTATTACCGCAGGGCTAGAGGCAATTTGTCTTACCTTAGTTTGGAAAGCTCATGATATTGGCCATTTAGGCATGAGTATTCTGTTTTTATTCGCTACAGGCTCCCTATTATGGGACAAACGACATACATTACGCTTTGAAAGTGATGTTTTTTCTAGCATTGTGGGTTTGCTCCTAATTATTTGGGTACTATGGCAGAGCGCAACTCAGAATCTAGAACATACCCTTCGTCTTTTGTCTTTTACTTCTGCTTTTGGTGTCAGCTTGTTGGCTTCTGGCTTTAAGGGCTTAAAGCAATATTGGGAGGAACTGATTATTCTGTTTTTCTTAGGAGTACCCAGCGTACTTGCTGATTTATTAATTGATATTTCACCTTTGAGTGCCAAATTTGCTACATTTCTTTTGTGGTACTCAGGCTTTGATGTTACAAATGTTGGGGTCAATATTTATCTACCAACGGGTAGTATCAAGGTAGCTTATAGCTGTTCGGGAATAGACACAATCAACTATATATTAGGTATATCAATTATTGCGATGGTAATGTTCCCCATCGCTAAGATTAAGCGGTTCTTTGTGCCGATTTTTGCCATTATCTTAGGATTTGTCATCAATGGAGTACGGATTGCTATGTTGGCAGTGATGGAAGGAACAAACAAAGCTGCCTTTGATAGCTGGCACGGAGGACAGGCCTCCTATTCCTATGGCGTTTTGGGTATTCTAATTTTTGGGCTAGTCTACATGTTGCTGCTGAAACAAGAAGAGCAGCAAACTCAAAATAGTGAGAGGTCTTCAATTAATTAAGATATTACAAAAATCCTAAGTAGGTCGGTGTGAATATTTATCGTTGGGATGAGGCAGGAGGGAAGAGGGTTTAAGCCTATTTGATTTTTCTTAACATAGTTTTGTTTTTCCACACCGTTCTACTTAGTTAATGAATAGAAACCACCAAGAAACGCCAATGTAAGCTACATCAGTAAGAATCTGTATCTATCTTAAGGACACTGCTTTAAGTCTTCAGACTGGAAGCATGTGTCCGTTGTACATTTGTAATTTCATGTGCAGAAAATTGGATTTGCAAGAGATGCCCATGAAATACTAGCGATACAAAAACGCTGACAGACGCTTGTTAACAAAGTCTGTACTATTTTTTCACCTTTCCATTACCTCACATCATGCATTGTTGGAAAGGCTAGGGGTATTTGCGAAGCGTCTGTACCAGAGAATAGCAGCTAAATTAGTCAACAAACAGGTAATTGCTAGCCATAACAAGATATAAGTCGGAAGCATGACTACGCCAATGGCAAACCAACTATATACATGCATTACCATGACTAAAGCGAAAATACTGGCAAATACAGCAGCTTGCCAAATTTGACGTAATGGGCGATGTAATGCCGTCAGGATAATTGTCAGCACTGTGGCTAGCAAGTTGGCTGGCACCAGAAATGCACAAATGCTCACGCAGTTGGTGCGGGAGAACTCAGCTAATGTGTGGAAATCGAGCATCAATGTGTTGGGATAATGTTCGCATATACTAACAAATTTAATATATTTATAAATAATTGAACCAACCTTAGCATCCTATTGCAGTATCTAACTTAAATATGTAACATAATTTAAATTAATTTATGCTATTAAAAATTGTTAGTAGTGAGGATGGTGGGCATTACCCACCATAGCCAAATTAACCCATTAAAATTACCGTATCGATAACGTGAATTACACCATTATCTGCTTCGATATCTGCTGCTAAAACCGTGGCATTTTTCACTTCAAAACCATCAGAGCAATCAATTTTAATGGGTGAACCTTCCACAGAGTTAACTGTACCGAGTTTTGCTAAATCAGCCTGGAAAAGCTTTCCAGAAACAACATGATATTTTAAAATGCGCGTTAGTTGAGGAATATTCTGCACTAGAGTTTGTATAGTTCCTGGTGGTAACTTAGCAAAAGCATCATCATTTGGGGCAAAGACAGTGAACGGTCCAGGACTTTTTAATGTCTCTACTAAACCAGCAGCTTGGACAGCTGTTACTAAAGTTTTAAAAGAGTCAGCAGAAACTGCAATATCAACAATATCAGCCATGTATTTCACCTAAATCCATGTATCGTAACTTAAAGGATAGTAAATCCTTTTTAACTTTTGTTAAATAAATTTAGCTTGAAATAGGGCTGTCTGTATACAACGTATTCGCCTTATGATCGTCATAGAAAAATCTCTTTGTTAGCAAAATGTCCGAGCGGAGTTACGCCATTCTAGGAACTGGTGCATTAGGTGGCTTTTATGGTGCCAAACTGCAAAAAGCGGGCTTAGATGTCCACTTTTTGTTAAGGAGTGATTATAAATATGTCAGTCAATCTGGTTTGGTGATTGAATCGAAAGATGGTGATTTCACTCTGCCTCAAGTCCACGCCTACCATGATGTAGAAAAAATGCCACAATGTGATGTGGTGATGGTGGCACTGAAGACGACACAAAATCATTTACTGGCACAGATGTTACCACCCGTTGTCAAAGATAATGGGGTAGTGTTAATACTGCAAAATGGACTGGCGGTGGAAGAAGAAGTTGCCAAAATAGTTGGCAATGTCAGCATTATAGGTGGGTTGTGTTTTCTCTGTTCCAATAAAGTCGCAGCAGGACATATCCGCCATCTCGACTATGGACAAATTACCTTAGGGGAATATACGGCTAGTTATCAGCCTTGTGGGATTACAGATAAGATGCGGCAAATAGCCGATGACTTTATTAATGCTGGGATTTCGATAGAATTAACTGAGGATTTATTATTAGGGCGATGGAAAAAACTGGTATGGAACATCCCCTATAATGGCTTATCTGTAATTCTCAACGCTAGAACAGATGAATTAATGGCGTATAAACATACTCGGAATTTAGCTGAACAGTTGATGTATGAAGTTGCAGATGGGGCGAAAAGTTGCGATCGCATCATTCCTGATAGCTTTATTCAAATGATGCTCGACTATACCGTGAAGATGAAGCCTTATCGTACTAGTATGAAAATTGACTACGACGCACGCCGTCCTTTAGAAGTAGAAGCAATTTTTGGCAATCCATTACGAAAAGCTCAAGCAGCAGGTGTAAATTTATCGCAGATTAGCTGTATATATCAGCAGCTAAAGTTTTTGGATGAGAAAATCAGAGTGGGAGATCAGGAAAACGCTTAATTTCTTCTGCCACTCTGCAATTTTGTTAACGCCAAGACTCAAGAATTATCGCTATTGTAATTAAACACAACAGGATAAATCCCATAGGCATAAAAAACTGTTTTAGTAAATACATAAGTATGGGGATAATGTAAAACACACGCAAACCCCATGCGAGAATGAAAGCGATCGCCATCCCAAACAGGAGCCAAAAGAAATACTTTAACAACTGAGAAGCTAGGCGGAATAGAGGAGAGTATTGATTTGCAGCCATATTCTTTACTTGCTCATGATGATGAATTTGGAAAAGTTCAAACCCTATTGCTGGTAGCTAATTACTTGATGAAGTGAATTACTAACAGACTTTTGCTTTTGTTGTTTTTGATCGTTTTGCTTTTCACCGTTGGCTAATAGTTGAAATGCGATTAATAAAGCTAAAATCAGTAACCAGAAAAATCTTATGCCTGAGGAATACTGATTAATATCTCGTTCAACACCGCATTTCAGGCAAACGTATCTATCAGGATTCCGAGTATCTTGAGCAAAAGGGCAGGAACTCGAATTACAATCATGACGACAATCTTTACCCAACATTATTGAACCTCCTGTAGGGTGAGAACTTACATACTTGGGACGAACACGCTCTACAGAATCTAGTTAGCCAATACCTACTGCTTGATGAGCAGACATCACTTTCACGAGTTATTTATATAGACAAAAATTCATCTATGCGAGATACTAAACTTGCAGTAGTAGTGCTGGTACAATCTCTCCTCAACCAACCTTTCTGAGCGCTTAACTTAACTTTTCCTGTCTTAATTACAAGAGTAATATAGTTAAATTCAGATTACCGTAGGATAAAGTAGGCTTCCTACTGAGTAGGAAAAAGTATGTTGTAGTATGGCAAGGTAGAAGTATTAAAAATCTGGCGTTGCATAATGGAGGGAGGAATTGAGGTCATCTACTGTGCAATGTTCATACTGCGGGTCTACGGAAATTCGTAAAAATGGAAAGCGAAGAGGTAAACGCTCATTACATTTGCATATCATGCGATCGCCAATTTATTGACGTGTACGATCCACCAAAAGGATATTCTCAAGAGCTAAAACAAGAATGCTTAAAAATGTACCTTAATGGTATGGGTTTTCGTGCGATTGAACGGGTTAAAGGTGTGCATCATACTACTATTATTCATTGGGTCAAAAAACTAGGAGAACAACTGCCAGACGTACCCAAAGAAGATGTTGTTCCAGCAGTTGGAGAACTGGATGAATTAGAGACGTTTGTAGGCTCAAAAAAAACAAAATCTGGCTGTGGACAGCAGTAAACCACTTTACTCAAGGTATTTTAGCTTGGGTTTTAGGAGACCATAGCGCCGAAACATTTGAGCCATTATGGAAAACTGTTCAACAGTGGCAAAGCTATTTTTATGTGACTGATGGCTGGAAAGTTTACCCAAGTTTTATACCTGATGGTGACCAAATTGTAAGTAAAACATATATGACACGAGTGGAAAATGAAAACACCCGATTACGTCATTATCTGGCACGTCTTCACCGCAAAACCTTATGCTATTCTAAGTCTGAAGAAATGCTGAGATACTCAATTAAATTATTACTACACTATTTAAAGTATCAAATTGTACCTGAATAAATCAATTCCTCCCTTCATTCAGCAATGCCAAAAATCTTTACCCGCATAGGACTCTTGATTTTCTCAATGTCAGTAGGAATGGGTTAAACCCCTCTGTCTAAGGGCAGACATATACTTCGTTCAACTCATCCATATAGTACCGCTACGCTACAGGTGTTTACTACTTTAGGAATAATTAACAACAGCTGACAACCAACAACTGACAACTGACACGCGAGGTAGAGTAAAAATTATAGTTATAATTAAGTACAAATACTACTCAATCTCAGCCGATGGGTGCAGAAGAAGCCTTAGAGTTTGTAGATAATTTAGTTTTTCTTAGGACAGGAGAACACTTACATAAGGCTCAAAGGATTATTTTGCGTCATTTGTGGGAGGATGAAAAGCGAACTTACCACGATATTGCAGATAGCCGTGGTTACACAGAGGCACATTTAAAAGCAGTGGGTGCGCAGTTATGGCATCTACTGTCGAAAGTGCTGGGAGAAAAAGTTTCTAAATCAAACTTCTCTGGGGTGATTGAGAGATTGTGGCACACTCAACATGCACAAAACACCTACCAATGCATCTATTCAATCGTCAATGATGCAACACCCCAAGAGTTAGATTCTAACTTTGTAGGACGCGATCGCGAAATAGCAGAGTTACAAAACCTCGTCAGTCAGGAAAAGAAAATCATTTTGATTCAAGGTGAAGGCGGTGTCGGCAAAACAACTTTAGCGCGTAAGTACTTTAAAACGCAGGGTTTCTACTTTCTAGAACTATGGATGGCTCAAGAAAGCCAAAATATTGTCTCTGTAGAAAGTGTAGTTGAGGAATGGCTCAGAAAAGACTTTCAGGAAGAACCAGGAAGAGAGTTTGGCATTAATTTGGAGCGGTTACGGCGGAAGTTACGAAACCGATCTCGAAAGATTGGGGTCTTAATTGATGGATTGGAATCTGCTTTAGATAGAAATGGTCGGATAATTCTCGATCATCGTCCTTATATTGAATTGTTGAGAGTCCTCGCCGATCCGACAATTCATTCAGTAACTCTTATAACTAGCCGCGAACGTCTTTATGAGTCTGGAGTTGATGTAAATTTCTATTCACTAAAAGGATTGGGTGAGTCCGCTTGGAGACAATTTTTTACCAGTCGTCAGATTAATTTCCAAACAAACGCTCTCAGTCAAATGTGCAAAGCTTTTGGTGGAAATGCCAAAGCAATGGAAATTATTAGTGGTGCTATTATCAGAGATTTTGAAAAAGATGCTAATGTTTATTGGCGGGAAAATCAAAATAATTTGTTAGTTGAAGGTGTATTAGAGCATTTAGTTACCAGCCAGTTCGATCGCTTAGCACAAATGGATGCTGAAGCATATCGATTGCTGTGTCGTTTGGGATGCTATCGTTATCAAAATGTGACTCATGTTAGCATCAAGGGACTAGAATGCTTACTTTGGGATGTGCCAGAACAACTATCTAGACGAATTATTAAATCTCTTTGTGACCGTTCATTAGTAGAATTCCGTAAAGGAAAATATTGGCTGCATCCAGTGATTTGTACAGAAGCGATCGCACGTTTGCGATCAAGCGGCGAATGGCAAATAGCCAACCGCAAGGCAGCAGAATTTTGGACAGCTACTGTTAGCAAAATTGAATTTCCTCAAGATGCTTTAATGGCTCTAGAAGCTTATTATCATTATGTGGAAATAGGAGACTTTGAGCAAGCAGCTAATGTCATTCTAGATAACAGAGGTAATAGATGGGATAAGAGTATATCTTTGGGTGTGTTGTTTTACAGATTTGGTTTATTAGAAACATTAATTTCTGTAATTACACCACTGATTGAAAACTTAAAGTCTGAGTATTACTTAAGTAGACTTTATAATATGCTAGGGCGTGCATATCATCAAACAGGTAATATTGCCTTAGCACTTGATTGTCATGAACGAGCTAATCAAATTGCTGAGAGATCTGATATTTTTCAGGAAAAAATCTCGAGTAACTTTAATCTAGGACTTTGTTATATAGATTTGTGGGAACTTGAGCAAGCTAAAAATATTTTTTATTTTGTTAAAAACTTAAGTGAAACTGACGAAAACTATTATCAGTATGTTGTTTACTCTTTGTGTTGTTTAGCTTATATAAACTCTTCTTTAGGGATAAGAGAAGATGCTCTTGCTATCTTGCAAGAGGTTAAGGCAGGAATGACAAGCGAGAGATTAACTTCTTGGGGAGTAGGTACTAGTTTATTGTATACCAGCTTAACTTATAAAAATTTAGGTCATATAGAAACTGCAATTGAGATTTGCAACCAAGCTATTTCCCATTGTGAATACAATCAGTTCACTTATTTAAAAGCTAGAGCTACCTCTTGTCTTGCCTCCTTACATCGTGAAAAGGGAGAATTTATGGTAGCAATAAATAAGCATTTAGACGCTATCGTAAATATGGCTACCCTTTCTGATAAATGTAATCTGGCTAAAGCACATTATCAATTGGCTTTGACTTATCAAAGAATGGGTGAAGTTACAATTAGCCGAGATACTTTTAATCAGGCAATTTCCATCTTTAACGAAATGCAAGCACCCAAGCAGGTTCAAAAAGTACAAATAGCGATCGCCCGGCTTTAAAAATAACAAATATCTGAATAACGCCAGATGCTACTCTAGGAGGAAACCAGTCCAACTTATTGGTTCTCCCATAATAAGATCTAGATTTTAATTAACGGAAACCTAAAATTTCAGATATTGCCGCGACGATATCAAGATAAAAATTGCCACTCACGGCTCGAAATAACTCAAATTTAGATCCAGGTGCACCAAAAAATGGTCGTAAAAACCATCCCAACTGCATACCTACAAAAGCATACAAAAGTAACCACGATCTTAAAATAGTAGTGCGAGTTTTTTTACCTACCTCATCTTGTTTGGAAAGTAGCTGCATTCCTTCATAAAGGAATTTGATCCCAAATATACCTGTAATGCCAAAAATTAATACATTTAATAGTTTAAAAAATTGATAAGAATTGGGAGCAGTGATCATAAAAAATAGCGTAACTGGTGCCAAGCTGAATAACAGTACACTAATTACTGATACAGCTGTTAGCAATACTACAAAATGCTGTTGCAAACTGCTACGAGATCCAAATAAAACATTAAAAAAGAATAGAGTAGGAAAACAAATAATCAGTGTTAATAAATAAAAGGCGGGGAGTTTGATAGCACCAGATAATGCCTGTGCCCAGCTATGAGAGGCACCGATAATTGCACCATAAATTGCAAAACAAATGGAACTGGAAACAAACAAAGCGCTGATTTTACTTTGTAATCTTATCCCTTGACCAATTTCTTCTAAGAAACCCTGGCGATCGCGTAATAAACTGATTAAAATTCCAAATTGTTTGTTTTTGTAAGATGGCTTCTCTAGCATAATGGTTTTATGAGTGAATTCTTGATGGTTTAATTAATGAATTAATTACTTGCTAATTACTTATTAACGAATCCCTAAAAGATGGCCAATAGATTGTAGAACACTCAAATAAAAACTTCCTTCTCTATCTCTAAATAGTTGGAATACAGAACCAGGTGTTCCAAAAAATGGTCTGAGAGTCCATCCTAACTGGCTACCCACAAAAGCATAAAGAAATAGCCACGAGAGTATAATCTTGCGGCGTGTTTGGCTACCTTCATTATCTTGTTCTAATACTACACTTGTAGCTTGGTATAAAGAAGAAATACCGATAAATCCTGTAAAGGAAAATATCAGGACATTGAGCAAGATTAAAAACTGGTAATTATTAGTGGTAATCAAGAAAAATAGTGTAATGGGTGCAAAGCTAAATAACAGTACACTAGTTACGGAAACCGCAGTGAGTACCAGTGCAAAATGCTGTCCAAAACTACGTTTGGAACCAAAAATAATATTAGAAAAGTACAACGTGGGTAAACAAATTAGCAGCGTAATTAAATAGAGCGCTGGTAGTTTAATAGCCGAAGATACAGCTTGCATCCAGCTATGATATGCGCCAATAATACCGCCATAGATAGCCAGAAATATCGAACTGCAAACTAAAAGAGAAATAATTTTACTTGGTAATCTGACACTTTGAGTGATTTCTTCTAAAAAAGCTTGGCGATCGCGCAGTAAGCCAATTAGTACTGTAAAATATTTAATTCCTGAAGATTGCCGTTCAATCATCTTAATCCTCACACAAGTTTTTTAGTAAAAACGCGATTAATCATATTAATGATGCATCGCGTCTATAATTTTTGTTAAATTATCCATCCGCATAATCGCTGCCAGAACCAAACTTCCAACCATCAACTAGGCGATGCCAATAATATTGTTGTTGGCTTGGCAGGTGCTTTATCAATGTTTCTAGCATTGGACTCAGCCAAAATAAGGCAGTGTAAACACCTAAATTCCCGTAATGCACCACCCAATCCAATAAATTGATTAAACCTACTTGAGGAATTATTTTGGCAACTAATCCAGGATTTGCCAAACCAGTTTTCAAAAGTGTCTGTGTCAGTGCGGGAAACTGTACTACATCTTGCAAAAATGGCTTGAGCACGGTTGAACCCAACTGTTGCATTTCCTGAAATACTACTGAGAGTAGTTGGTTAATTTGATCTGGAGGAATATTTTGATGCACACCAACACTCATCGCTTTTTGAAACAACCAGGTAACAGCCAAACTTGGTTGATAAGGTTGCAGCAAAGCTAGCGCTTTTGCAGATAATTGCTCGGTTTGCAGCGCTTCTTGAATACCAAAAGTTAAACGCTTCAGGTGACGCACCATAGCACCAAAACCACCAAAACTTAAAGGGGATTGACTACCGCTACTATCTCCCACTGGCAAAATACGATTCCAAGGGGTTTTGAGGGGACTTTGGCGATAAGTGGGAAAAAAGCCAAACAGTGCCCGTTGAAACTTTAACTGACTCAATTCCACACCCTGATATTGTGGTAGAAGGCGTAGATATTCCTCAAACAGAGCTTCTAAACCTAAACGTTGTGGGTGTGCATCCATGTAGGTAAACAAGTAGGTGGTTCTGCCATCCCTTGCTGGGAAAGCTTCCCAGAAGTATTGGCATTGATTGTGCAAGGATGTAAATGATAACAACAAGTCACCCGAGCGATTTTCCGGAAAACCTTGAGCACAACTTCCCACAACTAAGCACAGCGCATCTGGCTTTTCTCCTTGACGTGCTTGTTGAGCGATGGGAGAGAGATGTCCCATTGCATCGATTAGTAATCTAGTTTTGAATTGGTTGTTTACCATCACCCCATTTGGATGAACTACTGCTTCACTCAAGGGTGTGTTTTCCCACAACTCACCCCCAGCAGCCAAAAATCGTGTTTTCAATGTAGCCAGTAGATAAACAGGATCTACACCAATATTGAGAACATCCTCTACCCAAACTTCTGTACCACCTTGAAAGCTGACTCTGGCTGGGTTATATTCCGTGGCGATCGCTTGTTCTAATTCTTCGTTCGTCAGTAAATTCAATTCCAAAAATATTTCTAACTCTTTGCGGGAAATGTTCCATTCTTGCTCTCTACCACGAAGGATTCCCCGCTCAATCAATCCTACTTTGGCTCCCTGCACAGCTAAGGCGCAACCAATTAAAATGCCTAAAGTCCCACCGCAGACAATTACATCCCAGTCTACGGTGTCCAAAAGTTGATTGTTCTGTTTGACTACCGTTGGTATCGGTGCACGATCTTCCCTCAGCGATGCTAAGATGCGATCGCTACGACGCAGTCCTTCCATCACATCGCCTGGTAGTTGGGAGAGAATATCTTCGGTGATGCTCATATTGAATAATCCCCTCTAATCATTGTGCTTACTAGGCTAGACCTCTTTCAGCATAGAGGGTAAATGCACTAACCTTGGTTAACTTATCCGCGATATCTCTGCAATGTAAATCAGGCTGTCATTGCATTTATAGCAATAGCAAAAATTTAAATACCAAAAATTGCAATTCAATTTTCTATTTTTACTTAATTATATATCTGCCTTCAGTAGGGTTAAAAATTAAATTTAATCTGATACCTTTGATTGCCAAATTTAATTATTAAAAGTAGAGTTTATCATCTGTAACCCTTACAATATCAGTATCTCTATGAATTCTCTATCAGTTTTATCTTTAATTTATCTACTTCTATCTTCAGTAGGGTTAAATCATAAATAGAACTTTGTTACCTTTATTTGAGACATAAAACATCGAAGAATTATAAGCGGAGTTTGTAATGGCATACACCCAAACTAGCGATTCTACTATTCGCGAACATGTTCAAGCTTGGCAAAAATTGGATGTGGATCAACAGCTAGCTTTGTTTTGGTTCATATACAAAGAAATGGGTGGCTCAATTACACCAGCAGCACCCGGTGCTAGCACTGTTTCCCCAGAAATTGCAGAAAGTTTGTTCAATCAAGTTAAAGAATTATCTCACGAAGAACAACTACAAGTTCAACGGGATTTAATTAACAAAGTTGATAATCAAATCTCCCGTGAATATGGTTCTTTTGGTGATACAACCAAGTTACTATTTTGGTATCGCTTATCTCAAGGCATGGATAACGGTACTATAATTCCTGTCCCTGCTGATTATCAGCTTCCATCACAATCTCAAGCTCTATTAGATCAGATTAAAGGATTAGGTTTTGAGCAGCAGATTACTCTTTTCCGTGATTATGTTGCACCAATGGGGGCTGAACCAAAAGCTGGTGCGGAAATTTAAATTCTGAACTTTTGCGTCTGCTGTAATAGTTAAATAAAAGCTTGCTTCCTATGGTTGATTAACTATAGGAAGCTAAATGTATGTGTATTAAAACAGAACTGAGAAATTCCCAATTTCGCCAATTATACTAAAGTCGATAGCGATCGCATCTTGGTTAAGTATATGATGCGTCTTAACAGTATGCCGTGGCTAGGTTACTGTTGGGGGATTGAACCAGATGAGTGAGCGCATCAGGGCACAGCGCCAGAAAGCAGGTACATCCAAATCTACAAATCCATCGCTAACATCACCAACATCCCCTTCGTTGGCGAATTTAACACGCGGTTTTAGTTTGCCAGCAGAGCGGATTTTGGCTAAAAAAGTGGATCGGGAGTCGTCAAACCCCCAAGCATTGCCGTCTGATGGTGAAACGTTGGCAGAAGAAGCTTCACTACAACAGCCTTTAAGTCACGATATTAGCCGGATATCACTGCGTCCCCAAGCCAGACTTACTTCTAATTTAGAGGTACAACGATTCGGGGACAAAGACGCTGAATTGCTAACAGCTGCACAGGTGAGTTCAGCTAAAGCTTATTATGCTAGCCGTAGTAAACAATATACGCCTGAGATTATTACGCAGATTCAGCAGACAGTCGGAAGTACACCTACAGGAGCGATTGACGACGAGACAATTCAAGCTGTGGCAAAATGGCAGCAGGAACACCCACCCCTGAAGGTAGATGGTAAAGCAGGGCCAAGAACCTTACCAGCAGCATTCCCTACAGGATTAGCCACAACTGATGCTACTGATGAGTATGTAGGTGAAGCCAAGCAAGTTCAGGCTGATTGGGCAAAACTGAAAACTACAAATGAACGAGCCGATGCTTTGTTAACAGTAGTCAACAAGCAACTTACGGCTGCGGGTGTACCTGCTTGTAACAAGGCTATCAAAGATTTGGGAGCAGATGCAGGTCAGTTTGATTTTGTTACCTGGACATTAGATTTAGGCAAAGAAGCTTTTTCCCAAGCCTCACTGACTGATGAAGCGGCGGCCGATATTGCTGATACGGTCTACCATGAATCCCGACATGCGGAACAATGGTATATGATGGCGCAGATGCTAGCTGGAAAGGGAAAATCTGCCAAAGCGATCGCCAAAGAGATGGACATTCCCCCTAATATTGCCAGCAGTGCTGTCAACAACCCACTCAAATCAGGCAGTATGGAAGCACTCATAGCTGAAGGCTGGTATGAGAGTGTATATGGAGCAAAGGCAGATTATCGCGATCGGGTTCTTACAGATCTCGATACCAAACAAAAAGCTTTAGACAAAGCTAAAGAGCAGCATGATAAGTCTCCTACAGATGCTAATCAGGCAAAGCTAGATAAAGCGCAGAAGCAGTATGACATAGCATACGAGAAGTACAGAGACTTGCCAGAGGAAGCTGATGCTTGGAGAGTGGGTGGAGCAGTTACAGATGCTTATCTCAAAAAGTAAACTTCTCCAGATAATCGCCATTTCTCTCTGCGCTTTAACTAGCTGTCAGACTGGTGCAATATCTATTTCCCAACCTCATAAAAGTGCGATCGCACCCTTACAGGCAAAGCTGAATCAGGAGACAACAATGATTGAGACTTTACAAAAGCTGTGTAATGTTTTATCTAACGCACCCTTGACTGCCCAAGAAGCTGCCACCAGCCTAGGTACAATTGTAGAAGACCAAGGAAAGGACTGGCCTGTGATTGTTCGGCCATCGAATTCTGCTTTTAAAGAGGCGCAGATTGTACGGCAAGCCGGAACTAATGAGCCAGCACACGTAGAACTTATTTTAGCTGAGACAAATAAACTTACAGTGAAAATGCTGAGTGATGCTTTTGGTAATTATTCAAAACCACCAAAGCTTCATAGCAATAGACCAACCAAACTAGTTTTTGAGGTTGATATTCCAAATATGCCACGTACTTGTGCAGTTATTGCGGATGTCACGCCACAAGAGCATGGTGTCGAAGATGGCATTGTCAATTCAGTAACAGTCAGGCGCGACATCAGGTTGGAATAGACTGAAGCTTATAAGTACCCCTCAACTTCCGCAAATTTACGCAACCGGGGTAAACACTGACGCTGATAAAAACTGCTTAAAGTTGGAATTGATAAACCAAATTCCTCAGACAATTCTTTCCAACTAGCTTCTGGGGGTAAGCGTTTCAAAATTAATACCTGACAATTTACATCTGGACGCCCTTTAATACAAGTACTGCATAGTTCCCCGCTGGTATCGGCTTCCGCCCAGATCCTGACGTTTTCCAAAATTGGTGGAGCTTCCGGGGTAGCAGCTAGGTTCTCTACTGGGTCAATCGTGTTACTATTGTCGCCTGAAGTAGAATGGCGCACCTTCAAAGGTACTTTAATTATTTGTTCTCGCTGCTGGTAGAGGTAAAAGTCTTGAAGTCGGCGTTTTAAATAGGCATTCAGCCAAGTTACAACACTTCCATAAGTGGGATCGTAAGCTTGACCTGTGCTAGCTTCACAAATGTTGCGGCAAAAATATAACCAAGTTTGTTGCAGTGCGTCTTGATAATAGGAAGTACTTTCCTTCCAGAGTCTACTTGCACTCAAACGAATGATTTGCGTAAGCAGCTTCTGACGCTGAGGACTCCCGGGTGGGTTTTCACAGGCTTGTGCAACTAAGTAGCGTAGCTGTTCATCCAATTCAACCATACCAATCTGAGTTAAGAACGCAAGAATATCATAGTATTGCGTGTAACAATGTACTAAAAAATTACCCTCTGTCGTGATATTGGTTTTCAGGACTGACGCAAGTGTTAGGGATTTCTTGTTGAGGCTGTTATTGGTCAACGGTTCTTAAAGTTTAGACTCTTGATAGCCCTAACCTTTATTTAGTGTGCCAGTTGCGTAATCCCATTTTAGATTTTGCGAAAAGTTGAGCCAGTGCGTTGGAGAGCCAGTGCGTTGCGGTGAATCCAGCCCTGAAGGCGGGTTTCCTGCCGTAGGGGACTGGTGAACCCGGAGGGAGGTTCCCTCCGTTGTAGCAAGTAGCGTCGGGTTTCCCGGCTTAAAGCACCTGGCGTTGCGTGGGCGGGTTTCCCAACTTGAGCAAACTTTTCAAGCTAGATTTTGGAGCCACTGCGTTGCGCGGGTTCCCAAGGCACTCCGTTGGGCGGCTCCGCCGACTTGTAGACACCCGGAGGGTGGCTTCCCGCAGGGTAGGAAGTGCCGCCGCGTTGTAGCAAGTGGCGTGATTGTGAAACATCTATTGGATAAGCGTTTTAGATTTCCATCTGTCGCAATCATTTTTCAAATTGATGTAAGCTTTATTTTCCTATCTCATAAAACAAATAAAGACTTTGAGGGATTCTGACAGAAAAGACGCAAAGAGGTAATTAGGTTACCTTTCTTCACGTCTTGCTGAAGCTGCGAATTATGCGACTTCAAAACACATTAGCTGAGTGCGATCTAGCTATAACCCCAGCCAAGAAAAGAAACTTTGCCACCAAGAAGTTGTGATCTCGCCAACAGTCAACTTCATTTTGCGGCGAATGTCTTGAATATTCCAGTTGGTTAGCTTGGCTAGAGTTTGCGCCTCTTGTTCAAAACGCTTAGGCAAAGACTGCTTATATTCCCGCCCAGCTGGACATTTGACTTCACCTAAAAATGGATGTTGTAAAATGTAGCGCCCCTGAAAAGATTCGCGATTGGAAGTGTCTTGGAACATCGGATCTTCAGGAAATTTGTTGCGGGTATAACGGATATGCAACCGACTGATGAAGACACTACTGCTAGAAACAGGAGGACGGAAACTACGAGGTGCTGGAACTCCATTAGCGGAATCACCATCCAGCCAAAATACACCTGCTTGCTTGAGTTCCTCTTGAGATAAGGGTTCGGCAGAACAAGGATCGCAACTACTCATATCCCAAGCATATTCTAAGAAAGCCACTTTCCGGTCTTCTTTATTGTAGGAAGTCTGGAACATAGACTTATAAAATTCGCCAAATTCATCTTTGACAAAAAGTGGAATGTTGGTATTAGAGGGAATTTTTACTGTTCGGTAGTTGGTAGTTTCTGCTTGCCCTTTCGGCGATAGGATATAGACAATTACATCCTGCTCGCTGGCAGCGTTGATCATGCCTAAACGAATAGGCAGCATGAACCTGGGTGATTTGTAGGAAATTTGTAGAGGACGGAGTAACTGATAGCCAGATGCCTCAAATTTATCGAGGTTGACTTTAGCAACAAAGAATTTCATTGAGGAACGAACATAAGGCTGAAGTAACTCTTTTGCTCCTTTTGGAATTTTGTAGCCATTGCGGTTCAGCCAGGTTTCCAATCCTCCAGATTCTTTAGCGCTGAGAATCACAATGTCGTATTCGCCAACGTTAAAACGCGCCTCAACAGTGACACCCAAACTATCAGCACGCCCTCTTGTACCCCCTGCTTCATTTCTAGATGCTGGTGCAGGTGCTGCTTGAGGTTTGTCATACTCATAAAGTTGAGCACAGGGATCTGAGTCGAAATATTCTACCAATCGCGGTGCGCTAAAAGCATCTAAACGCTCGATAATCTTGGGTTCAGCAACATGGACTTGCTCTTTTTGCAGCACTGTTGGTACAGGTACAACGATCGCAAAATCTTTGACTTCGCCTTGAAAATCGTTAGCCATTGTCAAGACGGTGCGATCGCCATCCCGCGCAATCACTACCTGAGAAGCTTTGTTATACAGCTTAGTATCAGCTTTGGAGACATAAAATCCACAGAATGCCCATGCTGTAGGGGCAAAGCATAGCACAGCTATCAATGCCATCACTATTGGGATAAAGAATCTTAAAGGTTTCATTTTATTTCTCGATTGTTTTCAGTGTTTAAAACATTTACGGACTGGGCATTAGAGGCTGGGGACTTGATACTGGAGAATTTTCAGTAACACTAGTGTTCCTATCTTTTCTCAACCAGGAAAATTCTGGGGCTGACCAGAAGGCATCGAACAGAAGAGTCAACGGCGCTAGGATAAACAGTGCCCAGAAAACTGCGCTGGAAATAAAAAAGTAATTCCGCAGTATAAAAGTCAATATGGCAATGCAGAATGCCCAAACTATCCGCCCGATTCTGGCATTGGGAATTGACCGCGGATCGGTGACCATAAATAAGGCAAATAACAACAAAGATCCACTCATCAACCGATGCCAGTAAACATCCCATGTCCAACCCAGCCAGAGATTACGAATCGCCTCTAGCAGTGAGTAAGAACCCAAGAATGCGGCTGTAGTGTCCCAGCGACCAATTCGCTGCACAATCATGCCACCAGTCCCGACAAACAACAGCCCATACCACCAATCCTCTCCCCACTGTCCTGGTGAAACCCAAGCATCAGAGGTAAGTAGTAAAGCAGTAATAATGCCAAAGTTTGCTGGATTGAAGAAATGCTTATTACCAACCTGGAAGAAAAATTTGCTAGCGATCGCACTTACTGCGGCTAAAGCCATTGTTGTCCAATGATCGGCCCGCAACAGTAAGCTGAGTCCTAATGAGGTAATTAGGGCACTACGAATATTTAGCTTTTGTTCTTGGCTAATAATCGATGACAAAATCCATTGCGTTAATAGACAAGTGGCGATCGCCACCCCTATCATCTCTGGTCGCAGTGTCCAGTCCCTTGTCCCAATTCCCAAAACTAGGAACAAGGAAAGAAACAGAATCTGATAATCTCGGATATCATTAAGCAACATTACCCGTCTACTCAGGGATTACTCGGAGTTTTTTCATCAATTTAGACGGATACAAACTAAAATACACGGTTGTTACAGTTTTTGTTACAAACTGATTTCAATTCAAAAATGTTTGTAACAGATAAGACGCTCAAAGCTACTTTTTGCTTCCTAAGTAGTTACTCAAAATTAATTACACAGTGTCATTGCTTTATGCAGCGAAGCGGAATGTAGACGCGCAGCGGCTTCCCGCAGGGTAGCAATCCCACCCCTTGCGATTGCTACCCTGCGGGAACGCTTTCAGCGTTAAGCGAAGCTATGCCGCAGGCTTTACGCTTCGCTCGCAATGACTGTAAATATTGTTGTTTAGGTACTTAACTACAATGATTGATAGAGGAAGATACCGCTGGAGGAAAAATCATGAAACCTGTGCAGCAAGGAAACACACCAAGGTATCAAAAAACAGAAGCGCTTCTACAACAGATTCAGCAGTAGGAACCGCAAAACTATTTTCTCAAAGATAACGCTAATAATAAAGCGACTGATTCCCTAGAGAAGATAGAATAATCAGAGCGATCTGGCATTTTTTAGCCTATTTGTGCCTCCAGAGTTTATGCTAATCCGGACTGCTACACCAACTGACGTACCTCAAGTTTTACCGATGGTTGCTAAAATTTGTGCTTTGCATGATTCTTGGGATTCTGCCAAATATGGTTTTCTTCCCTATCCAGAGCAGCGTTATGAAAAATGGTTGGGGCGGTTGGCAAATAACGGTCAAAGCGTATTTTTGGTAACTGAAGATGAAGATAAATTGGTAGCGTTTTTAGTAGCAACAGTTGAACGCGAAATCCCAATTTATCGGTTACAAGAATTTGCCTTTATTCATGATATTTGGGTTGAGCCAGAATATCGCCAACAAGGAGTAGCACGGCAGATGGTGATGCAGGCTATTGAACGCTTTGATGACATGGGTGTCAAGCAAATCAGGCTAGATACCGCAGCTATTAACGAAGCGGCGCGGCGGTTGTTTGCATCTTGTGGTTTTCGCATCAGCACTATAGAAATGCTGATGGAGTTGAATTAATAGTCGTCAAGAGCCAAAAGTCAAGAGACTAATGACTAATGACCAAGAACTAACTAGCTAAAAGTGTTTTTTCTAGAGGAGTCCAACGGAAGGCGCGATCGCCACCCCTCTCGATTACTACTTTCACTTTTGGTTCCAAGCGGGGTAAAGACGTTAAGAAATCAATTTCCTGATTGGAAAGAATATGCCCCTCAATAATCCACAACACCAGTCCCTTGGACTTTGGCGGTAACTGTTCTATGTGAGAACTGATGATAGGAGGCAAATAGTATACATAACCTACTGCCGCACCCGTACCAGTACTTTTTTTACCTAAATGAGGCGGTCTGACTCCATGAACTCCTGTGAGATAGGCTGCCAAATCTCCTAGCCCCTTAGCGCTCATGTGGAGGGTGACGTAGCCAGTTGCACGCAGTCGGCGTTGATACCGACCTTCATAACCTCCCTCAGGAGGTACATAAACACCTAGAGAGCCAACTTTTTCAAGTTCGCGAATAAAAGCGTTGCCAGTGGTAAGTAGTGCCATAGATATTCTTTCTATCTCACTTAGATATCTCTATTATTTACCGTGAACCGCTAAATTCGGTTCAACAATTAATTTATGATCTAGATTAGGTTTATCGCCTGTCAATCAATTGATATCGCTTCACTGCAACTTTGATACATTTGGACAGGGGAAGGGGACAAGGAAGCAGCAAAGAAATAACAAATGCCCCATGCCCATTATCCAAAAAATTTATAGACAAATCTAAATAAATCATTTATATTGTTAGATTGTGACCAAATACGCAAATTAGGTTGCCCTCTTATTGAGATTCTGCGCTAGTGTGAGCATCAAGGGATAAAAACTTGATTCCAAATTTGGAGAAAGCTAGCAAAAGAGCGATCAGAGACTGGTAAACTGAAAAAGCTTTCAGGTCAACTATAGAACTTATGTGGATGGAAAATTAAAACCAACCCTAAGTTATAGGCTACATTCACTCCTGTAGTCCTGAAAAAGTAGGCAAAACCTTGAACAATAGTTTAAGGTATTCTAGTTGGAGTAGAAGCTGAGCGGTAATGTTGGTTTGATAGCATTACGTCAGTCTTAGTTAAAGGATACTGAGTGGCATGAAGCTGCTTAAGTCCCCCTACAACACGGCTGTCGCTGACCGTTGGTAAATCCGATGTTAGCGCCCGCCTCCAGAAAGTGCCTAAGCGATCGCTTAGATAAAAGCATTGCTGCACAAAGCGCAAAGCTCTAAAGCCTTGCCTTGATTCCAAAAGTTATTCCTTCCCAAAACGAAGGTGCTGATGGTTGTTCTGGTGAATAAGTGAGTGAAAGTAAACGAATTCACCAAACAGTAAGGACATAGTTTTTTGTGTCCCGGAGAAGTTAGGGTGCCAATGCATCTCTAAAATTTCAGAGGCTAGTCTAACCTCAACCGGTATATGAAAAGCCTGTCTTTTAGAGTTCGATGCCAAGGTTAGCAACTAGATAAGGAGAACCAGTTACTGTGTCTGTAGGTATTCTCGGCACCAAGCTGGGCATGACCCAAATATTTGACGATGCAGGAGTAGCAATTCCTGTCACCGTCATACAAGCGGGACCATGCACTGTTACCCAAGTTAAGACGAAACAGACTGACGGTTACGCCGCGATTCAAGTTGGTTTTGGTGAAGTTAAACCTAAAGCGTTAAACAAACCGCTCTTAGGTCACTTAGCAAAATCATCTGCCCCAGCGTTACGTCACCTAAGCGAGTATCACACAGATACTTCCAGCGATTATGCTTTAGGTCAAGAAATTAAAGCAGATATTTTTAGTGCAGGTCAAATTGTAGATGTAATCGGTACAAGTATCGGTCGCGGTTTTGCGGGCAACCAAAAGCGCAACAATTTTGGTCGCGGACCCATGTCACATGGTTCCAAAAACCATAGAGCACCAGGTTCTATTGGTGCTGGTACCACCCCTGGTCGTGTCTATCCTGGAAAACGGATGGCAGGACGTTTGGGCGGTAGCCGCGTCACAATCCGCAAGTTGACTGTAGTACGAGTCGATGCAGAGCGCAATTTGCTGCTAATCAAAGGAGCCATTCCTGGTAAACCAGGTGCGCTGGTGAGTATCGTACCTGCCAAGCTAGTTGGTAAGTAGTCAACAGTCATTTGTTAGAGACGCGATTAATCGCGTCTGTACAGTTGTCATTAGTCATTGGCTAAGGACAAGTGACAGAGGACAAGTGACAGAGGACAAATGACACAGGACAAGTGACAAAGATGGTTGAGAGTATAGTTAAAAATTGGCAAGGAGAACAAGTCGGAGAGACTTCGTTTGAGTTGCGGGTTGCGAAAGAAGAAACAGCAGCTCATATTGTGCATCGAGCCTTGGTTAGACAACAGACTAATGCTCGTCAAGGAACTGCCAGTACAAAAACCCGTTCTGAAGTCAGAGGCGGTGGTCGCAAACCTTGGCGGCAAAAAGGTACAGGTCGCGCTCGTGCAGGGTCAATTCGTTCACCTCTGTGGCGTGGTGGTGGTGTAATCTTTGGACCAAAACCTAGAGATTATGATTTAAAGATGAACCGCAAAGAGCGGCGCTTAGCACTGCGAACAGCTTTTGTGAGTCGTGTTGACGATTTGATTGTAGTAGAAGAATTTAGCGAACAGTTATCACGCCCCAAGACTAAAGAATTAGTAGCAGCACTAGCTCGTTGGGGAGCTGCGCCTGAAAATAAGACACTGTTAATTTTGTCTGAAATTGCGGATAACATCCATTTGTCAGCCCGCAACATAGAAAATTTAAAGGTAATTGCCGCAAATCAGCTAAATGTTTTCGATTTGCTGCACGCTGACAAGATTGTAGTTACAGCATCAGCCATAGCAAAAATTCAGGAGGTCTACAGTGCCTAACTTCGACCCCCGTAACTTAGCTGACTTAATTCGTCGCCCAATTGTTACCGAAAAAGCGACCATTCTGATGGAGTTAAACAAATATACGTTTGAAGTAACTCCAAAGGCGACCAAACCAGAAATTAAAGCCGCGATCGAAGACTTATTTCAAGTCAAGGTTGTCAAAGTCAATACTTTGAATCCACCACGGAAAAAACGCCGTGTGGGCAAATTTATTGGTTACAAGCCCCAATACAAGAAAGCGATTGTTACCATCGCATCTGGGGATGTAGAAAAGGTTAGACAAGTTCTATTCCCAGAGGTATAAAACAAAAATGGGTACTCGTTCTTATCGCCCCTATACCCCTAGTACTCGCCAAGTTACAATCTCTGACTTTGCGGAAATCACTAAAACTGAGCCAGAAAAATCCTTAACCAAGAACGTACATCGTCCCAAAGGCCGCAATAATCAAGGGCGAATTACCAGCCGTCGCCGGGGTGGCGGACATAAACAGCTTTACCGCATCATCGACTTTAAAAGAGACAAGCGGAACATTGCTGCTACAGTCACAGCAATTGAGTATGATCCAAATCGGAATGCAAGAATTGCTCTGGTTGTGTATGAAGATGGAGAGAAACGCTACATTCTCCAGCCCAATGGGTTAAAAGTTGGGACAAGAATCATTGCTGGTCCGGAATCTCCAATCGAAGATGGGAATGCTTTACCCCTAGCGAATATTCCCTTAGGTACCGGCGTTCATAATGTTGAGATGACTCCTGGCAAAGGTGGTCAAATCGTACGTTCTGCTGGGGCGACCGCACAAGTTGTAGCCAAAGAAGGTAATTACGTTACCCTGAAGCTGCCTTCCGGCGAAGTTCGCTTAATTCGCCGCGAATGCTACGCCACCATTGGACAAGTAGGCAACACCGACGCCAGAAACTTAAGTGCAGGTAAAGCTGGACGAAATCGCTGGAAAGGACGCCGTCCTAAAGTTAGAGGTAGCGTTATGAACCCAGTTGACCATCCCCACGGTGGTGGTGAAGGTAGAGCACCAATTGGGAGACCAGGACCAGTCACTCCTTGGGGTAAACCTACTTTGGGTGCAAAAACACGCAAACCCAAAAAAGCTAGCAGTAAATTAATTGTGCGCCGTCGGCGTAAGTCTTCTAAACGCGGTCGCGGTGGTCGTGAATCTTAACTTATGTTGTGAGTAATGAGTAAAGAGTGCTGAGTAGAATTGTCAAACTCAAAACTTAAAACTCAAAACTCAAAACTTAAAACTTAGAACTCAGCACTTAAAAATATGGGTCGTTCTCTAAAAAAAGGTCCTTTCGTTGCCGATCACTTGCTCAGCAAAATTGAAAAGCTGAACGCCAGAAACGAAAAACAAGTTATTAAAACTTGGTCGAGAGCATCGACAATTTTACCCCTGATGGTTGGTCACACCATAGCTGTCCACAACGGACGCCAACACGTCCCCGTTTTTGTTAATGAGCAGATGGTAGGACATAAGTTGGGAGAGTTTGCTCCCACACGTACCTACAGGGGGCATGGAAAAAGCGACAAAAAATCAGGTAGGTAGTCATCAGTCATCAGTCATTAGTCATTAGCTAAAGACAAATGACAAGTGACCAATGACAAATGACAAAAACGGAGAAAATTATGGCTACTGATACTACTGAAGTCAAAGCGATCGCTCGTTTTATTCGCATATCTCCCTATAAAGTACGTCGTGTACTCGATCAAATCCGAGGCAGATCGTACCGAGAAGCGCTAATCATTCTAGAATTCATGCCTTATCGTGCCTGTGAACCAGTTTTAACGGTTCTGAGAAGTGCGGCCGCCAATGCCGAGCATAATGCTGGTTTAGACCGAGCACAGCTAGTGATTACCCAGGCATATGCCGATCAAGGCCCAGTACTCAAACGGTTCCAACCCAGAGCACAGGGTCGAGCTTACCAAATTCGCAAGCCGACGTGTCATATCACCGTAGCTGTAGCTGCTGGCGATGCTGCTGAATAAATACTAGACACGAAAAAATTGCGTAAAGTAAGAAATTTTAGAGGAAGCATTTGTGGGACAAAAGATTCATCCAGTTGGTTTTCGGCTGGGTATTACACAAGAACATCAATCTCGCTGGTTTGCTGTTCCTGACAGATATCCAGAGCTTCTCCAAGAAGACCACAAACTCCGTAAATATATAGAACAAAAGCTGGGAAGACTGGCGCAAAACAACGCTGGAATCTCAGAAGTGCGGATTGAGCGCAAAGCCGACCAAATCGACTTAGAGGTACGCACAGCTAGACCTGGTGTAGTAGTAGGCCGTGGTGGGCAAGGAATCGAATCCTTACGTACCGGACTCCAAGAACTGTTGGGCAGCAATCGCCAAATTCGCATTAATGTAGTCGAAGTACAACGAGTTGATGCTGATGCCTACTTAATTGCGGAATACATTGCTCAACAATTGGAACGCCGCGTCTCTTTTCGACGGGTGGTACGGCAAGCAATTCAACGTGCCCAACGTGCTGGTGTTCAAGGCATTAAAGTCCAAGTTAGCGGTCGGCTGAACGGTGCAGAAATTGCTCGAACAGAATGGACTCGTGAAGGGAGAGTTCCCCTACATACCTTAAGGGCTGACATTGACTACTCTTACTGCACAGCCAAAACGGTTTATGGAATTCTGGGCATTAAAGTTTGGGTATTTAAGGGAGAAATCATCCCCGGACAAGAAGAAACTGCGCCCGCACCCACAACCCGCGAACGCGAACGCGAACCTCGTCGTCGTCAACAACAACGCCGTCGCCAACAATTTGAAGACCGCTCAAATGAAGGGTAAGGGTAAACCGTGATTGGTCATGAGTCATTAGTCATTAAGTAAATGGCAGATGACAAATGACAAATGACAAATGACAAATGACAAGTGACAAACCATGTTAAGTCCTAGAAGAACTAAATTCCGTAAACAACAGCGCGGACGGATGGAGGGTCTAGCCCACCGCGGTAGTACCCTGAACTTTGGCGATTTTGCACTCCAAGCTCAAGAACCTGCGTGGATTACCTCCCGACAAATTGAAGCTTCTCGCCGAGCCATGACTCGTTATATTCGTCGGGGTGGTCAAATCTGGATTCGGATTTTCCCAGATAAACCCGTAACCATGCGTCCCGCTGAAACTCGGATGGGTTCCGGTAAAGGTTCGCCGGAGTTTTGGGTAGCCGTAGTTAAGCCTGGGCGGATTTTGTTTGAAATCGCTGGTGTTTCTGAAGAAACTGCCCGCGAAGCCATGCGCTTGGCTGCATATAAGCTGCCAATCAAAACCAAATTTATTGTGCGCCCTCAAGTACAGGAGCAGGAGTAGGTTATGCCTCTTCCCAAGATTTCAGAAGCTAGAGAATTAACTGATGAGAAACTGGCTGAGGAAATTGTTGCTGTTAAAAGACAACTATTTCAATTGCGCTTGCAAAAAGCGACCAGACAATTAGACAAGCCCCATCAATTTAAACACGCCCGACATCGCCTAGCGCAATTGCTAACGGTAGAGGGAGAACGCCAACGGGCAGCAGCAAGTCAACTGGCTAAAGAAGAAAAGTAGGAGATTATGGCAGTCAAAGAACGAGTTGGCTTGGTGGTGAGCGACAAAATGCAAAAAACGGTGGTAGTAGCTGTGGAAAACCGCGCTCCTCATCCCAAGTACGGCAAGATTGTAGTTCAAACCCGGCGCTATAAAGTTCATGATGAAGACAATCAGTGCAAAGTCGGCGATCGCGTTCGCATTCAGGAAACAAGACCCCTGAGTAAAACCAAGCGCTGGCAAGTCACAGAAATTCTCAACGCCAAAGCTACAACTTAATAGTTGTTATCAAACTAACAACTTAACAAGGGAGACAAATTGTGATTCAACCCCAGACTTACCTGAATGTCGCAGATAATAGCGGTGCCCGAAAGCTAATGTGCATCCGTGTATTAGGCGCAGGCAACCGCCGTTATGGTGGCGTGGGTGATAAAATTATTGCCGTTGTCAAAGATGCCCAACCCAACATGGCTGTAAAAAAGTCTGATGTTGTGGAGGCAGTAATTGTCCGCACTCGTAAAAGTATAAATCGAGATAGCGGTATGAGCATTCGTTTTGACGATAACGCTGCGGTGATCATCAACAAAGATGGTAATCCCAGAGGCACACGGGTCTTTGGCCCAGTTGCACGGGAACTGCGCGATAAAAACTTCACCAAAATTGTTTCTCTGGCTCCGGAGGTGCTGTAATGGCAAAACAGCCACAACCCAAGGTCTTTCATAAAATGCACGTCAAAACTGGCGACACTGTGCAAGTGATTGCTGGTAAGGACAAAGGAAAAGTTGGTGAAGTGATCCAGGCACTGCCACAACTAAGTAAAGTTATTGTCAAAGGCGTCAATATTAAAACTAAGCACGTGAAGCCCCAACAAGAAGGGGAATCAGGAAGAATAGTTACACAAGAATTCCCGATTCATAGCTCCAACGTGATGCTTTACTCCACTAAGCAAAACGTCGCCAGTCGCGTATGCTACACCTTCACCGCTGAAGGTAAAAAAGTGCGGAAGCTGAAGAAAACTGGTGAGATCCTGGATAAATAGTCATGGCACTAAGGGACGGTTTTAGATGAGATTTTAAATTCAATCTAAAATCCAAAATCTAAAATTCAAGATTCCCTGACCAAGCCCAGGGATAAACAGAACAAGAAATTATGGCGACAACAAGACTCAAAAGCTTATACCAAGAGACAATCGTCCCCAAACTGATCAATCAGTTTCAATACACTAACGTTCATCAAGTACCGAAGTTGGTCAAGGTTACTGTTAACCGAGGTTTGGGTGAAGCGGCATCTAATGCTAAAGCACTGGATGCATCTCTAAACGAAATTGCCACGATCACTGGTCAAAAACCAGTCGTAACAAGGGCGAAAAAGGCGATCGCCGGCTTCAAAATTCGTCAAGGTATGCCTGTTGGTATTATGGTGACCCTGAGAGGCGAACGGATGTATGCCTTTCTCGACCGACTAGTTAGCTTGTCCTTGCCCAGAATTCGCGACTTTCGCGGCGTTAGCCCTAAAAGCTTTGACGGTCGCGGTAACTACACTTTGGGTGTCAGAGAACAGTTAATTTTTCCAGAAGTTGAGTACGACAGCATCGATCAAATCCGTGGTCTAGATATTTCCATCATTACCACAGCGAAAAATGACGAAGAGGGCCGCGCCCTACTTAAAGAATTGGGAATGCCTTTTCGCGATCAATAAGTTCATCTAAAGAGGGAACGATGGCGGCTAACGACACAATTGCAGATATGCTGACGCGCATCCGCAATGCCAACTTGGCGAGGCATCAAACTACACTAGTGCCCGCAACAAAACTCACCCGTAGTATTGCCAAAGTGCTACGAGAAGAAGGCTTTATTGCTGAATTTGAAGAATCAGGAGAAGGGATAAAGCGCAATTTGGTGATTGCCTTGAAATACAAGGGTAAAAATCGTCAGCCTCTAATAACTGCCCTCAAGCGGGTCAGTAAACCAGGTTTGCGCGTTTACTCGAATAGAAAAGACTTACCCAGAGTACTGGGTGGGATCGGCATTGCCATTATTTCAACATCCAGTGGGATCATGACCGACCGTGAAGCGCGTCGTCAGAACTTGGGTGGTGAAGTGCTGTGCTATGTCTGGTAGTCATTAGTCATTAGTCATTAGTTAAAGACAAAGGACAAAGGACAAATAACAAAGGGCAAAAAGTCATGTCTCGTATTGGTAAACGTCCAATTACTATTCCCGCCAAAGTGCAAGTGGCGATTGATGGCGCAAAAGTTGTCGTCAAAGGGCCCAAAGGAGAACTTTCTCGCGAGTTACCTAGCCATGTGATAGTCTCCCAAGAAGGGGAAACATTACTAGTAAATCGTCGCGATGATTCCCGTACCTCGAGGCAAATGCACGGTTTGAGCCGTACTTTAGTTGCCAACATGGTTGAGGGCGTGTCCCAAGGTTTTCAGCGCCGTTTAGAAATTCAAGGTGTTGGTTATCGGGCACAAGTCCAAGGTCGTAACCTAGTTTTAAATATGGGTTATAGCCATCAAGTACAAATTGCTCCACCAGATGGAATTCAGTTTGCTGTGGAAGGTACAACTAATGTCATAGTCAGTGGCTATGACAAAGAAATAGTAGGTAACACAGCAGCAAAGATTCGTGCTGTCCGTCCACCAGAACCTTATAAAGGTAAGGGCATTCGCTATGCCGGGGAAGTGGTCAGACGTAAAGCTGGTAAGACTGGTAAGAGTGGTAAGAAGTAAAAATGAAACTTACTCGTAGAGAATCAAAAACACGTCGCCATCGACGTATCCGTGGTAAAGTTCAAGGCTCTCCCGAACGTCCACGCTTAGCTGTATTTCGTTCTAATGAGCATATTTACGCCCAAATAATTGATGATACTCAACACCACACTTTGGTGGCAGCCTCAACTGTAGAGCCAGAGTTGAAATCGAGTTTAGCCTCAGGCGCTAACCGTGACGCATCCGTGCAAGTTGGCAAACTGATAGCAGCGAGATCGCTAGAAAAAGGCATCACCAAAGTAGTCTTTGATCGCGGTGGCAACTTATATCACGGTCGCATCCAAGCGCTGGCTGATGCAGCACGTGAGGCTGGTTTAGATTTCTAAAGTCATTTGTCATCAGTCATTAGTCATTAGTCATTGGACAAAAGACAAATGATAAAGGACAAATGACAAAAGACGAAGGACAACTAAACTAATAGAGAGCATTTAATTATGGCAACTGGTCGTCGTAAAGCAAACCGCGCAAAAAAAGAAGAAACCAACTGGCAAGAGCGAGTCATTCAGATTCGACGGGTGAGCAAGGTCGTCAAAGGAGGTAAAAAACTCAGCTTCCGGGCGATCGTGGTCGTCGGTAACGAACGCGGTCAAGTTGGTGTAGGAGTGGGCAAAGCCTCTGATGTAATTGGTGCCGTAAAAAAGGGCGTAGCCGACGGTAAAAAACATCTCATTGACATCCCCATTACAAAGTCCAACTCCATCCCCCATCCCATTGATGGTGTCGGTGGCGGAGCTAAGGTCATGATGCGACCAGCCGCACCTGGTACTGGAGTAATTGCTGGGGGTGCTGTCCGGACTGTACTGGAATTAGCAGGAGTTCGTAACGTTTTAGCAAAGCAACTCGGCTCCAACAATCCACTCAATAATGCTAGAGCCGCAGTCAACGCTTTATCAACACTGCGTACCTTGTCTGAAGTCGCTGAAGATCGGGGTGTTCCTATTGAAAATCTCTACATCATTTAGTAGAGCCAATTTTGCAGAGTATTTGTGTAAAAAATTACTATTTACATCATGAGACTCAACGATGCTAAGCCTCAAAAAGGCTCAAAAAAACGCCGTAAGCGTGTAGGTAGAGGTATTTCAGCCGGGCAAGGTGCAAGTGCTGGTTTAGGGATGCGGGGTCAAAAATCCCGTTCAGGTAGTGGTACCCGACCAGGGTTTGAAGGTGGTCAACAGCCGTTGTACCGCCGCTTACCTAAGTTGAAGGGTTTTCCGATAGTTAATCGGAAAATTTACACTACGATTAATGTAGATAAGCTAGCTTCTCTCCCTGCCAATACAGAAGTAACTTTGGAATCCTTAAAAGCAGCAGGTATTCTTACTGCTGTCAAAGGTCCATTGAAAATTTTGGGTAACGGAGAACTGAGCGTTCCGCTGACAGTCAAAGCAGCGGCTTTTACAGGTCAAGCTCGTAGCAAAATTGAGGCAGCTGGAGGAAGTTGTCAAGTCCCAGAGTGAGCCAGAATAGCGCACTTAACATGCTAGCTAACTCGCTTCCAGCGCCTGGTTCACGATAAAGGTAGCACTCTATGATCAGTCGAGACAAAGCCCCAACGGCTCAAGAAACTTTTATGCAGATGGCTCAAGCAGCTGGACTGAGAGGTAGGCTGCTTGTCACTGTCGGTATTTTAATTTTGGTTCGCCTGGGCATCTTTCTGCCTGTACCAGGTATTGATAGAGCTAGGTTTCACGAAGCTATCTCGGGAAATAATTCCATCTTTGGTTTATTGGATATATTTTCCGGGCGAGGACTTTCGACTTTGGGAGTCTTTGCCTTGGGTATTTTGCCCTTTATTAATGCGTCCATTATTATCCAATTACTCACTGCGGCCATACCATCTTTAGAAAAGTTACAGAAAGACGAAGGTGAAGCTGGGCGGCGAAAAATTTCACAAATTACACGCTATGTCACTGTAGGTTGGGCGATTATTCAAAGTACAGCTTTTTCAGCTCTCTTCCTTCAGCAGTTTGCCTTACAGCCAGGCCCCTTATTTGTGGCGGAAACTGCGATCGCGCTCACCGCTGGTTCAATGTTCGTTATGTGGGCATCCGAACTGATTACAGAACGCGGTATTGGTAATGGTGCATCATTGTTGATTTTTGTCAACATCGTGGCATCACTACCAAAATCTTTGGGTGATACTATCGACTTAGTGCAAGTTGGCGGTCGCGAAATAGTAGGTCGGGTAATTGTGCTGGTGGTAGTCTTCCTAGCAACAATTGTTGGTATTGTATTTGTGCAGGAAGGAATTCGACGCATCCCAATTATTTCAGCGCGGCGTCAAGTAGGGCGACGAGTTTTGGCTGAGCAACGTAGCTACCTACCTCTGCGACTGAACTCTGGTGGCGTCATGCCAATTATTTTTGCAGCTGCGATTCTGAGTTTGCCACTGCTAATTGCGAATTTTACCAAAAATCCGGACTTGGCAAATATCGTTAACACTTACCTCAGTCCCGGTGGTTCTCAGCCTTGGGCCTATGCCTTGGTTTACTTAATTTCTATTGTTTTCTTCAGCTATTTCTATTCTTCGTTGATTGTTAACCCAGTAGACGTAGCGCAGAACTTGAAGAAGATGGGTTCGAGTATTCCCGGAATTCGTCCTGGTAAGGCGACTAGTGAGTATATCGAGCGAGTAATTAATCGACTAACTTTTTTGGGTGCAATATTTTTGGGCTTTGTTGCAATTATCCCCACAGCTGTGGAAAGTGCTTTAGGAGTACCAACTTTTAAGGGATTGGGAGCTACATCTTTGTTAATTCTGGTTGGTGTAGCAATTGACACGGCGAAGCAAGTCCAAACCTACGTTATATCTCAGCGCTACGAAGGAATGGTGAAACAATAGTGACGCGATTAATCTTCTTGGGACCACCAGGAGCTGGTAAAGGAACACAATCTCAAAAATTGGCTGAACACTTGCAGATTCCCCATATTTCTACGGGTGATATCTTACGACAAGCGATGAAAGACCAAACACCTTTGGGAGTTAAAGCTCAAAATTATGTTGATAGTGGTGAGTTAGTTCCCGACCAGCTAGTAGAAGACCTGGTAAAGGAGCGCCTAGATCAACCTGATGCCAAATCTGGTTGGATTCTAGATGGCTTTCCCCGTAAAGTAACGCAGGCCAAATTTTTAGCACAATTGCTGGAAACAACACATCAGGGTGGTGAAAAGGTAGTCAACCTAGATGTCCCAGATGATGTAGTGGTTGCAAGGTTACTAGCCAGGGGTAGAAAGGATGACAGTGAAGAAGTTATTCGTCGTCGTCTAGAAGTTTACCGCTCGGAAACTGCACCCTTGATCGATTATTACGGCGATCGCCAAAAACTTTTAACCGTTAACGGTAATCTGTCCCAAGAAGAAGTCACAACTGAACTGCAAAAGGTAATAGCGTCTTAAGCAAAGTATAGAGGGGGATATGGGAGAAATCCCAATTTCCAATTTCTCCTATATCCCTAATTTAGTCCACAGATAAAATTTACTGCTGTCTCTCTCGGTAGGGCAGATGGCAATTTTAGCTAAGATATATTAAGAAACTGTTGATATATTTCGTGAAGTATGTTCTCTTGCAGGTGAAGGTACGGCAAAAGAACAGGAGATTGTTGAGTTGAGGAAAAAACAAATTGTCTAAGCAAGATTTGATTGAAATGGAAGGCACGGTTACAGAGTCATTACCCAACGCGATGTTTCGCGTTGACTTAGATAATGGCTTTAATGTCCTAGCACACATTTCGGGCAAAATCCGCCGGAATTACATCAAGATTTTACCTGGCGATCGCGTCAAAGTGGAATTAACTCCCTACGACTTGACAAAGGGTAGAATCACCTATCGACTGCGCAAGAAGTAAGATTATGTAGAGAATATTACCATAAAATCACCTTTTTGGGTGTTCATCAGTCTTTTAACTGACTAATTTCCTTAAAAATGCTATAATTCACTATTTGGAGTTAATTACAAAAGGCATGAAAGTCCGAGCCTCAGTCAAGAAGATTTGCGAAAAGTGTAACGTGATCAAACGCCGTGGTCGCGTCATGGTGATTTGTGTTAACCCCAAGCATAAGCAACGTCAAGGCTAGCGCTCTGATTATAACCAGAGACAAATGCGACACAAAGACGCTAGACAAAGCCCAAAATGCGATTAATCGCATTTTTCTAACAGCAATTGCGAGAACAAGAGGGAGAAATTCATTGTGGCACGTATTGCCGGAGTAGACCTTCCACGTGATAAGCGTGTTGAAATTGGTCTCACCTATATCTACGGAATTGGTTTATCTAGGTCGCAAGAAATTTTAGCGACTACAGGTGTTAACCCAGACACCCGCGTTAAAGAACTCAGTGATGCTGATGTTGCTGCCCTGCGAGGAGAAATAGAAAGTAACTATCAAGTCGAAGGGGACTTGCGCCGCTGGGAAGCGATGAACATCAAACGCCTAATTGACATTGGTACTTACAGAGGGCGTCGTCATCGCATGGGTTTACCAGTCAGAGGACAAAGAACTCGCACAAATGCCAGAACCCGTCGTGGTAGAAGGCAGACTGTGGCTGGGAAGAAGAAAGCACCAGGCAAATAATATGTCTATGCTTGCTCATCAGAGCAAGGTTTACCTTAAATTCACTACACAACTATGGCGCGACAACCAACAAAAAAATCCGGGAGCAAAAAGCAGAAACGGAACGTACCCAACGGTATGGCTTACATCCAGTCTACTTTCAACAATAGCATTGTCACCATTACCGATCAAAACGGAGACGTCATTTCTTGGGCAAGCGCTGGTTCCAGCGGTTTTAAGGGTGCCAAAAAAGGAACTCCCTTTGCTGCACAAACTGCCGCTGAAAGTGCTGCCCGTCGAGCCATCGATCAAGGAATGCGCCAAATTGAGGTAATGGTCAGTGGTCCAGGTGCAGGTAGAGAAACTGCGATTCGGGCACTCCAAGGAGCCGGACTGGAAATTACACTTATTCGGGACATTACTCCGATTCCTCACAATGGTTGCCGTCCACCTAAGCGCCGTCGAGTCTAAACCCAACCTGTGGGCAGTAAAAGCGAGAAGTTCTGGCACGGAAAAGCCACCTGTACAGCCTGCTTGAAACTTGAACGCGCAAACTGTGTTGCAACGTAAAGGCTTTTGAACTTCAGACGGATTGGGTGATTAAAAGACCATCAGCGTTCCTCCTCAAAAGAGGTTCGCCCAACTTTGGAAAACCCAAAATTAATTATTAGCGCCCGCGAGCTAAATCAGAGTATCAAATAACAACATTTGTAGTTGGCTAATTGATAAAACTCAATTAAGCTTCAGGGCAAAAACTAACTTTTAGGAGGCAATTGGTTTGCCTACTAGTAGCACCTTAAAACAAGGGAGGCAACTCCGTGGCGCAGTTTCAAATTGAATGTGTAGAGTCTAATACTGAGGAAAGTCGAAGCCATTACAGTAAATTTGTCCTAGAACCTCTAGAACGCGGTCAAGGAACGACAGTTGGCAACGCCTTAAGGCGTGTTTTACTGTCTAATTTAGAGGGAACGGCAGTTACAGCAGTGCGGATTGCAGGAGTTTCACACGAGTTTGCCACAGTTCCAGGTGTGCGAGAAGACGTGCTGGAAATCTTAATGAGAATGAAAGAAGTTATTCTCAAAAGCTACTCTTCTCAACCCCAAATTGGGCGGTTACTCGTTAACGGTCCTACAACAGTCACTGCGGCACATTTTGATTTGCCTAGTGAAGTGGAAATAATTGATCCGACTCAGTATGTAGCCACCTTAGCTGAAGGCGGCAAACTGGAAATGGAATTTCGGATCGAGAAAGGTAAAGGTTATCGCACTGTAGAACGAGGACGCGAAGAAGCCACATCTTTGGACTTTTTGCAAATCGACTCAGTGTTTATGCCAGTGCGGAAAGTCAACTATAGTGTCGAGGAAGCCCGTGGGGATGGTTCGATCACCAAAGACCGACTATTGTTGGAAGTTTGGACAAATGGTAGTCTCTCTCCCCAAGAAGCTCTGTCATCTGCTGCGGGGATTTTGGTAGATCTATTCAATCCATTGAAAGATATTTCGTTAGAACCTACCGATACAGGCTCAGATATTCCAGACGATCCAACCGCCCAAATTCCGATCGAAGAGTTGCAGCTTTCTGTACGGGCATATAACTGTCTCAAGCGAGCACAAGTTAACTCTGTAGCCGACTTGTTGGATTATACCCAAGAAGACCTGTTAGAAATTAAAAACTTCGGTCAGAAGTCAGCGGAAGAGGTAGTTGAAGCTTTACAGCGACGCTTAGGCATTACCCTGCCCCAAGAAAGAAGCTCTAAACACAGCTAAATCAAAACCGTTAGTAATTGATAGTGCATTATTATGCGTCACCGTTGTCGAGTCAAAAAACTTGGTAAACCAGCAGACCAGCGTCGTGCTTTGTTGCGCGCGCTCACCACTGAGTTAGTTCGTCATGGTCGGATTACTACTACTTTAATCCGAGCTAAAGTACTGCGAACTGAAGTAGACAAAATGATCACCTTAGCCAAAGAGGGTTCCTTAGCAGCACGTCGAGAAGCTTTAGGCTATATCTACGATAAACAACTAGTCCATGCCTTGTTTGAGCAAGCTCCCACTCGGTATGCGAATCGTCAAGGGGGTTATACCCGCATCCTGCATACAGTGCCTCGTCGGGGCGATAATGCTGAGATGGCCATTATTGAACTAGTTTAAGTCATGAGTCATTAGTCATTGGTCAAGACTCTTGAACAAATGACACCACTGGCTTTAGGCCGGGCACCCCGTCCAACACAGTGGCTCACAAATGACAAAGGACAAAATCTGTATGTTAGAAAGCCACCAGCCTAAAGTAACTCACAGAGTGGCCCTAGTAATCCAATACTTGGGCACTCATTTTCATGGCTGGCAACGGCAAAAACAGCAGCGTACAGTCCAAGAAGAGATAGAAAGAGCGATCGCTAAAATTCTTGGGTATCATGTGACATTACATGGTGCAGGCAGAACAGATGCAGGAGTTCACGCCGCAGCGCAAGTAGCTCATTTTGAAGCCACAGGTTTAATTCCATCTCACAAGTGGGCAGCCATCCTAAATAGCTATTTGCCCAATGATATATTGATCAGGGCTTCAGCAGGCGTAGGTAACCGTTGGCACGCTCGCTTTAGTGCAGGCTATCGACGGTATCGCTACACAATATACACTGAAGATCAACCGAACTTGTTCGTCAGACCCTTCAGTTGGCATTATTATTATGCACCCCTAGATGAATCCTTAATTAAGGCTGCCCTAAAACCCTTGCTGGGAAAGCATCATCTCGCTGCTTTTCATCGTGCAGGCTCAAAGCGATCGCATTCTTGGGTAGAAGTACAAGCAGCAGAGTGCCATCGCAGTGGGTCATTACTCCATATTGAAATCCAGGCAGATGGATTTTTGTATGGTATGGTCCGGCTGTTAGTAGGGATGCTGGTACAAGTAGGGTCTGGACAGATCACCCTGGCTAACTTTACTGAAATGTGGAAAGCAGAACGCCGGGAAGAAGTGAAATATGCCGCACCTCCCCAAGGCTTGTGCTTGTTGCGAGTCGGCTATCCAGATTTTCCCTTTTCCCCAGATGTTTGGTATGACAATCTGCCAAAATTCGTCTTTAGTCAAGAGTCAATGGTCAAGAGCCAATAGGCACAAGTCTAATGACAAATGACAAATGACATGTAAGAGACAAAAATGACAAAGGAAAAATGACCAATGACTAAAACATACCTTCCTCCTCAAGAGTCTCTTGAGCGTGAGTGGTACATAGTAGATGCCACAGACCAACGCCTCGGTCGCCTCGCCACTGAAATCGCTATGATCCTTAGAGGTAAAAAGAAAGCCGAGTATACTCCCCACCTTGACACAGGTGATTTTGTAATTGTCATCAATGCCGAGAAGATAGCAGTCACAGGTAAAAAACGTACCCAAAAGCTCTATCGTCGTCATTCAGGTCGTCCTGGCGGGATGAAGACAGAAACCTTCGCCAAGTTGCAACAG
This sequence comes from Nostoc sp. 106C, assembly GCF_002154725.1. Taxonomy (GTDB): domain Bacteria; phylum Cyanobacteriota; class Cyanobacteriia; order Cyanobacteriales; family Nostocaceae; genus Aulosira. The sequence continues at coordinate 55,225 of NZ_MTAW01000124.1, read as the reverse complement.
CGTCTACCAGAAAGAATTGTAGAACAAGCTATCAAAGGCATGTTACCTAAAAATAGCCTGGGTAGGCAGTTGTTCACCAAGCTGAAAGTTTATGCTGGACCAACCCATCCCCATGCAGCGCAAAAACCCAAAGAATTAAAAGTTAATACAATTCCTGGAGCAGAAAGTTAATGGTAGCAGTAGCAGAAACTACTAGTGGTCGTGCGGTCTACTGGGGTACTGGTCGTCGTAAGTCCGCAGTAGCTAGAGTCCGCTTGATTCCTGGTAGCGGTCAACTGACCGTAAATGGTAAAGATGGAAACTTGTACTTTCAATTCAACGCCAACTACTTGGGCGTGATCAGAGGACCTTTAGAAACTCTGGGATTGGAGAACGAATATGACATTTTGGTGAAAGCTGAAGGCGGTGGCTTGACTGGACAGGCTGATTCTATTCGCCTGGGAGTTGCTCGTGCCTTGTGTCAACTAGACCCAGATAACCGTTCACCTTTAAAAACAGAAGGCTACCTAACTCGTGACCCACGAGCCAAAGAGCGGAAAAAATACGGTTTGCACAAAGCTCGGAAAGCACCTCAGTACTCAAAACGGTAGGCATTGGGCATTGGGCATTGTTATAAACATCTAGTCCCTAATCCCTACCCACTATTCACTGTCCCTGAAATCATCTGAAAGTTATAATTAATATAGATTCACCACAAAAGGAACAATGGCTAAACCTGAAATTCATCCCAAGTGGTATCCAGATGCTAAAGTTTACTGCAACGGTCAAGTTGTCATGACTGTTGGCTCTACCAAGCCAGAACTGCATGTAGATGTTTGGTCTGGAAACCATCCATTTTACACCGGCACCCAGAAGATTATCGATACTGAGGGTCGAGTAGAGCGCTTCCTTCGCAAGTACGGTATGAGCAGCACTCAAACCTCAGGCGATACAGACAAAAAGTAGCGGGTTGGCTCTGCTGTTAACGACGACCCTGCAATCAGCTGGGTCGATTGTCATTTAATGCTCGAGCCAATTTGTTATTTTAAGGAGCGATCGCACTCATCATGGCTGAATCATACCTGCTGGACAAACTAAAATCCGTTGAACAAACCTTTAATGAATTAACGCGTCGTCTTGGAGACCCTGATACCGCTAGCAATCCTGATGAGTATCAACAAATTGCTAAATCTCGTTCTTCTTTGGAAGAGGTAGTTAATACCTATGAAACTTGGAAAGCAGCCCAAGAAGACTTGATCGGAGCGCGTCAGGTTTACAAAGAATCTGCGAGTGACCCAGAGTTGCAAGAAATGGCAGCTTTGGAAGTAGACGAGCTAGAGCAAAAGCTGGAATATTTAGAGAACCGCTTAAAAATATTGTTGCTACCTCGCGATCCCAACGATGATAAGAACATTATGTTGGAAATTCGCGCTGGTACTGGCGGCGATGAAGCGAGTATTTGGGCAGGTGATTTACTGCGGATGTACTCTCGCTACGCTGACGGACAAGGTTGGAGAGTGAAACTAGTGAGCGAGTCACTAGGTGAAATGGGCGGTTTTAAAGAGGTAATCCTGGAAATTCAGGGTGAGAGTGTTTACAGCAAGCTGAAGTTTGAAGCCGGAGTACATCGCGTACAGCGTGTACCTGCAACCGAAGCTGGGGGAAGGGTTCATACTTCCACAGCTACAGTCGCAATCATGCCAGAAGTGGATGATGTGGAAATTCACATTGACCCCAAGGATATTGAAATGACCACAGCTCGTTCTGGTGGTGCTGGTGGACAAAACGTCAACAAGGTAGAAACTGCTGTTGACTTGATGCACAAACCAACAGGAATTCGGATTTTCTGTACAGAAGAACGCAGCCAGTTGCAAAACAAAGAACGAGCAATGCAAATTTTGCGGGCAAAACTGTACGAAATGAAGTTGCGCGAACAACAAGAAGCTGTAACTTCGATGCGGCGATCGCAAGTCGGTACAGGTTCGCGATCCGAAAAAATTCGCACCTACAACTATAAAGATAACCGCGTTACTGACCACCGTTTAGGTCAAAACTATTCCCTTAACCCCGTGTTAGAAGGTGATTTAGAATCAGTTATTCAATCTTGTATCTCTCAAGACCAGCAGGAACGTTTAGCTGAGTTAGCCGCCTCTGGTGCTACAAGCTAATCAGCTTTTTTATAAAATCTGAACAACCGCTTATTGTGCTGTTGCTTGAAACACACATAAGCGGTTTTTATCTAAGATTACCACTGAGCAAAAAGCTAATGAGACTTGAATTGATTAATTTATGACAATATAATATAGGGAAAATACTTAGTAATAACTTCCATCCTAGATGGTAAAAGTGACACCTAAAAATCTGAAAATGTAAATTTTTATAAAATTAAATTTTTTAGAGGTGCATATTATGTCGATATACAACGAACATTCGGATTGGCAAGCAGAATCAAGCGATTCTTTTGTGCCAGTTTATTATCAAGGTAGTTTAACTGGTTTCTTTAAACAAGACTATGTAGATGAAATTATTAGGTTCTTAAATGAGCAAGAAGTTTTAAATAAAGCGCTTAGATTAGCTTGCACTGATTTAATTAAAAAAACCGGTGGCGATGCCAACCAAGTCAAGAATTTAATGAAAAAATATATAAAAATTAGTGAACGTCCAAAATACGGAACTAGAGCGATCGCGCTTTTATTAAATGAAAGACAAAAGGAACTTGATTTGAATATTCAAGAGTTTACTAAATTCTGCGATACATTTAAAGTTTCTCCCCCAGAACTAGATAATATTTATGCAGGAGAAGCAATAGATGATAGTTTGTTAGCTCCACTTTCACGAATATTAGGACTATCAAAAGAACAGCTACTAGAAGTTAGAGATGGTGTTGAAGAATAACTCAATTTTTACTTGAGTGAAGTACGAAAAGCAGTAATTAACCATAGATAAACACAGATATATTTGTAACTTAGTACAATAGGACAGGCCAGATATGTATAAATAGTAAAATTTTGTGAAAACTGATAGCTTTGTTTGGCTGAAGCCAGTTAAAGCAAACGCGATTTTATCAGGAAGCTTTTCAGGAAGGAAGAAGGTGAGCGTAGTGGTAGGTTAAAAGCAATACAACAGCAGTCTTGTGATTCAGGCAGATCGAGCGAACAATAGCAGCACAATTGAATGTTAGGGTAAGCCAATGTCGAAATGGGTGGCTTTGATTAAGTAGATATAGCTTAATCAGCTTCCAGCTTCACAGTCTCAAACTATTTTTTTATCATTCAGCAATTTTCCCTGACGAAATATTAATTAAATTTTGTTAAGATTGACACGGCGTTAGCACTTCATCCCCCAACTACCCATTTCCTACCTGAGAGAAACTTGATGCTGCGACTAGAACATATTAGTAAAATTTACCCCACAGGCGAAGTTCTCAAAGACATCAACTGGGAAGTCAAACCAGGCGATCGCATCGGCTTAGTCGGTGTCAACGGTGCTGGAAAATCTACCCAGTTGAAGATCATATCTGGAGAAATTGAACCCACGGCTGGAGAAATTATTCGTCCTGCGAGTTTACACATAGCCTACCTCAACCAAGAGTTTGAAGTAGACCCCAGTCGCACTGTGAGAGAAGAATTTTGGACTGTCTTCAAAGAAGCTAATCAAGTGCAGTTGTCTCTAGCACAGGTGACAAGAGACATGGAAACTGCGACTCCAGAAGAACTAGATCAATTGATCAACAAATTGGATCGCTTGCAACGCCAATTTGAAGCTTTGGATGGCTACGGCTTAGAAGCACGCATCGGGAAAATTTTACCAGAGATGGGGTTTGAACCAGAAGATGGCGATCGCCTCGTTAGTGCCTTTTCTGGTGGTTGGCAGATGCGGATGAGTTTAGGTAAAATCCTGTTGCAAAAACCCGATTTATTGTTACTGGACGAACCAACTAACCACTTAGATTTGGAAACTATTGAGTGGTTGGAAAATTACTTGAAAAGTCTGGTTACTCCAATGGTGATCGTCTCCCATGACCGGGAGTTCCTTGACCGCCTCTGCACTCAAATTGTAGAAACTGAACGCGGTGTTTCTACTACTTACCTTGGTAATTACTCCGCATACCTACAACAAAAAGCCGAAAATCAATCAGCGCAACTAAGTGCATATGAACGTCAGCAGAAAGAACTAGAGAAACAACAAGCATTTGTTGATAGATTTCGCGCCAGTGCTACCCGCAGTACCCAAGCAAAAAGCCGCGAAAAACAACTAGAAAAAATTGAACGAATTGAAGCACCAACAGGTGGAGTAAGAACTCTGCATTTCCGCTTTCCTGATGCACCTCGTAGTGGCAGAGAGGTTGTCAACATTAAAGAATTAACCCATATCTATGATGATAAAATCTTATTTTTGGGAGCTAATCTCTTAATTGAAAGAGGCGATCGCATTGCTTTTCTCGGCCCCAACGGTGCGGGGAAATCTACCCTATTGCGGGTGATTATGGGTATGGAACCACCGACAGAAGGTAGTGTTCAGTTAGGCGACCATAATGTTCTGCCTGGTTACTTTGAGCAAAATCAGGCAGAAGCTTTAGATTTGAAAAAAACAGTCATGGAAACTATTCATGATGAAGTTCCTGACTGGAAAAATGAAGAAGTTCGCACACTTTTGGGAAGGTTTTTATTCACTGGTGATACTGTATTTAAGCAAGTTGGCGCATTAAGTGGGGGAGAAAAAGCGCGTCTGGCTTTGGCAAAAATGCTTTTACGTCCAGCGAATTTATTAATTTTAGATGAGCCGACAAACCATCTAGATATTCCAGCCAAAGAAATGTTGGAAGAAGCACTCCAGAACTACGATGGCACAGCAATTGTCGTTTCTCACGACCGTTATTTTATCTCTCAGGTAGCCAATAAAATTGTAGAAATTCGCGATGGAGAATTCCGCGTTTATTTAGGCAATTATCATTACTATCTAGATAAAATTGCTGAAGAAAAAGAACAAGCAAAGTTAGCTGCCATAGCTGCCGAAAAAGCTGCTAAGAAAGCCGCTAAAGCTTCTAAAGCGTCAGCAAAACGCAAATAAGAAGTTACAGCGTTTTGCAAGTACGCAAGGTACACCCCTCCCCAACCCTCCACTTGCTAAGAGGAGGGTGCGCGTAGCGCGGGTGAGGTAATGTACTTCATTCACATGCAATCTGCTGTATTAGTAGCCTGTACGATTGTGGATTAAATAAAGTCCAAAAATTTTGTTTTTGTAGGATGTGTTAGGGAAAGCTGTAACCCACCTTTCCCTAATAAAAGCATGTGACGCTGTCGTGCTTCGCATCCTACACTCAAAATTGTAGATTAAGAAATGTATAGTCCTTATATGCTACTTCTAACTCTAGGAATTTATAAATTCCTAGAGTTAAATCAAATATTAGTATTAAATTCGTCAGTGATTATTGAAAAAATGTCAGTACCTCTGACGAGGAATTACTGAACGCTGGCGTTGATTAAAAGCTTTTTTAGTGATGATTAGTCCCACACAATTATCACAAAAAATACGCCAAAGTTACTAAAATTAAAAAAAATCTAAAAAATACTGAAATCATTCATAAAAGAAGTTAATAAGCAGAAATTCACTTGCAGCGGTGATTAGCAGTGGTATCATTCGGGTATTACAAAAAGTAAAGGGCAATTTTACTATGACCAAAGCACCTGTTGCTCCTGTGGTGCTAGTCATTTTAGACGGATGGGGCTACTGCGAGGAGAAGCGAGGAAACGCTATTGTTAATGCTCAGACTCCTGTCATGGACAGTTTATGGGCAGCTTATCCGCATACCCTCATCCGCACATCAGGAAAAGCCGTAGGGTTGCCAGAGGGTCAAATGGGCAACTCGGAAGTTGGTCATTTGAACATTGGCGCTGGGCGGGTAGTACCCCAAGAATTGGTACGCATCTCAGATGCTGTCGAAGACGGTTCTATCCTCAGCAACCCAGCACTTGTCAAAATTTGCCAGGAAGTTCGCGATCGCAATGGCAAGCTTCACATAGTAGGCCTTTGTTCAGAGGGTGGGGTACACTCCCATCTCACCCATCTATTTGGACTACTTGACTTAGCCAAGCAAGAGCGAGTTTCCCAAGTTTGTATCCACGCCATCACCGATGGACGTGACACTGCACCAACAGAAGGTGTAAAAGCGATTGGGTTGCTGCAAGACTACCTAAATCGCATAGGCATTGGGCGCATAGTTACCCTCAGCGGTCGCTACTATGCGATGGATCGCGATCATCGCTGGGATCGCGTTAAACGTGCCTATGACGTGATGACACAAGATGGAGTAGCTGACAGTCACCAGGCTGTAGAAGTTTTACAAGCATCTTACGCCGCCGGGGTGACAGACGAGTTTATCCTCCCAATACGCATTGCTCCCGGTGCAATAGAACCAGGGGATGGGGTGATATTTTTCAACTTCCGTCCAGACCGCTCTAGACAACTCACTCAAGCTTTTGTCAGTCCCAAATTTACCGGGTTTGAAAGGCAGTTAATTAAGCCACTGTCTTTTGCCACTTTTACTCAGTACGATCCAGACTTAGGAGTGGCTGTAGCGTTTGCGCCTCAAAATCTTACTAATATTTTGGGAGAGGTAATCGCCAATCACGATCTCAAGCAGTTTCGCACGGCTGAAACCGAAAAATACGCTCACGTCACCTACTTCTTTAATGGCGGTCTAGAAGAACCTTTTGAAGGGGAAGACCGAGAACTGGTAAGCAGTCCAATGGTAGCAACCTATGACAAAGCCCCGGCGATGTCAGCAGAAGCAGTCACAAATGTAGCGATCGCGGCGATTGAAAAATGTATCTACTCGTTAGTTGTGATTAACTATGCTAACCCAGACATGGTAGGGCATACGGGTCAGATAGAAGCTACGATAGAAGCAATTGAAAAGGTTGATCGCTGTTTGGGTCGCCTACTTGCTAGCATTACTAAAGTCGGGGGGACAACAATTATTACTGCTGACCACGGTAATGCTGAGTATATGCTTGATGATGCGGGTAATCCTTGGACAGCCCACACCACTAACCCAGTCCCCTTAATTTTGCTGGAAGGCGAAAAAGTAAAAATCCCTGGACATGGTACAAATGTCGAACTACGAAGCGATGGCAAGCTAGCCGACATTGCTCCCACAATTCTAGAGATTTTACAACTGCCTCAGCCATCCGAAATGACAGGGCGATCGCTCGTTGTACCAGCCGGATATGACGTGCAACGCAGTCGTACTCCCGCGCAAGTAGGTTTGTAAAACAGATAACAGTTAACTGTTACCTTAACGCAGACACTTCTGTTTTGAAATTGACTATCTATTTAGATTGCTACCATGACAGTTTCTAATATTGTTCAAGGCATTTGGGCACTTTCCGCCGTTGGTTTAATTGTCTTAGTGTTGCTGCATAGTCCCAAAGGTGATGGTATTGGAGCCATTGGTGGACAAGCTCAACTGTTTAGCAGCACCAAGAGTGCAGAAAATACCTTAAACCGAATTACTTGGGCGCTGACAGTAATTTTTCTAGGTTTAACAGTGGTTTTGAGTGCCGGCTGGTTACCTAAGTAGGCATAGGGAATAGGGACATGGGGAACAAAATCCAAGACCCAAAACCCAATATCCTGAAAAATGTATTTACACAACAGTTACTAGCAGTTCTTGCCTTAGCTATAGGTATAGGGCTGCTAGTTATTTTTAGCAACACCCCGTCTAATGGTATTTCCACAAAAACCCAGCACAGCGAGTACTCAATCTCCCTCTCTCTACCTTCTCCAAAACCCCATCCTCTACCGCCAACACTAGCGCAGTGGCAAGATAATACAAACAGTGGTGATTACTTTTCTCAAATTACACCAACCCAAGTAGGTTATCTTGTTTGGTCACAGTTTCCCATTCGAGTTTACGTAGAAACACCAACAGCAATTAATAGCCAGCAAGCTCAAGTCTGGGTTAACAGCGTCTTACAGGCTGTACAAGAGTGGAATGTTTATTTACCTTTATTGGTAGTAGAAAAACCAGAGGTTGCAGATATTAATATTTTGCGAAAAGCGCCACCTCTCAAAATTTCCCCCACCAATAAAATTCCCCGTGCGCGTTCCGCCCTAACAACTTACGAGTTATATACTAACAACAAAGTTTTATTGCACCGCTTCACTATATTTTTGAGTCCTAGCCAGACTGGTAATTATGTTATAGCCGCGGCTCGCCACGAATTTGGTCACGCCTTGGGAATTTGGGGTCATAGTCCGCTACAAACTGATGCCTTATACTTTTCTCAAGTTCGCCAACCGCCACCGATTTCTCCTAGAGATGTGAATACCTTGAAGCGGATTTATGAACAGCCAACTAGCCTGGGATGGTCTTTAGTAGAGAATTAAAAGATTAAATAAGTAAAGTATATGGTCATTGCTGCTACAAGATTGCTACTAATGCCTCAAAAATCACAAGACCTTACCAAATTGTACTGGATACCAATGTATTGCTTGCTGGTCTAAGATCCAGTCTTGGTGCATCTTACAAATTATTAACAATACTTAACGATAGCCGTTGGCAGTTAAATATATCTACTACCTTAGTATTTGAGTATGAAGAAATTCTCAAACGAGAAAAAGATCAGATTGGATTGAGCGATAAAGACATCAACGATATTATTGAAGGTATATGGTTGACAAAAGGCTATTTAGAAGAAAAAGCCAAAAGCGGTAGTTGGCAAAAATTCCACCGAGTTTTGAATAAAGTCCCTAATGTAGAACCAGATGAATACGATAAATTGTAGGAATTTATATGTGATTAATGACATTCCATTTTATATCTGAGGCTATTAAAAATATTCAATAAACTTTTCTACATAAGTGACTTTTGTAGAAGTTGTATGATGATTAAAAACTTCTGTCATTAAAGACTTACAAAGTTCTATTCTGGGATCACTAATTCCAATACCTCCAAATAAGTGAATTCTAGGTTGTAGCTGCTTTTTCACTAAATTTTCATATTTTGAGGCAAAATACCAATAAGCAAATATCTGACCTACAGCATGTTTCCAATTGTTGATATTTTTAACTTCTATTATTTCTGTGTCTGTAATTAAATCTGCTAATCCTACTAATGTGATTGATTTGTAATTAAAAATAGGTACTTCCCTTTTGCCTCCTTCTATTTCATATAAAGCCGCTACACATTGCTTTTCTTCTAAATTTCTTTCTTTATATAACTTTTCTTGTTCTTTTTTAACTTGCTGTTTTAAATATTTATTTTGTTCAGGTGATAACTCTGTTATTAAAGGTTTACTATACTCAGTACATGATTCCTTTCCTAGGATATCTTTAACTATGTGCGATAGAGTCTCAAAGTCATAATTATTAAATTCATCAAAAATTTCCTGTAGACGTTCTGGTATATCGTCATACTTATGACCTACTCTTTTATCATAAAATAAATCAAACTGATCGCGTTTATTTTTTATAGTTGTATCTTTATAACCTAAAATATTGCCAATTTTGATATAAGTAGTTTTCCATGTTTTACACCCTAACGCTCTTATAGCATCTTTATTGAATTTAGATAGATACAAGCCACAAATATCGCCATTTCTAATTTTTTCTTTATCGTCATGTTTAGTCATTTTGTTTAATCCTATGCTTGCCCTCTTCCATCTTCTTTCTTTGAAGACAATCACAGCATCAGAAATATCAAGGAATTTTTTACCAAAATATTGAAGATGAGATAAATATTTATCTTCTGTGCGATCACAATCACACCCCTGTGGTGAGCCGCTAAATACTTCCATCTCTTATGTGTTAAGCTTTAGCGTTAATGTCGCTCAACCACCATTACTCTACTCACTGCTGTTGTTGCTGAGGGCTGGTTTCTTTCTTCAGAGAAGATAGCTTAGACTTATTGTATCAGCGCAAAATAATGAATAATTTAACGCCGATATAGACAATGAGAATTAAAGAACAGATTACCCAAGAATTAGAGAAATTGCCTGAACCTTTATTGCAGAAAATTTTAGACTTTATTCAATTTTTGCAAGCAAAACGCCAAGAAGTTGGTATATCTTCAGATAACCAACCTGCTCAAACACCTATAGCAGAGCATAATTTAACAGGTTCTACGGCCCAAGATTTATTAGAATTAGTGGGAAGTTGGGAAGGTTCAGACATCAGAAAATGTTTGCAACTAGTTTATGAAAGTCGTATGCCACTGGAATTTTAATTGTGTATCTACTTGACACTAATCACTGTTCCTTCTTGATGGAAGGTGTGCCTAGCGTTGCAAATCACTTGCGTTCCCTTGGCTAATGTTTGTAAACATGCAAAAAATTATGCACAGCGACTAAAGAATAGGTTGAGCCAAGGCCCAACCTATTTTCCTACTCAGCGACTTCTACACAGGACGTAAGCTCAGTAGTTCTTGAGGAGATGCCAGCATATCAATTGCTACAAAGAAAATTTTCCCTTGGGGATTGATTAAGAACCGCCAAGCAATATTCATTCCAACATTTACACCAAACCAAGGAGTTTGTACTACACCTGTAATTTTCAGCTGTTTAGAGCCATCAGGTTTAACTTCAATAATGCCCTGCTTTGGCATCATGTTCAGTCCTTGGGCTTCTTCACGCATATATTTGGCGATCGCCTCACGACCAACAATCGGTTTTTGGAATGGTGGTTGTAGCGCACCTTCAGGAGTAAATAGATCAATAGCAGCATCAAAGTTGTCTGCATTCATGGCTTCAATGTACTTTAATACAGCAGGTTCTGTAATGCCATCAATCTTGACTGAGGTAGTAGCAGTTGGAGTTGTACGTGGGAATGCAGGTTCTGCAACAGCTTTTGGATAACTACTGGGACCAAGCTCTGAAGTATCGAATCCCATATCTACTACTGTATTACGCAGTACTGTAATTTGCTGACCCGGATCAAGTTTCTGGGTAGCTTCTAGCACTACTTTTACACCAGGAGACATTTGATAACCAGTCGGGATAGGTGCGACAATACCCTGCTTCATCAACTCTCCCAACTCGTACCAAAAAGCTAGCTTGGTATTTACACTGAAAAAGCCATAGGAACGGCTAATAGGAGTATCAGCACGGCTAGCAAGATCCCGCATAACTTGCGTTTGCTCTTCCGGAGACATTAACTTAATTTGGGTGAGCAGACTTTCTGCTAGTTGCAGGCGTGCTGCTCCAGGCGCTGCGGGAGTAATTGTACGACCCATTTCGGTATAGGCATACCAAAGATATGCCAGCTGATCGTCAACGTTGAGTTGATCGAACAGAGCTATAGTTGCTGGAATCGGGCTAGGAACTTGAGTATTAGAGAAAATACTTTGAGCGGACTCGATAGTCAAAGCCATGATCGGAATCTCCAGTACTGTTTATGAATTAGTTGCTTTCAAAATTCCAATGAAGAATCTTAAAGCTGAGAAAAGCCAACAAGAAACCCAATCAACTCTCTTCATTCAAGATTTCCAGTGCTAAAGGTGAGACACCATCAAGCTGAAAATACTTGCAAAGATTAAGTTTTTTGCATACGAACTGAAGCCAGTCTCAGGACTGTCTTGCAAGTACGTATTTGGTTTAATGGCAAAAGTGTTAGTTCAAACTCGGTGAACTACAAGGATACCGCACTTAATTATGCAGTCCTCTCATCAGAGGTTTAGCTGTTATGTAAAGGAGTGTAACAATAAATGTTTATTTTTGTAAAGTTTTTTTGTAAAAACATGACAAAAATTGCCTCCCAAGCTAATCGTTTTTCTGCTAAGAGAAGTGCTTTATTTGTCTTTAGGGCAAATCGGAGTACCAGATGAGAGGTAGCTAATATTACAATTTCACGAAAATTTTAGCTCAACTTACCACGATGCAAATCTACTACACACACCTTAAATCCTTGCTATGCAAACAATATAGCTCTTAGCGCAAGTATAAGTGTACCCATGTTATCTCTGGAATTATAGGTACAACTGAGGTTAGCTAAAAATTAGAGATCAACGCTTCAAACTCGCTGAGTCGCAAAGCGACACGCTACGCGAACGCAAGCCTCTTTATCACCCCTTCAGTTTTGCGCCTACTCTGCGGGAACGGCGGCGCCGAATGCGTGAGAGATAAAAAACATGAATTACATTTACCTGAAAATATCTGTATCTGTAAATGATGAATATGTACTTAAATTAGCCAAGTTCGGCAGTATAGCTGCACCTTTGTATGGTCTAAGATTCAGCGCAGCTAACCAAAATTTGGAGCATAAGTTTTGCTTATAATCTATGACTTAGCGGTAAAGGTCGCTGTAGTAAGACTTCGCGATATAACTGTTCGAGATGAGTAATATTTTTACTGAGGGTATAGCGCTCTAGTACACGCTTTCTGGCTTTCTGCCCCAATACAGTTGTTAACTCAGGATGATCTTGGAATAGTGGCAAAAGGGTTCGTAATTGCGATCGCACTGTCTTAGTATTTAAAACTACCCCTGCTCCTTTTTCCAATACTTCTCCATCTGCACCCACATCTGTAGCTAAACAAGCTAACCCAGATGCCATTGCTTCTAACAGAGATAAGGATAACCCTTCTACTAATGAAGGCAAAATGAATACATCTGCTCCCCGTAAAATTTCGATACGCCGATTTTCATCGGCAATAAATCCTAACCAAACAATGCCTTCATCTGCACCATAAAATGGTTGTAAAGAAGGCTTCAAAGGCCCATCGCCAACAATTAGCAGCTTGCTATCGGGTTCCATTGCCGACTGCTTCCAAGCACGCAGAAGAGGTTCGACATTTTTTTCTGGAGCTATCCGACCTTGATAGACAAATAAGCGTTCGGCTTGAAATTCTGCTTTGATTTGAGAAGGTCCAGGAGAATATTTAGTAGTATCAACTCCGTTAGGGATGACAGCGACATTTTCTTCCCGTACACCCATCCGTGCCAATAATTCTCGCTGAATTTGGGAAAATACAATGACGCGATCGTAGTTAACCAAAAAAGGTGCGTACAGCTGATAGGCCAAAAGTTGTGTTCCAGAGATGAGTTTTGCCCCCTTGCCTGCAAATGGCGTGTGGAAAGTAGCAATTAAGGGCAAATTCAGTTGCTCACAAATTTCTGGAAGAATAAAGTCCAGGGGAGATAAAGTCAAAGAAGCATGGACGATATCTGGTTGGATTTCCCGCAATGAATCAGTTAATACTTTGGTTGCTTTGAATGTGGGAATTGTGTAAACCTGAGACTTGTAAATGAAGGGTAAGGGAACTTCTTGGAATTTTGGCCAGTTGTCAGGTTCAGATTCTTCTTGGGCAAAGTGGAGAAAGCTAACTTCATGCCCTCGGTCTAGCAAGGCATTTGTAATTTCTCGGCTGTAGGTGACGTTGCCGCAAAAGGGTGATTTTTTTCCAATCCAGGCTATACGCATTCTTTATTTAGTTATAAGAACAGCGGGTTTAATATTTAGTTATCTTTCCTTTATGGTTTTGCTTTTATCTTATTGCGATCGCTAGCTTTTTACTTATTATCATTCAATCTTTTTATCTTCCTAAAATAGCCAAATTCTAAGCTTTATTGAGCTAGTACAGGAAATGGGAATAAAGATAAAATTCCAAACAGATCAAAAGACTACGTAATCAACTTTTTCAAATACGCGAAACAACACTACTTTATTTATGGCTTTAGTTATTCTAGTGAGAATTGGTTAATAGATATGAGTTAATAAAATCTCATTTAACCTAGATTCCCAATGCTCCCGTAGTTAAGACTATGGTGACTTAAGGCTGAGTTAAGTCTACCACGAAAACTTCAGCATTCAGTAAATGATTAATTATGACCAAGTAATGATTAATAACTACCGATGAGAGTTATACCAGGTGAAGATACCCCCAAAAAAGACAATTACAGCTAATGCCAAAAAGACCGCTTGTAATCCAATAAATGTTTCTGCCACACCAGCTAATGCTAAGGGTAACGAAAGGGCGATATTAATCACATTGTTTTGTAGACCAAAGACTTTACCCCGCATTTCTGCTGGGGTTTCTGTTTGGATTGCAGTTTGCATAGGTATACCAACTAGTGAACCAAACACGCCCAAAAGTGCTATTAACAAAAGGACAATCCATAACTGTGTTGTAAATATGGATAAACCAATCAGCGAAGCTGCCATACCTATACAACCACACAGACTTAGCCCAGTGTAAGAGAAGCGTTGACCAAATTGACCAAGAATTGTCGCCCCAGCAGCTATACCAACACCACCAGCTGCTAGTAAAAAGCCGAATTGAGAGGCTTTCAAGTTAGGAATTATTTCTGCCATCCGCACTGCTAGAACAGTTAATGCTGCAAAGATGGAAAACAATATGATCAGTTGCACTAAAGCACTGCGAACACGATGATTGTCTTTGAGATAGCGTAGTCCATCGCGCAGGTCAGAGAAAACATGAGGAAATTCTGTTGCTGAGTCGTGGGGTTTTTCGTTAGTTACTAGAAAGCCTAAAATCAGCCCAGCGATCGCATAACTACCACCTACGACAATTTCCTTTCCCAATCCCCCACTTGCACCCAATTGCAGCCAAAGTTGATCGGCGATCGCTAATAGTGGTTCCCCAACAGCAAAGCCAACAATCACTGAGGCCATCATTGTTGTTGTGTACAAGGAGTTCGCCGAGAGTAAATGCTGCTCTTCCACTACTAGAGGAATTGCTGTTTGTTCTGCTGGTGCAAAAAACTGCGTCAACGTGGACACTAAAAAAGTCACACCGAGGATGATCAAAAAACCTACTGGCAACATTCCCACTGGTTTCCAATCATGAGTCAACCATAACAGTAGGGGAATTGCCAATACCAAAATCCCCCGCCAAACATTTGTTGCTACTAGCACCGTCTTTTTTGACCAGCGATCTACAAATACACCAGCCACGGAACCAAATAGGACTGCGGGAATTGTAAAAGCCATCATTAAAGCTGATACCCAACCGCTAATGCTTTGATGACTAGCTTGAAACTGAGTATTAATCAAGCCAATCATCAGCACCAGATAAACTTTATCTGCTAGTTGGCAAAAAACTTGACCACCCCAAAGAGCTAGGAAATTAGGGTTTTTTAATACAGGTAAAAACCCTTTCTTGGCAACATCACTTAATTCTTGCTCTTTCCCTGAGTTAGGCTTCTTGACAATCGGTGGTTCTTGTTCTGAGGTAATAGCTGCTTGGCTATTAGCCTCAGTCTTGGTTGACGATGTATCTGCTAATTGTTTGCCAGGTTCCTCAGTGGCATGAGAGTTTGATTTTTCCGATGTCCAATTTTTATTATTTTGAGAAATATCTTTTGAGGACATTTCGTGGTTATTGATTTGACTGGATCGAGACTTAGGAACAGCATTCAAGTGACTAGGTGCTGTAGAATCTGATGCTCTACTCTGTTTTTTGGCGTAACTCGGTGACAAAGGCAAGATTTTTTTATCCAAATCAGACGGTTGCATCATGGTTAGCAGCAAAATAAGAATCAATTAAAGTGGCGGAGCGAATTGGACGACCCAAATGATACTGAGCATACTGGCGCAGAATTTGCTCAACAGATAACCAGCCATCATCTTTGGCTGCATTAATAAGCATTATCTCTGGTTGCGACAGCTGCTGGAGTATCTCAAGTTCTGTAGCATTCAAGCGATTAGAAATCACAGGTATTTCTTGCCGATGCACAACTGTTTGGTAACCAGAGATGGGGGAGGCAGAGGTTGTAGGAGAATGAGGCGATCGCGGAACAGAAGAATTGATTTTTCTCTCCTTATCTCTTTGTTTTCGTAAGCCTTCCCAAGTCTCCAGGCAAACTGTTCCACCAGCAGAGATGCTAAATCCTACCTGCCAGTTGGGGTCTGTAAAATTTGGTATCAGGGGACGTTGCGTTAAACAACAGACTTGTACTTGAGGTGTGAGTCCTGCCAAAGCTAAAAGGTGAAACACTCCATGAGACAGATGAGCTAAAATACTTGCTTCGGTATGAGATAATGCCTCCAACCGATTGAGATGTTCATTAAGCAACTCATAAAGTTCTTCTTGGGGTTGTTCGCTCAAAGCTTGACATAGAACTATTTCGGCTAGATATTGGCTGGCAGCTAATTTACCTAGATCTTTAGTTAGACCTGGATAAGTTTTGATTGTTTGCGCTTGTGTAATTTTATCGAGCGATCGCCCTTTAGCAATCAGTAGTTCATTCACTACAAACATCCCACTCCTACCACCCAGGCTAGAATTATGCTTGCGTGCCCCAGGGGCAACTGCTCGGATTAAACCGAACTCTCTTGTCAAAATTGTTACTATTTTATCCGATTCTCCCAGCGCCTGGGCTTTAAGATTAATTCCAGTTACTTGATAAGTTTTACTCATTAGCCAAGAGTCCGTAGGGGCAGATTAAACCCGCATATCTAAGGGCAGACGCAATATTTCGTTTAAACCGCCCGTACATTAGTCACAAGTTATGATCTGAGTACAAAACACAAATGACTATTCCACCTTTTCCGGGTTATTACGCTGACGAATTAAATCGATACCGCGAGACGTGCCTAATCTAGTAGCACCCGCCAAGATTAATTCTAGGGCTTGCTGAATAGTACGAATACCGCCTGAGGCCTTAATTCCTACCCTTTCTCGTGCCATCTCCTTCAAAAGTCGCACATCTGCCACCGTCACACCCCCATTCCAACCTGTACTAGTTTTTAAGAATGCGGCCCCTGCTTCCATTGAGATTTCTGCTGCCAGTTTCTTTTCCGCATCCGTCAATAGGTTGGTTTCTAAAATTACCTTGACAGGTTGTCCGGATTCTTCACAAATTTCAGCAATTTCCCGGTGGACTTCTTCAGTTTTGCCAGCCTTTAACCAGCCCAAGTTGATCACCACATCTAGTTCAGTGGCTCCATTCTCCACTGCTTCTTGAGCCTCGTACAGCTTAACTGCTGAAGTAGTCGCTCCTGTGGGAAAGCCAATCACTGCACAGACTTTTGGGTTTTTACCGTGAAGGAGTTCCGCTGCTTGCTTCACATAGGCGGGAGATAGGCAAACCGCCGCAAAATGAAATCTGTCTGCTTCTTCACACCATTGCTCAACCTGCTCTGGGGTAGCCGTTGGCATTAACAGGGCGTGATCGATAAATGGCGCAATATCAATGTCTGGATAGTCTGCTGCCATCGTGCCTTTTGCCAGTTATTGATTATTAATCTTTATAAAAAATTAAAACATTTCTTATATATATATTAAACCATATTTATTACGAGTTTATCCTGAAAACCAGGCTGCTGAATAGTCCTTAGATGTCGGCTTTGCAGATAGCCCCAAATCACGTACGTACTTAAGTTAACCTTAGACACTTTCACCTTATTCAGACCAACAGAAATTTAGACAGCAGCTGCTAAAAAGTTAAGAATACTTTGAGCTAGTGCCTTTGATGCTAAATACGGCACACCATTACCAATAGTTTTAAACATATTGGTGAGTGACATATTTTCTGGAAGTATGAAATTTGCAGGTAAAGATTGGATCGCTAAAGCTTCCGCTACAGAAATTCTTCTTACTTTGTAGGGATGTAAATGTACCTCATTATTGCCATAGCAAGCAGTTGGAGAGTAGCGCCATCTGTGCAGCCGTTTGAAAGATTTTTTAGAATCATCTCCCTCATCAACTGAAGCGAATTTTTTGATACCTGCTCTTGGTTGAAAATAATGTCTAGCATTGGGATGTTGAGACACATTATTTTTTCTAAACCAGTATTCAACTGTGAGTTCTTGAGGAATATTTTCAGGACAAGGAATTACAGAATCTTCTTGAAAAGGTTCGCATTTTCGCCAAGGGTAAGCAAAGACTTTTTCTTGAGGATATAAAATATAATTTTTCAAAGGAAAGACGTTTTCAGCTAGTGAATTATCACTAGCTATTTTGATGCCCATTTCCTTAATTAAGCTATTATGAAAGCCAACAATAATAATTCTTTGTCTATCCTGTGGTACACCGTATTCAATAGAATTAATTAATCGCTCTGTTAATATATAGTCTGCCTGGTTTAACTTTTTCTTTAAAGATTCAAAAAATAAACGGTGTTTTTTTGTTCTCCACAAACCTTTAACGTTTTCAAATAGAAAGAAATCTGGTAGATTACGGCAAATTAATTCGACATAAGAGGCGGAAAGTTTACCATTGTCTCCCAAATGTCCTTTATTTTTCCCTGCAATTGAAAAATCTGGACAAGGAGGCCCGCCAATAAAGCCAACAATATTATGAGATTTACGGCAGTCTTGAACTAATTCCCAAAGGCGTTGTGCTTGTTGCCCGTCAAGAAGTTTAGTTACGTCTGCTGCTTCGTCCTGATGATATCCGTATTCAGGCAATGGTCGGTTGAGAATATCCCTTGAATAGCGGTATGCAGTAATGAATGGAGGAAAAAGTTCATTGACATAAACAATATTAAAACCGCTAGTTTCAAAACCTAAATCTAGGAAACCGCAACCAGAAAAGAAGGAGAATATACAAGGTCTGAGGGTCATTTTCTAAATACATATTTCTGAAATATATTTTTATCTACTATAATGCAGAGTACTTTTTTCAAAAAACACATACAGATATTTGATAAACCTAAACTATCTATATAAATTATTTAGCAAACAATTATCTGAATACTGTATAGCTAAATAAAGCTATAATCAACAATTAAAAAAGAGGCAATAACTATAGGTTACTAATTAATGGTATTTTTAGTTATCAGGATGATTTTACTTTGATTAGGAAAACATGCAGTTGACATAGTTCGTATAGGGTTACGAAATCGCGGTATTAATGCTGGAGAGTCTCTCATTACCGAATTTGGTACAGATGAAGATGTTCCTGTATACAGTACTGATCATCAGCGTAAGTTATTTTGGATATCAGTCAAAAGTGTAACTAGTCGGGTTGAAGACCCTCATGTCCTCCCTGTTGGTTACCAAGGCTGGATGTGTGGCGAAGTTGAAAGCAAACAATGGTTTAACCCCCCATCTGCCATTATTTGGTATTGTTCAGCAACTAGGCTTGCATGGGGTGCTATTCCTCCGATTCCTCCAAATAGGTTGAGTACTAGATGGTTTATTTTTCCTGACCGTTGGGGAAAGGTTCTAGATAAGCGCAAAACAAATCAGTTCAATCATAAAGTTTATCTTTACCCAAGCTGGCTTGTGCCGCTAGAGGCAATCATCGGCAAAGAGGAAATTATTGCCCATATTAAAAGGTTAGCCCAGCAATAATTTAGATACAATGCGGCATCAAAAATAAGTGCAAATGCTAGAGGTCAAGGTTGACGCAAACTCTGTAAGCTTTGATATAAATTGATTTAAGCCATAATATATTGCTTTGCCCAAATACATTCAGCCTGAAAGTGCTATATTTTATTCAAGTTAACGCAACTGTACCTTGAAAACCAAATATATCAATGCTTTCAACTGTGGTCGGTTCCAATTAATTAAAATCCCTATTAGGGATTGAAACCTGTACCCAAGCAAAGCTTGCAACGGTTCTTGTTCCAAATAATTAAAATCCCTATTAGGGATTGAAACTAAGGATTTAAAATATGCCTGAACCTTTCGTTGACCTTGATGCAATTTTTAATTTGGCTGTAAAAGAAACCGAAGAATTGATGAAACTTGGCTTTGATCTTAGCGACCCTTGTGCTGTCACATCACTAGAATGGTATGCTAATAAATATCCAGAAATTGCAGAACGCTGCAATAATGCCTTGTTAGAGCTAATTGAGAAGCAAGCTGCGGCTATTCCAGCATTTGTAGGCGCGGCATACTCTGACAATGATTTAGATAGCTTTTAATTTGAAAATATTTGTGAATTAGTATTTGCTCAATACTTTTATAATTTCTATTCCTGTAATTTGACTATTTATTAAAATTATTTGCACGCAAAGACGCTAAAAAGAACATCGCGCCTTTGCGTGAAATTATCCTACAGCTTTCTCAACAGCAACTTCTGGTAACAAACGCTTTACACCTTGTTTAACAAAACCTTGCAGAGAAGCCATCTGCTGATTTTGCTGGAAGACATTTTGTAAAGTTTGCCGCAACTTTTCCAAATTCAAATTATTACCAGAATCTAGGGCTATTTCCTGTTGTTGGAAATACTCTACTAAACTTAACCCAGCTACTCTGGTGAGATAAGCTGCACTTACCCCCTGTACTACGCCACCAGCCACAAAGGTGACGGCGTTACTTTTGAGAACAGTACTAACAGCTTTTGTGGAAAGTTCCACTAAACCCAGCTTCAGCATTAAACTTCCCATTGTTCCAACTACGGTTTGCGCCTGTTCCAAGGAAAATTTCTGCTGATAGATATTACCTAAATCCATTACCATCTGGGCATTAATGGCAGCATTTGCCAGAACGTCAAGCGCTGGGACTGGGTTAGCAAAGGCAGCAGCAGCAGCTATCCACTGATATTGTTCTATAGCTGGGGTAGCGCGATCGCGTCTGATGTCATTTAACCAGTTTTTCGCCTCAGCTTTCAGCAACTTAGCTTTTCTGATCGTTGTTGCCCACACTAACTTCTGTGATTGCTTGGCTAAAATTTCACTCAGTTGCTGTTTCAAAGGCTGGATATCTGGTGCTGGTTGTTCCAACCATTCTTGTACCGTACCGTCAGTCTCATGTTTCCGTACTTTGATAGGAATGGGAGACGCGGATGTTGCAACTAAATTTTCCTGCATCCGTTGTTTCAATGACAGCAAGATGCTAGCGCGTTCATCAGGTAAATACTGGTCTTGTTTGTTGAAGACCAGTATATTAGGCTGATTCGCGGCTTTTAGCTGCTGTAAAGTTTGAAATTCTGAATCTGTCAAATCCCCGTTGGTGAGGAACAAGACGAAATCAGATTTTTGTACTTCTACCAAAACATCTATATCTAACTTGTCACCAGCTTTTATAAATAAAGGCGCTGTCTCTTGGAAGCTGATTTTTTGCTGTAATTCTTCCTGCCAGCTAGACTTTAAAACTTCAATCAAAGTGGTTTTACCCGCTGATTTGCCACCAGTAACAGCTAGTTTAATTTCTTGCCTATCTATTTCTAAAAGTAATTGGGTAACTTGTTCTCGTAAATTCCCTAGGGCTGTATGATTTTCTGCTTCTTGTGCCAGTTGGTTAATTACAGCTTCAGCTTTGGCGATCGCACTTTCCACATCTGCCCGCTCTACAAGCAGACTATCTGGCTGCTCTAAATTAGCTTTCGGGCGATTTTTCTGGAATAACCACAATCCACCACCGACTGCCAAAGCACTCAATAAACCAAACTCACTGACTTGCACTATGGATTCGTGCCAACTGTCTAACATCCACAGAGAAAAGGACAGTCCCAATCCTCCCACTAAAATTGGTCGTTGCAACTTCACAACCATGACTCTCCGCGCTTTTTTGACGGCTTCTACTCCAGAATAAAACAAATCCCTGCAACCTTTACAGATTGCAGGGATTTGTTTTAACTTCTAGTTGGTGGCGGGAAGTGGATTTGAACCACTGACCTTCGGGTTATGAGCCCGACGAGCTACCAGGCTGCTCTATCCCGCGTTGTTTCTTCACTTTTTTAGTATAACCGCAAAGTCTAGGATTTGGCAACTACAAAAGTGATAATTCTCCAATAACTTCTAAACGCTTGTATTTTCCCAAAATCATAAACTTTTCAGCTAGGCTTTCTGCCACGCTGGGAGTAATCCAGCCCATTTGCTGAAGTAAGTGAATAGCAACTGCGTATTTTGCTCGCTTTGCCCCGTCTATGACTTTAATTGCTAATCCCATGCCTTCCCCAAGCCTACCAATGCACTGCACCCCTTCTGCACCTGCTTTACTAACCAATTCCCCTGGGGTTAAGCGCATCAGTTCCGTATCAAATTCTCCATCTCCAGCTACCATTGTGGGGTGATGAGTCATAGCACGGACAATACGCTCCATATCCAAAGTCTTACCAGAAGCTAGCAAAGCATATAGAGAAGCCATCTGACCAATTTGCATCAGATAAGTTGGTGCGCCACAATCGTCATGAACGCCGATAAATTCCTCAGATGGCATTCGCAGCAACTCTGCTACCTTGCTGAGAATTAACTGTTGCACTGGGTGTTTGCGTTCCAAGTAATTAGTCAAAGGCCAGTGGCGTTGTTGACAAACGGCTAACATTCCCGCATGTTTACCAGAGCAATTGTATTCTAGAGGACTCCGTTTACCTTCAGGAATTGGGCATTGGAGCGTGCTTGGATCGAGATCGGCCCGCCACAGGATATTAAATACTTGTCTTACCTGCTCAATGCTGGCTTTGTGGGAACTAGTAATGATTGCTAAATCCCGATCGCTGAGGTCGTAACGTTCTAGCGTACCTGTGGATGTAACTGCGAGAGCCTGAAATGGTTTAAGTGCTGAACGGACAAATGCAGCAGTTTCAGCATTACCGGCAACGGACAAAACCCGCCCGCGTTCGTCGCATACAACAGCTTGGACTATATGCTTCGATTCAATAATGCCTTCGCGTAGCAACCTGACTTCCAAGGCTGCGGCTTGAGTTCGTTTTCCCATTGTCATGGGTTAAAATCTATCACTTTTTGGTTATTTTTTATTATTTGTTTGTCATGAGTTATTTGTCATTTGTCCTTTGTCTAAAACTAATGACTAATGACTAATGACCAATGAATATTTACAACAAATGCCAAACTATACTACCAGCAAGAAACATTCCTGCCAAGCCAGCAAAGGTTAGTTGCAAGCGCCGGAGAATAGGTTTGATTTCATATGTGGCAATTAAGCGATCGCGGTTTAGTACTTCCTCTGGTTTTGTCCAAGTTTGACCATCATACCAACCAGACTCTTCATAAAATACTGTTGGGCTGAACAGGCGATCGCTCACATAAAACCAGCCTAAGTACAATCGTACTAGTAAAAGTAATACTCCAATACTCGCGCCTGCTGCGCCACAAAGAATAAATTGGGCAATGTGCTTATGTGGTGGAAAACTGGCTGCTGCTACTGGACCAGCCACCACCCACGATAAACTCCAAATCCACAGCATTTTCGCGATCTGCTCGCGCCAATTTAAGGCACAATCACGAAACAGCCAAGATGTTTTTAATTCTTCGTACTCATTAAGTGGTTGTTGTTCAGTCGGAACTGGGCAATTGAAAACCGAGGATTTGATCATTTTGGCTTACCCCCACCGTCATCGGATGTTGGAAGTTCTAGACGTTCTGCATGAGACCAGAACGCTTCTAAATTATAAAACTCCCGCTCCTTGGGCATCATGATGTGGACAATCACTTCACCGTAGTCTTGCAACACCCAACTACCTTCTGCTTTACCTGCTGTTCGCAAGGGATGTCGTTGCAGGTCAGTTCCTACTTTTTCTTCAATTGCTTCTGCGATCGCCCTTACTTGTACCCTAGAATAGCCAGTCATCATCACAAAGTAATCTGCTAGGTAAGATACATCCGCCACTCTGAGCAATAAAATCTCTCCTGCTTTGCGGTCTGATGCTGCTTCGGCAATAGTTATCGCTAATTTTCTACTTGCTTCTTCTATATGGGGTTGTGGGCTTGTGGCCGCACTCTTTTTCAACGATACGGATTGTATTGGGAAATCTCCTTGGAAATAATCAGACATTAAACCTCAGGTGCTTTATGCCTTTTGTTACATTTTTTTACAATTCCTAACAACCAATTAAGTTGTAGCTGTTTAAACTGTTTTTTTGCATACTAACAAAAAAATCGTCTGTTTGGATTTGGAACTCAGCAATCAAGCAGAACCAGATGAGTTAGCTAATTGGGTTAGAAACTTGGATAGAAGCCAAGCAGAGTAAAAGTACATGTGCTAAATGTCTTGCTTGATCTCTGTTTAGACCAAAGATGGTTTGTTGCTAATCAAGCTTACTCTGCAAGCAAAACCTAATTATCGATGGATATGGTACGTAAATCAATCAAGTAACACTTTTTAAGCAGCAACATTGGCTATGAATAATTACAAATTTACAATACATCTTGAGAAATATATTACAGTGAACCTAAAGCTATATATTTTATCACCCAAAGGTATTATTTAGCATTAAAGTCCTGCGTAGGAATCAGGTTTGATATTTGAAAAAATTTTGTACACTTAATAGGGTGAGCATTGCCCAAAGCCAGTTATTACTCTGCGGGTTCGCCGTTAAGCGTTCTCGTTCGCCAAAGCCATTTCCGTACCCCTACGGGGAAGCAAGCTACGCGTAGCGTCTCCGCAGGAGAAGGGTAGAGTAGTCCCCCGCCGGACGTATACAAGTGCGGGAATCGGGGTCCCACGGGGAACTAACTCCGACGCTCCTAAGTTGCTACTGCTAAGCTAACATCAACGCAGTGGCTCTCCTACGTGTATTTCAAAAATCAAATACTTGTCCTAGATTGAGGATTTAAGCACTATCTCCAAATAAGTACAAAGTATAGCCAACTCATACTTAGTAGAGGTTGGTTACATACAGTTAATAGTAAGCGATAATAGTTTCTTCAAATTGCTTGCTAAAACTTAACATAGCGAAATACTCCTGTCCGCTAATGCTTAGACAGGAGCTGATACTCGCTATGCAATATTAAACTTCCTGTTTCGAGACAGTTGTGGATTTAATTACTTGAGCATCCTCTGTTAATGAGTAACACAAGTTTTCATACTGATTTAAAGCTTGCTCAAAAGCATATTGTTCAACAGCATACTGGCGACTTTTATAACCCAGATTTTTGACTTTCTCCGGATTTTGGTACAAGTCTAGAATCGCATTTGCTAAAGCTTTGGGATCTTCGGGAGGAACAACAAATCCGCCACCACTTTGTTTAATAGCTCTTGCTGCCGTACCATTGTCAGGTACAGATGCAATCAATGCCCGTCCGCTGGCAAGTAATACTTGTATTTTTGAGGGCATATTGAAGGATACAACATTTTTCTTTTGCACAACTAAACCAACATCCGCCGCTGCTAACATCTGTGGCAAATGTTCTCGGGGTTGAAATGGTAGCAACAAAACATTATCTGCACCATAATTGAGACACTCCTGTTGCAATCTCTGCAAACCTTTAGCCTCACCAGCGATCGCAAATACAAGGTCTGGAATATGGCGTAACATAGCAGCAGCTTTAATCACTGTTTCTAACCCTTGGGTTAGAGCAATATTTCCTGAGTATAGAACTACAAATTTATCTTTGAGATTGTGTATTTCACGAAATTGGTTATCTTCTTTAGACAAAGGGCGAATAAAATTGACGTCAACCCAGTTAGGAATTTGCACAATTTTATGAGATGGTACACCTTTATTTAGCAAATTCTCTACAAATCCATCAGCAATAACACTAATTTTAGTAGCACTTTGATAAGCAAATTTCTCTAATTTAGTAAACAGCTTGATGAGAAATTTATTTTTCAATAACCCTACATGAATAGCTGCTTCCGGCAAAATATCTTGAAGGTTTAAAATCACAGGACAGTTACGCAACCATCCTAAAAGAGCAGCCGGAACACAAACAGGTAGAGATGGTGACGTTGAAATAATCACATCTGGTCGCCAGCCTATGATTGCAGGCAAAAAACTGGTGACTACGAAACTAGCATCTAACAATATCCGATCAATCAAGTTTGGTTGTGGGCGAATCCAAACATAACTGCGTTGAATTTGAACTCCATTTTTGGATTCGGTGAGATATAGCTTGCCCCGATAGCTTTGGTAAATTTGACGTTCAGGGTAGTTAGGCATAGCTGTGACTACACGCACCTGATGTCCCCGCTTAACCAGTCCCTCTGCTAATTCCGTCATCAGCGGGGCAATACCAATTGGCTCTGGATAGTAGTTGTAGGAGTAAATCAAAATCCGCATAACAAATTAGTCAGATTATCTGGCTTTTATTCAAAAACAATATTTTTCCCAAGATTTTTTGACGTTCTGAAGCACCCTAATTAATTCTCTCTGTATACTCTTTTTCTGTCATTAAAATCTCCTTAAAGATTGAGTGAAAGTTGACGACATATGCGTAGATGATACTTAATCCATTTTTTAATAAAAAATAAATTTTGGTTTTTTATACAGAGTAGTATTACTTAAGTATAATCTCTCTCATTCTTGGTTAAAAATACTTTAAAAAATTATCAAATTAACTTTATATAAAGTTATAAAAAGCATATGGGATAAGAAGTTTTAGCCCTAGCAGTCTCAAAATTTCAATTTACAGAGTAGGCGTAAGTATATAGCAATTACACGCCTAACAATCATGTAAAATACTACATGATATACACTGTATAGATTAGGTGAATATATGTTGAAAACTTAGCTCCACTATTAAAATTTTATTAAGGCAAATTTTTTATAAGAGCCTGCTAAATTGAAGAAGATCATAAAAGAGTGAGTTGAGAGTTTAAATGCCAGAGAAGTTACTAATAATTCTAGATCTCAATAATCTAGACTTAACTGTGTATAACTCTATAGCTATTTCTTTGAATATTGTCAAATTGTATAGACTATCAATATAGCGTTTTAAAAGTGAATAAATATAAATTTCTCGTGCTGAATTGTTAATGATTTACTAAGCGAATCTCCATCAGGGTGCAGATTTTATTAGATTAATTCTTTAATCGATTGACCACATATATTACTTACAACTTGCAGAAACTTCTTGGGATCTGGCATGATATTTTCTCGCTGCCATGCTACAGAAGTTTCTACTAGTGGTGTTTGTTCGTATAAGGGGCAATATACTACGCATTGGTGTCAACTTAAGCTAAAAGCGATATAGGGCGGGCGTTGTACAAATACCTCGCGCCCTCATCCCCTAACCCCTTCTCCAGGGTAGGGCTAATTCATTGTAGTGAGAGAAAAATTAAACTAGAAATCATCTCTACCTTAAGTAGATTTTAGTGTGAGATGAGTAGTAGTTTGATAGCAGCATTACAAGGTATAGAAGATTATCGTGCCGCACGTGGAAAACGTTATCCATTATGGGTGATGTTGTTATTAGTGATATTAGGAACATTAAGTCAATGCTACGGATATGCGGCACTAGAAGATTTTTGTGTGCGACATTATCAAGGATTGTGTGAACATTTAGGGGTCACACACAAGCGTAACCTGGCGTGATTCGACATTTCGCAGACTGTTTGAGCAATTAGACGCCTGAAAAACTCACAGACTGCTTTGTGGGATGGGCGCAAGTCGATACTAAAATCCAAGTGGGAGAGTGGTTAGCAGTAGATGGCAAAGGAATCAAAAGTACAGTCACTGGACACAATCAGTCCTAGCAAAACTTTGTCAATGTTGTTTCGGTATATAGTCATCAGCAAGGAGTAGTCATAGCCTTAAAGCAATTTGAGAACAATGAACAAAGCGAAATCAAAGTCGTACAACAACTACTAGAGACTTTGAACCTCACAGATGTGGTTTTGAGCTTTGACGCTTTGCATTGTCAAAAAAAACTGTGCAGTTAATTGTCAATAGTGGCAATGATGACCTCGTTGGCATTAAAGGCAATCAACCTAAACTCTTGAGTTATGCACGAACCCTCACACAAAAACTTCTCCCAACTGCTATTAACACTCAACTAGAACAGACACGTGGACGTGTCGTTCAACGCACTGTCAGAGTCTATGATCAACTATGTGGAATTGACCCTAGTTGGGACAAGGCGCAAAGTTTGATTGCCGTTGAGCGTCGGGGTACAAGAGATGGCCAAGATTTTCACACATTCAGTTATTACTTGAGTAGTCTCAAAGCATCTGCCATCAACTTTGCTCATGCTATTCGTGGACATCGAGACATCGAAAACGGATTACATTGGGTCAAAGATGTCGTTTTTGGCGAAGATATTGCTCCCATTCGTACTTATAATGCTGCTACTAACTGGTCAATTATGCGTACTTTCGTGATTAATCTGCTCCGAGCAAAGGGTTATCGCTCACTGACCAAAGCACTTCGATTTCTGTGTCATGATCTCGAACAGCTTTTTTCTCTTTTGACAATGAATTAGCCCTAGGGGAGATGGGGAACTAAATCTCTTGCTCCTCTCACCCACAGGGAGAGGGGCTGGGGGTGAGGGCGAAACCTTGCACAAGAGCGGGTTTCACGTTAAGTTGACACCACTGTATACTACGCCGCCCCTTTGAAGATTTTGCAAAGAGGATGGTACGATCGCAATTCTCATTCCCTCTGACACCAGCTCAATATAATTGTCTGCATCTGGTTAGCTTATTGAGTAACTTTAGGGCTGCTGAAATTTGCTTGCTGGCAAAGACTTAGAATTTGGTTGTAAAGCCCTGGCTCTAAATGGTGAGGAAACACGATAAAAAACTCATCAGCTAGTGATCGCACTGCTATAGATTTTTGTTGAGCTACGGGATGACTCTCCAGCAAAGCCACAATTAAAGCTTCTTGCTGAATGCACTGTTGAGAGAAAGTTTTGTCTTCCAAAGGTGGATGGGCAAAACCCACATGAATACGGCCATCTTTTAAAGCTTGCTCTTGCTGAGTAGTGGTTAACTCATACAAAACCAATACATACTTAGAAAGTAGTTAAAGCCATGCCAGAAAAATATACTCCAGGCTATTCCAGCAATGCGACCAATTTTATGGCAAATCGCACTGTAGATAGTCATGTGGCTTTTTTCACACCTGATCTTTGTCCTGGGATGAAATTGCTAGATTGTGGTTGCGGCCCTGGTACGATCGCTTTGGGTTTAGCAAGAGCAATAGCTCCTGGTACAGTTACAGGTATTGATCGAGAAGCTGCTCAAATCTCTATTGCTGCTGAAAACGCTATTAATCAAGCTGTTGGTAATACTCACTTCCAAGAAGCAAATTTCTACGCCCTACCCTTTTTAGATAATTCTTTTGATGCTGTTTTTTTCCATGTATTGTTTGAGCATCTTCATTAACTAATGAAAGGTTTACAAGAAATTATGCGAGTTCTCAAACCAGGAGGGATCGTTGATTTACGTAGTCCTGATTGGGGTGGATTTATGATTGCACCAATCGCATCAGAACTAGATCGAGCAATTTCTTATTACAACTGACTCCACCAGCAGAATCATGGCAATCCTTATATGGGTAGAAACTTAAAAGCATTGCTACGACAAGCCGGCTTCACTAATATCAAAGCTTCAGCTTCTTATCAATGCTATGAGCCACTAGATTTGATTACAGAATATTTGGCACTGCGAATCGAAGCTTCTATTTATCTTACTCAAGTCTCATGTTTTTGCTAAAGCTTAATGTGAAATAATATAGAATATTGCGAATTTTAACTTATTTCAAGGAATCTAGTTAAATCTATAATCAAATTATTGCAGTGCTATGGAAAAAGATATCAAAAGCTGAGAATATAGTTTTTTCTATATACTCCAACAGCGGTTTCCTCTCTATAGGTAAATTTGAATTTCACGCAACGTTACTAGTTTGGCTAATAAACGAGAGCTTGATTGCATACTTAAATGAAAGCAGAAGTAATTGCATTAATCTAGGCATCTGCCACTAGCAGGTTAAACTAGGTTTGGTAACAGCTGCTCCACCGTTCCTTATGAGGCTTTTATGGGAGCTAATCTGAAACAGATTGCTAAATACTTAGACAACCTTGGTTGGGAATATCGTTTTGATGACGAAGAAGACCGGATTATCACAGGTGTGGAAGCTGATCACCTTGAAGACTTCCTGATAGTTGTTCAATTGGATGAGGAGGGAAAATTTTTCCGGGTATTTGCTCCTCAAGTTCTGGCTGGAGTTCAAGAGCATCCTCATAAGGGAGCTATTCTACAGACAATGCTGGCTATTTCTTGGGAAACCAAGATGCTGCAATGGGAGTATGATCCATCAGATGGTGAAATCCGTGCCATTATCGAGTTTCCGTTAGAAGACTCGATTCTCACAGAAAAGCAATTTAACCGTTGTTTAAGCGGGTTAATTCAGATTGTTGACAGCATAGCGATGCCACGCTTGAAAGAAGTAATGGAAACAGGCCTAGATCCAGGGAATATAGAACTTGGGGAAAGGCTGTTACTGAGTATTCAAGAAGAGGCTCCTGGATTATTAGAAATCCTAGAAAAAGCAATGGAAGCTAGGAAAAAGCGGGGAAGTTTTCCCAACGAGTGAGGCGGATCATCACTGAAATAGCTATACTCCAAAGTGATACCCTCACTATATACTGAATTTTTCTAGGGCTGGATTTTATGACATCCTATGCAACCTCCTCTGCCAAAGCGGAAATGAGTGAACTTCGGCGGTTGAAAGGCTTACTACCGCCAGAATTGCAGAGCTGGGTCACGGTTGAAGGCACAACTGAGGTCAATCCACCCCTGATCCGCAGCGAAGAAATCGGTAAAGACCAGGTAGAAATTCAAATTGACCTGGTGAAATGGGATACCCTCGCAATGGATCAGCGTAATCTGCTGTTTTGGCACGAAGTCGCCCGCATTCAAAATGACACAATTCCCAAAGATGGTTGGGAAATGGCAGCACTGGCTATCGGTTTAGGTGGTGCTGTAGGTGAGTTGTGGGTACAGGATGGATTGTTACTGGTTTTAGCATTAGCACTTTGTGGCGTTTCCGGCTGGCGACTATACCAAAAAAATAATGGGGAAAAGCAACTCAAAGAATTAGTTGATGCTGATGACAAAGCGATCGCTCTTGCAACTCGCTTTGGTTATAGCCTCCCTAATGCCTACAAGAGTCTGGGTAGCGCCTTAAAAACCTTGATTGATAACACTCCTAGTAAGCGTCAGCGGTCTAGATATGAAGCAAGGCTTTCAGCTCTCAAACGCAGTGCTAATAAAGCAAAAGCTAAATCTAAAACAGTAGATGAAGGTGGATTTTAAGCAGTGCTGAGTTCTAAGTAACGAGTAACAGGTAGTTCACACTCAACACTCGCTACTTAGGAAAGCACTCAGCAATTTTCAAAGCTGATTTAACATTTTATGAGTTTGAGGCACAACACGCACGTGCTTTACAAACTTCTTCATTAAAGCTTGCCACTTCAAAACCTGTTCTGGAGAAGGGGCAAGTATAGGTATGTCCGTTAATTGTTCAGACGCAACTAAAGGCGTGACAGGTTGTAAAAACACTGGAATATCGGGACTAACACCTGCCACCAACAAAGCTGAACGTTCCAACTCAGTTGGGTCTGTTGTTTGCGAAACAATTATCTTGACAAAAACATTTAAATGTGAGCCGTGGCATAATTTCAGGCATTGTGCGTGTTCGTACCAATAGCTTTCACCGCTAACACTAGGTAGCTTAAAATCCATACCTACGGAGTCTAAGTAGGGCAGAATTATTGCCAACTGTTCTGGACGATGGCCTCCAGTCTCCAAATATATGGGTAGATTGGTAAGAGAGCGCACTTGCGGTAGAAATAGAGCCAAAAATGGGGCATGAAGGAGTGGTTCGCCTCCAGTTAAGCTAATGCTATCGTGTAGAGAAGGTAAATTTTGCCGTTCAACCCATTCTAATAAGGTGGGTAGTGGGATAGGATTGGAGTGCACTTCAAAATCTCGGATTCCAGGGGTTTGCTCTATCCTACAGGTAGAGGGTGCATTCCAAGTGTGGGCACTATCGCAAAAGTGGCAACGTAAGTCACAAAAAGCAAAGCGAATAAAAATTTGACGTGTCCCAACGTTCAGTCCTTCCCCTTGAATAGCGGAAAAGACCTCTATCAGGCGTGCAGTAGTTTTAACCGTAGTTTTAGCAGTCATGGGATGATATCAACGCGATCGCGCCGCGTCTTCACGAAAGCAAGTAAGTTTTTTAGCCTCTTGTTCTATTGTGAATCGTCACTGGCAATCTACCATCTCTCCCAATTAACTAAACAATTAGTCCTGATTCCTCCTAATTGTAGATGAGGATAGGTAATTACATGAGGACAAATTAATGTTTGGCAGCTTACATTTACACGGCAACTAAAGTGCAGAGCTTCATGACTAGCCAACCAAAAGAGGTCGTTCCAGTTACTTCTTTAAATGAAACAGCAATAGTGCCGGTTCCGGCTCGGTTAAGCGTGCTTGAGGCCGTAGGCTTTAAGCAAACTTGCCAAGAGCTAATCCAGGCAAATCCACATCTCAAGCAAATAATCATTGACTTTCACCAAACTACTTTTATGGATAGTAGTGGTTTAGGTGCTCTGGTCAGTAATTTCAAAACTGCCAAGGAAAAACAAGTATTATTTATACTACGTAATGTAAATCCTCCAGTAATGGCAGTCCTAAACCTCACAGGATTGGATCAAGTTCTTCCAATTGAATCATTGGGTATTTTACCGCAAAAACAACAACACGATCCCCAAGATGCTCAGGTATTTTCTTCTCGTAAGGTTGAGCAGCTACCTACTACTCATCCTTCTGTGGCGTCTTGGATGAAACGGTTGCTTGATATTGTTGGGGCAGTGATAGGTTTGGTAATAACAGGCATTTTACTAGTTCCCATTGCGGTTGCTATTCAAATTGACGATCCGGGACCGATTTTCTTTAGCCAAACCCGCTGTGGTTGGATGGGAAAGCGCTTTGAGATTTGGAAATTTCGCTCCATGTGTGTGGATGCAGAAGCCAAAAAATCCCAAGTGCAAAACCAAGTACAAGGTGCTTTCTTCAAGAATGAGAGCGATCCCAGAGTGACGCGGGTAGGGCGGTTTTTACGGCGAACTAGTCTAGATGAATTGCCGCAATTTTGGAATGTTCTTCAAGGAGATATGAGCTTAGTTGGTACAAGACCACCCACGCCTGATGAAGTAGAACGCTATGAAGTACCTGAATGGCAACGCTTGGATGTTAAACCTGGTATGACTGGCGAATGGCAAGTAAATGGAAGGTCGAAAGTACGCAGTTTTGAAGATGTAATTCGCTTAGATTTGCAGTATCAAAAAAATTGGAGTTTACTGTACGATTTCAAGCTAATTGTCAAAACGATAGCGATTCTATTTCATAAAAATAGTGGTGCAGTTTAGCCGATTACCTTGATTTTTAATTGGTCACTAAGTCGTAAATTTCAAAATTAATTGATGTGTGCGCCTCAGCAGCATTTGCTCTGGGGCGCATACATTTTTTTAGTAAATAATTGTTAGATGCTAAAGGTGTGATGGGAAAACTGAGTAAAGCGCTACTGAAAATCAGCGTTTAACAACGAGGAGAAGATTATGATACCTCTCAATGTAACTTTTATGCTTGCTGATTGGATTGTCAAAGGGCTAGCAGATGGTACATTTGAACGAGTTGGGGGTGTAATTCGGGATGTAGGAAGTAAGCAAGTTGTTACTTGGTTAAGGGATATGACTGGACAAAGTTCCCAAATAACAACTCTAGGTAGTTCCCCTAATAATTTACTCAACCTTATTTTCTCTGGAGCAAATCTTGCTGCTTCGGGGGTTAATACGGCTGTGACAGGAAAAGGATTAGCTGATGTCAACGAGCGTTTAGGTGGAGTCGAACAAGCAAGTATAGGAAACATAGCTATCTCTGGGGTTAATTTGCTTGGAACGGTTGCTAATGTAGCTATTTCCGGAAAAGGATTTGCTAATGTTAACGGGCGATTGAGTGGGATTGAAAATCAGTTAGGAGAAATTGGGCAAAGTATACAACTAACTCAAGGAATTTTACAGCTAACTACTGCTAGTAGTGTACTGAATTTGGGTGTTTCAGTTATGGGCTTTGCTGTGATAGCACAAAGGCTCAAAGAACTAGAGAAACGGTTACAAGAAGCGCAAGAACTATTAAACAAAATGAACCGTAAAATTGACCTGAGTTTCTATGCTAATTTTCGTGCTGCGCTTGATTTAGCTATTAATGCTTTCACAATGAGTAAAGCTGAAAATCGCAGGAGTAGTGCTCTACAGGCTATAAACCGATTTTTAGAGGCAGAACATATCTACACCGACTATACGGATACTGAAATTGAACAAAAAAGCCAAATTGCTGATGAATATTTACTGACTTTATCTTTAGCTTACCTGGCTGAAGCTCGTTGCTATTTAGAATTAGAGGAACACGATACAGCACTTCGCCGCTTCCAAGAAGGGGCAACAGTTGTACGTTCTCGTATTCATAAATATGTTGACCTTTTACTTACTTCTAATCCAGCAGCATATTTACAGCCTCAGCTCCAAGGTCAGATTGATTTGCAAAGACTAACTCGTATTTACCAATGGATTAACCCAGCTTTGGATGAAAATGCAGTCTTTGAGATGCAACGTGAGAATCTGTTCAAAATATTTCATGACCCTAAAAGATGGTTAGATTCACTGCCACCAGCAATTTTAACTCGTATTGAAGTTCAAGGAGGATGGTTCGGAGCAAGCCAGAATGATTTGAAGGAAGAAGCCTACAAACGTCTTCCCCAAGCGTTAGAAGTAATGGAATCAATGATTGAA
The DNA here is from genome assembly GCF_002154725.1 of Nostoc sp. 106C. Lineage (GTDB taxonomy): Bacteria > Cyanobacteriota > Cyanobacteriia > Cyanobacteriales > Nostocaceae > Aulosira. Next base: position 20,860 of record NZ_MTAW01000124.1, on the reverse strand, counting down.
ACTAATCGTCGTTTTGAAGCATATCAAACGGAAGTGGAAGCAATATCTCAACTAGGGATCAGCTTTCATGAGTGGCTTAAATTATCTCCCTCAACAGAAACTAAACCTGATGGAGCAGAATTGATATATATCATTCCATCTCAGCCTTTAGAATTGCTGCAACTTTCACATTGAAACTTAAATTATCTATCCCTCTTCGGTTACTGTGAAAATCTTGTTTTTCATCAAGCATCACTTTTAAAGCAGTCGTTCAGATGCAGAGAGATATTTGCAACGTTTCCAGCAACTTATACCTGATGCTTGCTTTGTAGTGGTTTTTGATTCCCAACAAGAAGAGTCTATTGTTTGAGGTAGTAAAAAAGCGATCGCATTCTTTTTGATGTATTACATTCAATGGCAAACTCTAATAATTAAACTGTCGAGGATTATAGTTACTAGAAATTTATGACAGGGTGGAGAGGAGAATATTCATACATACCACCTGATTGCCATTTTTAAATAAACCTACCCAGCGAACTTTTCCGACGAATGCCAATTACAGACGGACGAGGAACACCTGTAGATTGACCTTTACCACCGTCAGCTGGGGAAATATTACTAGGCCAACTACTACCACGAGGTACAGTGCGATTTTGATTGAATGTAGTGCCATTCAAATCTAATAATTCGATACTGCGGCTCAGCATTGTACCATCGTTAATTGGGCAATCTTCACCAGGATGCTGCACTGAAATAATCAGTGTATCCCCCACAAAAGTAGGCCCAGTCATTTCACAACGCACTGGCCCGTGAGCAAACGGTATTACCTGTCCCGCATTAGTACCACTGGTGGGGATAAAGAACAGCCAGTTATTGCCAAAAACTCCCGTCAAATCGGAAACGTTACCACTAGCTGTGTGACTGATAGTAGTTTGCTTACCAATAGCACCAGTATTAAAACCGTTATGGGTGTTGGTAGACATATCTGTTACACCCCAAACGTTAGCGCGATCGTCGAAAACTAAGTTATCTACATTGGCAAAACCAGCCCCAGACACCGAACCGGCTTCTCCACCTTGGGCTAATCTCTGCCAGCGGAAGGTAAGGCCTGTACCGTCGGCACTATCTTCAATAATCTTGTATAATCCTCCTGACTGCTGCGTGGCATTAGCAGTATTGTTTAACTTGGCAACGTGGAAAATTCGCGAATCAGGATAACCATCGCTTCCTGGCGCACCATCGGTATAAGCAATGAAAACCTCTTGAGTACGCGGATGGATTTCGATATCTTCTGGACGGGCGGTGGGAGTTCCCCCGATTAAGTTTGCGGCTAAAAAGGCATCAGACAGAACCGCACCTTGGGTAGTGTAAAAGTTAGATAATTTCTTATTCTGATAAGCAGGTAGTACTTTCACTTCGTTAGTGCGATCGCATTTGAATATACCACCATCTTCAGTTTGTCCGGCTATACCTTTACGCTTTGGTAAGGGTAAATGACCTTCTTTTTGCACTTTTCCTAAAGCCGCAAATTCCACGGAAGACAGTACAGTTGGCGCAATCGGATTAGTAGCAGTAGTTAAAACTAAAGGTATCCATTGACCTGTACCATCTGAGTTGTAACGGGCAACATATAAAGTCCCTTCTTCCCACAATCGGCTATTACTTTTACTGCTTGGCGAGGAAACTTTACCTGCGCTGACAAATTTCCAGGTATGTCCCCCGCGTCTGTCATCACCCATGTAGGCGACTAACTTCTTTCCGGCTGCAACCCTCATGGCGACGTTTTCATGGTGGTAACGACCTAAGCAAGTGTGTTTACGGGGACGGAATTTCGGGTTAGTGGGGTCAATTTCCACAATCCAGCCATATTTTTCTCCAACCAAACCAAAAGTTTTGCCAGTAGTGCCATCGGTGTAACCTATTTGAGTACCATCACTTTTAACTGCTTCTGTGACACCAACTTGATTTTGAAAGTTTTCTTCAGCAGATAAAATAGTTCCCCAAGGTGTTGTACCACCAGAACAGTTGTAGGCAGTACCAATAATTTTGTTACCTAATCCATCGGTACTCAGGTTAAAAACTTGAGTTGCAGCCGGTCCAGTAGCAATTAAATAGTTTTGGTTGCCTTTTTGATAACTGAGATTTCCCCAAGAAGTGACATTTTGATAGCCGTCAGTTCTTTGGCTGTTAATTCCCAATCCTGAAAGACCATGAATGCGGCGATTTTTAGCGTCTTTAACAACCGCAAAACGCTTGCTAGTTTTATTGCGAGAAATCCGAATAATAGAACCGCCCAGATTATATAAAAATTCTCCTTCAACTTGAATATTTTTACTAGTAGGTAAAGCCCAGCCAATCACAGGTTCAAAGGCGGTAGGTAGTCCAGCTAAATCATCAGCAGCCTCTATTACGGCAGCAGACATGGGGTAGCTCACATATTCGTGATTTACCCATAAATAACCTTCATCTTTATTGTTACTTAGGGGAATAAAAGCAGTGTAATCGCAGTTGTAGCCTACATATTCTTCTTGATTAGAAAACACGCGATCGCCCCAACTCACAATTACATAACGTTCATATTCTGGGGGCACTACCACGTCATCAATGACTTTATAGCAAGTTAACTTTATATCCTCAGATACATTCAATTCTTTTCCCTGCCCTATTCCCGTTGGTAAAAAATTCTTGTATTGTTGATAAATTGGTAGAGGGTGGGGTAACCGGACTGGTGTAAAGTTGAGTGGTTTTATTTTCTTTTCTGCAATACTAGAAGCAGTACTGAAATTTTTTGCTCCCCATAAAGCAGCACTTACACTACCAGCAAAAAATATTAAAATTTGTCTACGACTCAATTTAGACATCAAACTTTCCTCTGCAATTACAGAAAAAATTTAGTGATAGGTAAATATTTTCAGAATCAGTCATGATTATTGAATCGCTGATTAATGGTATTGCTCAGTAATTCATTAATCAGAAACAAACTTATATATAAATAATTAACAATAGGTTATATTTTAATTAAAAAAAGTTTTGGCAATTTCAAGTTAGGTAATTAAAAATACACATTGTTTAATAGAAGATATCTAAAACATCGCCTACTTTCTAGGTAATTTGGTATCATTTACAAATTTGTGGTTTACGTGACCAGGAACAGGGCTAGCGTCACAGTTGTCCTATTCTGGAGATGGGTAATAGTGTTGTGGGTGAGACTGTGTTTTTCAGCGTTGTTATACCGACTTACAATCGCCAATCAATTTTAGAAAAGTGCCTCCGAGCCTTAGAATTGCAAGATTTGGCAAAGTCAACTGCGATTACAGGTTATGAAGTCGTTTTGGTAGATGATGGTTCTACTGATGGGACTTTAGAGTGGTTGGCAGCACATAAAGACGAGTTTCCCCATGTGCGATGGTTTGAACAAGACCATAACGGCCCAGCGGCGGCTCGGAATTTAGGGGTAGAACAAGCACTAGGAGACACAATTATTTTTATTGATAGTGATTTAGTAGTGCTGTCAAATTTTTTGCAAGCTCATGCTGATGCGCTAGTGCAGGGACAGAAAAGATTGGCGAGCGATCGCTTTTTTACTTACGGTGCAGTCATTAATACTTGTAATTTCGATAATCCTACTGCGGAGCCTTATAAAGTAACAGATTTTTCAGCAGCTTTTTTTGCTACAGGAAATGTGGCAATTCCCAAACATTGGTTAGAGAAAGCTGGACTTTTTGATACTGGCTTTCAACTTTATGGCTGGGAAGATTTAGAACTTGGTGTAAGGCTCAAAAATATCGGTTTACAACTGATTAAATGTCCGGAAGCTGTAGGCTATCATTGGCATCCAGCATTTAAATTAGAACAAATTCCTAACTTGATTGACAAAGAAATTCAACGCGGACGTATGGGAGTTTTGTTTTATCAAAAACATCCCACTTGGGAAGTGCGGATGATGATTCAAATGACTTGGTTACATCGTTTGCTTTGGGGCATACTATCCCTAAATGGCGCGCTTAATGAACGGACAATGGCACCGTTTTTGCAATGGCTAATTAATCTAGGTAAACCTCAATTAGCTTTGGAAGTTGCCCGGATTTTTCTTAATTGGTATAACGTCAAGGGTGTTTACGAAGCCTACGCCCAAATGCAGCATTCATGAAACTTGGATAATTGGGCATTTGTCAACGCTCCCCATACCCATGAGTCTAAATGTGCTAGCCTAGTATAGTTCATTAATCTCGCACATCCAGGAATTCGGGTGTTTCCTCGTTGGGAAATACGCCTGGGTGGAGGTTTAACCCGAATCGGAGTAAAAAATATATGCCAGTCGTTTCATTGGCTCAAATGATGGAGTCAGGGGTTCACTTTGGGCATCAGACCCGGCGTTGGAACCCAAAAATGTCTCCTTACATCTATACTTCCCGCAATGGTGTACACATCATCGACTTGGTGCAAACTGCCCAGTTGATGGAAGATGCGTATAGTTATATGCGTACACAAGCTGAACAAGGGAAAAAATTTCTGTTTGTCGGCACCAAGCGCCAAGCAGCAGGTATTATTGCCCAAGAAGCCAGTCGCTGTGGTTCCCACTATATTAACCAGCGTTGGTTGGGTGGAATGTTGACCAACTGGGCAACTATCAAAACTAGGGTAGACCGCCTGAAAGATTTGGAACGCCGGGAAGAAACCGGAGCCTTGGACTTGTTGCCGAAAAAAGAAGCCTCAATGTTACGCCGGGAAATGGCGAAGCTTCAGAAATATTTGGGCGGCATTAAAACCATGCGGAAAGTGCCCGATGTTGTGGTGATTGTAGACCAACGGCGGGAGTATAACGCAGTTCAAGAATGCCAAAAACTGGCAATTCCGATTGTATCGATGTTGGATACAAACTGTGACCCCGATGTAGTAGATATTCCCATCCCAGCAAATGACGATGCCATCAGGTCAATTAAGCTGATCGTCGGCAAATTGGCAGACGCGATTTATGAAGGTCGTCATGGTCAGCTGGATGCAGAAGAAGATTATGAAGATTACGAGGGTGGTGAGGACGATTACGATTATGAAGAAACTGAGCTAACTGGCTCATATGCTTCTGGCGACGAAGACGACGAAGAATAGGCTAAAGCATGAAGGATGAAATTTTATCCTTCATAGTTTACACTTCATACTTTTCATCGCCCTGAGTAAGATAGAAATACTCAACACCCGTGAGCGATTACAACTCGAGGTCAAGTAGGAATTGAGGCAACATGGCGGAAATATCTGCAAAACAAGTCCAAGAGCTACGCCAAAAAACCAATGCTGGCATGATGGACTGCAAAAAAGCACTACAAGAAAATGATGGCGACCTTGAAAAAGCCATAGATTGGTTGCGGCAAAAGGGCATCGCTAAAGGAGGTACAAAAGGCGATCGCATTGCAGCAGAAGGTCTAGTAGATACCTACATTCAACCTGGCTCTCAGGTGGGTGTACTCATAGAAGTTAACTGCCAAACTGATTTTGTTGCCCGTAACGATGCTTTTAAGGCTCTAGTTAAGAATCTGGCAAAGCAAGCAGTAACTGCTGATAGTGTTGAGTCTTTGTTAACTCAACCCTATATTGAAGACCAAAGCTTGACCGTAGAAGATTTCATCAAGCAAGTCATTACTACCTTGGGTGAAAATATCAAGGTACGCCGCTTTGTCAATTTTTCACTAGCAGAAGGCAAATCAGGTATAGTAGACAGCTATATTCACACTGGCGGTCGAGTTGGTGTTTTGGTTGAGGTAGACTCCGAAACTGATGCTGTAGTTGGCAATGAAGAGTTCCAAGGTTTAGCACGGAACGCCGCTATGCAAGTAGCTGCTTGCCCAAATGTCGAGTATGTCAGTGTAGACGAAATCCCCACCGAAGTTGCTGCTAGAGAAACAGAAGTTGAAATGGGGCGGGATGATTTAGCTAGCAAACCCCAGAACATCAAAGAAAAGATTGTTCAGGGACGGATTGAAAAACGCCTGAAAGAATTTGCTTTGCTAGATCAACCTTTCATTAGAGATCAGAGCATTTCTGTGGAAGATTTAGTGAAGCAAGTTAAGTCTAAGCTAGGTCAAGACATCAAAATCAAACGTTTTGTGCGCTATGTCTTAGGTGAAGGCATTGAAAAGCAAGAAAGTAACTTTGCTGAGGAAGTTGCTGCACAAATGGGTACTAAGTAATTTTGTCATTTGTCATTGGTCATTTGTGATTAGAACTAAGAACAAATGATTAAAGACAGATGACTTATTAAAATACAGGCCAGGCAAACTATGCTGGCCTGTATTTTATTAGTCTTGATTAGAGATAATTAAGAGCCTCTAGTTAAGATAGATGTTTAAAATTTGTGCTAAGTCAAGTTCCTTTGCAGGTGATAAAGCTGAGAAACAGGCTTTTAGACTGCTATTTGCAGGAGATTTGCTATACTTACCGCAAAATTGCAAATCCTAGGAATGTTTATTTTAAAATAGATACGTACATTTGTACCATTATTGGGCTTAGATGGACTATAAAGAAAAGATATGGCTAGAGCAATCGAGCGAATTGATCGAGATATTGCACTGCTGAAAGAAGCGATAAAAGCGATCGCGGCAGAACTTCAAACTGCTTATGCTAGTTATTTAAGCATGTTAGGGCAAGCCGTTCGCCAGCAGTTGATTCTGGCAACGTATCACCTGTGTACCCAAGGTTATTCCGAAAATTTCCTGAGTTTGTCATTGAATCAGCGGCAACAATTGCAACAAGCCATCCGTAAGTTGGGACAACAAGCAGCTGAGCAGTTGCTGACTTTTATTAATAATGAAGAACATCAGGATGAGGTAGCAGAGGTAACTGGGAAAGATGCAAGTGATGAGGTAGCGGAGGTAGCTGGAGAAGATGCGAGTAATGAGGGAGATGTAGGTGATGCGGAAGATGTGGATGATGACAAAAATCCACAATCTAAAATCCGTTTTGAAAAGTTTGCTATGGAGGGAAATCGTGCTGGCAAACTTCCCTTAATTATAAAATTTACTGACCCTGCTAACCCGATGGAACTGGCAGCTTGGCAACAGAGCTTAGAGAAGTTAATCCAATATACTCTCAAAAAAGTCTCTCATGATGCCAATGTTTTGCTTCAAAAAATTAGTATTTTACCCAAAAAGTTACCAGAACCAATTTTAGAAGTAGCTGCGGCTGCATCAGAAGCATCTGCCGAAGTCATGCCAGGACCACCTAACTTATTAAACTTGGTAATTGAAATTGAAAATGAGCAGGATGCCCAGCAATCTGGACTAACAAGGCTGATAGCAATTAACCTACGGCTGAGTGAAATTGAATTTGCTGATTCTAAACTCTCCTCTGGGCGCAAACAAATTCGCAGTATCTTAGTTCAGTTAAATAAATTAGGACAGGAGTATCAAAAAAAGCAGCGCGAACGCTCAATTGCTGAAGCTGAAGCAGCATGGCGTGCTATTTGGATTGATGATTAAATAGTCATTTGTCCTTTGTCCTTTGTCATTTGTGAATAACCAATGGCTAATGACTAATGACCAATGACTAATGACTAATAACTAATGACCAATGACTAATGACCAATGACAAACCAGATTGGATAAGATTGCAAAAAGCCTTGGCAATAGAAGCAGAACAAGGCTTTACAGACTTGATGGGTAGACAATACCGCTTTAGTGAATTTCTCAGCTTGACTTTAGGGAAATTTCCTACAGCTTTGCCCTCAAGTGAACGCCGTCGCTGGCAAGAGCTAGCGATACAATTTGCTAAATATCCCGAACTGGTTTTAGAAGATAGACAACATTTAGTAGCAGAAACGCGCAGATATCTGTACCAACTACAGCAAGAAGATGGGGAACAGGAGGAGAAGAAGCACAAAGGAGTAGAGGAGCCAAGTAAAAATTATCAATCTAAAATTCAAAATCCCAAATCTCCAATTGTGGCTGAGGTTAGTCGGAGGCTGGCTCCAAAAATTGACCAAAAACTCAGCGATTTACCAGAAATAGGGATTAGAAAAGCCGACAATTTGGCGCGTCTTGGTTTGTATACCGTGCGCGACTTACTTTTTTACTATCCCCGCGACCACATTGACTATGCACGTCAGGTAAATATCCGCGAGTTGCAGGCGGGTGAGACGGTGACGATAGTCGCAACGGTAAAGCGCTGCAACTGTTTTAATAGTCCGAAAAATCAGAAACTATCAATTTTAGAACTGATACTGAAGGATAACACTGGGCAAATTAAAGTTAGTCGCTTTTCTGCTGGTACGCGCTTTACTAGTCGCGCTTGGCAAGAAAGTTTAAAACGGCGCTATCCGGTAGGTAGTGTGATTGCGGCTTGCGGGTTAGTCAAGGAAAGTAAATATGGCTTGACGCTGGATAACCCCGAATTAGAAGTGTTGGCAAATCCCGGAGATACAATTGATTCTTTGACTATCGGTCGGGTTGTGCCAATTTATGCTTTAACTGAAGGTATAGCAGCGAATATGGTGCGACAGGCGGTAATAGCTGCTTTACCTGCTGCGGCAAATCTCAAAGACCCCTTACCCAGTGGTTTGCGAGAGAAGTATGGTTTGATGGAATTGAAAGATGCGATCGCTAATATTCACTTTCCGCCAGATAGTGCCTCCCTACAAGTTGCCCGTCGTCGCTTAGTCTTTGACGAATTTTTCTACTTGCAACTGAGTTTATTGCAACGACAGTATCAAGCAAGGCAAATCCAAACTAGCGCTATCCTCGCTCCCAAAGGTCAGCTAATAGAAAAATTCTACGAAATACTGCCGTTTCAACTCACTGGCGCACAGCAAAGAGTTATCAACGATATCCTCAATGACTTACAAGAACCCACACCCATGAATCGTTTGGTACAAGGCGATGTAGGTTCTGGGAAAACTGTGGTTGCTGTGGTTGCTATTTTAGCGGCAATTCAATCTGGCTATCAAGCGGCGCTGATGGCTCCGACTGAAGTTTTAGCAGAACAACATTACCGTAAGTTAGTTGGTTGGTTTAACTTACTGCATTTGCCAGTGGAATTACTTACAGGTTCCACAAAAGCTGTAAAAAGGCGACAGATTCATGCCCAGTTAGAAACGGGAGAATTACCCCTATTAGTCGGCACGCACGCCTTGATTCAAGACCCAGTAAACTTTCGGCAACTAGGGTTAGCGGTGATTGACGAACAGCATCGCTTTGGGGTGCAACAACGGGCGCGTTTGCAACAGAAAGGCGAGCAACCTCATGTATTAACGATGACAGCCACTCCCATCCCCCGGACATTGGCGCTAACAATACATGGGGATATGAATGTCAGCCAAATTGATGAGTTACCACCTGGACGGCAACAGATTAAGACTACAATGCTTACAGCTCAGCAACGCACCCATGCTTACGACCTGATGCGTCGAGAAATTGCCCAAGGACGGCAAATATATGTGGTTTTGCCGTTGGTAGAAGAATCAGAAAAACTAGATTTACGCTCGGCTGTGGAAGAACATCAAAAGCTCAAGGAGAGCGTTTTTCCTGAGTTTGAAGTCGGGTTGCTTCATGGTCGTATGAGTTCAGCCGAGAAGGACGAAGCAATTACTAAATTCCGCGAGAACAAAACCCAAATTTTAGTTTCCACTACAGTTGTGGAAGTGGGCGTAGACGTGCCTAATGCTACAGTGATGCTAATTGAAAATGCAGAACGTTTCGGTTTATCACAACTGCACCAACTGCGGGGACGGGTTGGGCGTGGTGCGGCGCAGTCCTACTGTTTGTTAATGAGTAGTTCTAGAAGTCCTGACGCGCAACAACGGCTGAGAGTGATGGAACAGTCTCAGGATGGGTTTTTTATATCGGAAATGGATATGCGTTTTCGCGGCCCTGGGGAAGTGTTGGGAACTCGTCAATCTGGTGTGCCAGATTTTACGCTTGCAAGTTTGCTGGAAGATGAGGAAGTTTTGCTGTTAGCGCGACAAGCAGCAGAGAAAGTTATAGAGATAGATGCAACTTTAGAGCGTTGGTATTTGATGAAGGAAGAGTTGAAGTATCGGTATGAGAGGTTAATGGGTGGGGCGATTTTGACTTGATTTTTCAACCATTAACTCAACTGACGGCGGAATTGGTTGATACTGATGGATAACAGTAGTGTAGCAAAGAGAAAAAGTGCGATCGCATGAATCCAAAGTACTTCTAATCCTACACCTTTAAGTAGTATGCCTCGCACAATCTCTATATAATGACGTAGCGGATTCAGTAGTGACAAATACTTAAAGAATATTGGCATACTTTCAATGGGAGAAATAGCACCAGAAAGTTGAATCAACGGTAAATTAATAAAAAATGATGTCAGCACAACTTGCTGCTGAGTGCGGCAAACTGTAGCCAGCATAATCCCAATGCCAATTCCAACAAATAAATAAAGTCCTGATAAAGCTAGAAAAAGAGCAGCATTGCCGCGAAAAGGAACACTGAAAATCAATCTTCCTATAGTTAGAGCCAAAATTACATCGCCCATCAATAGCACAAATAGCGGCACAATTTTAGCTAGTAATATCTCCCAAGCTTCTGCTGGAGTCATTAATAGTTGTTCTAGAGTTCCTGTATCTTTTTCCCTGACAACTGTTACTGAAGAAACTAAAGAACTAATCAGCGTTAAAACTAATCCCAAAACACCTGGGATGAAAAACCAACTACTCCGCAAACCAGGATTATAAAGAAAAGTTGTTTGTGGCGTAATTAATGGTGGGGCTTGATTAGATGACAAGCGGCGACTAAATTGATTAATCATCTGATTTAGATAACCTTGAGCAATACCAGCAGTATTGGCATCTACTGCGTCTATCAAAATCTGCACCTCGCCAGATTTGTCTTCTGATAAATTACGTTTAAAATCAGGCGGGATAATTAAACCTGCTGTGATTTTTCCTTGCCGTACTTGCTCACCTAAATCTTGAGTATTAAACAGATATTTTTCTAATGTAAATACTTTATTAACTGTTAAAACAGAAACTAACTCTCTACTTTCATAACTATTGGCATAATCGACAACGCCTAATTTGAGATAATGTACATCTGGATTGAGAGCAAAGCCATAAAGTAGCATTTGAATTGTAGGAGGAATTATCAATAATACTAATGTTTCCTTACTTCGTAAGATTTGGCGAAATTCTTTTATTGCTAAACTCCAAAATCGGCTATTAAATAAAGCTTGAATCAATTTCATGGTTATTTGATATTACCTAGATGACATATCAGGTGCTTAGTATACCAACTAGAATTTTAATTAACTCAGGTAATTCTTCTGGTACTCGATATAATTTAAAGTCTTCAGTTATCTGTTTCTCTTGACGTTGGTAGGTAACAAATCGCCAATCTTCACCCGTAGTTACTGCACCATAAAGGATTGGTGTATCTGAATTTATCCACTGGTCAAGTGCAATTAATTCAACTGCTAATTGTGTAAACCCTCTACTTAAATCTGCTTGTTTAACTTTAATTACTAACAAACCCTTACCTTTATCAATGTAGTAATCTAAGCTACCTTTGAATTGATCGCTAACATTAATAGAATACTCAATATTTAATTGGGTTTGTGCGATTTCACAGACTTCTAGTAGTATAGGTGCGATAATTGCTTGTTTACGTGCATCTTCGCTCAGTAACTTGACACGTCGGAGGTTACGTTCAATCACTCGCTGTAATTCTTCGATGCGGTTGGGGGTAAATTCTGCTATTGGTAATTGCAAACGTTCACGTTCATACTTACAGCCTAGTTCAGCCAGAATATCTTCTGGGGAAAATGGAAGTTCAAAATATTTGCTAAACGTATAGCTTTGTCGGGGTTGAATAATTCGAGGACGACTCATAATAATTTACAGTCTTGAATTTTTTTAAATAATAGACAGTGAGTTAGCCGTTCCGCCTTGCTGTACTAGCTAATCGGATAACTGCATTCGCTTTAATATACGACGTGCGGCATTAAAAAGTAAGAATCCTAGAATAATTAGCATCATTACAGAAAACCAAACACCTGGCCATCCGGTGCCGCGCACGTAAGCATCGCGAGTAATTTCAATATAATAACGTGCTGGAATAACAGCAGAAAAAAGAGATAGTGGAAAAGGGATATTACTGATTGGATAGATAAATCCAGATAGTAGTAAAGCCGTCAAAAAGCCTAGCAATGCTACAGCTTGTACAGCAGAGTTTTGGTTATTTACCCGCACACCAATTAATAAACCAAACATAACGCTATCTACTAAGAATAGTAAAGTGCTTATTAATAACGGTGTTACCTCTACTGCAAATGTTAATTGCCAAATGATTGCACTCATTACCGTAATCAATAAAGCTTCGCTAATTCCAATCAGCAGGTAAGCCAAGGCTTTTCCTAATAACAGTTCTTCGGCACTGAGACTTGAGGCATAAACTTGTAATATTGTCCCTTTTTCTTTTTCTCGTACCATTGCAACTGCTGTTAACAATGATGGATAAATCCATAAAATAACTGCGTAAACACCAGGCACGATATATAAAGATTCTTTTCTTCCAGGGTTAAACCAAAGGCGGATATGAGTAATGATTTTATCAAATGAGGATTGTAAACCTGAATCTCTTAAAAAAAATATTGTTGTTGCCTGAATACTATTTTTGATAATCCGTGCATTATTAACATCAGTCCCATCTACTAAAATTTGTACGTCAGTAGGTAATTCTGATTTAATTCGACGGCTAAAGTCTGGTGGAATTACCACAGCAGCTTTTGCAAGTTCTCGATCGATAGCTGCTTGTGGATTTTGAAATTCTAGATTTTGGTTAGAAGTAAAAAAGGAAAATTTAAAATTATGAATTGGCTCAAACTGATTGGTGGCAAATAAGCGCTCTATATAGGAACGGCTAAGAGGACTGTTATCAAAATCTTGGATAAATAAAGGAATATTTTTAGATTCAAGTCGAATCACAAAACCAAAAATAATTAAGGTCATAAATGGCAAGAGAAATGCCAGCGCTAAGGAAAGGCGATCGCGCCTAAATTGTGCTAACTCTTTGCGGCATTGAGATAAAATTCTTTTCATTGGTCATTTGTCATTGGTCATTTGTCATTTGTCCTCCTTGTCTTCCTGTTCCTCGGTACGTTGCACTATGCCAATGAAGGCATCTTCGAGAGAAAAGGGAATAGGTCGCAGGGAATGAACATTTATATTGTTTGTTTGAAGAATTGAGCGAATATGAGGAATTTCTGAGTCTGGATGATCGAGAACTAGGTGTACGCGATCGCCAAAAATTGATACTCGCCAGGGTGCTAACTGTGTTTTAAGTAAATTAGAGGCTTCTTGGGTTTTATCAGTCACTATCTCTATCAACTGACCGGGTTGAGCAGCTTTAATCTCACTCGGTGAACCTTGAACTACCATTTCACCTGCTACCATAAACCCCATGCGGTTACACTGTTCTGCTTCTTCTAAATAGTGGGTCGTTACCAGCACTGCTGTTCCCGATCTGGCAAACTCATTAATTAATCGCCAAAATTGACGCCGCGCTAAAGGGTCTACTCCTGATGTTGGTTCGTCTAGAAATAAAATCTCCGGTTCATGCATTACTGAAGCACCAAAAGCTACTCGTTGCTTCCATCCTCCTGGTAGTTGTCCGGTGAGCATATTTTCTCTACCAACTAAGCCACAAGTTGCTAGTACCCAATCAATTTTGCTGCGGCGTAATTGCCTCGGCACACCATAAACCCCACAATAAAATTCTAGATTCTGGATAATAGTTAAATCATCGTAGAGTGTAAATTTTTGACTCATGTAGCCAATGCGTTTTCGCAGAGCACTGCTACGCAAATTTTGAGTTTGTCCAGCCAAGGAAATTTTTCCTGAGGTTGGTTCTAGCAACCCGCAGAGAATCTTAATTGTAGTTGTCTTACCTGCACCATTCGCTCCTAGTAACCCATAAATTTCGCCATAGCGAATTTCTAAATCTACACCTTTAACTGCTTGGAAGTCGCCAAATACTTTTCTTAGTTGATTTGCACCAATAGCAATCTCTCCCCTAACCCCGCCATTATTCAGCCGGGAACGAGGAAAAGAAATAAATTCTGGGTCGTTACCAGATGCACGTAGGCGGGTAACAAAAACGTTTTCTAAAGTTGCATCCGCAGTTTGAATGTTGTCGAGTAGTAGTCGCTTTTGAGCAAAAATTTTCTCAACTGTGGCTGTGGCTGCTAGTGCATCTTTAACCAACACATCTAATCTATCGCCAAAGGTTTGGACATCGACAATTGATGTTTGGGTATTATTTATTGCCTCGTGTAATACTTGTTCAGCGGCTTCAATGTGATTGGTGCGAACTTCTAAACGCTGTAAACCTAAACTTTCGCGTAACTGGAAAAGAGTACCAATTTGCTGAATCTGTCCCTCGTACATTAAAGCAATGCGATCGCACCTTTCGGCTTCATCTAAATAAGGCGTGGCTACAACTACCGTAACTCCCTCAGCAGCAATAGCAGCCAGCACATCCCAAAATTCCCGCCGCGATACCGGGTCAACACCTGTCGTCGGTTCATCTAAAAGCAAAATTTCCGGTTGGGAAATCAACGCACAGCACAAAGCTAACTTCTGCTTCATCCCACCGGAGAGACGACCAGCCAAGCGATCGCCAAATTTCTCTAAACTCATTAATCGTAAGTATTTATTGCGACGCTGCACAAAAATATTCTCAGGGACTTCACGCAAGCCAGCACTATAACGCAGATTTTCATCAATGCTGAGGTCGAGATAAAGAGAGAATTGCTGTGTCAGATAACCAATATATAAACGAGCATCACGCGGAGGTTTGCCTAAAATCTGGATTTTGCCAGCTGATGCTTCCATCACCCCACCCAAAATGTGGAATGTCGTAGTTTTTCCCGCACCATCAGGGCCGATTAAGCCAAAAATTTCTCCCTGCTTGACGGCAAAATCAATTCCCTTAACGGCAACTAATTTACCGTAGCGTTTGTTTAAGCCCTCCACTTGAATTACAAAATTGGTCATTTGTCATTGGTTATTTGTCATTTGTCATCTGTCATTGGGCAAAAAGGCAATATTCATGAATGATTTCTTCCCATCTCGCTTGTCCTCCTTGTCCCTCCGAAGTTTGCTCAACGAGGGGAACCCCCGCACGCAACTTCTCTCCTTGTCCCCCTTGTCCCATTTCTCCCCACCCTCTTCCACACTCCCCCCACTCCCTCATCACTTCCCTGCCTCTGGTGTAATGTTAATCTCCGTATCTGCTGGCATTCCTGGCTTGGCTAATCCTGCTGGGTTATCGATGGCAATTTTGACACCAAAAACTTGCTTAACTCGGTCTTGCTGGAAATAAATATTCTCAGGGGTAAAGGATGCTTGGGTATCAATGGCAGCAATTTTCGCACTCAAGGGTTGTTTGGGTGCTGAATCTAGAAATATCTTAGCTTCTTGGCCGACGCGAACCTTACCAATATTACCTTGCGGGACAAAAGCACGTAGATAGACTGTCTTAGGATCAATTACTGTTAGCAGAGTTTTGCCAGTGGTAACAACTGCTCCTGGTTCTACACTCCGGCTGACGACTACGCCGTTAATGGGACTGATGACATTGAGGTCGGAAATTTTAGCTTTCATTTCCTGCTGAGAGGCTTTGGCATTGGTGACATCAGCTTGAGCCGCAGCTAGTTTCAAACGAGTTTGAGCCAATTGCGTGTTTAACCCTGAGAGTTGGGTGCTGCGGATAGAGGGATTTAATCCTATACTTTGAGCTTGTGTTAATTGACCTTGGGCAGAATTAACTAACTTACGAAAAGAATCTACCGCTGCTTGACGCGATCTGAGGTTGGCTAATGCACTTTCCCAGCTTGTTTGAGCTTGGTCAAATTGTTGCCTAGTTATAGCTCCCTGTTTGACTAATTTAGCGTAGCGATCGCGATTCATTTGCGTGAGTCTCAACTCAGATTTGGCTTGTTCCACCTGAGCAATTGCTTGGTTTAACTGAGCTTGACTCGATGCTACTGATGATTCAGCCTGGAAAATTCGACCTTTAGCATCTCCCATAGCCTGTTGCAAGGTAAGCCGATTCTCAAGAATTTGGCTTTCTAAAAAACTAATTTGCAACCTTGCTTGTTCTTCTTGTTTTTGCATAGCATCTACACGAGCAGATGCTCCCTTAAGTTGAGCTTGAATCTCTGCGTCATCTAGCTTGACAATCACTTGTCCTTTGTGAACTTCATCCCCTTCGCGCACTGCTACAGACTCGATGCGTCCTGCTACTTTAGCTCCAATATCAGTTTCATAACCTTCAATGCGACCACTTACTCGCAGTGTATTAGCTTCAGAGTGTGATGAAATCAAATACGAGGTTAAAATCCCAATGCCTGTTAGTAATAAGCCTACAGGTATTAACAAACGTGGAGAAAGTTTGCGTTTGCCTTTATCTGATGCAGTAGTATCAAAAGGTTCTTGGGGTGGCGAGAGTGGCTGAGCCATATATTTGCTGGGTTTAAAAGTAATATCAAACCGGAAATTAAAGTTGTGTTTGCTCAGGAGATTAAGTCTGAGTAAACAAGTTATAGGAAATTTTCATTAGTTTGTATAGTTCTGACTAACACGATCATCGCTCAAGTGCAATCTTAAAACGACTAAATATTATGTTTGCACCAATTATTGTTCTAGTTCGCACTCATCTCGGTCAACCAAAATTTAATCAACTACGCGGCAAATTGATTGCACAGCACGCTCAGATAATTACTCACTTTTGTAATTGTCTCAATATTGACCATAGCACCCGTCAGGATTTAATCCGTCTGGCTCAGGATAACGGTAAGCGGTTGGGGTTACTTGCTTGATCCCAGATTCCGCAGGTGCGATCGCAAAATATTATAGTTTTGAAGCATTACAGCTTCATTATTTTAGATAATTAGTCGGACAGAATTAATTACAATCCTGAACGGACTGCGCTTCACCAGATGGCGATCGCCTTTGCATCATAACTGTTAATGTAGCTCTCTGTTACGTGTGCAAGTGCTTGTCAGACGATTGAATTGATCCGCCCCTTGCTTGTCTCTTAAGTTAGACTTGACACTCCCGCGATTGTTGTATTTGAGGTTAGCCAGTATTCCCAGGTTGAGGATTCATTACAATTTCTTGCAAAGGGCATTCCCTAGTGAGCGTTTGTCTTGTACAACAATATCTGTATTACGGCTATCGGGCTTCTGATAGCCTGGACCATTCATAGAACCACCGTCCGCAAGTCGGACAATGTCCCACGTACCCAACTTCGTACTTAGTAATTCTTTGTTATCAGAAGCTTCGCTAGGTGTAATAAGAGTGAAGCCAGGCGGGCAAGTTTCGCCGCTAACTTTCAATACATTCGACTCGTTTATTTTAGTTGGAGGTTGCTCTGTAGGATTGTTAGGCTGGCTTACTTGTTCAAAAACAGAAGCAATAATAAAAGCAGCAGCAATGGCACCCACTGACCCAATTAATAAACGAATTCTGTTAGGTTTTGAGGGTGGCGTAGGAGTATCAGCTTGGCTTGCTGATACGGCGTTGTTTATCGGTTTGACTGGTGCCGCATCTTCCCTGCGGAACAGGGTTTTACCTTGAATCACCTTCGCAGGCTCACCTGAAGAGTGGATTGCTTTGTTCTGGGAAGTAACTTGAGCTTCAATTTGGGCAATGTCTTCATCTCTAAGTTTTAAAACTCGCTGCAAGCGTTTCAACTCGTTTTGAGTGTCGCTACTGAGAGAATGCTCACGCCCAATTGCCTCAACTAAAGCTTGCTCATATCGCTGCAATTTTTTCCGGTACGCCTGGTAAGGTGTAAGCACCTCATCTTCAATTGCCGCAGCATCTTCAAGTAGCAGTCCCAGCCCATCTCTTAGCGCATCCAACGTATAGCGACCTACAGCAGAAATCTCGCCACGACTAGCAAAATGCTCAACTTCTTTGCGATACCTTAACTTGGGATCTTCGGTGGGTGCTTGAGCAATATGGATCTTGTAGCCTTCTTTGACTGCGTAGATTTCTGGTTTCATTGCTGGCGCAGCTTCTTGAACTTTCCCTTTGGCATACTCATGCAACTCATCAATCGAAACCACACCATCGCTATCGAGATCTGCGGCCCCAGTTTCAATCCCCTCGACCAGATAACGAGTGTAAGTCGAAAGGTCTGATCCCTCCTGCTCAAAAGAATACTGGGTGGAAGTTGAAGACGTGAGGACAGCCCGTCCCTCTCCTCCCAGTTGTTTTTTAACATCTACAGAACCGTCATCCTTAGCCAACCAACCTTCGGCAAATGCTCCACTAAAGCAACAATCTAGAATGACAACTTGTCGCTTAGAGCGGCTATTGCTCATGATGTCTTGTACAAAACTGGCTGGAACTGCTGTTGCCCGGATCAGTTCTCCCTGTGGAGTTTTACGAGTGATGCGAGTAGCCAGGTGTAGCTTGCCGTTGTCATCTTTGATGCCATGACCAGAGAAAAACAACAGTACTAGATCGTCTTTTGTGCGACCCGAAAATAATGTTTCAATCGCTTCCTGCATTACCAGTGGCTCAGGATTTGACAACGTTTTAACCTCATCAAATCCACCCATATCGGGGTGCTGTAATACTTGCCGCATTGCCTCTACGTCTTTGATAGATCCAGGCAAGGGGGTCAAACCTGGTGCGTAATCACTCACCCCGATCACCAGTGCCATCTTAGCCATTTTTGACCTCTTATGTGGATGCTACAAATTGTTGGGCTGCCTGAATTGCTGCTAACAACTCTTGCTGGCTGCTAGCTGTAACTTTGAGCTTCTTACCGTTAGCTTCAACCTCCATTGTGATCTGTTTGCCACCCAGGCGATCGCTCAAAAATCCAAACATAGTCTTGATATTTTTTGCATTCACCTCAGCCGTTAGCAAACCTACTAAAACTGCACCTAATGCTTTGTTTCCTTGTGGTGGATTAGGGTCAAGAATACGTTTAACGTCTTTTACTTCGTCTAAGTCAAGCATATCGCGCCGAAGGCTTTGGGTTAATTTTTCCAATGCTTCGTCATCTAAATCAGGGTCTCTTAGATCGAGTGTGATTTGAATATTAGATGTAGTATTCATAGTAAATTGCCAATTTATGGATAAAACTTCAGCTGGGTTTTGAATATTCCGGAAGAGTCTTTTGTCTCCCACACCAAAGGAATACTACTTTTGGATATTCGACAATAGACTGATATTCTCGATTTATTGTGTAAAGCTTTGTCGTAAATAGCTTCTGAAAAGAGTTGATTTTGAGTTTCTGATGATGAATCAGGGGTTACATTTACCTTTTATGCAGAAATTTTGCTTTTGAAGAAATTCTTAACAAATTTGATTAGGAGTTCTTGAGCGAAGGCAGATAGCAGAGGCGAGAGAAGGGAAGCAGGGAAAGAAATAACTATTGAACCTTGCCTATTGCCTCTTAACTTAGAGCTTAAGTTAGCACCTTAACACCTTTATCTTTAGTGGTGCAGTTTGGAAAGTTATTAGAAACTGTAGTTAGCAATGATGTAGTGATTGATTGCTCCACAAAAGCTGCAATTATTCCAAAAATTATTTATTGGGGAACTCAACTCATGACAAGTGCAATTATTAATCCGATTGAGCGTCCTGAAGTAACGCAACAATTATCTGAAAATATTATTCTCACTACAGTAGACGACATCTACAACTGGGTGAAAATGTCCAGTCTGTATCCGTTGATGTTTGGTACAGCTTGTTGCTTTATGGAGTTTATGGCTGCTTATGCGTCTCGCTTCGACTTAGAGCGATATGGCATGATTCCTCGTGCTACTCCTCGACAAGCAGATCTATTAATTACGGCTGGGACAATTACTATGAAGTATGCCCCGAACTTGGTACGACTCTACGAGCAAATGCCAGAGCCTAAATATGTAATTGCAATGGGAGCTTGCACAATTACAGGGGGAATGTTCAGTGTCGATTCTCCTAGCGCAGTGCGAGGTGTAGATAAATTAATCCCTGTTGATGTTTATATACCAGGATGCCCACCCAGACCGGAAGCTGTTATCGATGCAATTATCAAATTGCGCAAGAAAATTGCTAATGAAAGCATTCAAGAGCGCCAGCAAACCCAACAAACTCACCGCTATTACAGCATTACTCACCGCATGAAGTCTGTAAATCCTGTGAATGATGGGCAATATCTCAGAAGTTCAACACGGGAGGTTCCACCCGCAGAACTTGCTATGGCTCCAGGGTTAGAATTACCCTTAGCATTGCCAGAAACTCACCATTCTGAACTTTACCCAGGCTAAATGACTTATATTACCCTTGCAAAGTCGGATGCAGAAATTGAGCGTTGTTTTGCGATCATACAAGCGCTTCGTCCCCATCTCATCGCCAGCGAGTTTGTCAGCCGAATTAAAAGACAAGAGCAGCAAGGTTACCAACTGGCTTATCTTGAAGATGAAGCGAGCATCAAGGCTGTAGCAGGATTTAGAATAGCTGAATCCTTATCTTGGGGTAAGTTTCTCTATGTGGATGATTTAGTCACTCAAGAAAGCGATCGCTCTCAAGGTTACGGTACAAATTTATTAAATTGGCTGTTAGACTATGCCAAAGCTAATGCTTGTGAACAGTTACACTTAGACTCTGGCGTTCAGCGTTTCGCGGCTCATCGTTTTTACTTCAAACAGCGTTTAGAAATTAGAGCTTATCACTTTGCAATTAACCTAATTCAGTAGGGTGGTGATTCGTTTTCAGTTTAAAGTGAGATTAACGAGACTGCGATTTAAAGTATTTGAGCTTGGAACATAAAACTCCGAGTTCGGAACATAAAAATCCGAGTTCAGAACATGAAACTTCGAGTTCAGAACACCAAACTCCGAGTTCAGAACATGAAACTTCGAG
>NZ_MTAW01000227.1 GCF_002154725.1 Nostoc sp. 106C | reverse complement strand
CATTAACTCAGCACTGCTGGGTCTTTTTGGATGGCTTAGTCTAAACTCCAGTCAATTTAACTTGTATAGTAAATTTTTTGCATGAATCGAATCATGCTTAAGAAAAAGTTTTTCATCATATTATAAATATGCCAACTTTCTCCTAACCTCTGTTTGTAGTAGATAGGTAAAAAACACCTATCTACTATTTCTCTAATTCATCTCAATAGAGAATGATGATATAAATACCACCAATGATTTAGCAAATAGTTTTGTCTATTGAATCAAACAGGCAAATTTTTATGAAGCAGGAATCTGATTTTCTTTCCGAATTATGTGATTTTTTATATCCCCGTGATTCTTATTATAGTAAGTTTAAGCCAGATGATTTAGTTTTTAATAATAATCTCCAAGAATTTTCTCAAAGAGTTAGCTATATTTGCAGCTTACAAACAGGTGGCAAGCTTTCTCCAGAAGAAGCTTATCAACAAATTCACTTACTCTGGAAAAAATTAAAACGTACCAAAAAAGAACTAGAAAGTTTAAATAAAGAAAATAGCAAATAGAAAGAATTTAAAAATACTTATAACACTCTTATTTGATTTGTGAAGGTATTCAAAGAAGTAGGCAATAGGCAATATATTTTTCCCGAATGGCTTAGGATTGCTATATTTTTGTGTTCCTAGTACAGTGCGGTAAAAGTAACATCCAAAGCTTATATTACTCAGGCTGGAAAATTTTGACAGAGCCAATACCTATATTTTTCCTTAGCATTATTTTTAGGAATTTGTTTGAGTAGAGCAAAAAAGCAGTATGATTCAGACCCATTCGCAAGCGCTGGTTATAGATTTAGCATAATATAGGACTTATATTTGATTTTTGAAAAAAACTCAGTACACTTTTATTCCTTCTTTACTGTTCCCTGTTCCCTCCCTACGCAAATAATTTCAGGAATCAAAACGGATTCCGATAGTAATAGTAACAAGTAAAAATATGCTGTAATTTCTTGCAGGAGGAGTATTTATGGCGATTCTACGACTAGAAAATGGCACATCTTACAAGGATTTAAAAGACATTACGCGAGAATTGGCATCCTTGAATATTCAACTTAATCACTGGGCTGTGGGAAGCGATCGCCAATTACATGATTTACTAGCAAAAGATAGTCTTAACGAAGATGAAAAAGAACAAGTACTCCAAGCTTTAGATGGCTATTTTGAGCAGTTGCAACAAACAGCAGGCTATCAATCCCGCGATCTTATTGTCTTATATCCCGGAATTGCCAACCTAGATGAGTTATTGGCAAAGTTTGCACAGATCCACACCCATGCAGATGATGAAGTTCGCTACATCATCGATGGCGAAGCAGTGTTTGGCTTTGTGCGTCCCGATGGTAGTCAAGTAGAACTCACAATACAGCCACAAGAGTACATCAATGTTCCAGCCAGAACCGAACACTGGTTTCATCTAACTCCAGCCAAGCGAGTTAAAGCAGTGCGCTACTTTATTACTACTGAAGGCTGGGTTCCTCAGTACACAGCTAAGGAAATTCGCATTCCTCAGGCTGTAGCGTAAAAAATATTGAGAAAATTTAGACTGGGAGGATAGACTTGAGGCGAATTGTGTTTTGCGACTTTGACGGGACTATCACAGTAGAGGAAACCTTTGTTGCGGTTCTCAAAAATTTTGCACCTGAACTGTCTGCAAAATTGCTTCCCGAAATGTATGCACGACGAGTGACACTGCGACAGGGAGTCCGGCAAATTCTAGAATCAATTCCTTCTTCACGCTATAGCGAAATCTTGGAATTTACTCAAATCCAGCCGATCCGCCCAGGATTTGTAGAACTGCTAGATTTTCTAGAGTTTCAGGGAGTACCTTTAGTGGTGATTTCTGGTGGTTTGCGAGGAATGGTAGAAACTGTTCTAGATAGCCTAGTGCAACGGGTTCATGCTATCCATGCTGTCGATGTAGATACTAGTAGTACTCACTTAAAAGTCATCTCTCCCTTTGAGGGAGGTACAGAACTGATTGCCAAAGTGCAAATAATGTCAAAATATCCGGCTTATCAGAAGATTGCGATCGGTGACTCCTTGACTGATTTAAATATGGCACTTGAAGCGAATGTAGTGTTTGCGCGCGATCGCCTAGCCGAGTATTTAGATGAACACAAAAAACTTTACATTCCCTGGGATAACTTTTTGCAAGTACGTGATTATCTAGTGAAATTGTGGAAGTAAATCTTATTTTATGCCTAGCCCAATGCTACCCGATTCCCGTCTTGAACTCATCAATACCGCTCGCAGCTTTTACCAGCAGGGTTGGATGGTGGGAACAGCGGGAAATCTTTCTGTTCGCCTTAGCGATGGTAGCTTCTGGATTACAGCTAGTGGACGTTCCAAAGGAGAATTATTACTCAGCGATTTTGTTCGTGTTTATCTCAATGGCAAGGTGGAAGAATCATCAACTGATTTAAAACCTTCCGCTGAAACTGCGATTCACCAAATACTTTATACCCTCTTCCCAGAAATACAAGCTTGTTACCACATCCACTCTATTGAGTCCAATTTGGTTTCTCGCTTTGTGCAAGCAGATCGCCTGCTTTTACCACCTTTAGAAATGCTCAAAGGTTTGGGAGTTTACGAACAGAACCCTTGTTGTGTAATTCCCATCTTTGCTAACCATTTACAAGTTTCCTACATTGCAGCTGAAATTCAACAGCGCTTTGCAACTACTCCGCCACAAATACCAGCCCTCCTCATCCGCGATCATGGTGTTACAGTTTGGGCATCTTCTCCCACAGTAGCCCGCAATTATATTGAGATAGTAGAATACATCTTTCGCTATATGGTTGCTGCCCTTAGGTGAGTAGGGAGTAGGGGAGACAAGGAAAGGAAGAAATAACAAATGACTATTGACGATTAACTCTGAACAAATGACTAACCAAACTATTCGCGTTGTTGCGCGCGTTACTGCTTTACCCGACAAAGTAGAAGCACTCAAAGCAGTGCTGTTGGCATTAATTGAGCCAACTCGACAAGAAGCAGGTGCTATCAAGTATGAACTTCTGCAAAACCAGTACGATCCCACAGATTTCACTTTTGTAGAAGAATGGACTTCTAATGAAGCTTTGAATATTCATCTAGACTCACCCCATCTCCAAGAAGCAGCCGCGAAACTAGAAGGTTTAGTGGCTGCTACACCGGATATTCGCCGCTATTATCTTGTGGCTTAATGCCAAAGCATTTGACAACCTAAGACTTATGCTGCGCGCAATTTCCAGATGAAAGCGATCGCCTCTCTACTGAGTGCAGAGTTCCCCAAATTTCAGATAATTCACGATAAATCCCCCAAGAGTTCACGAAAATGCACTCAATGTGATGAGGTGTTAGACAATGGTTTAAATAACCAAACTTGATACAACATGACAAACAATGGCTCAGAACCACCTAGCAGATTAGATCGGCTAGAAGCTATGCTGACAACTCACGCGGAAATGCTGAATCAGTTAGCTCCGCTGTTGACGCAAGTTGCACAGATTTCAACCAGCACTTCCGAAACAGCCACTCGACATGATGAAGTGCTTGTTCGTCTTGAAGAACAAATTCGCCATAACGCTGTACAACAAGCGACTAACACCCAGGCGATCGCCCAGCTAACGGAGGATGTCGCCAGCCTTACTGAGGTTGTTATGCACTCGATTGAGAATTTAGAAGCCGATCGGGAAGCTTTTAGAGAAGAAATCCGTCGCATCTGGGAATATCTGCTCAGATCAAATGGCAATGGCAGCTCTTAGACTCTAACGAAAATTTTTTGTAAATTTTTGAAATTGATACCTATTTCTGTCCAAAAAACAGCACAATAGGTGCAACTAATTAAAATCATCAGATTGAAGCGATCGCACCAGAACTGTGCAGCGATCTGAAGTATTGTAATGCCAGAGATCAGCCTCAGGTTTTTAAGATGTGTCAACTGCTGGGAATGAATTGCAATACCCCAACAGATATTTGCTTTTCTTTTGAAGGTTTTTCTGCCAGGGGAGGGAAAACTGACGATCATAGCGATGGCTGGGGTATAGCTTTCTTTGAAGAAAAGGGATGTCGGATTTTTTTAGATGAGAAACCCTCTGTTACTTCTCCGGTAGCAGATTTGGTACGGCGCTATCCCATCCACTCTACCCATGTGATTGCCCATATTCGCAAAGCTACTCAAGGTGAAGTTGCTTTACAAAACTGTCATCCTTTCCAAAGGGAACTTTGGGGAAGGTATTGGGTGTTTGCTCATAACGGTAATTTGCCAGACTTCGCTCCTGAAAATATGGGCTTTTATCAAGCTGTGGGTGATACAGACAGTGAAAAAGCCTTCTGCGTCATCTTAGAAACTCTCCGACAAAGCTTTCCTCAAGGTAAGCCGCCGCTAGAGAAACTGTACCCAGTACTAAGTAAAGTTACTGCGCAGCTTGCATTAGCGGGTGTGTTTAATTACCTGC
The DNA here is from genome assembly GCF_002154725.1 of Nostoc sp. 106C. Classification (GTDB taxonomy): domain Bacteria; phylum Cyanobacteriota; class Cyanobacteriia; order Cyanobacteriales; family Nostocaceae; genus Aulosira. The sequence continues at coordinate 26,202 of NZ_MTAW01000227.1, read as the reverse complement.
TTTCGGATGGAGAACACTTTTTTGCCTACTGTTCAACTAAACTTAGCTACATTGTGCGTCAAGCGCCCTTTGCTGCGGCTCACTTGATCGATCAAGATATGACTGTAGATTTTCGGGAGTTGACTTCACCAAGCGATCGCGTCGCTGTGATCGCTACTACTCCCCTCACAGACAACGAAGTTTGGACGATCATCCAACCTGGAGAACTTCTAGTTTTTCAGGACGGTATACCTCTATTATCATATTCAGCTAAATAAACCAAATAAAAAACTCTCGTAGTGAGGAATTAAGTCCTCACTACAAACTTATGAATAACAAACTGCTAAATTAGATGGATGATTAACTGTTGATGCAGTCTTTGTACCTGTAAACTTATTCACCATCTCCATTACCTTATCGGTTACTACTGGTTTGGTAATAAATTCCGTAGCACCAAATACCTTAGACCGAACTTGATCAAATAGACCATCGCTACCTGTTAAAATTACCACTGGTGTTTTGCTCAAAACCGAACTGCGGCGTAACTGAGAGCAGACTTCGTAACCGTTAACAACTGGCATGATTAAATCTAAAAAAATTAAGTCTGGTTTATTTTGAATCAGAATTGGTAAAGCTTGTACTGGATCTTGAATTGCAATAAATTTTAGACCATTAGCAGTAATAATCTGTTCCAAAATTTTGCACATCTGTGGACTATCATCTACACAAGCTATGAGTGGAATAGTTGATTTTTTTCCTTGGCTAACAGTAGGGCTATTTTTAACTTTAGTGACTGGTAAAGGCAAGTCAGGTACTTCTAAAAATTCTGTGATTCCTTGATTAATGTAAGGTATTAAAGAACGGGTTACTGGCAATACACTCTGATTCATTTTTACAGCTAAGTCCCAAAGTGTATGTTTGCCGTTGATTAAATTCACAAAGTTGTTGTAAACAGATGAACTTACTTGCTGTTGGAGTTCCTTTGGTCTACGCAATACAGGCGCTAAGTTAGGAGATACATTCGCTAATCCAGCTTTTCTCCAATTGTTCCAAGAGTCTTGCATTTGCTTTAAACACATCTGTGCGCTTGTGGAACTAATTGGTGCTTCTAAAATTACTTCTTGATTGCGATCGCAACTCAAAAATTCACTATTTACTCGTTGAGCTATATCAAATAAAAGTTCCGCTATCGTCTTTTCCACAATAGCTTGAAGCTGTTCCTGTTTAACTACTTCCTTTCTATATAAATTTTCTACAAGCTGGTAATCCCAATAATCTCTAGATAGATTTTTTAAATCTAATTCGATATTATTAATATCAATATGTGGGCAAGTTTGAGCTATACATCTACGCAAACGCCTATAAGGATGAGTTCCTCCTGTTGCCCAAATTATCTGTCCTAAACGATAGTAGAAAGTCCATTGCTTTCCTTGGGAACTCTTAATATTTAATTTTCCATTTAATTGAATTTGTGCACATTTAATAAATTCATTAAAAACTTTATTCGATTCTACTATAAATTTTGGATTACTCATCCTTTTTTCCTTTTATAAAGTCAGCTAACCCTTGAAAAATTTGCGCTAATTATGAAGTCAAATAATCATCTTCAAAAAATATCTTAAGTTTTGTTAAGTTAAGTTACAACCGTGGAAATGCTGATGTAGCAAATGGCTGGTAAATACGGCAATCAATTTCCTATACCTACAGAAATTACACATAATCAAAAAGTTGATGAGGTGGATAAGAGCCAAATTTTGGGTTTAGCTGTTTAAGAATTTCTGATTTCGCCTCTATTAAAATCTTGAGGTTCATAATATGTATAGAAGCTGAGGAAATTATGAGGATTGAGTTTAATTCCATTAACTAAACTCGCTCAGGTTGGAATTTAGCCCTTCAAACAGAAAACCCACGTACTTTTAGCCGTGGGACTTCATTTGGAATTTGGAATTACTGACTCTAATTAGTTGAACTTGGTGCGAATAGTCTCTATGCGTTGCCGATTGACACCTAAATCGCTCTGACCCAAGCGGGAAGCTGAACGCACTTGGATAACATTTGCATTCCGGTCTAAATAGAACTCGACATCATCGACAAAACCTAGTAAGGCACTCTTAAATTCTGCATACAAGTAATCGGGGCTTTCGGTAATTATCTGAGTTCTTGGTAAGGACTGAATAATAGTTTTGAGATTAGCTATGGCCTGTTCTGGGGTAGATGTGAAAGTTAGTGGAGCAATCTGGTGAACTGCATCTGTACTCTGGCTGGAGACACAGTTAGGGCTATTAGGACAGGGTGCTAATTTACCGTTATTCACCCCTAAATTATTTGGTCGTTTGCCTACAAACACCATAATTTTATTTGCAAATATTTTACTAAAGCTGTATTTCACTCTAGGAGAAATGATTGTCCACAGGCAAGCCAGTTGAGAAATAGACCCATCTCTACTGCCAACACAAAGCTAAAAATCCTTCAACTCATTAAAACAACAGTGATGCGATCGCTCTATGATCCGGTAAGTAGCGTATATCCAAGAACAAATCATGACGCCAACAGTCTCAATCAACGACAGTCAGAGGTTGCAAATTGCACCTTTAGAAATACCATCCCGTTTACTGCTAGGGCCAGGGCCATCCAATGCCCATCCTGCTGTGCTGCAAGCGATGAATACTTCTCCAGTTGGGCATCTTGACCCAGCTTTTCTAGCATTGATGGATGAAATTCAGTCGTTACTGCGCTATGTATGGCAGACAGAAAACCCCCTGACAATTGCAGTCAGCGGTACGGGAACCGCAGCAATGGAAGCAACGATCGCCAATGTTACTGAACCCGGTGATGTAGTATTAGTGGGTGTAGCTGGATACTTTGGTAATCGCCTCGTTGATATGGCTGGACGATATGGCGCAGATGTCCATACTATTACCAAACCTTGGGGGCAAGTTTTCACACTAGATGAACTCCGCACTGCAATAGAAACTCATCGCCCGGCAATTCTCGCTTTAGTTCATGCTGAAACCTCCACTGGCGCACGACAACCTTTAGAGGGAGTTGCCGACATATGTCGTGAATTTGGCACTCTGCTGCTAGTGGATACTGTTACAAGTCTTGGTGGTGTGCCGATATTTTTAGATAATTGGGGAGTTGACCTCGCCTATAGCTGTAGCCAAAAAGGATTGGGTTGTCCACCAGGTGCTTCGCCCTTTACCATGAGTCCCCGTGCGATCGAGAAATTGCAACAGCGCCGTACCAAGGTTGCTAACTGGTATTTGGATATGAACTTGCTAGGTAAATATTGGGGTAGCGAACGCATCTATCATCATACCGCCCCAATTAATCTCTACTATGCCCTGCGGGAAGCACTGCGTTTAGTTGCCGAAGAAGGGCTGGCAAACTGCTGGCAACGTCATCAAAAGAACGTAGAGTATTTGTGGGATGGCTTGGAAGATTTAGGGCTAAGTTTGCATGTTGAGCGAGAGTTTCGTTTACCAACACTTACTACTGTGCGTATTCCTGAAGGGGTAGATGGCAAGGCGATTGCTCGACAGTTACTCAATGAACATAACATTGAAATTGGCGGTGGTCTTGGTGAACTAGCTGGTCAAGTCTGGCGCGTAGGACTTATGGGCTTCAATAGCCGAAAAGAAAGTGTTGACCAACTTTTAGAAGCACTGCGGCAGGTTTTACCTAAGTAAAATAACAGAGATATACCCTAGCGACGCAACTAGCTCCTGTATTCTCAGCAATTAAAAATAGCTATAAATATAAGCCGTTTGACATGCACTTTCCAATGAGAAAGTACGGTCAAACGGCTTTTAAGCACGAGTTAAAGAAATAACCAAAATCTTTAACTGGTGATGATGCACCCTGCTGTAATTATTAGGCTGTTGAAACTTAAATATCACTAAGCTGTTAGTTATAGCCCAGTTTTTAAATTAAATTACTCAATCAGCCTATTTATTCTTGTGGCTTTGCTTTCCAGCTTTAGAATGTTGCTCTGATGTGCCACCACGAGTGCTCTTTCCTTCATTCTCTTCATCATCGCTCTGCTCATCTTTGCTGCTGCTGCTGCCTTTGTGAGAACTCTTGCCACCTTTGCTGCCAATCTCAGCCATATGTTCTCTATCTTGGCTAACAGTTTCGCCACCCTTGCGTCCAGCTTCGCGAGCTTCTTCAGGTGTAAACTCGTGAGCAGTGCCTTTTTCATGGGCAGCCTGTCCACCCTTGCTGGCGATTTCACGCTGCTTATCTTCATCCATAGAGGCAAAGCCACGCTTACTTGTGTCTGACATTTTAGTACTCCTTGTAACTAACTAAAGCTTTTGATTTTTTTAGCCACTAGAAACCTTAATTGGCTTCTCGTGTCAAATAATCTTTTTTTAAGTTAGCTACTTTACTAAGTGAGATTCATGTCTCCTTGGGGTGAATCATTTATGTCTAAGACACAACTACAGATATATGCTATTAAGTAGAAGCCGTAAGATAATATTTTGTCTAGGAGTTTGTGAGGTCTGAAGATTAAAATTTATAGATGGTGATTTGGTGATTTTCAGTCAGCAAAGAAATTGTGTTTTTGCAGAGCTTGCTTACTTCATTAATATGGAAAATTTCTACATTATTAACCTAAAATATGTCTAAAAATCCTAAATTTTTTATAAAAAGTATTTAGTCGTTTAGGGTAGGCAATGCTCGCCAAAACCCTCATCTGATAAGCATTGCCCAGCCTAGGCGTATTTCAAAAATCAAATAGGAATTCTATAGATTGCACACCGCGATCGCCTAAGTGGCAATTTCAGCAAAAATTAGTAAATATTAAGGCTAGGCAATCCTTGGTTATTCATAGTTTATTGTGATAAAAACCCAGCTAACAGCAGAGGCAAAAGGATCAGTACAGAGACAATCAAGACTAGTGTGCCTGGCTCAATTTTTAAAGTGTTCTTCTGAGGTTCTGGCATGTTGCACCTTTTGGGAAAATTAGGTGTATAAACTTAGCCTAAACTATTTTAGCCCCTCGATCCAACCATTATTAGCATATACTTAGGATTTAAACTAAGCTATTTAACCAGCGAGAATACTGGATCTGGCCTTTTTAATTTTGCGTATGTGCGACGGATGGGTGGCTGATGCACCATTGAGTAACCCATCAAGAGAATATTTTGCCTTTCTTTAACTGGAAAGGAGATTGTGTGGATTAATCCATCCTGACGCCACATCAGCGAAGAAAAAGGTAGTTGGGGGTTTTGCAGACTTCCATCCAAAAAATATCCCTGAATATCTTTTGATAAAGAAATTACATTACCTGTAGTTTTGTGTTTGGAAAACTCGTGCACTGTACTAACAGCATCGGGGCTATCTACGCTAAAAGTGCCTACTAAACAGGGTTGCGTAGCAGTTTCACAAGTAAACAAGCCCACAGTTAGACCACGAGGTGTAGTGCTAGGAAAAAGACGCACAATCAATTTACTCAGCAAATCGTGTAGTTTACCGCCGTAGGCATCGCTACCGTTACCTAAGCGAATTTGGTCAGGTAAGCGCATTCCATACCCAAGTGGTAGGTTTTGCTGAATTTCTGGCAATTGGGAAGTAAAAATCTCAGAAGGTATGGCAGCAGCAGGAAGTGTACTGGCCAAAACAGCTAGAACAACTGGTATTGTAAGTAAATTACGGTACAGCATGTTTTAACCATTTTTCTAGGTGGATAATAAAAACTAAATGAAAAAATGGTTAAAAGGCTTTAGAGAAATTACTCATTAATTTGTATTAAAACAATACAATTAAATCGCTACTCATACCCTCATTGAAATTACTCATAACACTAATTGCTATTTCTATTTTCTTTTCTTGTCGGTAAATATAGTTGTGAACATCATCAGTAAACCACCTAGAAGAATAGCAAGCGCTAATCCTCCCGTTACCAAGTCGAGCAAATTATTGTTGTCCATAATTTACGTGATTATTTATCAGTGCTCAGTTGTCTGTTTGTTTGCTGTTGCTTAACCAATAGCGATTTAAAAATCTACTCCACGTTTTAGCTCAACGCCTTGATTAGCATAATGTTTGTGACAATAAACTTCGGAGTGAACGCTAGCTAAGTCAAAGTATGTCGGTTGATTTTGACAGCGACCGGTGATAATCACTTCGGTGTCGCGAGGCTTGCGGAGTAAGGCCTGGACAATAGGTTCAACAGGAAGTAATTCTAAGTCAACGGTAGGATTGAGTTCATCAAGGATGATAGTTTTATACAATCCAGAGGCGATCGCCGTCTTGGCAATTTCCCAACCTCTCTCGGCTTCTACGTAGTCTAATTCTTGACGAGAATTACGCCAGACGATCGCATCTCGACCACAGCGTAGATGATCTACTACTTCAGGATATGACTGCTGTAAGGCGGCGATCGCTGCATCTTCGGTGTAGCCACTACCCCCTTTGAGCCATTGCATAATCATGACGCGGGTAGAACCAGGATGATTGATTCCCCGACCAATAGCTTGCAACGCCTTACCTAAAGCGCTAGTGGACTTACCTTTCCCCGCACCTGTGTAAATTTCAATACCCTCAATCAACAGTGCTTTGGCTGTTGGATGGTGTTGAGGTTTCATTTCTGAGTGCAAATCAGCAATATCGAGCAGTTTTTGCGGTGCAGCACGTCCGGTAGTAATAATTTCCAAATCCTGAGGTTTAGATTTGAGTGTCTGCACTACTTCATCGACTGGGAGCAAACCTAAATCCAGAACAGGGTTAATTTCATCTAAAACCACTACTGAATACAAACCAGAGGCGATCGCACCTTTAGCCACATCCCAACCCCTAGCTGCTTCAGCACAGTCAAAGGTAGTAATTTCTTCCGGTCCAAAAAATTCTGCTCTGCCGGTCCTAACTTGGTCAATCAAATGAGGAAAGCCCCGTTGCAAGGCGGCAATTGCGCCGTCCTCATCATAATCCCGTTCTGGGCCTTTTAAAAATCTTAATAATAAAACACGGTTTGAATTGCTCGGTGTATTTATTCCCAAGCCAATCGAGCGCAAAACCACACCTAAAGCTGCTTGGGATTTTCCTTTCCCCGCACCATCGTAGACGTGAATTTGACCAGTGAGCCGTTCAGGACGCACTTGCGCCGTGCGAATACCGATACCGTTCCTTGCCATCTCTCGAAAAGCTCTAATGGTAATGTGCCAGTTTTTAATCTTAACGAACGTCTTGTACTCTCAGGTAGAGCAGCTATCATAGCACTTACGTACAATATTCAGAAGAATGTATTAATCAAATAAATAGCCCACTACTGGCACACTAAGATGGGAAACAGCAAGAACCATGAGATAATTCTCCCCATTACAGTGGTTATGCCAGTTATACTCTCTAAAGTTAACCCTGACAGTTGACCCTGTATGCCTGATCTATTTGACAATTGGATACTTCCCAGTGTTTTGCCTGTTGGTGCAGTTTTATTTGATCTCTTATTCTTGCTTATGGCTATCTCTATAGAAGCATATTGTTTCCATAGCAGATTAAAATTTGACAAAAAAACCAGCATTTTTTATGCCATCTCTATCAATCTTTTTTCCAGCGTCATCGGTTGGGTAGTGTTTTTTATGATAGAGCCAGTATTGCCGCTACAGTTAAAGTCAGAATTAATTAATTTTGTATTCTTCAATAGTTTTAAAACCCCTAATACTCAAACTTTAATTATCTTAACTGCTTTTATCATCTTCTTTGGCACATTCATAGTTAAATTATTTCTTTTAAGGTTATTCTCGCTTGCCCTAAATGAAGAATTAGGTAAAAAAACTGAAGAGCCGCAACCTCTTGAACGTCAGAAATGGCGGTATATGGGCAAAGCTAAATTAGTTAGTAATAATTTAGTATCTACTATGCTAATTGCTAATTCTTTAAGCTATAGTGCGATAACTCTTGTTTTGCTAATTCGGATGAAATAAGAGTAAGTTCAGGAATTTGACTCCAGCATAAAATAGCGAACGCTAATTGATATAGAGGTTCAAGTATGAACATATTATTTAAAGATTTATTAGGATTAACTACATTTGTTTCCGATATTTATGCAAGACTTAAAAAGTTATTAATTCCAGATAGAGCTTATTCCTGGCAGACATTAATTTATTTGAGCCTTTTTTCTTGGGCGATATCATCCTTTGCGACTGGTGCCATCAGAGATACAATTGCATTTTTTGGTTGGCTATTTTTAATAGCTGGTACAGCTTGGTATACTACTGATGACCCTGCAAGAGTTCCTGGAACTTATATGCCCGTAGGAGCAGTAATCACAGGATTTTTAGTTAGTGTTTTTGCATTTGGACAACAGGAGTATGGAATTACACCTAGGACAATTGTTCTTTGGCCAACAATTTCGGCATTAATTACTGCTATACCAGAGTTTTTTGAAGGAAGTGGTACCGATGCTAAAGCTCAACTTCCTAAACCAGAAGATCGCCAAAGGATCATAGTGTTAGTTGCCAGCTGTATGGTTCTAAGTTGCTGGATTCAATTTTACTTTGTGGTCAATAATTGGTTAGAAGAATATCCCAGCTTGCTGTCAGATAATTTTAACCGGAGTACTTTTGTTGTAAGAACAGAACTTCCAACTAAAATTTCACCAAACGGTGCTTTAATTCTTAGAGAAATTCAACCACGATTAGAGAAACAAATAGATAAACAGCCTTGGCCACAGGTAGAAAGATGGCTACAAAATGCAAATGCTAATCTTACCAACCTGACCCAGCAAGTAATTCAAGAAAAACGTCTGAAGGAAAAAGACGAGAAGGATTTATGGCGTGTTGAACCACGGATATCAAATCCTAATCCTAAAAATAAAGACGAATATATACTAGATATAGTCAGCATCTGGACTGGCCCTAGTTCCGATGCCCGCGGGTATTATTTGAAGAAATCGTGCCAGATTCGACCAATTGCAGAATCTCCAAATAAATCCACCACTCAGAAGCCAGAAGCAACTTCCATTATTGCGGAAATTGAGTGTGGTCGCGTTAGTAAACCTATTATTGGTTGGCCTCCAGCGCAACGCTGAGGGACTTCCAAAATAATCAATCAGTGAAGACCACGGAAAAAAGGAGCCAGTGCGTTAGGTGGCTTCGCCGACTTGTTCGCTGAAAGCGTTCCCGCAGGGTAGCAACTGCCGTGGGATGTCTATGGCCTTGATAGTGATAAAAAGGTTAAAAGACGTAAGCGTCATATAGTTGTGGATTCTCAAGGGTTTTTAATCGGTGTTTTAGTTACCGAAGCTAATGCCTCGGAGTGTTAGGGACTGTAATTGTCTTGGACGAAGCTATTGAAAAATTGTCCAAATTCAGTACTCACGCAAAATTATTTATGTCATTGCGAGCGCAGCAATCTCAAGGGTTTTGGGATTGCTAAATTGCGGGAAGCCACTTCGTTCCGTAGCCTGCAGGAAGGCATTCCGCCAACACAGTAACAAATATATATTTAATTTTGTACTGCTACTGATGTGACTCAGGCCTGCAACCCTTTTATGTAGGGAATGGAGGAAAAAAAATTCAGTAAAAGATGGGTTAACAGTAAAATAAGCTACTGTATATACGCTCAACTTTCACGTCGCGTATATCGAGCTAATACTCATTAGACAGCCAGGGCTGACATATAACAAGGCTTTCATTACATACATAAATAGTTATGTATTTTACCAAGTATAATTACTAATTTAAGTAAAGCAGCAAATATAACTAATATAATGATTTGTATAATACTTGTTAAATCTATTACATGACAGTCAAGTAGCTTGTAATATCCAAGCAGCATGAAGTAGGTCAGTTTATTCAGAAACTTCACAAACTTCAAGTAGCCTGCCAATAAATAAATGATGGGTAGGGAGCAATCATAAAGATGGGGAGACGAGGTGAGGAAGTCAGAATACTGGCAGAAGCTTAATGAGATAGGAGAAGGAAGGAGAGAATTATGTAAAAAATTTTTGCCAACTCGTTTGACGATCGACGCATTAAACTATTAGTTTTAAATACAAGGTTTTACTATGAATCAAAAACAAATCACAGAGTTCTCTCTCAAAGATGGCACGAAGTTTTTAGCTGAAGTTGATGAGCCAGAAAATAGCAATGCTCTTGTACGTGTTGCCAGACCAGACACAGGACAAATGGTTGTTGAAGCTAAAAAGAAGTTCGATGATGTATTAGATCAAATACAACCTGTAGCTTCAGCAATTATCACCAAACTGAGTCAGCTTAATACACCTGCTGATGAAGTAGAGGTTAAGTTTGGTATTAAGTTAAATGCTGAGGCAGGTGCAATTTTTACTTCTATAAGTGGTGAAGCTAACTACGAAATTACCTTGAAATGGAAGCAAGACAAGGTATAGTAACGTATGGTAGCGAGTACAGATAACTATATTCAAACTTTTAGATCAGCGATCGCCCGGATTTTTCATGCTAATGGTGCGGTAGTTGGTGTAGGTTTTTTAATCTCCGGACGAAGCCAAAATTACATCCTGACATGCGCTCACGTTATTACCTCAGCTATATCTTTACCACAGGATATAGTTGAAGCTCCTAGTAATGATATTTATTTAGATTTTCCTTTAATTGCATCAGGCCAAAATCTCAAAGCTAAAGTTATTTTTTGGCAACCTGTTGTCAGCAACGCATCAACTTCTAAGCCTGAAGATATTGCAGGTTTGCAAATAGAAGGGCAATTACCTAAAGAAGCTCAACCTATCAAGCTCACAAGAACTAGCAATATCTGGGAGCATCGTTTCCGCATATTCGGTTTTCCCAACGGACACAATGATGGCGTTTGGGCCACAGGTGTGTTGCGAGATAGCCAAGGAAAGAGATGGGTGCAACTCGAAGATAGCAAGGTAACTGGCTACAGGATAGAACCAGGCTTTAGTGGTGCGCCTATATGGGATGAAACCCTTTTAGCAGTGGTTGGTATGGCAGTAGCGGCGGAAAAGCAGCGAGAAGATATCAAGACTGCTTTTATGATTCCTACGGATGTATTGATCGAAGCATGGGATGAAATGGCTTTTTCGATTTCATCAAATGCACATACCCAAACAAATTTAAGCCAGGTAAAACAACTCAAAATCAAAACTTTGCAACAACGCTTTGAGCTGGACTTCCCCCATACAAATGTACTAAAATCTCTAAAAACTATACCAATTAAAGGTTTCAATTGTTGACTTAAAAAACTGTACCCATGTCTAAGCAATAGCCGTTTTGGTGATCGCGCAGAACATTGTAGATTCAATATAATTGGCGATCGCTTGAAGGCGTGAATGACCTACATGGCTACAGAAATTTTGCTCAACAATTTAAACCCATGCAATGATAGGCTTTTGAGCCTGTGTAGGTATATTTGCTGGGGGAAGTCCAGTTTGAGGTTTTGAGTAGTGATTATGAAGCAGCTTACAACCAACTGAACTATACACTCAGCGCGAGCGATCGCAATATCATCCAACGCCAAATCAATAACATACTGCAAGACCTTGAGCAAGTAGAAAGCGAACTTAATGCCATAAGTCATTAATTTACTACCTAAATGCTATGACAAATTCTTCAGATTTACGAAAGAATCATCTAGGGCAGTTAATAGCCCATTTAATAACTGAAATTGAAATTACTAGCAAACAAATAGTGCGGACGCTTGATGATGTAGATAAAAATAAATTGCAAAGGCAACTGAATGATAAATTCAATTCGCTAGAAAAAGCTGAATCCGAATTAAACCAGCTAAATCGAGAATCTTTAGAGCAAGTTGAACTCGATAAGATTCCATTTACTAATCGTGATGCCCCAATTCGTGAAATTACAGCAATTAAGTCTCCTCCTTATCGTTTAGTAACTGCTCCTGAAGGTTACGGAAAAACAGAATTTCTCAAACAAATACAAAAGCGTTTTCAAGAATTACAATGGTGCTGTGCTTATGCTTCTATGTCTAGTTATGAAAGTATTGAAGACTTAGAAAAACGTTTAGCAAATTCTCTCCAACTTACGCTGCCAGAAGGGCATGAATTAAGTTGGGGAGAGCGTTTAGGCTTACTATTACATAATAATTGGTGGGCTACATGGCAATCTCAGAATCAAAAAGGTATTGTGCTGCTAATCGATCTGGATGGCAGTGCCCCACAACAGCAACGTTTAAACGAAATTTTTAAGGACTTTAAGCAATTTATATCGAGAATTGAAAAATGTTTGAAGGACTTACAGTTATTTAAAGAAAATTACAGTAGATTTCGAGTTATTATTGCATCTCGCTGTTTGATTAATATCCCTTTAGAATATCAGATATTTTCTGAACTAACACTCTCTCCTTTTAACTTGGAAGTGATTCAGGATACAGCAACAAAATATCTCAAGCCAATCGAGATGACTTCTGAAAGTCTTGCTCTACTGACAGGGCATTTACTATATTTAACTGGTGGACATCCAGGTGGGATTGCTGAAGCACTAAAAGTTTATCGAAGTAGTCCTTGTACGGTTGATCTATTTTTAAATATTTATGGGAAAAAATTATGGGAAAAAACTCTGAAAAAATGCAAAGATCAGATTAAAGAAAGCTTAACAAAAGAAAATAACGATCTATATGAATCTATTGAAAAATTGAGTATATTCCCTATACTAAATAGCACTTGGATATTAAAGGAAGCCGTTCGGAGATTTCAGCTACCTTTCAGTGATGATAGTTTTAAATTAAATATTGAATTAACCAAGACATCTATATTTACTCGTGACAAAACGATTATCAAAGATGGCATGACCAGGCGACTATTAGTTATTGGTCTTCTCAAAGAAAGTTCGCCAGATATCTTTCGAGAGCTTTGTGGCGAAGCGGCTAAAATTTGCTGGGAATATGTTCACGATCGCAAATCAAAGAATGAATCTGCTGTTGCGGGTACTTGGTCTATGCAGTATTTGTTTCAAAGTCTTCAGCAACACGCTGGTTTTATCAATTCTGGTGCTGATAGTCTGGCTTATCGGCAAAAACTCCACAAAGATTTTTTTGAACAAACTGTTACGGAAACTATTGACATATTCCGTAATACAGATCGAGAGCAAATCCATGACTTTCTTTCGACACTGAAATCTGAAATAGAACACGACTGGGAATTTCAATTTCTTGTTAATTACTATCTGCACAATGATGAATATAACGATCGGCCTTATAAACATTTAATTAAGAAGCTTGATGAAGCAATTCAAAATAACTAACTCAGGAGTCTATGATGTCTGAACTAGATAAATTAGAGTTTGTTGGTCGTGAAGAACAACTAAACCGAATTATTTCTCTTGTAAAAGAGGCTAATACACGGCATATCGTTTTGGTGGAAGGCAGAGGTGGAATTGGCAAAACTTGGTTGCTTCATGCATTAAAATGCCGTCTAAACCAAGTTCAGATCGGGACAAGCGAAATTATTGATTGCGATATTCCTGTTTTTAAGGATGTAGGAGATTTATGCACTCAAATTGCCAAACAATTGTACGATAGTACATATCAAAAATGGCTGCTCCAGTTACGACAATTACGAGAAGATGAAAACCGTCTTAGTAAAACTGCATACCAACAGGAACGCAAACAACTAGAAAAGTTTCTTGTAGATGCAATTAATCGACAATCTAGACAACAGAGACTAGTATTTCTAATTGATACGGTTGAGAAGTTAGGACAACCAGAGGTAAAAGAAGAAGCTTGGGAGTATATTAGCGATCTCTGCCGACAACTAGATAACGTTGTATTTATTTTGGCAGGCCGTCCTAGTGTTGCCCATCAAATTCTGGAGAAGTCTTTCAAAGAAGAAGAATTAACTTATTTAGAGTTAAATGAATTTACTCATGAGGATGTGCAGAAATACATTCTTTGCAAAGAGGAGCAGCTTCACTTTACTCTTGGACAAGACTTGGCTAAAAAGATCGTTGTTCTTTCTGGTGGAAGCCCCATCATGATTGAATTTGGAGTCGAGTATGCTTATCGGCAAGTTATACCAGATTGGTTAGAAAGTGAAGATATAGAAACTATTCCCAGCAGGTTGGAAAAAATTGGTGGATTTGAAGCTGAAATGGTTCGACATATGACTCAGCTGCGAACATCAATGGATCGGCTAGTCCTGTTGCTTTCACGCATCTACCCATTAGATAGCTCTGATATTGCTAATTTATTAGAACTATCAAAAGAAGATGCTCAAAAATTATTTATTGATGCCCAGAGTTACTTTTTTATTAAATCAGTAATGAGTAGTTCTCAAATATCATTGCATGACATTGTGCGAGATTTGGTTAATAAATATGTATGGTCAGATATTGACCCAGATTTGGAATGGAGAAAACGAGATAGTCGGATTGCTGCTAAATATTTTGAGCAAAAAGATTATAAGTTAGGTCCACAAAAAATTATATTAGAGGTTCAACGTTCTTCTGATGATTTTCATCAAGTCGCTGATGAGTCTAAGACTGAGGAAGTGAAACAACTGCGGGAATTCAATACTAGGCGTTGGCTAGAGAATGCTTTATACGCCGAGCCGACAAAAGGCTTTAAAACTTGGTATGAAATTACTGACAAGATACGTCGTCAATCCAAAAAATTTAGCTTTGTCAATCAATTGTTGGCAATTGCAAAACAGTTTGAAAAAGAGCTAAACCCCGATCAAAAACTGGAAATGATGATTTTTGAAGCAAAGCTTGTTTGCGCCCGTGAAGACAAGATTACAACAGAACATGAGGTGAGAAAGTTAGAAGGAATTCTATACGAACAATCTTTTGGTTCTGCTCATCAAGCAGATATTTATAATGTCTTGGGAATGCTGAATACCAAGTTACATTTATATGACGAAGCCTTAAAATATCAACAAGAGTGTTTATCCCTAGTTCAAGGTAAAAAACTATTATCTGTTATTCCTGGTGTAGCTAACCAAGTTGGTTATCTGTATCGCCAACTCAATAACTTCAAGGAAGCTGAGAAATATTACAAACTAGGTTGGGATGCTGCAATGGAAGTTGACACTCCTAATAAAGGTTTAACTCAAGTTATGGCTAGTATTCAGAATAACTTGGGATACTTGTACGGACTGCAAAAAAATTACGTCAAGGCTGAACAGTGTTTTAAAGCCGCTATTGATATGTGGTCGAGTGTTGGGAGCGAACGCGAAATAGCTCATGCTGAAATTGCCTCTGCTAGTATTTGGGTAAATGAGGGGAACTATGTTAAAGCTAAACAGCTACTTGAGAAAGCATTAAATCGTTGTGACAATGAAGAAAACGATCATCGAATATTATGTAGGGCATATCTTCAATTAGGCTTAAATCATTGGTTTAGTGCCGAGATAGTAAATGAAGCTGTTTGGGATGTAACACAAATAGAATGGGATCTTGAACTGCTAAATCTTGCTCAGGATGCTTTAGAAAAAAGCCTAAAATTGGCAGAGAAATACGGAATTGAAGAAGAATTACCTGAAATTTTGCATCGAACTGCTAATGTCTATTGGCATCTTGGGTTGCAAAAGTGCGATCGCTCGCTGCAAGAACAAGCTCGAAAACTCAACCATCGCTCTTATCAGACTAGTCTAGAATACAACGATATCCGATATGCCATTGATAGCCTGGTAGGTAAAGCTGAGTTTGATTATTATGCAAAAGCCTATGAGAATATTTCAAATTATGCACGAGAACTTAGCGATCGCTTCCAATACTATGAAAATATTCATAGACTATACTTTGGTCGCATCTTACGGATAGAAGGTGATGTCGCATTTCAACAAGCTAACTACGATTTTGCTTTTAGAAAATATGCTCAAGGGATACCCAAAATCTTTCAGCATGGAGGTTTTGGGCCATATTCGATCCAACATGAGCTAAATCTGCTGCAAAATAAAATCGAACGCTTACCTATAGAACTTTCTAAAACGCAGATCAAAGAACTCCAAGATCGGTGGGAAGCTCATAAAGCTCTCAAGGAATGGTGCGATCAACAAATGTTTCTGACTAGAATCCGTGCAACCAAACAGCTATCTTCTCATGCTTAATAAACAAATAGAGCGACCCAAAATTTTAGTTTCTCCAAATTCTACCTATATACCAAATGGGCAATGTGATTGTGATGGAGGAGATTGTGCCTGTGACTTATCACCTTTAGCAGAATTAAGTTCAGATACACAATTATCTCTGGGAATGTTTAAGACAGAGTTTGTCAGAGTTCCCAACTCGCAGATTATGAATTTAGATGATACTTATTTTATCTGTTATGGTAGTCATCATAAAATAGCAGTTCTCAATCAATCAGCACTATATTTACTACATCTATTTACAAATCCTCATAACTTACATGATATTGCAATAGAGCATCCCCAAATTGATACAACAGATTTACAGACAGCTATTCAGGAACTATATCAAGCACGTTTAATTGTGCCTAAAAATAATTACTCATTTAATTTAAACGAAATACCAGAAACTTTAACAGCATGGTTGCATATCACCGATCGCTGTAACTTAAGATGCGACTACTGCTACCTACCTCATCTAGCACAGGATATGTCAATAGATATAGGCAAAGCAGCTATTGAATCTACATTTCGCTCTGCTACCTTAAATCGTTACCGCCGCATCAAACTCAAGTATGCAGGAGGAGAAGCGTTACTATGCAATACTTTAATTAAGGATCTGCATTTATATGCTCAATCCCTTAGCCAGCAAACAGACATCATATTAGATGGAGTAGTTCTCAGTAATGGAACATTGATTACGTCTGAGATTATTGAGATGCTTCAAACATTGAATCTGCGTCTAATGATTTCACTAGATGGATTATCAAAATTCCATAATATCCAACGATTTTATGCAAGCGGAAAAGGCTCTTTTCAAGATGTTGAACGAGGTATTAATATTGCTTTACAAAATGGTCTGATACCGGATATTTCCATTACTATTAGTGGGCGTAACGCCGAAGGATTACCCAGCTTACTTGAATGGATATTGGAATATAATCTACCTTTTAGTTTAAATTTCTATCGCGAAAACGAACTCTCAGCTTCCCATGAAGACTTGCAACTAGAAGAATTTAAGCTGATTGAGGGAATGTTAGCAGCATTCAAAGTTGTCGAATTGAAATTACCTAATCGTAGTTTGCTCGGTTCATTGATCGATCGTGCCAATTTATCATCTCCTCATAAACGAACTTGTGGAGTTGGACAGAGCTATCTCGTATTTGATTACAAAGGGAAAATTGCTAAATGCCAGATGCAGCTAGATAAAACCGTATCCTCAATTAACACTCAAGATCCTTTAACTGTTGTGCGACAAGATAAAGCAGGCATTCAGAATTTGTCTGTTGAGGAAAAAGAAGGCTGTCGTACATGTGAGTGGAAATACTGGTGTACAGGTGGTTGCCCTCTAGCAACGTTTAAGGCTACAGGTCGTTATGATATTCAATCTCCGAGTTGCAATATTTACAAAGCTCTATATCCTGAAGCTGTTCGGCTAGAAGGCTTACGACTTGTTAAATATCAGTAGACCGAAAACTTAATTTAAGTAAGATTTTGCTGAAAATTTGTAATTTAAAAGACCAGTGTTATATTGCTTACTGGGAGTTAAAATATAAATAAAACTAATAAATCAGTCAAGAGTTAAGACAGAATCTTGCACTAGAAGATGGTTATAATACGATTTCAGAGAATCATGTTAAGGAGTTGCAGGAAAATTGAACTAGAGGAATATTTGGTTAAAGCATGGATTCTCGGTTTTTATTGATTAATTTATTCTCTGCAAGTCCCCGAATCTAATTGCGGCTTGTCTCTAACCGAGAATTTCAGTAGAGACAAAATTTGATTCTTTATTTAGAATTTGGGCGTAGATGTTTTTTGGACAGTTTACCACCAGTGCAAACTGACTAATAAATATATATTACTAGGTACTAAATATATGATGAATTTCAGCCGAATCTTTGTGATGGCAAGCAATGTATTTCAGGAAGTAATACGCGATCGCGTTTTATATATTATTGGTTTTTATACGCTCATACTCGCAGCCGCTATTCGCCTCCTTCCAGAAGTGGCAGCTAATAGCGAAGGCAAAATATTTTTAGACTTTGGTATCGTCTTAATGAGCGTCATTGCCTTAATAGTCGCTATATTTGTTGGTACTGGACTGGTCAACAAAGAAATTGAAAAACGTACTGTTTTGGTATTAATTGCAAAACCCATCAGCCGCAGTGAATTTATCGCTGGTAAATATTTAGGTTTATCGGCAGTGCTAGCCGTACTTATCGCCATGATGACGGTGATTTATCTAGGATTTTTACAAATTGGGCACATTCCTTATGCAATAACTAGCATTTTGATTGCTGTCGTTTTCTTATTTTTGCAGATATCCTTAATCACTGCTGCGGCTATTGGATTTGGTTCATTTACTAGTTCCTTGTTAGCGGTAATTTTAACCTTTGCCGTATATTTAATGGGAAATATATCTCAAGATTTATTAAAATTTGGTCGTCTTAGCCGCAACCCAAGTATTGAACACCTAACTCAAGCTTTATATCTCATCTTGCCTGATTTATCTAGATTAGATTTAAAAAATCATGCTGTTTATGGTTTGCAAGCATTACCTGGCCCAACCGCATTGATTGCTAATGCTGGCTATGGCTTACTTTACAGTTCCATGCTGTTAGCGATCGCTATATTAATATTCTCACGACGAGAGTTTTGACCGAGGTTTCATAGTAAGGACTTTAGCGCTGAAAACCAGAACTAAAGTGCTTACTACAAACTAGATGCACCCATAATCAAAGAAATACTATTTGCGGTTCTTGAATTGTACCGTCAGGCATAATCGTGTCCAGAAGCTTTACATAAATCATCTTTGCTCCCCAAAGCTTGGCTTCAGTCAGGTTAGCCTCCGTTAAATTTGCCCATGTGAGGTCTGCACCAATTAAATTGGCATCAGTTAAATTTGCTTCTAATAAGATTGCGCCACATAGCTTTGCTCCTGCGAGATTTGCTCGCACTAATTTGGCTTCAATTAATTTGGCTTCAATTAATTTGGCTTCACTTAAGTCAGCTTCGCTGAAATCGGCTGCGCATAAGGAAGCATCCGTAAGATTACTACCACTAAATTGCGATCGCCATAAAACTGCTCCACATAAATTTGCTTGTGTTAAATCAGCCTCAATTAAGTTAGCTTCGCATAAAGAAGCTTGGATGAGATTTGCCTCACGTAGGTTAGCACCAGTCAGGATAGACCCAGATAGATTTGCACCACGCAAATCTGCTCCTAAAAAGTTAACACCACTCAAATCAACTGCTCTCAGGTCGATTCCGCTCAAGTCACATCCGCTGAAATCCCTACTTTGACTTAATATGAAGTCCTGTTTGTCAGCATAATTTCTCATGGTATTACCTCAAGGTGTAAATTATGGCAACAGTCTTTTGTGAAACTTACTGTATATCGAGAGTACACCCCAAAAGTAGATAAACAGGCTAGCAAATCAGTAATAATTTCAGAAAAAATTAGCCCTAAGCGAAAAATCAGCATTCTAGGTGTTTTTTGACCAAAAAATGCTGACATAAGTCAGAGAAATTTGATATATAAAAAAATGTCATGATGATAATTTGTATCAAAGTGAGTTTAATAGAAGAAATTTGATGACTATAGCAGTCTGAGGCTGAAATTCCAGGTGTCAGCGATTGCTCCCTTCCTCTACACTCAATAGCGAGTCTAAATAGTCAATAATGCTCTTTGTTGCCACTTTTTTGCAAAGGATGAACCTGATACTTAATTTATTTACTTGTCTCTAGAAGATCAGGAACTTAAGCCATTTCGCTACTAATAGGCAGGGTGACGGTGAATGTTGTCCCAACATTGACTTCGCTAGTGACTGTGAGCGTTCCACCATGCCATTCAACAGCTTGTTTCACAATCGCCAATCCCAGCCCAGTTCCAGGAATGTTACCCACGTTACTGGCACGGTAGAAGGGTTCAAATAGCCGTTTTTGGTCGGATGGAGTGATACCGATGCCTTGATCCTGTACTTGAAATATCACGGCTTGTGGTTGACATTGCAGTTTAATTTGAACGGTGGTGTCGGGCGCTGAGTATTTGATGGCATTAGACAGTAGATTGATCAAAACGTGCCGCAGTAACCCTTCGTCCATATAAACTGTAATACAGTTATCTTCACAGTCGAAATCAATGTTGTGACTACTGCTTGTGCTGAATTTGATTTCTTCAATTAACTTGCGGCAGAAAGGCTCAATCGCTAACGGAACGAGATTAGACGTTGTAAGAGCCGCTTCAGTTTTTCCCAGAGTCAAGACATCATCCATCAAGGTTGTCATGCGACTAACAGCAGCTTGGATACGTTGAAAAAAGTCAGCTCGTTGTTCTTGGGACAAGTCGTACTGTTCTAGCAAACGAGTGAAACCAGAAATACTATTGAGTGGGTTGCGAAATTCATGGGAAACCATTGAGACAAAGCGCGATTTGAGTTCCTTGAGTTCGCGTTCTTGCTTGAGTGCGGTCTGAAGCTGTAGAGAAAGTCGCCGCGATCGCAGTAGCATTTCAACTCGTGCGTGCATCTCTAGCTTTTCAATCGGTTTTGTAATTAGCTCGTCGATAGTTCGCCACAAATGCCGTGTCAGTAGTTTTACATCAGAGCGTAGCGTAATTAGTAAAAATGGCAAGAAAACTGATTGCTCTGCGTGTTTTCTTGCCTGTACCCATTCCCAAAGGCGATCTAGAGATGGACCGTCGAGTATGCATAAGTCAAATGGCTCATCTAGAAGCGGCAAGGCTTTTCCTCTTTGCACCACTGAATCTGCGATCGCCACCTCATAATATATTCCCAGCCACTCCGCCAGCAGACGGCGATTCTCAGATTGCTCTACAATAATCAAAATTCGATTCATCGCTCATTCTCTTGCTAACTAGCAATGCTGCTGTAAAAGTTTCTCTCTGGCTCTGGCTGGCTCAACAATAGCTATTTACTAGACGCCATAACTCCACTGTTACGGTTGATCCTCCATGAAATCGGGCAGTCCAGTCAAAACACCTCGAAGCTGCGTCAGTGGCTTGCCGACTTTGATGCCGTAGCGACTAATTTCAAATTCACGCAGAGTTTTCTCAAAGTCGCTCATGCGCTTCTTCAAAACGCCGATCGCCCGCCGCAGTTCACCTTGCATTTCTAAATAGCGCAGAAACACAATTATATCTGCCAGATAGCTAATCCCAACTTCTGTAACTTGGAAGTCTCCTGTAATCGTTTCAACTTCGTTGATCAGTAGCACGGCAACACCCATGTTTTGCAAATACTTAGATAGGGAATGGATATGGCTGATCAAGTCTTCCCCCCGCACCGAAAGTCGATAGCCGGATACACTATCAATCATCACAATTCGCGCCTGTTTTTGCTCGACTTCCTGGCGCACAAGGTTAGCAAATTCGTCGGGTGTATAGTACAGCGGCTCCACCTGGATGACTGAGAGCGTACCCCGCTCCTGCATTGCATGAACCGCAATATTAATGCCTTCAGCGCGGTGCAACAGCGTTTCCTTCCTTTCCTCAAAGGTGTAAACCACCGAACGTTCACCCCGTCCGGCTGCTTCTTTCATAAACTGAAGTCCCAAGGTGCTCTTACCCACGCCGCTAGGTCCACTGATAATAGTAATCGTGCCTCGCTCAATACCGCCGTGCAGCAACTCATCAATTCCGGGGATACCAGAGGAGATCGTTTCAGGAGTAAAAGACTGTCCGTAGACTTGTGGCATTAATCGGGGAAAGACCTGCATTCCTTTACTAGTTAAGCGAATCGTATGCTGGCCGTCCTGAAACTCACTACCCCGAAATTTGGATACCCAAAGCGTGCGCTGATTGTTGCTGAAGTTGAGATTAATTACCCCATCACTCATGAACTGTAAATCATTGTCGGGTGCTTCTTTACTGCTCTCTGAAGTGAATAGTACGGTCGTACCTTGCTCCACCAAAAAACGCAGAAACGACAGCACTTGCTTGCGGAACTGAAAGGTATCGGTCGCAAGATAGCGAAACTGGGTCATCGAGTCGATAAAAATGCGCTGCGGTTTTAGGGCTTCTACCTGCTCTACAATTTGACGGGTTGTGGGTTCACGTTCTACCTCAGCTGGTGAAAAAATATCATAAGTCTCAACCTGAGCGAAAAATTCGGGTGTGGGGCTAAGGTCAAGAAAATTGATGCCTTGTAAGTTAAATCCTAATCCTGCGGCATTTTTCTGAACTTGTGCAGCAGTCTCTGCCAGGGTAATGAACAAAACCGATTCGCCGTTTGCTGCCCCTGTGGTTAAAAAATGCATTCCCAGCGTTGTCTTCCCAGTTCCCGGTCCACCTCGGATTAAGTAGGCGCGACCGGGAATATAGCCGCCATAGAGCAATTGGTTTAGACCCGAAATTCCCGAAAATAAACGATTTTCAGACATTGATGACCAGTCTTCCTTTGCCTACTGATTTAACGGAATCTCTTAACGCCGTGTTCTTTCTGCTGCTTAGGTTTTAAGCACCAATCAGAACTCGGAAAGTTCAGACTGATCTGTCAGTCGAAAACAAGCTCTCTCTGCTGTATAAGTCTTATATTAATTAACAGCTAGAAAGTTAAGGATCGCATTCACCAAGGATTAAGATAGCATCAACTACTAGCCTACAAACCCGACTTCCGGCTGATATTTCACCAAATTTGATGTGTTTGAGTCAATTGTTATTAGAATTGCCTAAATTCTTTCTAATTCAGTGCTTCTTGGTAAATGATTTCTTGAAAGTGAATCATATCTTTTTGCGGATCGGCAAGGCTAACTTTCACTAATAACTGTTCGCCTAAACTGACCGAACGTCTAAAAGACATTGGCAATTGCAAACCTAAATCTTCTAAGAGAATTAATGCTAAATTGCTGTCTTCCCGTAGCCACATTAAAACAGTTACCTGCCAAACTTGCTCCGGATAACGCCGCAAATACTCTAAAGCATAATATCTATTGGTTTGCCGTTCTACCATCGTCACTTCTTGGGTGATACTGGTGACGGTCATCATCACTTCTTTGAGTTGTTCTGCTGAGAAAGGCAGAACTTGACCACGCAAATGGGCTTTGAGTTGAAAGTGGGTGAGTAAGTCGCTGTAGCGACGGATGGGGGAAGTCGCCTGAGTATAAGTATCCAAACCCAAGCCAGCGTGACGCACAGGGGTAATGCTCATTTCGCTCTTGGGCATACAGCGACGCATAGCACAGGCGCGGACGAATCCTGCTGGTAGCTGAAGTAATTCCTCTTCTGGGGGTAATTCCGGCTGTGGTTGACCGCGAAAAGGTAGGGGAATTTTATGAGCTTGACCGTAGCGTGCTGCAACTTCGCCAGCCAAAATCATCATTTCTGCTACCAGTTGCCGTGATGAGGAGTCATCCAAAATATCAATGCTGATCTCGTCACCTTTGACTTTGATCGTTGCCTCTGGCATATTGATGCTAATTGCACCTTGAGCGTATCGCCAAGTTTTGCGGCGTTTTGCCCACATTGCGATCGCAGCAATTTCTGGTTCTGCTTGTACTCCTAATTCCAGCATCTCATCTACATCTTCGTAGGTGAGGCGATAAGTCGGCTTAATAAAGCTGGGATGAATACTATAATCTTCTACCTGCCCAGTTGTATCTAAAACAATCCCAAAGCTGAGGGCACAACAAACCCGTCCCTGTACCAGACTCATCGGCCCGGTTGCTAAGACCTCAGGGAACATGGGAACCATCCCTGTAGGCAAATAAACTGTACTACCCCGCTTCCTCGCTTCTAAGTCTAAGTCATCTTCTGGGACTAACAACCGGGTGGGGTCAGCAATATGCACCCAGAGGCGTTCCCGTCCATCTGGGAGTAATTCCCAACTCAGACCATCGTCGATTTCTGTGGTACTTTCATCATCAATCGTGTACACCTTTAAGTGAGTCAGATCTAGACGGTCTGTATCTAGGTCAGACGGTGGAGAATCCAAACGCTGTTGCGCCACTTCTAATACCTTGCTAGGAAATTGAACCGGAATTGACGAACGACGCAAAAACAAATTTTCATTGGGACTCCACCACCCCAAGTCAACTAATAGTTGAAATGCTCCTTGGGGCGTTGCGGGGCGTCCCAGCATGGTCATCGTTTCCAATACTGGGCCTGGGGGAGGGTAAGCCCGAGGCAAAGAGTCATAATTTACCCCCATACGCACTACATCTGCTACTAAAGCTGCGTATTTTTCTATTGCTTCTAAGCGCTGGCGATCGTGCCGTTGCCATTCTACGGCTTCACCTGATAAAGCTTGTTCTACACGAGCTAAAAATTCCTGTTGTCCCTTAGCTTTTTGGGATTCTACTTCTAACTGGTGTTTACGTTCTGCTACCTGAGTTGTCGTTCTCGGCTCATAAGCGTCTCCTTTTTGCTTGAAATAGAGTTTGTCGTCTGATAACAAGCAATGGGCGGCGTAACAATGAGGCCCATCTGATTGGGAAAACAATAGATTAGCCATTGCGGCTGGGGTGACTGTTTCCCCATCCTCAACCAACAATTCCCAGGCTATTTCTAAGCTAGATGGATCTAAATACGGCTTTACCTGCTCTAGAAAGCTGGCAATATCAGCGGGCTTGTAGCTTTGCCCGTTAACTGTATAAGTAATTTGTCTAGGCGCGAGGCTGTGGGATTGACCGCGTTCATCCACCACAAACCAGCGGGTTTTGCCATCTGGGCGATCTACTACTCCCAGACGGCGATCGCCTTGAACCCTAAATTCAACTAGCGTCCCCTTCTCCACAACTCTCGCAATTAATTTGGTTAACTAATAAATTTTAGATTTTGGATTGAATATTGACTACTGAATCCAAAATCTCATGATTTTTTATATGCAGAAGATGATTCTACACTGACTTAATGAGATTTTAGATTGTGGACTCAGAAAATTTGCAGCTACATGTACCATCAATGCAGCTGCCTGAGATAATCCATAACCTAAAATTCTCGCTTTCAACTCGAACTAACCTTCCGCGTTGATGAACGGCAATAAGGCTACAATTCGAGCACGTTTAATTGCTAATGTCAAGTCTCGCTGTTGCTGAGATGTTAGCCCTGTAATCCGACGCGGCAGTATTTTACCCCGCTCGGTGACAAACTTCCGCAACAAATCAACATCTTTATAATCGATTGGTTCTCCCGGCTTAATCGGAGATAGACGACGACGATAGTAGCTCATCTTTACTTAATTTCCTTGTGGACTGTATGTGTGTTGCAATGGGAGCAGAACTTTTTCAGCTCTAATCGGTTGGTGGTGTTGCGCCGATTCTTCGTAGTGGTATACCGGGAAACACCAGGAGAGCGCTTGTTAGCGTTAGTGCGACATTCGGTACATTCTAGTGTCACTATTATGCGGACACCTTTACTCTTAGCCATAATCTTACAAACCGTAAAGCCCGGAGAGAATTAACACAAATGACTATCTTCTCACATTTCGTCGCATATTTCCAACTAATCGCTTGACTTTTATGTCGAGCGAGTAACCGCGACGCGACGAAACTATGATAGTTCCTGCATAGCGGTCATGCAATGCCTGACGCATCTGGGTATCATAAAAGGCTGTACCACAGTCAATCGCCAAGGGAAGTACTAGCAGTATAGCAGTGGGATTGGCAATAATATTGCCTAGAGCAATGGAGATGAAAAGCGCAGCTATACCAATTATTGCTTCTCGCTTGAGTAGTGACAGCAAAATGGGAATTCTACCCACTACTTGCCCACTTTCTACTTCCAACACCTTAAGATCAAATGCCCAACGCCCTAAACTTTGTCCCTGATTGTTATACACTACTAGCACACGTAAAACTAGCCAAGCTATAACAAACACTAGAATTTGCACAAATTGAATACCCGATCTGTTGCTTCCCAATACAGAACTGATTAACCAAACACTAAGAAAATCTAGTCCCAACGCCATACCGCGTCGTCCAATTTCAGCCTTGGGATAGTGTTTTTGCGGTATTCGTTCAATAGTCATACAAAATCAGCATTTATCTAGGGATTAAAGTTTGGTATTGTTTTTTCCTCTAACCCAATCTTAAGCTAATAAATAATTTGGTTATGCTCAACATTCAGTTTTTTTAGCTAAGTAAGTGGGCAGGAAAATTCCTAAATATGTAACGAAAAGTTAAACAAAGCAATTGCAGTTAAATTTAATACGTTGGGTACTATAGTTTCCTCTTTCCCCCCT
>NZ_MTAW01000236.1 GCF_002154725.1 Nostoc sp. 106C | reverse complement strand
CAACCGTCCCCCAATCGGGGGTTTGGGGGATTCTCCCCCAAATCTTGGTTTTTGTCCGACAGATGAGAACTCTTATCACCTTAACTAAACCGTATTGCCTGATAATCTGCGTTGATTTTTTAAACTTGCTACCTACAAGGCAGCAAGTAAGACGCAAAGAGGAGAGACGCGGTGAGCTATAGCTAAGGGTTGAGTCGCAAAGCAGCATATTCCTATAGAAAAGAATTCACCCTAAAAACGAGGTGGAGAAATTGTTAGCGAGATTTTCCCTTTTATGTCTCCGTGTCCCCATCTCTCCGCGTTTAATCTGTATTAATCCTGATGGTTAGAATTTTTCAAATTTTCCAACCACACTTGGAACAACGAGTCCATAATTTGTTCTCTGACTGCTTGATTCAATTCTATAGGGAACCACTTTTCCACTCTCAGAACGTGATAACCCAGTTTTGATTGCACAGGACCAATAATTTCGCCTTCTTTCGCTTCGGTAAGAGGTTCAGCAATTTCTGGTATCAGTTCTGCCAAATAGCGAATTCCTACAAAGCCGCCATTTTCTTGAGACTGCTTACCCTTAGAATGTTCCAAAGCCAAAGCGCAGAAAGAAGCTTGTCCTTCGCGTAGGAATTGTACGATTTTCCAAGCAGTTGCCAGGTCAGTAACCAGAATTTGCGATAGCGCCACCCGTCTGTAGTTGTCACGGTTGGAAATATAAGCGCCATCTACTGTTGCACCGAACAGATGTTCTTTGAGCTTGTTCTCCAATAGCGCTACTTTAATTCCTTGCGACCATTCGTCTACACTAATGCGCTGCGCCTCCAACCATGCAATAGTTTCTGCATTTCCCCATAACTTGCGTTCCAAGCGAAAAGCATCGCCAGCAGCTTGCCACTCATCATCAGATATTTCAATTGACAACTGATTGCAGTTGGCTAAAACTAATGCCTCACGTTCAGCAGCAACGGCTATTTCTGCAAACTTAGCAGCACGACGCAGATATGCCAATATTTCTGCATCAGTTGCAGAACGGGTTTGTACTGGTTCTTTCGGTAAAACTTTAGGTGGTAGAGTTTGTTCTAATTGTTCTGTCATGGCTAGATGATATTAAGATTGTGATTTTTATCTGCTAACAAGCAAACTTTCAGTCGGAATTTCGTGAGGTTTGATGCGGTTACGATGTAAGTCACCGTAAAGGTTGAGGTAGTTAATTTCTTCAGGGGTAAGTTTGCCCTTTTGCACACCTTGAATCGCTGCATCTACATGTTCGCGAGTTTGCCAACCTGCTAAAGCAACATCAACAGAGTTTTGGCTTAAAGAATAGCGATATAAATCTGGGACTGAAGGTTGCCAGCATCCAGCTGGTAGACCAACTGGAGGTTGCCAAAGAGCACTAAGCATACCTGCTGACTTAAAGGTGACAATTCCTGGTCGATGAGGATCGTTGGCATCTAAATGAGGGAAAACCTTTCTTTGAGCAGTCCGATGTGCCACGTTGTGCCTCACCATGACAACATCCAATAAAGGGCTATTTAACCACTGCTTTGCTAAATCGTGGTCGTGAAAAGAAGCGCCAATATAGCGCACCACACCCATTTTTTTCAGCTTTTCGGAGACACCAAACACTCTTTCTATTTGGCGCTGACACACTGACCCTGGACCGCGGATATCGTCAGAGGCGCTAATGCACTTCTCAAAAGCAGGATGATTATGCTCATCAATCCAGCCCCAGAAAAACACATCAATGTAGTCAATACCCAGGTCGATAAATTGATCGAATAAATAGGTAAATACTGTGTCTGGGGTTCTAATCATGTAACTGACAGTTGCCAGAACCACCTTCTCACGTATCGAGGAACCGCGTCCGCATAATTGGCGGAGTGCGGGACGCATGGAACTATAAAGATATTGATGTAAATCGCTGGAGTAGAAAAAGTAGTTGATGCCTTGGTCGAAGGCATAAAGGGTATCTTCACTGGAGATGTGACCCCCACCTCCTAGTCCTAAACAACTGACAGTTAAGTTAGTCCGTCCAAGTTTGCGGTAAAAAGGTAGATCTGATTGGGCAAATCGACTATTGGCAAGGGCAAGTTCATCTGCGGCAGTTAACTGTGGTTGAAAATCAGGAATCTGGATATTAGGAGCAAGATTAGTAATTTTCATAACTCTAAAGCTGGGTAAATATCTTTAGATTTGGCATTCAGGTAAGGACGTTGCAAGTCAATTTCCATTAAAGAGAATTGTGCCAAAATTGACGCCATTCGTCCTTCTGGCGAATCATCTGCTTGTTGCCAAGCTTCTATCAAACCATTGGCAACAATTTGACAGCGATTCATGCCAAAGCTTTCTTTTTCGCCAAATTTTTGATCTGGTTCTTCAGCGATCGCCAACCCTGGTGCGATCAGCTTAGTAAATAAAGGTACTTCTGGCAAAAAATGGGATTGGTGCTCTGCATACACCCTTTCTAGTATTGGGTGGACATCTTCATAATTATTTTTGTCAAAGTAAAGCACTGCTGAGTCATAACGCCCATAATCTGAAGGGTTATATAGGGCTTTAAAGTTGAAAGGCAGATCTATGGCATTCAGTTGGGTAGTCAAACTTTCCATGACTGCAACTGCACCATCAGTAGTTAAGTTGAAATAGACTCGTACTATATCTTCACCTCTATAAGGGCCTGCATTACTAACTGCCATGTAAAAGCCGTTTTGCACTAAATTTTTCGGCAGTTTGATAGCCACAGGGTTTCCTACAGTTACAGCTTCGTCTTGCGGTTGTAAATGTTTACTGCGGTCAATATGCAGAGTCAAACCACCCTTATGTACTGCTAAAACCCCATCTGATTCTTCTTTCACCACCAGCCAATCGGGGCTAAAATAGCCTTCACCCTTGTTACTTTCATGGAGGCGATTGTAAAACACCACATCCACGCCTAGGAAGGTATTATTTTCTAAATTTTGATTAACTGCTAAATTTGTTGTCTCCCCATCAAGTGCTAAAGCACGTTTTAGAGAACCGTTGTAATAAATGCCGTAGAGAAAATTAGATAATTGCGCGTTTAAATACTTATTTTGTACATCTGAGGGCAATTGCTGAAAGCGTGGAAGTGTTTCAGCTGGTACTTCTACAGGTTTGTAGTCGGGATGGTTAATACAAAATCTCGATTCTATTTGAATTTTATTAACGATATCTTGCAATGAATTCTGCAATGACTCTGGAATAGTTGCCAGTTGTATTGGCAGCGAATCTAGTAGTTGCATAAGTGCTGGCCTTTAACTAAAGGTAAGTGCTCAAAGGGGCAGATGGGAAGAAGAATACCCTCTTTTAAACGGGAGATAAGCTTGTGGATGTAAGTTCTGATGCTTGCATACCAAAAATTGTCGGAATCGATGCTTCTGGACGACATAACAAAGACTTAGCCACTTGCAGCATACAGATACCTGTATTACCAAAAGATTTTTGGTATTGCAGGGTTGATTGAATAGCGATAATCAAATTCCAACCAGCAAATTGTACGACTCGCTGTAAAAAGTCAGGACGATGCTTTAAGATTTCTGGAAAGTGATTTAAATATGCGATCGCTAAAGCAGCAATAGAAGGTTGTATTATTTCCAAGGGTGTTGCCGCCATCCGCAATGATTCATCGATACTCATGGTTTTGCCAGTAATCATGCTACTCAGCCAGATGTGCAGATAGCTACCAATGAGCGTACCTAAATCAAAAGCTGGATCTCCCCAAGTGCACCTTTCCCAATCAATCAATCGTATCGTGCTATTGCCAACACCTTGTTCCCAATCATCAGCCAAAAGGATATTATTTAATTTCAGGTCATTGTGTGTTAGACAACTCGGTTTTAAAGAATTCCCCAGTTCGGCTATAGCTTTACCTAAACTGTCATATCGTTGATACAAGGAAAAAAATTTCAAACCATCAGCAGGAATAGAACCAAAAATTTCTGGGCCAATTCTTTCCAGAGCTTTAAATAAATGGGGAAGTTTTTCGGAGCATTCACTCTCTTGTTCTTGAGTGAAATAAGCTTGATAATCTGTATGGTTGAAAGTTAAACTATGGATGTTGGCTAAAATGATACCTATAGCAGAGGCGATCTCTGTAGGAAAAATATTTTCCTTGCCATAGAAAGCCATTACATCACGATAGTTATTTAAGTAATTAAAAATAATAATGGAATCATCTGGATTAAAGTGCACTCCCTCTGATATCCAGTCGCGCATTTGGCTTAATTCTGGAAATTTATGAACAAATTCTTGAATTTGCCATTCTCGTAAAAAATCACCAGATGTTTTCCCTTCTTGGTTTAAAGGCTCTTGCTTGACCAGAACTTGACGACCGTTTGAGAAACTCAGTAATAAGTTAAAGTTCTTAGCTGATTTCGGCTCAATTTCGGTATTATCTTCAGCGTCTAAACTACATAAATCGCAAGATTTTAGATATTCTAAAACATTTGTCGAACTTAAGAGCATAGTCATAGATCAGGCCGTTTTATAGTTTTATAATTTAATTATTGATTATTTATTTTGATGCTTGTTTTATTATCTAAGGCAATTTTTCTTTATTTCCTCTCCTTTTGCAAGCTTCTATAAAAGATTATTTAGACATAATTTCTGTAGTTATGTCCTGAGAAGAATAACTTATCCATAATCATGCCACAATAAAGCTACAGTAAAGCTTTTAAAAATATAAGTACCTAGCCTATATTCCTGAAAGCTGTACTGTAGTTAAGCAATAATTTCAAATTACTATGAGCAAGATTCAACGCGGAACTAGCTAGCTTATGGCTAAAACCTAGGTTCGCTAATCAGCGGATTGTTTTTTTAAGTTTTAGCCAAAAGGCAGAGACTTAATCTTTTATAAGCCTTGTGCTGAAAGATTTATCTAAAAGTAACAAAAGCTGTTCATGGGCGATCGCCTAACTAGATAAAAGAAAGCATTCTGTTTTTTGGTACTACACCTAATTAGCTTGGTATTATTGGCATGGTTAGTTACTAATAGCTATGGAGATTAGAGCAATCATCCTAAATACCAAGATTATCTTCTGAAATAAGCTACTGTGTTGACATTACCGAAAGTATTTGCATTAGCAGTATTTCCATTAACATTGTTGAAATTAAGATTAACAACAACGCCTGAAGCTGCAACAGATTGAACTTGAACTCCTTGTCCTACAACAACTACTTCATGATCTGTTAACTCTTGAAGAAAGCTTTCAGAGTCGTTCAATAATTCATACCCAACAGCTTGCAACTCAGAAATTTTGATATTAGGCATTGGCTTTACTCCTTCTTGAAGTTAAAACTAGATTATTTGAGAGCAAATTCTTTCAACTGGCAAACTTATTAGAACTTATTTAAGCTCGAATTTATCTATTGTTGCAAAAGTTAATGGCATAAGCGAAAACCTTGATAACAAAAGTTTTTGAAATGTAGGTTAGATCGATAAATAATTTTTGCAAAATCTTTACCTACTAATTTATAACTTTTGCTCAAGCACAAGGATTACTTTATTTAATATAGACAAATTCGAGCTAATCAAACAGAATGGTTTCTTGCCTTCATAGCAAGCAATCGCCCATGAACAGCTTTAATTGCTTTCAAAAATCAAAATCATTGTAAATTGAGTTCACTCAACTACAATATTGTCGTAAGTATTGCCGTATCATCAACAACAGTAACAGCCAGGGCATTAATATTGCCATTATTAGTAGTATCACTCTGGGCATTACCAAAAGTGTTATTGATCGCGCTATTATTTACTTCACTAACGATACTTGCACCACCCTTTATGTTTTGAAGCTCGTTATCATTGATCTCATTGAGAAAAGTTTCGGAGTCCTGAAATAATTTAGATCCAATAGGAAAAAGTTCGGAAATATGTATGCTAGGCATTTTACTTCTTCCTCACTTCAAGTGTGTATAAACACAGTAGCGAAAATAGCTAATATGTGTGAAACAGTAACTTCCCAAGTTCAGCATCAAATCGTTGATATGCGATAGTTTTTATGCTCAAACTATCAAGCTATTAAA
Source organism: Nostoc sp. 106C (assembly GCF_002154725.1). Lineage (GTDB taxonomy): Bacteria > Cyanobacteriota > Cyanobacteriia > Cyanobacteriales > Nostocaceae > Aulosira. The sequence goes on along the minus strand of NZ_MTAW01000236.1, from coordinate 24,899 downwards.
CATCAAGCTATTAAACAATTATTATTTAGCAAGTTATATAGCTCTTTTTTAGCTATATAACTTGCTGTAATAACAAGCCTACTTATTAAACCCATTCCTACTATGAATATAAACCTAGTAGCTATAATTGAGCTAGCTAAACCAATACATAGTAGGAAAAATTCATTTTTCTAGGCGCTAATAACAATTGATCTAATGGTGTTAACGTTAGTAACCGTGTTAGCGTTAACAGTATTAGCGTTGACTGTAAAGATGGTGTTTAAACCACCTAAAACTTGATCTACTTCGCGGCTTTCAGATAGTTCGTTGAGGAAGCTTTCAGAATCTTGGAACAGTTCAGAGCCAGCAGGACGTAATTCAGAAATTTTGATAACAGCCATGATTTTTCTCCTTCAATAAAAATGATTGAATGATTCTATGCACTAATAACAATTGATCTAATGGTGTTAACGTTACCAAATGTATTAGCGTTAGCAGTATTAGCATTGACTGTAAAAATGGTGTTTAAACCACCTAAAACTTGATCTACCTCGCGGCTTTCAGATAGTTCGTTGAGGAAGCTTTCAGAATCTTGAAATAGTTCAGAGCCAGCAGGACGCAGTTCAGAAATTTTGATAACAGCCATGATTTTTCTCCTTCAATAAAAATGATTGAATGATTTTAGGCAGTAACAACAATTGATCTAATGGTGTTAACGTTAGTAAATGTGTTAGCGTTCAAAGTATTAGCATTGGCTGTAGCAATGGTGTTTAAACCACCTAAAACTTGATCTACTTCCCGGTTTTCAGATAATTCGTTGAGGAAGCTTTCAGAATCTTGGAACAGTTCAGAACCAGCAGGACGTAGTTCAGAAATTTTGATAACAGCCATGATGTTTTCTCCTTCAATAAAAATGATTTGAGGAACTTTGCTGAGAGAATTAAACTTTGTTTTGTTTAATCCTTGATTTCATTTTTATTGACTAAACCTAGAAAATCAAGGTTTTTAAGCTGCTTTTATAGACACAACTAAAGGTCTTATGTCTTTCTACTAAAATATTGATTTAGAAGTTAATTATATTTAATAAATTTAATTAGTAGAGAGCTTTACTACCCCTCGTTACTTTTTTATAGTTGGGCATTACATTGAAAAAATCAATGTTTTACGACTATTTTTACAGACTTTAGTACAGGAGTTTTGTCTTTTAATGTTGTCTTTGAGCGACTACATCTGTGAGAGGTTAAATATCTACAATTTCTTGAGAAGGTAGTTCTGGCAAACTTTGTATACCACCAGCTATGAAAATGGGCATCGGGTATGGAACATTTGTTTTTCCTGCACATACCATGCCCCAAGTCAGCGAGCAAGAGTTCATCCCTTGCCCGAATGTCGTTCACTTATTTGGCATTGTGCTGGAGAATTAATGATGCTGTGGACTAATTAATTGATGGGTTTAACTCCTCAACTCCTTCCTCAGCCTGAAAACATCAGTTTTACCGCATTGTCCCACCCTGCAATAAATGCTCGGCTAATAGCTGAAGTACCTTAAAACACACTGAATATTAGAGATAGATAAGTAGTTGGAAAAAAATGTTTACAGTCATTGCGAGCGAAGCGTACTCCAAAGTAGAACTCAAAGAGTAGCAATCTCAACCCTTGCGATTGCTACCCTGCGGGAACGCCAGGGCCCTAAGCGAAGCTATGCCGTTGGTGCAGCCTCTCTTAAACACAGTTACAGATAAAAAATAGAGACACGTTTCGTCGCGTCTCTACAGAAAGTTTGGCTACAACTTATTAATTTTTTGCCTGTGGTTGTGAAGGGGGAATAGTCACGTCTATAGGTGTTACCTGTGATGCTAATTGTGTCAATGGCGGTTGTATGGCGGTTTGATTTCCCACCACCAGAGTTACGAGATTTTCTGGTTTGAGGTATTGCTTTGCTACTCGTTGTACATCAGCGGCTGTTGTGGCTGCTACAGCTTTTTGATAGCGAAATAAGAAATCAGCAGGATAGCCGTAATATTCATATCGCATCAACCGTGAGATAGTTTGGTTGGGGTCTTCAAAATTGAAAACAAAGGAATTTAATGTAGACTCCTTAGCAAAAGCCAGTTCTTGTGGTGTAACTCTTTGAGCTTGGATACGTTTAATTTCCGCTTGTAAAGCTTTGACGAACTGCACAGTTGTTTGCGATCGCGTTTGTCCCCCAGCAATGAACATTCCCGGATAATCGTAGCGGGGACTCCATTGACCGTATACTGAATAAGCTAAACCTTGACGCGATCGCACTTCATTAAATAAGCGTCCGCCAAAACCATTTAACACGCCATTCAATACATCCAAGGCTGCATAATCGGGACTGTCTAACTTTCCGCCTAAATGCCCGATGTAAATATTACTTTGAGTTAGTTGCGGCTGATTGACAAAAAAGACTCCACCAGTTTTGGCTTGGGATACTTGTGGTAACTGGGGTTTAGCAAGTTTAGGGTTAGGTTGCCAATCGCCCAACTTCGCTTGAATGAGCGATCGCATTTTCTTCGCATCAAAATCTCCCAAAATCCCCAAAATTATATTATTGGGGTAGAAATATTGTTGGTAAAACTTGAGCAAATCTGCACGGGAAATCTGCTCCACAGAAGCATATTCTGTTGTGCGAGCATAGGGGCTATCTTTCCCATAGATTAATTTGCGAAATTCTCGACTAGCTATAGAATTGGGATTATCATTGCGACGGGCAATACTACCCTTCTCCTGCGTCTTTGCCAAATCCAACTTTTCTTGCGCAAATACTGGCTCTCGCAACACCTCAGCAAACAACCCAAACACCGTTTCTAAATCTTCTGTGAGTGCCTCAAAGCTAGCACTACCAGAGGTTTCACTAATGCCAGTTTCTACCGATGCGGCGCGTTGTTCCAAGATCTCGTTGAGTTCATCAGGTGAATGCTTCTTAGTTCCGCCAGTCCGCATTACCTCACCCGTAAACTCAGCCAACCCAACTTTATCTGCTGGTTCCAGGCGACTTCCTGTCCTTAGCAACGCTGTACCACCTACCAACGGTAACTCATGATCCTCCATCAAATAGACAACCATGCCATTTTGGAGCACAAAGCGTTCATACTTGGGTAACTTAATCTCAGGTAACGGTGGTAACTGCAACTCTGTGTAATGTTTGGCTGCTGCTGTCGCCGCCTGAGAAAAGTTAAAAGTAAAAAGTAAAAAGGCAAAAGCAATTACCAAAGCATAAATCAGCCTCTGCCGATTTTGGATTTTAGATTTTGGATTTTGGATTTTAAATAACATCTGCCTTTTACTCTGATACTGTTGCATAGTCTCTTTCTTCGCGTCCTTTGCGTCTTTGCGGTTTGTTTTTCATCCCTGTTTGGACAACAACTTGCCAATTGTGCGATTTTCTGCTGTAAATGATGCCTTTGCTACCCGTTGAATATCAGCAGTCGTTACCGCGGCAATTTCATCCAGCTGCTTAAACAAATTCCGCCAAGAGCCAGTTTTCACCTCATATTCCAACAATTGCTGCGCCATCCCCATATTTGAATCGAGACTGCGTAACAAACCTGCCCGTGCTTGGGTTTTCACTCGCTGCAATTCCGCATCTGTCACAGGTTCAGTTTTCAATTTGTCAATTTCCTGACGCAGAGCCACTGCCAATTCATCAACTGTATGGCCGGGAGATGTCAGCGCGTAGAATAGCATCAAGTTTGGGTACTTATCTCCGGGAAAGCCGCTAAAACCTTGGGCACTAAGCGCCAAACGCTGCTGTTCTACCAAAGATTTATACAGTCGCGACGTGCGTCCATTACTCAATAAACTGCCAATGATTTCATAAACGGCATTATCTGGATGGGTAAGCGCCGGACGATGATAACCTTCTAGATACCAAGGTTGTGAAGGTAGCTGCAAAGTAACTTCCCGCGTTTGTGACTGTTTTGGTTCTGTGGAGATTTGCTCAACAGCTTTTGGTTTTGCGGGAAAGCGTCCAAAGTAGGTTTGCGCTAGTTTTTTAACCTCAGTTGGGTTAACATCTCCCACAATAGCGATCGCTAAATTGCTGGGTACATAGTGAGTATCAAAAAACTTTCGCACATCTTCAGGTGTCAGATTGCGGATATCTTGGTCATAACCAATCACTGGACGCCTGTAAGGATGGACTTTATAGGCGGCATCGATAAACTTTTCGATCATCAAGCCGATGGGTGAATTCTCTACCCGCAAACGCCGCTCTTCTAAAATCACCTCTTTTTCTTTATAAAACTCGCGAAATACAGGTTCTAGAAATCGTTCTGATTCCAGCGACATCCACAGTTCTAATTTATTGGCGGGAAAGCTATAAAAATAACGTGTCGCTTCCGTAGAAGTATTGGCATTTAAACCTACACCTCCTGCTTGTTCGACAATTCGCCCCATTTCATTTTGCTTGGCTAGCTTGGCTGCTTGCAATTCCACCTGTTCAAACTCTGCTTGCAGCTTGGCAATCTCATCTTTATTGCCACTCGCTTTCGCGGCTTTGATTTGGGTATCTAACTGTTGCAAGCGTTCTAATAATGGTTTTTCAGAATTGTAGTCTTTTGTACCAATACGCTTTGTACCTTTGAAAGCTAAATGCTCAAGAAAGTGGGCTACACCAGTTTTTCCATCTGGCTCATCCACACCTCCAACATCCGCATAAGTCAGGAAGGAAACTACTGGTGCTTGATGTCGTTCTAAAACAATGAACTTCAAACCATTGTCAAGGCGAAACTCCGTTAACTGCTTAACCACTCGATCGAGATAAGGTTGAATCGAAGTGGGAGTTTTGCTAGGTGGTAGCACTCTTTGAGCTGGAGGTGCCGTTTGAGTCTGCGCTAAAGCGACTTCTGGTAGTAAACCACACCAGAACATTATCAACGCTAAGATAGTAACAAACAGCCGATAAAGTATCATGGATACCTTCTTTGAGTAAGAGAAAATTGCTGGGCAGCAACTGGGCTGATTCATAAGCGGCAATTAAAGTAAAGTTTCATTACCTAACAGACAAGCTAATTGGGAAACAGAGCGTTAATCTTGTATTAAGCTTTCTGTGCTTTTTGTACTGGACGTTAGACAATAATGCTACAAGTCGTGTTCCGGAGATCTCCCAATAACTACTATGCGAGTTTTTAATTCTCCTCCCCCCTCAGAGGCGCAGACACGTACCCGCATTTTACAAGCGGCACAAAAATTGTTTGCCTCTCAAGGTTTTGATGGCACTACTACCCGCGACTTAGCACAGGCCGCAGGTGTGGCTGAGGGCACCTTGTTTCGTCATTTTCCCAATAAAAAAGCGATTTTGGTAGAAGTAGCGACTAGTGGCTGGGTAGATATTCTCACAGATTTGCTCACAGAATTGAGCGAAATGGGTAGTTATAAAGCTGTAGCCCAGGTGATGCGCCGCCGCATGTGGAATTTGAGCAAAAATGTCGATTTGATGCGAGTTTGTTTTATGGAAGTGCAGTTTCATCCAGACTTGCGCGATCGCATACAATTAGATGTCATTACTAAAATGACCGATGTTGCTGAGGCTTTCTTTCAAACGGCTATGGATAAAGGCATTTATCGCCAGACAGATGCCAAATTAGTTGCCAAAGTATTCTTGGGAATGTTTGCGATCGCAGGTTTTTCCAACAATACTCTCATGGAACCTGACGCCTCCCCCCAAGAAATGCAGCAGATGGCAGAAGGACTTGCTGATATCTTTCTTAATGGAGTTTTAGCCAAAGAATAAGTCGGTAATCGGTTTTCCCGATTCGCAATTGCAAAATCCAAAATCCGTCTTGAAAAGTTTGCTATGTAGGGAAACCCTCCTTACAACTTTTCGCAAAATCTAAAATTTAAAATTGCTTGCGCTTGGTAACTCCACTGCTGTACTAGCTCAATCGCTGGACACAAATCTCGCCGCTGCATTGTTGCTACTTGCAAACGTAAGATTTGTTGGTGTAATCGGTGAGAGGGAACCTGAGCCAATTGCGCTACAGAACCAATACCTGCATGTAATAATAAACCACAATATTGCGGTCCAACGCTGGGAATTCGTGCCAAATCTGCCAAAGCTATCCATTTGTTTACATACTGAAGATGAACTTGTAATTTATTGGCTAACGCCAACCTCGCCTCTTGGGTTTTTCCCTGCTTGAATAATGCTTCAGTAGTTGTAATTCCACAATTTTGCAATCGAGATTGTTCTTCTTGGTTCAATCCAGGTAGTTGTTCAATCGGCCAGTCACAGGCTTGAATAGAGTTTCTACTAGCAGTTTGTTTAGGAGGCATTTCTTTAAATTAGATAAAGGCTTCTTTAACTATTGTGCCGCAGAATTATTGTTTATAAAAATTGAACAGTTGAGATTCCCGACTTCTTAAAGAAGTCGGGAATCTGAATCCAAAATAGTATTACCTAATTCTTTTTCTACGCTCTTCATTTTTCCTATCAAACCAAAACCATTCTTCATCACTCATGCGATCGGCATTTTTTATCCGTTGAATTGCTAACTCTAAATACTCAGAATTAATATCACATCCTAACCATCTTCTGCCCAATTGTTCGGCAGTTACAGCTGTAGTTCCCGAACCCAAGAAAGGGTCAATGACAATATCCTGACGTTTCGATGAAGCGAGAATAAATTTTCTAATTAGTTCTTCTGGTTTTTGTGTAGGATGTTTTGTCTTTTCATTCATTCCATTACAAGTTGTAGGAATTTCTATCACATCTCTTGGTTTAGCACCCTTAGAATGAGGATTCCAAGTCTTGCCGTTATTCTTGCCATTATTGCCATACTGACTAGTTATCGCTTGCGGATGGGATGGATATTTTAAAGTATGTTCTCCATATAATATTCTGACATTCTCTATATCCATGTAAAAATCTTTTGATTTGCGAAAATGTAAAATGCTTTCATGAGAGCGTCCCCAATCATTTGACAAATTAGCTTTGTTCTTATAATGCCAAATTAGCCAGCGGCAGCCTTGAAAAAAACGAGAAGCAGGTAATTTTAGATCAGCTAATATTTCTGAAAAACCACAAATATAAAAACTTCCAGTAGGTTTAAGAACTCGGGATATTTGCTCAATCCACTCTAAAGACCATTCAACATAAGCTTCTTGAGATTCAAAAGTATCCCACTCTGCTTTTTTTATATTATATGGAGGATCGGCAATAACTAAATCAACCGATTCTGTATCTAAAGTACGCAGCCATTCGATTGCATCTCCCTGCCAAAGTTCACCATTTTTATGGGAATAGAGTAATTTCATAGCTTCAATATCAATAATTAGTCTGTTACAAATAAAGGATAATTAAGATCCCCGATTTCTTAAAGAAATCGGGGATCTGTTGCTTTTAATTTTCACTAATAACCTCAGATTTCTATACAACTTGCTAGAAGCTATTGCTTGTTTGTAATTAATTCCCCTCGCAACACAGTAACAGCTTGTCCAGCTAAAAAGACGCGATCGCCTCCGGTATAGCGCACCTTCACCACTCCCCCACGGCTGGATGCTTGATAAGCCAAGAACTCATCCTTACCCAAGCGATCGCGCCAGAAGGGAGCAAGACAGCAATGCGCTGCACCAGTCACCGGATCTTCATTAATGCCGAATCCTGGCGCAAAAAAGCGAGAAACAAAATCATACTCGGAATTAGAATCAGTGAGGCTAGTGACGAGTACATTAGACACAGGTAACATTTTTAATTGTTGAAAATTGGGCTGCATTTGCCGCACCAAATCTTCAGATTCTACTTCCACCAAATAACCTAAGGAGTTCTGGAAGACAGATTTACACTCTACACCCAAGGCTTGGCCAAGTTCTTCTGGAGCAACAGTTGCTTGGGAGTGATTTACAGGAAAATCTAACTCAATCCAGTTAACTTGGCGTTTGGCAATCAGCACACCGCTTTTCGTATAGAAACGGGCAATTTCATCCGGTAATAAATGCGCCTCTGACCAGAGTACATGGGCACTAGCTAAGGTTGCATGACCACAAAGCGGTACTTCCACCGTCGGCGTAAACCAGCGCAGATTAAAGCCATCATCCTGTTTGATGAGAAAAGCCGTCTCCGATAAATTCATCTCTTGTGCTACATTCTGCATCCAGCGATCGCTTTGAGGAGCAAGTAAAACACAAACAGCAGCAGGATTCCCTGCAAATGGTGTATTGGTGAAAGCATCCACCTGTGTAATGATTTGTCCCATAAAATCACCGTTATATTAAGACTGACTTAGACAAAGTTGGATAATGTCAGCTTCTCACAATCTATGTATTTCTCTTAGCGAGCGCCTGGTATTGCTCAATAATAGAAACTGAAGTAGTAGAAATATTATGATTGGTTATGACTCGCACTTTTTCAGCAATTGTGTATTGGGAAGATGATGTCTACGAAGCTGAGTGTCCAGAAGTAGGAACAGCTAGCCAAGGCGAAACAATTGAAGCAGCAATTGCTAATCTCAAAGAAGCAACTGAACTTTTGAAGAGTTTTTAGAGAGTTTGTAGTCATTCCTTAAAAAATACGTAGACGCGGAGCAGCTTATCGTAGACATCGCATACTCTTCCAGTAGTTCCATCAATTCTTCAATCGATACACTAAAAGCACGGGCTATTTCAGGTTTTTATTTAGCTAGCATGTTTCTGAAATGAGCAAACCTAGCGTTTAAAGGTTCAGGTTAATGGTAAATCAAAACCAACACTTGAGGATAAAAATTACTGGAGCCATTTTTGCTGCTTTTAACTTATTACTAATTTCTTTAGGATTAAGCAGCTGCGCTGTTGAAGTACAGAACCCAATCAATCAAACCGAGCAACAAAAGGAACATTACAAAAATCAACCTAGCCACAAGCCTCAGCAGATTCAGAAAAATGACGAAGATAACGACCACAAAAAAGATGACGACGATAAAGACAATGACGATAAAGACGATGACGATAAAGATTAAATAAAAGCGTTTGAGTTTCTATTTTATGGTTATCCTTAACACCTCTAGTTCTCTGGTTGATATCTTACGCCAACGGCGGCAACGACTAGCTCAACTAATTGATTTTCCCGCAATTCTTTGGTCGGGAAGCAGCAATCCGCGCAACTTTGCCGCTAATGTGTATCCATTTCGGGCTAACAGCCATTTCCTCTATTTCGCTGGACTGCCCTTGCCCAACGCCGCAATTCGCTTGGAGGCTGGGAAGCTAGAACTCTTCATGGACGATCCCCAACCCAGCAGCGCCTTGTGGCATGGAGAAATGCCCAAACGTGAGGAAATTGCCCAGATGATTGGGGCAAATGCTGCTAAACCAATAGCAGAATTAGAGTTTTTGGTAGCAGACGCAGCCACGATCGCAGTTCAGGATGCTGCTACTTGGACAAAGCAATCGCAGCTATTAAATAGATGGATTTTACCGCAAAATCCACCCCAAGGAATTGACTTAGAGTTAGCCAAAGCAGTTGTTTCCTTACGCCTCACCCACGACGAAGGAGCATTAGCTGAGTTACGTAAAGCCGCGGTTGTGAGTGTGGAAGCCCATAAAGCAGGTATGGCAGCAACACCCAAAGCTAAACGAGAAGCAGAAGTTCGTGGGGCGATGGAAGGTGTCATTATTGCCCATAACATGACTACTTCTTACAACAGTATTGTCACCGTCCACGGCGAAGTTCTGCACAACGAGCAATATCACCATCCGCTGCAACCAGGTGATTTAATACTGGCTGATGTTGGCGCTGAAACTGAAATGGGTTGGGCAGCTGATATTACCCGTACCTGGCCTGTTTCTGGTAAGTTTTCGTCTACCCAAAGAGATATTTACGATGTCGTGCTAGCAGCCCATGATGCTTGTATTGCCAAAATCAGCCCTGGTGTCGAGTACGGGGATATTCATCTGTTGGCTGCTACAGTTATTGCGGAAGGGTTAGTGGATTTAGGGATTTTACAAGGAAATGCCCAAGATTTAGTAGAATTAGATGCTCATGCTTTGTTTTTCCCCCACGGTATTGGGCATCTCCTAGGCTTAGATGTTCATGATATGGAAGATTTGGGCGATTTAGCAGGGTATGAAGAAGGGAGAAAAAGGAGCGATCGCTTTGGCTTAGGCTACCTCCGTTTAAATCGTCCTCTGCGTCCCGGAATGCTAGTCACAATTGAGCCTGGTTTTTATCAAGTCCCAGCAATTTTAAATGATGCCAAACAAAGTTCAAAATATCACAATGTAGTTAATTGGGAGCGCTTATCGCAATTTGTCGATGTACGAGGAATCCGCATTGAGGATGATGTTTTAGTTACAACAGACGGAAGCGAAGTTTTAACAGCAGCGTTACCAAATAAAGCTGATGCTGTGGAGGAATTAATTGGTTAATGATTTTGAAACCACAGATGAACACAGATAAACACAGATAATTTATCTGTGTTCATCCGTGTTTATCTGTGGTTGGATATTCAAACCCATTCTTTTAAGGGTGAGTTCCTTCTGCCCTCTGCCCTCGTACTTCTGCCTTTTGAAAAACAAAGGACGGTTTGCCACATTAATACAGATAAGTATCCGGTTGCTCAAGTCGGTGGGAAAACTACTAAGCTGGTAAATAGCACGTTAAAACTCTACCCAAATTCCTACTGGCTTACTATCTGTAATCGAAATTATGTTTGATGCATTAGCTGACCGTTTAGAATCTGCCTGGAAGAAACTACGGGGGCAGGATAAAATTTCTCAATCCAACATTCAAGACGCTTTGCGAGAAGTTCGCCGCGCTTTGTTGGAAGCAGATGTCAACCTCCAGGTAGTCAAAGATTTTATTACCGAAGTCGAAGCCAAGGCACAGGGATCTGAGGTGATCGCTGGCGTGCGACCTGACCAACAGTTCATCAAAATTGTTTACGATGAACTAGTGCAGGTGATGGGGGAGGAAAATGTTCCCCTGGCAGAAGTACAGGGAGAGCCTACCATTGTGCTGATGGCTGGGTTGCAAGGTACTGGTAAAACTACGGCTACTGCTAAATTAGCCTTGCATTTACGTAAATTAGACCGCAGTTGCTTGTTAGTGGCGACAGACATATATCGCCCAGCAGCTATCGATCAGCTGGTGACCTTAGGTAAGCAAATTGACGTACCAGTATTTGAACTAGGAAGCGATGCTGACCCCGTAGAAATTGCTCGTCAAGGTGTAGAGCGCGCCAGGGCAGAAGGTGTAAATACGGTAATTATTGATACTGCTGGTCGTCTGCAAATTGACGAAGACATGATGGCAGAACTGGCCCGGATTAAAGACACAGTTCAACCCCACGAAACTTTGCTAGTTGTGGACTCCATGACTGGTCAAGAAGCAGCAAATCTGACTCGTACCTTCCACGATCAAATAGGAATTACTGGGGCAATCCTTACCAAACTAGATGGTGATAGCCGTGGTGGTGCGGCGTTGTCGGTAAGACAAATCTCTGGTGCGCCAATTAAGTTTGTGGGCGTGGGTGAGAAAGTCGAGGCATTGCAACCGTTTTACCCAGACCGGATGGCATCACGGATTTTAGGTATGGGCGATGTCTTAACCTTGGTGGAAAAAGCCCAGGAAGAGTTTGACCTGGCCGATGCCGAGAAAATGCAGGAGAAAATCCTGTCAGCAAAATTTGACTTCACTGACTTTCTCAAACAATTGCGCCTGCTGAAGAATATGGGATCGCTGGGAGGCATCATCAAGATGATTCCTGGGATGAACAAGCTCTCAGATGACCAGCTAAAGCATGGAGAAACCCAGCTAAAACGCTGTGAAGCGATGATTAATTCCATGACCCGCCAAGAACGCCACAACCCAGATTTATTAGCCAGTTCTCCTAGTCGCAGACGACGAATTGCGACTGGATCTGGCTATAAAGAGTCCGATGTTAGCAAACTGGTAGCTGATTTCCAGAAAATGCGATCGCTCATGCAGCAAATGGGTCAAGGTCAATTTCCTGGTATGCCCGGAGGAATGTTTGGCGGTGGTATGGGCAACGCCAACGCTTTTGCCGGCAATCGTCCCGCAGCCCCTGGATGGCGAGGTTACACTGACAACCCAGGCGCGAAAAAGAAAAAGAAGGAGAAAAAAAAGAAAGGTTTCGGCAATCTTTAATCAATGGTCAATTGTCAATTCTCATTAGTCATTTACTTAGACAACTGACAAATAACTCTAGACCAATAGCAGTTAATGCACAGCAAGTGCTAAAATTAGCTTTCCAGTGTGGAAAATTGTGCCTAAAGAAAGTTAAGCCTCAATTAATAGGCAATACGTAGATTTAAGGTGCTTCCTCATTCAAGTCAAAAGTTTTAGGCAAAAATGTCTTCTCACTTTTGACTGCTGCGAAACGGCATTTGCTGTGAACTAATATCTACAAACAGGAGAACGATTCTTCAACCATGATCAAACTGCGCTTGAAGCGATACGGTAAAAAGCGGGAAGCGAGTTACCGCATCGTAGCTATTAACAGCCTCGCTCGCCGCGATGGTCGTCCCCTAGAAGAACTGGGATTCTATAACCCCAGAACGGATGAAGTACGATTGGACATTCCCGGAATCGTCAAGCGACTACAACAAGGCGCTCAACCCACTGACACCGTCCGTCGCATCCTAGTAAAAGCCAATGTTTTTGAACAGGTCAGTGCCACAACAGCCGCATCATAGTGCCGAAAGACAATCCCCCACAACCAGCCCCAATTACGAGGGGTTGGTAAGGTTTTTAGTTCAGCCGTTTTTAGAATCTCCAGAATCTTTAAGCGTCGATTGTGAAATTTCTCAGAGCCTCCAAAAGGCTTGGATTCGCATCGCCTTTGACAGCGCAGATAAAGGGAAAGTGTTTGGTCGGGGAGGACGCAATATTCAGGCGATTCGCACGGTAATTGCCGCAGCGGCCGAAGTTGCTGGACAATCAGTATATCTGGATATCTATGGCAGTAGCGCCTCACGAGAAGGCGCAGCTTTTGATGAAGACCGGGAAGAGCGAGTACCGCCACCCAAATCAAGAGAACGACGTGGAGACGGAAACGGAAACGGACCCAGGCCGATCGCTAAACCCCGCACCCGCTAGGTTCAAACTTTAGAGCCAGTCTGGGCGGTTTCTACTCCGCTCAGACATTCTAGTAAATGGCAATGGTTAAAAAACGGCTAAATTTGGTACTCTGGCATCAGTGGCGTTAGGCGTCGCGTCACTATAAAATGCTCGAAATCCTTTTGAGGGTTGAACAGATGGGTGTTTCTCATCAGGAGAAGCGATCGCCATACTGCTTGTAGTTAACGTTAATCATATATAACTCTTAACGATCTCTATTAGGAGGTGAAACCAGGGAGTGGCCGAAGTTCGTTTAGGTGAGAACGAGTCTATTGACTCGGCTATTAGACGTTTTAAAAAGAAAATTCAAAAAGCCGGAATTTTGTCTGAAGTCAGACGCCGGGAAAGATACGAAAAGCCGAGTTTACGACGCAAGCGCAAAGAGGAAGCCGCACGCAAAGGTGTCCGCTACTAAGTCATAGTAGTGTCTTTGGTGAAATCGGTTAATCTATATCAATTGTGCAAGTTTAGGTTTGAAACTATTTTGAGAGCAAACCTAAAGAAAGTAGAGATGTGATTCATCGTGTCTCTACTTTTACTAAATCAGTCTTAGAAGATGTTGTAAAGTCTAAATTAATACGAAATCCAGCGATTAGAAATCGCACGCCACTTGCTACCCTGCGGGAAGCCCTTCGGGTGACGCTCCTACGGACTTTGCCTGTGTAGTAGCGAATTATATTCGCCCAAAACTTTTGATACATCCTCTGAGATAATTCTAAAATAAAATTTATATTAAGTTTTGCGGAAATCTTATAAATGCTCCTCATAAATTAAGAAATACTATGGCAGAGGCCTTCAAAATTCAGCTGCCGAATATTCCCAGTGCGATCGCTCTAGCCGGAGATGGAGAAGAAAACCTCAAACTCCTATCCCAGCAAACAGGAGCTAGCTTGGTGCTACGCGGACAGGACTTACATATTTCAGGCACACCAAAACAAATTGATCTGGCTTCGCGATTGGTGCGATCGCTTGAAGACCTCTGGATTAAAGGTAATACTATTTCCAGCGCCGATATTTCCACAGCCCGTCAAGCCCTAGATTCTCATCGAGAAGGGGAACTGCAAGATTTACAGCGAGATATCCTCGCCAGAACTCGACGGGGTGAAGAAATCCGTGCCAAAACCTTTCGACAGCGACAGTACATCGATGTCCTACGCCAGCGTGACCTAACATTTTGTACTGGGCCCGCTGGGACTGGTAAGACTTTTCTTGCTGTTGTTGTCGCCGTTCAAGCACTGCTCGCCAACCAATTTGAGAAGCTGATTTTAACTCGTCCTGCCGTCGAAGCTGGCGAAAAGCTGGGATTTTTACCAGGAGATTTACAGCAGAAAGTTAATCCCTATCTCCGCCCACTTTACGATGCTATTAATGAATTTATCGATCCAGAAAAAGTCCCTAATTTAATGGAACGCGGTGTGATTGAAGTCGCGCCACTAGCCTATATGCGGGGACGCACCCTGAATAACGCTTTTGTCATTGTAGATGAAGCCCAAAACACTACACCTGCTCAAATAAAAATGGTTTTGACTCGTTTGGGCTTCCGTTCGCGTATGGTAATTACAGGTGACATGACACAAACTGATTTACCAATCAATCAACAATCAGGTTTAGCAGTGGCTTTGCACGTCTTAAAAAACGTTGAAGGCATTGCTTTTTGTGAATTCTCCCAAAAAGATGTCGTGCGTCATCCCCTAGTTCAACGCATCGTCGCTGCTTACGAACAATACGAAAAATAGTCTTAGTTATTGGCTAAAGAAAAACAATAAATGACAAAGGACAAAGGATAAATGACCACAACATTAAAAGAATTTTTAACAGCTTGCGAAAATTTGGGAACTTTGCGTGTAATTGTCACTAGCAGTGCAGGTGTCTTAGAAGTAAGAAGCAAGCTAGAAAAGCTATTTTATGCATATTTACCCAAGGGTAAATATGCGAATATGCACACCGAAAATTTTGAGTTTCACTTGAATATGGACAAAATTATGCAAGTGAAATTTGAAACCGGGGAAGCCAAAAGAGGTAACTTTACGACCTATGCTATCCGCTTTTTAGATGAGCAGCAGGAGTCTGCTTTAAGCCTATTTTTGCAATGGGGTAAGCCAGGAGAATATGAACCAGGCCAGGTAGAGGCTTGGCAAGCTCTTAAAGATAAGTATGGAGAAATTTGGGAACCTTTACCAGCCGAAATTTAATCATAGAAATTGGGCAGAGAGCATAAATATTTATACCCTTTGCCTAATTTTCTATTTGCTACCAATCTTACAACTCAGTAAACTCAAATACATCATGACTGCTACCACGGAGAACGGATTCCGTGTGTTTACCCATAAATCGTTTACCAGTTGCCTGTTCGAGCGCTCCCCAAATAGCACCAAGTGTATAAGTACATTTACGGTTAGAGCCTTGAACTTCTCCAGCACAGCATAAAGTTTCTGAGGTAAGAATCTTGATAGTATCGCCTTCTTGCTTGATTCGGTCAATGATACAAAGGCGAGTTCCTTCTTTACCTAAAGCTAATCCTAGTTTGTAGGCTACATCATCCAAAGATAAGGTTGTGTTTACTAAACCTAATTCTTGCGCTAAGTGTTTGCCACGACTACGACCAGCCGTAGTTAAAGCGATCGCAGTGGCTTTTTCCCCCAAAGCTTCTTCCATGCCCACAATTGCTGCTTTAAAACAGACAATACTGCTAAAATCTCCCAAGGTTGGACGCAACATCACCAATTCTTCTCCCCAGTTCTCATAATTATCTAGATTTCAAGTCAAAAGTCCATTGACTGAATTTTAAATTTTGGATTGGAGAATTTCCCCATTTAAAATCTGCCTTGAAAAGTTTGCTCAACGGGGGAAACCCCCGCACGCAACGCCAGTTGCTACAACGGAGGGAACCTCCCTCCGGGTTCACCAGTCCCCTACGGCGGGAAACCCGCCTACCCTTTGGGAACGGCTTCGCCGAACAGGGCTGGATTCACCGCAACGCACTGGCTCAACTTTTCGCAAAATCCAAAATTGATTGACTAAGCCACTAAAGGAGAAATTTGAGCAACGGCGCGTTTGATTTCTAGAAACAATAAGCCTTGTTTAACAGCGGCGTTAGCTAAAACTAATAAAACAGCATCAGGACCACAGCTAACTACAATACCAAAGCCTTTCTCGCCTTCAACAACAATCCGGTCAATAGTCCCGCGAACTAATTCACTACCTATACGTTCGCCTAAGGAAAGCATAGCCGCTGACATGGCAGCTGTGCGGTCTTCATCCATTTCAGCAGGTAGTACAGAAGCCAAAGCTAGACCGTCGGGGCTTACCAAAGCTGCACCCTGAATGTTAGATGTGCTGCTAACAAATTCTTGTAGAACTTCTTGTAACATTGAAATGTTAATCATGGCTTTTTCCTGAGTAATTGTTGATAAAAGTTGGTGATTAGTTGTCTGTGAATTTGTAGGCAAATTTGAGGTTTTGCCATCCATGAACATTTGACTAAATGTCCTTGGGAGTAGCTTGAGGATATTGCCCAAATGCATTGAGGCTCATCTGCTGACTACAATATCGAGGGTTTGATGATTTCTGAAATAAGTATCTTTAAAGCCTCTGTAATTGAAGCTTTTTGAGTAGGATTCACAACTATTACGGGTGGTTTTTTGGTTGCATTCTGCAATCCTAAAGCGCTCGTAATATCTTCTGGTTTCGCAGCACTAGGACAATCCATGTGAGTTAGCCCTATAAGTATGGGAATTTGCACCCTTTGGTTTACAAAGTCGAGAAGCTGAGTTCCATACTGTAAATATTCTGGGCGATGTGCATCCACAAGCACGATGCAAGCTTGAACTTGGCGAATTAGGATATCCCACATAAAGTCAAATCGGGGTTGTCCTGGTGTGCCGTAAAGGTAAAGTAATTGATTAGGTACTACGGTGAATAGCCCAAAGTCCAACGCTACCGTGGTTTTATCCTTGAATAGCGCTATTTCATCTGTGCTCCTTTTATCGGTATCAACGGCCTCAATTTCACTAATAGTGCGAATAAAGCTCGTTTTCCCTGCACCTACGCTACCTGCGATCGCAATGCGTAGGATTTCCATCTAAACCTCCGCAAGGATAATACTTCTATAGTCGTTGGGATAATTGCAGAGCTACCTTCTATAAGGGTGAAGACAATTAGGATTGTCCACACTGATATTGAGAGTGCAAATATATTCTGGAAGCACATCAGTAGTTCTAGTCTGCTTTGAGAATTTTTACGTAACTATTTTTCAGCAATGATGCAATTCACAAAGCGATTGCACCAGGTATTACGCACCCTAAAATCAGTCAATCAGTATTTTATCGGATTTTACACTATTGTTAATTTATTTTTCAAACAGTAAACCATTATTTTTTTATATATAACTTTGTGTATTACATAATACTAAACAAAATGCTTATCTATCTGCATATTGAATGAGATTGCAATTGATAGTTTGCGTTTTTGTCACTTGAGTTAACAAAATGTAACAGAATAATCTAATAGATGAATTTTGACTTCATAAAAAATCAATTACTTGCTATGACCGCGATTTGGAGTTTTTGCTTGGTTGCTTTATTACTATTTGGGTGGAATGGAAATGCTATTGCGGGGGAATTGTCTGAACGGCTTGCTAATTTTCCTCAATGGGAAAAATTAACTTCTGTGCAACCTGCTTCAGGAGATTTAGCTTATCCTGAGTGGATGGCAGGTTCTTGGCAAGTTACAAGTACATTAGTGGATTTAGTTGCACCTTTGGCACCAGATATAGTCACACCTGGATTTGACACTAACCGCAAAAAACTAAATCAGGCTGTAAGTTTTTTAGTCAGATTTATTCCAGAAAAATCAGCTGTTACTAGATTAAAAATATTTCCTAAGATAGATAAAAAAACAACCATTTTAATAGCTGATAGAGGATTTAATAGCTTGAATCTGGCACGAGCTTATTTAGGAGATCAAGCTGTCCTATCTGTGAAAGTAGATCCAAATTCGCCTAATCGCCAAATTACATTATTGCGTGGAGAACGGCAACTAGTTTCTGTTGTTACAGCACGCGCTACAGAAACGACTTCTGATGGGAAATTCATCACTACAGAAGTGTTTCAACAACTGTTTAAAGGTGGTTCTCGTCCTTATTTTAACTCTGTTGAATCAACCACCGCCTACCGCCAACTTTCTACATCTCATCCAGCGATACAAGCGGATCAAGTTACTGCTGTTTACCTTTCACCTCAAGATCCAGATTACTTTGCGGCAGGCTCTAAACCTGTTGCGCTTTATCGCTATCGCCTAGAATTTTTTCCTTCTCAATTGCCAACTACTCCCTAAGGCTGATTTAGAGGTGTAGAGCTTGACTACAATGTATTACGTATGTAGTATATAAATTCCAAGCTCAAGCTTACGCTCTTGGAAAGAGTGCATCATGGCCAAATTTCGAGATATTGTAGATTATTTTCGTCCCTACTGGGGGCTGAGTATATTCAGTATTGCCGCATCCAGTATTTACGAAATTACTGATTTGGTTGTACCTTATGCTATTGGACAAATTTTAAATATCTTGTCCGGTCAACCATTGGACAAACCACTAGCAGGAGCGATCGCAAATTTTTCTGAACTTATCAATTACCCAGTTAATCAACAACTATCCTTAGGTGTATTACTTAGCATCATTTTTGTTGTAACTGTTGTAAAAGCGCCAACACAACCTTGGTTAGCTAATTGGTTTCACTGGGATATACCATTAAGAGCACGTCGAGAAAAAAATCAAGCAGCTATCGCTAAAATTCTCACTCTCCCACTAGAATTTTATGATGAAAATAACCCCGGACGGATTGCCGGCAGAGTAGCACGAGGTGTTTCTAACCATACATGGACATATCCTGAAATTGCCGGACAGTTAATTCCCAAACTAATGCGAGTCCTGGGAATTTTTGTGTTTATCTTGTTGATTGATTGGCGAATTGCGACTTTATATCTGATTTCTTTTGTAATTATTCTTAGCTTTAGCTTGAAAGAGTTAAAACGGCTTATTTGGTACGAAAGCCGTTTGGATAAGTACATGGAAAACACCGAAAGTCGAACTTCCGAACTGATCACTAATATCAAAACAGTGAAAGCATTTGCTACAGAAGCAAAAGAACTAAAGCGGCAAAAACAACGTTTAAATCGGGAATTCGCCGTAGTTGACTATCGCATCCACAAAGGTTATATTCACCTGCTGACTTGGCAGAAAACTGTAATTCAGTTTTGTGTGTTTAGCATACTGGGTTTAACTTTAGCAGCAACAGTAGGCGGTAAGATTTCCCTTGGTCATTTTGTGATGACCTTAACTCTTTCTAGTATGGCCTATGCTGAGTTGGAACCTATCAGCAACTTGGCAGAAGTTTTTGCTCGTCGCTATTCTTCTATGCTACGGTTTCATGAATTTTTGCAAGAGCCAATTGGCTCTGAGGCAGATGGTTTATTAAAAGTAGAAAATCAAGCGGAATCACCTTATCAATTTACTGGCAAAATAGAGCTATCTCACGTAAGTTTTGGGTATGATGCCAATCGTCTGGTTTTGCAAGATATCAACTTATTGATTGAACCCTACCAAACAGTGGCGTTGGTGGGACGTTCTGGTTCTGGAAAGTCTACTTTCGTGAAGCTATTGTTGCGATATTTTGAACCGCAATCTGGTCAAATTCTGATTGATGGTCAAGATATTCGCACATTAGATGTAGGTAATTACAGGCGGAGATTAGCGATCGTTCACCAAGAAGTGGATGTCTTCAACGGAACTTTGTTAGATAATCTCACCTATGGCAGACCAAACGCCAGTTTTGAGCAGGTTCAGGAAGCCTGTAAGATTGCTAGAGTTGATGAAGTGGTACAAAACCTACCCCAAGGTTATTACACCGTTGTGGGAGAACGTGGTGTGAGATTATCTGGTGGACAAAGACAACGCTTGGGAATTGCGAGGGCGTTGCTAGTAGAACCAGACGTGTTAGTTTTTGACGAAGCTACCTCTAGCTTAGATTACGAGTCTGAGCGTTCCATTCAATTAGCAATGCGATCGATTCAAGGAACGCGCACCACAATCATCATTGCTCACCGCCTGAGTACAGTGCGAGAAGCAGACAAGATTGTCGTTCTAGATCAGGGAAGAATTGTGGAAGTCGGTAGCCACGACGAACTTTTGCGCCAAGAAGGTATTTACCGCCGCTTGCATTCCTTGCAAGAAACAGGTGAACTCCTGAGTTAGGCATGAGAAACTGGGTTGTCTCACTAAACCCAGTTTCTACAAACTAAATTTTTTAAACCCTTGCGATTAATAAAACTTGGTGCTACTATTGTAAATCGTGAGACAAATGGGTCGGTGTCCGAGTGGTTAATGGAGACGGACTGTAAATCCGTTGGTTTACGCCTACGCTGGTTCAAATCCAGCCCGGCCCACCACTTCAAAGTTATGAGTTATAATTGCTCAGAGAATGGTAAAGTTCACAGCATTATAGCTCTTAACTAAAAACAAAAGTTATATTTTGCCCGTGTGGCTCAGTGGTAGAGCACACCCTTGGTAAGGGTGAGGTCACGAGTTCAATCCTCGTCACGGGCTTTTTAAATTATTGTAAAAACAATGATTTCGTGCAAGTTGCATAAATTGGCTGTACTCTACCAGTATCGCTTTATATCAATCTAGTTGCATAGAAGTTGCATAACAGCATTACTTATCAAACTACAATGAATCAATAAGATATTCTCATCAAATAACTTACTTTGTGGATTCATTACCACATAGATAAGAAGTACTGCTATGGCTGCCTCTAACGCCTCTATTTTCAGTTTCAGGTGTCATACAACCTAAAACAACGTATTGCTTGTTATAGGGGCTTCTAGCAATAAGTATTAATGCTTCAATATAGAACGATTGGCAGTAAGAAATAAATGATAGGAAGCTAACCAATGTTCTGCGATCGCCTCTTCAATCGTAGATAACTAATATTCTCAGTATCACCACTAATGACCGCGCTTCTATTACTGTGTTATTAAGAATACAGCATACGTAGAAGCGCTTATGTTAGATATTCTGATAGCTAGTGCGATCGCAACAAAACCCGTAGAACCTAACTGGGTAATGTTCGGTAAGAGCAATTTAATAACCTACTATATGGATACGAACAGTATTAGAGGACGTGGTAAATATAGAACCATTACTCTATATCATCAGTCTGAAATAGACGGTGATAGTAAGGAGAGTGTTGCATATATCGAATGTAGTCCTAAGAAGTTCACTACATTAACATCACACGATATTAGAGAATTAAACAGAAGCGAATTGACCAGTCCTAAACCTGATACAGTTGGTAAAACTTTAGTAGATAAGGTGTGTGGAATGATAAAGAAGTGAGATACTATTGGTTCGCGTAGAAATTTATCAGAACGTCAAGGGTGTTGAGTCACAAGTACACTAAGCCAAGTTACTTATATCACAACAATAAAAAAACCATAGACGCAATATATACATTTAACTATACATTGATAGCATCTAGTTGCATAATATAAAGCTCCAATGAAATGAATTAACAACCAATAAGATTAATCATAATCGTCTAAGTTTTAGATGTAAGCGATGTTAAACGCACCAACTAGAATTTTAATTTTTTATTACAAGATGATAAATATGCTGATGATTTAGACTTTTGTAAGAAAAAAGAGTGATTGGTTTAGTGATATACAAGTGAAAGTAAAAGAATTAGTATGAGTGTTAGTTTTATTCCATCTCAATTTAGTGGCAATGGTAAGGTTAATTGGCGACGGTATGGTGGTACGTGGGTAGTTCATCATAGACATGACCATTGGTACATTAGGGAAATTTCTAATCATAAAGATAATGGTATCAATGATGGTAATAAGTACACAGTTGAGTTATCAGAACTATATCTAGACCTAATATCGGAAGAAAAAGTAAATAATACTCTTAGGTTTAAAGGGCTTGATAAAGAAGACTGGAATAATGCAAAACAATGGGAACGAGTATTGTGGTTATATCAATATGGATGCGCCGATTTAGTACATAGTATTAGTGGCAACAACTACGGTCATTTATTTAATGAAGTTTGGAGTTACACATTGTCGTCATTAACATACGAACAAGAACAGTTTTTAAGGATGTTAAGTGTTGACGATACAACCAAAGAAGCCATAAAAGCGCAACTTATAGCAGCTAATGAAGCAGCGAAAACAAAAACTATTAATAAGAAAGAGTACACAATTAAACCATTAGTATTGGTTAACGAAATATTAACAATAGATACAACCATTAGACCTGTTATCGAATTAATTGCTTTATCTTGCGAATACCTACTACCTGGAGCCTTGGAAAGTGCGAAAGAAAAATATAGTAGGTATTTCGATGAATATAGCGATAACCAAGTTAACTTTATGCACATTATTGCCGCTACTAATATTAAAGACTGGAACGCACAGAGAGATATTAAAGGTAAGATGCGCGCATTCTTAAACACTCTCAATCTTAATTATGTCCCACCTACGGATAAAGTAACTGAAGTAGTTGATGAAAACGAAGATGATTATGAAGATGACCATCCAGGCGATTGGGAGGATGACGATGAATTACCAGAGGATTTCATAGAGGATGTACCTGATGAGCAGTAACAATTAAAACCATCAAATCCTATACATTTTTACTTCATATAACTTAAATGAACTGGCAATTTATTAGAGATAATTTACCTGATACAGAAGATGTAGTAGTTGCAATTGCTAATCTAATGTTAAAACCCAACTTTGATTACGATACAGTAGTTGAAGCAGCAGATACTATACAAGATGACAATCTTAAAAATAAGTTTATAGAAGTAGTCTTAGATGAGTTAGAACACGGTACACATGATAATAATGATGTATTGCAAGAATACTTACTAGAGTTAGTATCTGATAGTAATACAGTTTTTACTACAGGAGAACCAATAGAATATTTACGCAAATCAGAGGATAAGCAATAATACTCAAAATTTAAAAATCTTAACGGTTTTAGATTTGTTAACCATACTCGGTCATAATAAAAAAGCTCCTAGATAGGAGCATCAAGCTAAAACACAATGATTTATTTAGATTGCGTTAATTTTTACTTGCGCCCTTTATTATTTGCATCATGGTCATCATAGTACCTGTGCCAGCAAATAAAGCGCTGTATAAAAAAACATTAAGCTTCATATTTCCCAATTCATCATTATGTAATATCTCAAGGTTTAAATCTTCAAATAATAATTTCTCAAAGTAACTATCTGATTTATTACTAATAGCTAATGAAGCTTTATTTCTTTCTAATTTTTGCCTACCTATTTGTATTTCTTCATCATTAATGCAAGCTTCAGGAAGCGGATAATTACTGTAAAGTTTTACTGAGACTGGTTCTGTATTTACTCTAGGTCTACCTACTGCCTGCTTTAATTCTGATTCTATGAAATAGAACTGTAAGTTTCTCAACTCTTCATTATCATAGGCGTTAAACCAAAATCTAAATCCGTTAGAAATTACCTGTTGTTGCCTAATAGGATAATACCCTTGTTGAACATAATCATGTGATCTTATAGAGATTTTTAGTATAGAGGCATATAAAGCAATAGTTATCGGACTAACATGGGGAGTTCCTACTACAGCTATATCTTTACCTTTAAGAATATCAAAACCTGTTGTTTTTCCATAGTGCATATCTTCTATTGGGTTACTAAATAAATCTTTATATTCAGCAAAGGTGATTACAGGCATATCCTTTACTTGTTCTAATATGTAATCTATATGTTTTGCAAGAGAACTTTTAGAACAAGAGTATTTAGTATTTTGTTCTATTATGCCAACTGGTTCTACGTTACTAATATCATAAAACCTCAATCTATCACCTACCAAGTTTCTATAAATTTCTTCATTAGCCGTTGCTGATAAAATAATAATCTTCTTACTTTCTGGCAATTCATATTTTCTGATATAGTGAATAGTTGCTACATCATTAGCATCTACTACAAAAAAATCAGATTCAAAGAAGTGAAGAATATTACTATTATATTTAACATTACTACTTAAAACTTCATATTCTATAGATTGAAAGTCTTTAAATATGATAGATTCCATTTTTCTAGGTGTATTGACTCTGCCTTGCCTAATTTCATTAATTAAATGAGAAATAGTCCTTTGATCATGCTCATTATTTAGATTAGCTTCCAATCTTATTAGATCACTTATTGTTACTTTACCTGTAGGTAGAAGAGAAGTAACTACATCCTCATCAAAAATTATTGTTTCGTGTAACCAGTCAATAAATAATGCTCTTTGATGAGTAGTAATGATTGTTTCATTTGAAAGATAACAAACATGACAATCTTTAAGATATTCTTGGCAAGAGTTATCGACTTTTGCTTTTTCAGCTAAATATCTATTAGCTTCAAAATTAGCGCCAATGGAATACAAATATTCTAATCTTTTTCTAACATCTGCTGGTAAAGAATTAAGGCTAGGTGTAGGTCTATACTCTACTTTCATACGTTTGCATACTTCATCCTTGAGAGAATGGTTAGGTAAAGCTAACAAAACATTTCTTAGTTCAGTACATAATTCAGTTTTACCTAATCCTGTAGCTACTTTTAATACATGAACATTTCTATCGTCTGATTTGAGTATTGCTTGAAATATATCTTTTAACTTTTCTCTTGCTTGTTTTATAGTCATATTTTCATAAGTATTTAATCTAATAACTTTTTTCTTCTCACTAGCTTTTAGCAGGTTTATCCCTCTTCTGTCACTTTCCGGGTATTCTGAATAAAAGAATCAAAAGAAAAAACTC
>NZ_MTAW01000058.1 GCF_002154725.1 Nostoc sp. 106C | reverse complement strand
ACTCGTTGATATTTATTCCTTCTTTATCTGTATCACAGTTTTAGTGAATTGGTATTACGGTTATCCAATTTTGAGTCCTGATAGTCAAATTTTGGCAACATACCGCAGGGGGGAACAAAAAAATGCTGACAATAGCATCAGTCAAATTAACGAAAATATTATTACTTTAATAAGTATACAAACAGGTATAGTAACTCACACTCTTACTTATACTTCGCCTTCAGAAATTAAGTCTTTAGTTTTTAGCCCAGATGGAGGCGTTTTGGCAACTCAGAATTATCATCAAGGAGTTTTAACAATTAAATTATGGGATGTGGCTAGTGGAAAATAAATTCAAACATTGCGACGTACGATCAAGCCTAAAAGAATTCGCGGAACTGGCTCAAATCCCTCAGAAAATTCTGTAATTGCTTTTAGCCCTGATGGGAATTCGTTAATTAGCTTTTCTGGTGGTAATCCAGCTATTCAGGTTTGGAACACTACTGCTAATTCAACGGTAAAGAAAGAAGGTAGTAATTCAACTAAGTTAATTCCTTCATTAATTGCAGAAGATAAAAATTCTCTAACCCAGCCTACCAATAAACAAATACAAGAATCTGTAGCAAAAGACCGTCAGCGCTATCCAGATGATGAAGTACTTGATTACGATATTGTCACAGATGCACTTGACGCAGGTAAGAATTTTTCTGAGATTGAGCAACTGTTGATAAAGCAAAGTAAGATGGTGCAACGATGGCGAAAAACTGAAGTCAAAAATATTTATCAAGCAAAAACAAACTACTATGTTGATTTAATTGCTCGATTGCAAACTCTCAGTTATTTACATTTGCGTACTCGCCTTATTTTAGACGAATTTGGTACAGATACAAGCGAAGGTAAGCGCAGATTTACAGGACAAGGTTATTTAATTGAAAGCAGTAATAATAATTATTTGGTAGCTACTAATAATAGCAACAGAGTAATTATGCAAATAAAAGATGGCAGCTACGATTTAAATACTAACCCATCTTTTCAAGACGTAACTCAAATTAAATTATTGATTAGCAATTTACTCAATCAAGGTTCCTTTCAATTTAATCTCACAGGGCACACAGACGAAATTACCACTTTTGCTTTTAGCCCTAATGGACAGATTTTAGCAAGCGCCAGTGCTGATAAAACAATTAAACTATGGAATTTGAAGACGGGCAAGTTAATTAATACCATCAAGAGTAATAATGCATTTGGTATTACTCAGATGTCTATTAGTTCTAATAGCCAGGTGTTAGCAACTGCTGGAATAGAAGAAAACGCCATAAAATTGTGGGATTTAAAAACTGGCAAGCTAATTCGCAAAATTTCAGTTAATGGGTTTGCTAATTCTATAATTTTTAGCAAAGATAGCAATCAATTGATGGCTGTAGTTTCCAAACCTTTTGATAGTATGAAAGTTGAGGTTTGGAATGCAAAAGATGGTAAATTAATTCATCGTGGTTCTGCAATTGGCACTCCTAAAAATACTTATGTGGGAATTGACATTAGCCCTGATGGTAAAACTTACGCTGTTACTGGAGAGGAAACATATTTGCAATTACAAGTTCGAGATTTAATGACAGATAAAACTATTGTTAACTTTGGTAAAAATGACGACTGAGTATTTTACACCAAAGATGGTAAAACTCTAGTATCAGGCGGGAAAGAAGGAATTAGAATTTGGCAATAAGAAGTTAATTAAAAGCTAAAGATCTTTTATACATAAAAGAACAGTGATTCCAAAAATGCATCCTGTAGTTTCCCAAGTCTAGACTATAATTATTACGATAAGCACAAGAACCACCACAAAGGTAGATGATATTAATTATTATTGTCTTGTACACCAACGCTTATATCTGATGGGTCTGCTGATCAATCCTCAACTTTACCGTACATATCAATTAGAATATATAGCAGTATTGAACTTACTCGTAGAGGTAGGGAACAGGGAACAACAAAGAAAGAAAGTAGAGGTTTACCTAGCTTTGCAAAAATCAAATAAGAGTCCTATATAAGCTTATGTCTGGAGTTGGATGCAAACTAAAAATGTCAAAAGATAATATAGCACTCCTGAAAGACTTGTAAAAAAATCTATAGCCTATAGTCTACTTCTATGAGTAAATTCACAAATAAAATATTACTGATATACAATAGACAAATAAATTTATTTTTCTATAAATTACACACTCATTGTGACCAATCAAAGCTCTGAAAATATGCTCAATCTTCAGCTAGAAACGGCATCGAATGATGGCTATAAGTTTAGCTGGTTTGATTGGTTTTGCCTATGCTATCCTCCAGGTTGGTTAATTTTATTTAACCGTCACTGGCAACATTACCATACAGATCCAGATGGTTGGAATTGGTTGGAATATATATTATTTTTGTTACCCGGTGGATTTTATGTAGCGTTGCTGATTCGATGGTTGCGTCTTGGGTGTCGTTCTCCAAGAAAAGAAATTGATGAATTTGATCCAAATTATCAACAAGCTTTTCGCGAAGAAGTTCTTAGTCCTATCGTTAAATATTATTTTCAAGGTGAATTGCACCAAGTTGAAAAATTACCACAAACAGGGCCATTGATTGTGGCAATGAATCATGCAGGGATGAGTTTTCCTTGGGACTTTTTGACTTTGGGTTATTTATTAAGTCAAGAACGCGGATGGGTAGTGCAACCGCTAGCAGGAGTGTCATTGTTTGAGCATCCTTGGGTAATTTGGTGGTTACCGCCTGGATGGTCACGCGTTTTAGGTGGTGTGCGCGCAGAATTAGATGATTTTGAAGCCGCTATGCAGCAACGTAAAATTCTTCTCTATGCACCTGAAGGTTTACGCGGGCCTTTGAAAGGTTGGAGAAGACGCTATCAATTGCAAAAGTTTGATATAAGTTTTATGCAGTTGAGCGATCGCTATCAAGTTCCCATTCTCCCAGTTATTTGCATCGGTAATGAATATTTGCATCCTTGGACGGTAAATCTCAAAAAATTGCAACGATTATTTAAATTGCCATTCTTACCTTTATCGCCTTTGATGCTGCTGTTGATACTATTTCCCTCTATGGGAGTATGGGCGATGAAAACTCGCCTGCGTTATTTTATTCAACCTTTAGAACAGTTCGAGAAAGAAGCAAATTTAGAAGCTCAGTCAATAAAAAAGCGTGCAAATATATATCAAAAAGTGCAACAATTTAGAGACAAGTTACAAATGCAAATCAATCAATTGGTGATTAGTAAATAACGATATCACAACTTCTCCGGAGCTATTTCACAAGCGCCTGTTGAAAAGTTTTAATAGCATCCACATGATTCACCATATTAATGCAACGTAACAACAAATCCAGATCGATCCCTTTCACCTCTTCACTACTAGAAATTTTTTCATAATGAAGTGCATTTCCCTCTCCCTGGAGGTGATAGACCTCTAACACGCCATCTTCCCAAAACCACACTTCCTTTATCTTCAGCCGCTTATATGCGTCCAGCTTGTCGATACCCCCACTGGTAAATACCACCTCAATTGCTAAATCGGGACGCACTCGACCAGGGGCAAGTTTATAAGATTTATCTGCTTCTCGCTTGACAGCACCCGATTCACTTTCCAAGGTCATTGAACCAGTTGGAGTAAAGTCAAACCCTGCCATCAACAGGTAAAGTTCCAATAATGCGCCAATCCTTTCCTTAACAGTTTCGTGTGGTTCTCCAGGCATTCTGCGTATCTCCAAAACTCCATCCAGGAAAGACAGTCGATATCCTGGACGGTCTAACAACTGCTCAACCGCTTTGAACTCTCTCCAGGTCAGTCCCTCAAACAAAAGGGGTGATTCCTTTTTTGGTGTAGCAATTGTTGCTGGGGTCATAGAAGTCTCCCGTCTGTTTCCAGATGAGAAATAATGGAGTTTGAAGAGCAATTTTCTAATTGTAACTTCTTTAAGAATCGGGGGTTAGAGCGATCGCATCTTTTTGGCACCAGTTAATCTCCCGCAACAGCGCCAAAACGATAGCCTTTGCCATAAACAGTGTGAATTAACTGACTTTCGCCAGCAACCTCAATCTTACGGCGCAGTAGGCGAATTAAAGCAGCAATCACATTGCTACTTGGTTGTTCCTCATCTTGCCAGAGATTTTGCATAATCTGGGCGTGAGTCAAAAGTTGTCCACTGTGTTCCATGAAGTATTGCAGCAATTGGCTTTCTTTTTGGGATAGCTCAATTACTCGTTCGTGACGATAGGCTACTTGGTTTTCAATATCTAGTTCTAAATCAGCTACTATCAGGCGTCCTGTTGTGGTGCTGTATGTCTCGACGCCAGAACGACGCAATAAAGCGCGGACTCTGGCTAACAATTCCCGCAATTCAAAAGGTTTTACCAAATAATCATCCGCACCTGCATCTAAACCTTCAACTCGGTCATCTAGAGTATCCTTGGCTGTCAGAAACAGCACGGGAGTGGTTTTACCTTGGCGGCGTAATTCCTGACAAATTTCCAAACCTGTTTTTCCTGGCAGCATCCAATCTAAAATTAGCAGATCATAACTGCCTGTTTGTGCCAGATTGCTGCCACTTGTTCCTTCATAAGCTGCATCTACGCTATAACCCTCACGGGATAATATCCGACTCAAGGGGCCAGTTAGTTCAACTTCGTCATCAACTAATAAAATTCTCATACTGCTTCTGGTCAGTCTTGTTAAAGCCTGAATACACAAGGCTTTCACAATTCTGAATCTTTTTTGCTACTCAAATGCTACTCAAAACAGGTATTCTTATCCTAATATTTTGCGATCGCTCAGTGCGATCGCGCTACTCAAATGCTACTCGTTTGCAAAAGTTACTAAAGTGAAAAAATCAAAGAGAAAATTACAAACTGGCGACCGAGTCGAGTTTCCGTCTCACGATGAACACTTTAAGCCATTCAAGCAAAGTGGAATAGTTCGTAAATACATCTATCCAGACTTTCACCCGAATGGTTACATAGAGATTGTTAGCGAGAATGGAGATTTAATTCTCTACGGGAATGCAGGCGACGACATCAAAAAATCCAAGTAATTTACTAGAGTGAATCCCCAGATGGTTAAACTGGCTTTTTCTGGTCATCCAGGTGCTTTTCAATCCTGGTGACGCGAAACATAATAATTTCAAGGTGACCTGACATACGCTCACGATGCATAGCAGCATCAGCAGCATCTTTTTTCATATCGCCAGTAGCCTTGAGTAAAAAGGTGAGCGCTGCCAACACTAAACCACCAGCAGCAACATCAATACCAATCATAATCCCCCCTTAACTTAGCTTGAATAAATCAGCCATCAAGTAAATTTCGTTAACACTAAAACTAGTTGCATCGCCTAGATTGGGAGATTGTAAATTAGTGCTATTAACGCGATATTGAATTTGTAAATTCTTAGCAGCAGATATTGTAAACATCCCCGACAAAGTATTTATGAAATCAGAGGCAGAAACAAAATTCCAGACGCTCATTCCCAGAAGAATAGTTGTGTTGTCTGTAGTGTTTTGTAATCTGAGCCTTTGAGCATTTCCTAAGTAAAAAGCTGCTTTACAATCAAGCCAATATTTACCAGCAGGCAATACAAAAGTATTAGTCGATAAGGTTACTAACCCGGTTTCATCAGTTGCAATGGTGTTAATCGGTCTGGGAGACCACGCGTTCGCAGTGAAGGAACCGCCCTGAGTTCCACTGCTTCTAGAATCAAGTAATTGAATGTATTGAATGCTGGTCCCGCTAACGGTTTGAAATAATGGCATTTTAAATTAGGTTAATTCTCTAACCAAAGCATTCCCATTTGCCGCAGACCAAATACCAGAAATAACGCCAGTGTAACGGAAGGGTACTTCAAAGTAACCACCTGCTGATAATTTGGCAGTAAATGCAGCAGTTGTTGCAGTTGCACCAAATTCTAAATAGAGAGTAGCAGTGCTATCATTCCAAATTGTCGCGCCACGCCTGCTAGAATTTGCGGCTAGGATTGTTCCACTAGTTGTGCTAGATGCAACGGTAGTTGGTGTAGAAGTACCACTTGTTGTCTCTACTACCGTAACTGATGGAGGATTGTATAAACCCATTAAACACACTCCAGATAAGTTAATTTACAAGCAAAAGCAGAAACCGCGCTGACTTTCCCTAGATATAAATTATTGGCGTTGATTTCATAGCTTCCGCGAGGTTTTAAAATAATCCCTTTGTTAATAGCACCTTTTTCAGTACTGCCAAGAATTAAAGTAATGTCAACCACGGAATTATTAATAAATGCCGCATATTTTCTATCGGTGTTTTGGTTGAGTACTTCAGCTTTAGTATTAGCTACTAAAACCTTTTCGTCACCTTCACAGCTATTGAATCTATTGTTAGACTCTGAGACTGAAATATTATTAATCATTTCTTGAAGTGAATGCTTACAATAAAGCTTCTAACTTGAATGACCAATCTGCAAAATTTGCATTCGGTGTGATGGGGAGATAGCGCGAAGCTCTGATAATTGCCGGAGTTCTAATGATGTATCCTTGCGTTCTCAAGTCTTCAGGAACAGCAAATACATAAATAGTAGGTTTATCCAGAACGCGAACATAATATTTAATCGAAGCGCTATCATCAGCATATCGAAACCGCAAGTAAGCAGCACTTTTAAATTTCCATTTATTCCAATCATCAAGATTGGCAATTGTTGTAGTAATTCTAAAAGTGTCCGCTATTACTTCATTAGGGAATAACTGCCAGCTATTGCTAACAGTTAATTCACCAATCAAATCCCAATTAGCCACGACTTACAACACGAAGCGCAAAGCCAACACTAGTAATGGTTCCATTGCCACCACCAGTAATGGTGTAGGAGTCGCCTTGTAAAGCATCAAGAATTGTCGCCAATTTAGCCTGAGTGCAAAGCAGTTTTAAGCTGCTAGGCTTCCCGGCGGATGTCTTGGTGATGGCGCGAACACGGCGAAGAATGCCTTTACGCAATAGGTTCTTAACGGGAAACTCTGGTAAGTCTTGCTCTGCATCTCCTGCTACAGCGATTCCTGTTTCGGTAGCAATAGCGCCAGCGTATAAGCCGGCTGGAGCGCGAAAAGCATATTTATTTGTACCAACAGTCGCAACATATTTATCTAACTTTGCCATTTCATCCTCTTGAAATTTGTTTGAGTCGCTGATTTAAAGACTTGATTTCACCAGAAGCACCGCCAGTAATAGAAAAGCTTTTACCTAATGCAGTATCCAAAATTGTTGGAAAAACTAATCTATTGCAAAGTAAATCAATTGAGCGTTTTTTTGTGTTTACTACAACGATTGCAGAGAGCTTAATTAATAAGCCTTTATGCAATAAGTTTTTGAGCGTGTATTCTGGTAAATCTTTTTCGTTATCTGGTGCGGCATAAATTCCAGTTACCGCACTACCGATGCTGTTATAAAGTCCTGCTGTTGAGCGAAAATAGAATTTATCAAAAGCAGCATCGGAGATAAAATACTTCTGAAGTTTGGGCATAAATTACCCAAGTTGAATAGAAGTCGGGTAGTAAGCTGTTCTGATTTTGAAGGTGCTATAAGTACTACCAATTAGAGTTGCTCTAGCTTGCGATGCTTTATCACCCGCAACTACCAAGGTTGCTACTTTACGCTTCGTGTTGGAACCAATGTATGAGACTTTAATTTTGCGAATTAATCCTTCTGCAATGGCACGGCCAACTGTCGTTGAAGGTACACCTGCTGGAGGATCGCCCACTAGCTTTACTACTCCAATAGCAGCACCAAACGAGGAATAAACATCAGGCAATACTAATAAAACCCGGTTATCTCCTGAACCAACTACGTGAGGTACATTCTCAACACCTGCTACTCTTGAGGCCATAAATAATTTTTGGTTATTCAGATAAATGTGATTTATCCAGGAATAACACGGGTTTCAAGACGTTCCGGCACTTGGAAATGTTATACATTTCTCTATGTTGTGGAATGATTTTTATATTTATGGCAGTTTACGCAATCAGTGCTGTATGTCTAAAAGTAGTGTCTATCAGGAATATTGGTGAGATATTACTTCCAAACGACACATAAGCATACCTAAAGCGTAAGTTAGCCACCGGACGGTAAGCAGACTCTTTATACTGTTTACCCAATACCGTATCCGTTGCAGCGATCACTTGAGTTGTGCTGTCTTTTTCTGGGGTGTTGACGTTGATTTTATTAATGTCAAAAGGTCGGTCAATCACGTTGCATAATTTTTCATAGAGAGTGATTGCCTCAGCTTTTGAATTAACTAACCAACGGCCACCGCGAGGAAAACCATTAGCTGCATCAGTGTAACTTACCGCTACTTTTCCAGCAGTGTATACAATTCCTTTCCCACCAGAAACAAACTGCTGTTTTATCTCTGTGGCAATTTCTAATAAATTGGCTTTGGTAATAGCTGGCAATGATTGACCAGATTTAGAAGCGTAACGGGTTAATCTGCATGATTTTTCATGGTCCAATCTCTTACCGTTGTTTGGCACTGCATGAGAATCTTGCGAAAAATATAAAAATAATTGTGGATGACCTGCAACAGGTAAATTAGTATCAATGCTACTACCATAAAAAATAGATAAATTTTTACGACTATAACCAATAACATCAAAAAACAACGAAGTGCGTAAATTCCAAGTCGCTTGATTATCACCATCAACTAACCTACACGCTAGTTTTAATCCAGAGCGAGGACTAGATAAATCACCGTTACCTTCAACATCACTAAAGAACTTATCAACTCGCTTGTTGTACTCAAGCATATAAGTACTTTGTAAATGTTCCCAGCTATCAAAGTTATCTGGTAAATCTGCCATTGTTAATCATCTGCATCAAATAAGTCTGAAATATCAAATGTAGGCACAAAACTGACTGATTTAGCCTCTTCCCTAGCCTGTTTAACTTTGGCTGCTTCACCTACATCAACACCATTTTTAGTGTCTGGGTCCTGCTTAATTGCACTAATCAAGCCAGTTGTGGAGTTATTCAACTCTGTAACTGCATTAACGGCATCAACGGGAATCTGTGCAACCATTGCTACAGTGTTTGCACCTTCTTGTAATTGCTGAAGCTTGGTAATCCACTTATTATCAAAGCTTGGTTGTGGATTCATCCAAGAGTAGGCTTTTTCACCAACTACGCCCCAAATTCTTAGAGCATTACCTATTTTTCCGGTGTAACTGCCAACTACTTCTAGTGCATTAGTGACAACACTATTAACATTCATCAAATTATTCAATACATTAGTTGTTGCTTGATAAATGCGGTTAGCTTTTTGATATGCGGCATTTAGAACCGTATAATTTTCTTCACCAACAATAGATTTAATTAAATTTTCAATCCCACTACTAACAATTGAGCCAAGGTCAAAAGCCTGTCCATCGTCACCTTTTAACCCAATGACTTGCAGGATATTGTTAATTGCACCTAGCAAAGTCTGCCCAATGTCATTACTGAGCATTAATCCATTGTGAATTGTTGTGGCTAGAATCATTAAATTTAATGCTCTATCTAGATGCAACCATTCACTAAAACGTGTAAGTTTACCAGCTAAACCACCGGGCAATTGTTCACCTAATTTATTATTCATTAGGTCAAGCTTGCCGTTTAATGCAGCAATTCCAGTTAAATCTAAGCCATTAAGTAGTGCATTTAATTGGTCTAATTTACTGCTATTTTCATCAGCTTTATTTTGAATATTATTTAATGGCTGACCTAGACAAGCATCGGGGGCTGTTAGTTCACATACACCAGCTTTGATTTCATCTTTACTCGGTGGATTAGTTGTTGGTGTTGGGGTGGTTGCTGGTGTGAATAACGGTGGAATAACAGTTGGAATTAGTGGATCTTGATTTTTCGGTGTAGGACTTGTGGCATCTGGAACGGGGTCCTTTTGAACAGTTTTTGGCAGTCCACCTAGTCCGCCACCGGGTACCGTAAAACTTCCGCCACTGCCTAAAGGTACGGGTACAGCGTTGTTATCCCCAAAGTTTGGTGGTTTGGGTGATGGACCAATGTCAATGCTGATTTTAGTTATGCCTTGATGATTGCCGTTAGGGTCGGCATTAGGATCGCCGTTGGGTGTTGGCGTTGGAGATGGTGCAATTCCTGGCAGTCCGCCGCCTAAATTACTGGGTGTGGTGTTCGGGTTGGGATTGGTACGTGGTGCGGGGAAGCCGTGAGGGGTCCAGTCATACTTATCTCCCCTTGGAGAACCGCCAGGACTATTACCGCCTGGTGCGTAATTGTTGGGTGCAGGAGTCGCTTGCGGGACTCCGCTAGGTGGTGGGTATTCTTGGTTCCCTGGATGAAAGTATGAATTTGGTGAACGATTATCATTTGGAATTGGATTTGGCGTTGGGTTTCCTCCGGTGTCGGGCTGACCATCAATTCTGTTAATGCTGATGTTTCTTAAGTTAAATGCATTCCACGAACCCGCTACTCCGTAGCCTTGACCGTAATATTTTTGATTGCCAAATTCGTCGTAGGCCAGAATTACAATACCTACACCAGATGTTCCCGGCACGGCACTAGTGCCGGATACAGAAACGCTCAAAACCGGACCGTACACGGTTTGAGCAGTAGAAGCGTCAGTGACAACGCTGCCATTCGTAGCATCAGCGTTGGCTGATACCCTATAAGCGATTCCTGTGGATTGACCACCAGAGAAAGGTGTAGGACCAGTAACCTGGCTTGGTGGTGGTGTTGCTGATGAGGGAAAAGCGGCTTTGTAGATAGCATCAGCAAGCATTCCACCCAAGTAACCACCAATCATCCCCCCAGCAAAAGCACCAGCCGGGCCAAATGCACCACCTAATAACGCACCTCCAAGGCTGCCAGCAAAATTACCAGCTGCACCAAACCCAACTTGGGCTGGTGGCTGACCCGCAAGAATTCTAAATCCAGCATCAATACCAGCACCGATGGCAGCGCCGCCAGCTAACCCAGCCGGCTTTGGTAAGCTACTTGCTAAGCTCAATGGAGACTTGACGTTGACTGGTGGCAATTCCTCCATTAAAGCCGCTGGTCTTGGGGTCGCTGTTGGATCTAGTTTGGGTAAAGCTCTGGCTCCACTAGTGGCTGGTGTAGGGGGAAGTTTTGCTGAATTTGGTGTTCCTGGTTGTGTTGGAACTTCTGTTGTTGGCGGTGGTTGCTCCCAAGGTGGATTGCGAGTTGTGATTACAGGGTCACTAGCTGGAGGCTCTGCGGATGGTGTGCGTTGTCTAATTGCATCGCGCGCTGCTTGCTCTCGCTTGTAGATTTCTTGATTAATTGCATCCTGTTGGGCTTTTTGTTCCCGAAAATAATTCTGTAGCGCTTGCTGTTCTTCGAGTGCTGCTGCTTTTTCACCAGGACTAAGGACCGGAGGGGAACCGTCTGGTTTGGGCTGAAGTTTTGGCAAGGCAATCTGCAAAGGAATTGCAGACTTTGGTCTTTGTGCAATTCCCTCATACAAATCAGCATTTGCCCAATCAATCGAGCGAAAATTCTGATCAAGTTCGCCCATTAGTTAGCAGTGAAAATTGCTGGAATGGCTGTAGAACTTAGTGCTTGGGCATAGGTCCAGAGTTTTGAACCACCAGCTAAATAATCCGGCGACATCTGGATCGAGTTACGAATTAGCGCTCTGTATTTGCTGTCTGCTTGAACATAGAAAATTCCCGCTTGGCTCACTCGTTCGGTGTAACCGACTCCTTCAATGGCTGTTATTCCCGCGTTAATGTTGGCCAGTGCCAAACCTGTCCAAACTGCCAGCTTTTCTAATGTGTCGATTTGGCTGGGAATTTGACTCGCAATATTCAGTGCTGTCATGGGGAGAATTTTTTTGAATTTAAATTAGTATTCTCCTTTTCTATTGCTAATCAAAAATAATGTAAATATTCCACTTTTATGTAAAACCGGAAGTATCACTGATGGCATACAATCTATGCCCAGACTAGGATTGAGCGACACTTTCGTAATTATAAAAATCAAATAACTTCCTGTTTTACCTGCTGCAAAGGTTAATCAGGAAGTTAGAGAGAGCAAATGTTTATGAAAAAAGATAGACAAGGACAAGCAGCTTTGCTGCATGATTTGGACTATTCTAAAATCCGTCGCCAAATTAGAAGTCAGAAGTACAAAATACTTTTAGATTTGGCTCGCTATACAGGCGAGAAATGGGGGGCACTGATCAAACTAAAAGTTGAGGATGTTTATGAGGCAGACGGAAGCCCTCGTGAATTTCTTATCTTTGGCGATCGCAACCAAACTGACAATGAAATAAGACAAATTCCGCTGCACGACAATATTCAAGAATCCTTGCGGCATTACAAACCGAGTAGATCGGGCTGGTTATTTCCCAGTCGAGATCACCCAGAAAACCATATCACCTTAAAATTTGCTGACCTGCTTCTAAGGCAGGCACTTGCGAAGGCAGGACTGGAAAGCAGGGGGATTAGTACCCACAGTACAAGAATAACTTTTATCACAAAACTTTATCGAAATGGTACGGATATTGAGATCATCCAGAGAATAACTGGATATCAAGACCGAAGAGGGATTGAACGATATTTAAAAGACGATGCCGACCGCATCAAAGGAGCAATTGCTACGTTATGAGTGCGAATGCAGAGAAACTTGCATCGGAAATTATTACTTTTGCTCCCAATGTGCTCAATGGGAGAATCCGCGATTTAGATCAAATCAAGCTTGAACTGCAAAGAATTCTGGGAGTTGCCTATGATGTGGCCGCGGAGAGTATCGCGCCATCATTACGGATTGACGCTTGAGAATGATGGGTTATATGCTGTGGTCGGTAGATGCACCCTGGTGAAACCGCGATCGCTGCATGGGATTGCGATCGCGTTTACTATCCAGTAAATTTCATTTTTTAGTAGCTGTTGAGAGAGGTTAATGTCCCCCGGCGAGTGGGGGATATTTTTTTTGAATATGAAAAACGGCATTCAGTAAAATCTGAATGCCGTTTCAGTTAAATTCTGGGTGAAATATTAAAAACTAAGCTGCTGCTGGTTCTGTCGCCGGGGTAAGGATGCCGGACAGTTGCGCAAGTTTGTCATGCAGCGTGGTCAGTTCTGTTTCATCAGCACTGACAAGAGCATTGGTTGTGGTTAACTGGGATTCCAGATCAGTTATTCTTTGATCTCTTTGTGCCAGTTGCTCATCTTTTTGGGCTAACTGTTGCTTGTAGTTCTGTTCTCGTTCAACAGAAGCCAGGATAAAAGCTACAGCTGCATCAAATAGAGCGTTAATTGCGGTGAAATCCATGTTCGTACCTGGGTAAAGCTAGTAAAATCCTCACTTTTCTAGCAGATTTACCCAGTTATGGCGTCAGTAGTTGATTAACTAGTTTCTCTGTTGAAAAGTGCGATCGCACTCGTTACACCAATAGCGTTGAGTCACGTTGCCATACTTCGGACGAGCAAAACCGTGCCGGAAGGTTTTTAGCGAACGGCAGTATGGGCAGGGTGGACAGAGATGTTTGGTCATGACTCGCACTCCCTACACGAGATAGATACTAAGGCTGACTGAGGAGATTGGGTTTAACGTACAGCATACGTCCAGACTTCAACTCTATCTGGTATTTCCTCGGCGTTCGCTGAAACCCAACAACTGTAACCTGTTCACCACCATACATAGCTGGTTGATTTACCTCTGGTTCCCAAGGGCGATTGCACTTTCTGATAAATTCAGCCGCGCAGTTTTCAAGCTGGTCAATAGTATCGGCTTTGCCTTTACCCATAATTGCTACTTCTGTGGATTGTCCCTCTACTAGAATCCGCCAGCGGATTTTATTGTTCTGTTGCCGTCTTAGTGGCAGAAACGTTACGAATTTTTTGTTTACTTCGCGGTTAAAGCTTGGGGGTAAATCGAGTTGCTCAATCGGAATCCCCCGACCAACTGTCTCACTAGTGCGATCGCAATTTGTGGTGTTTTGTATCGGCTGAAAATTTTCGGTAATAGTAGGCGTTGAACCGTCACTAACCGTCACTTCCTTATCTGGTAAGGGTTCTGAACCGTCACTCGAACCGTCACTCGAACCGTCACTCGAACCGTCACCGGCTGCAACACGTTGCATGAGGTAAAAATCATGGGTGGGAATATGGTCATCTGTCCCCGCTATCCTCAGTCGCAAACCCCGAACAAATTTACCTGTATTGGTAACTTTTCTATCCACTTCCCAGCCGATGACACTACGGCATAACTCGATTAGATCGGGGGCAAAGTTCTTGTGACTCTTGGGAACATCGCCCAATGCATTGCAGTGACGGACATAAGACCCAAATAAAGTAACGATTTTTTCGCCGTTAGCGCCTTCCTGTCTGTTACTGCCAACTGGAGTCACTGCGGTTGGATCGTAAATAACCTGTTGATTGAGCCAAGCGGCGATGGAATCAATCCGCATCCGGTTTTCCCAAAATTCCAGAGTGCATTCCGGAATTTCTCTAATGCCCCGCAACACACTGGTAACGTGGCTATCGGGGATACTCAACAGATAATTGGTAAAAGCTGAGAGTTCTGGTTCAAATTCTGCCTCTAAATCTCTGACTTCACCAGGTGCTACTGGGTTGTTGCAGGGAACCGTGATCACCCGCCGCTTAACCCGGCTGGCACTGTCGCCACCGAAGACGGGGAAGTTGCTCATTACTAGCACCATGCCGTCAAATCGGTACTGGAAGGCTTTTTTCCGTTTCTCCTCAGCTCTAATTAAATCCTGTCCTGTCAGGCTGAGGAACTTCCCTAATTTTCCTTGCTGTCTGTCCTCATCAGGGAAAACTACCATGCGCTTGCGGTAAGCATTCGCGCCTTCAAAGCGGTTTTGACACCATTCCTCAAGCGTGGTTGTGTGGACGTTTTGAGCGCCGATTAAGTTGATGATGAGCCTGGAGAATGTGCCCTTACCAGTTCCACCTAAGCCAATGAGGTGAAGGAACTTCTGTAAGTCGCAACGTCCCTTGAGTACGGCGTTGCAGTAGCAAAGCAGTAAGTCCTTGATAGCAGCGTTGCCACTGGCCAAATGGGTTAAGAATTTGTCGATTGTGTCCCAGCTTCCTGACTGAGAATAATCTCTGGGTAGCTGCCAGGTCAGGCGATAGCCAGGGGCATGAGGTAATAATTCTCCGGTGGCAATATTTAAAACTCCGTTGCGGAAGGGGAGCAACTCATTTGGCGATCGCTCTCCCCAAGTTCTTTCAATGAGTTCATGCCTGAGAATTTTGACAACACTGGAAATGAAGCTAGCAGAGAAATTCTCAAATCCTTCAGATAAGACTATTTGGTAGATAACAGACTCAATATATTCTTCGGTCTCTGCTGTCCACATCCCGTCATGGTCTGCGGCGTACCGCATCCAGCAGCTAATCTCGTTGTTGAATGCCAAGATATTGCGATATTTCTCAGCAATATGTCGGGCCACAAAAACTTGTGATGGTTTGCGATCGCTCTCGCTTTCGTCAACAGTCCCCTGTGGGCGGAACTGTTTTTCT
Source organism: Nostoc sp. 106C (assembly GCF_002154725.1). GTDB lineage: Bacteria > Cyanobacteriota > Cyanobacteriia > Cyanobacteriales > Nostocaceae > Aulosira. Next base: position 15,456 of record NZ_MTAW01000058.1, on the reverse strand, counting down.
AATCTACTAATCGCCTTGGCATAGGCAGAATCAAAGGCTCCGCTTCCACTGTTCATGATTAAGTCGTCGAGTCCTTTTCCTTGTTCTGGTCGCCAAAAGATATCTTCGACGTAGCACTTAGCTGTTCTCAGCAAAGTGTTGGTTAGGTTTCGCTTGCCTGCGCTGACGGCTGCTTTGGCCTTTGATTTCTCATCTCGGTCTAAGGCAAATAACCACATAGCATCATCTTTGTGGAATTGCTCTAAATCAGGGATAAGTACGGGGGCAATGTCATTACCATCAGCATCTTTGGATTTTACCCCGCAGCGACAACCGTAAAGTGCCATGACAACGTAGCCCTGGCTGAAACCGCTTAATGCTTTCTTGCCACCTTCACCGATAATTCTGGGAATGGATGAGTTTTGATACCATTCCCAAAAACTACCTTCCATTGGGACTTCTACGCCGTAGCGTGAGGCAATGCGCTTTCTAATTGATGCCGGGATGGGGGGGAGAAAAACTCTGTCACCGTTGTCATTTGGTGCGCGATAGAGATATGGGCGCTGGCGTTCTTCATCCCATAAACTCAATACCGCTTGCCAAATCGAGCCGTCCTCATTTTTCAAAAATGCTGCATATAATGTTTCCTTAACTTGTTTACCGAAACGGGTAAAGTGCCAATTTAGAGCGTCATGAATCGGTGTGGTTGGCTCATTTCCTGGGAGAATTTCCAAACTTTCATGAAACTCTATACAGTGTTTAAACAGTTGTGGGTCAATGCCACTTCTGTCAATAAATGTAGTCTCAATAAATTCTTTGAATTCGTCAAATGAGTTAAATTTATTCTGTTTTTCTGTCTCTAAGACTTGCGTGGAAGTAGCTTTTTTAATCATTTCTACCTCCAAAAATGTTATAATTTAGTGAATTAAAAGAACTATTTTTAGGAAGGTTGTTAACGCAAACCTTCTTTTTTTGTGCGAGTAATTGCATGAATTTATTCCGTAAATAAAATAACTATGTACTTAGAAAATAGAGCAGATTAAACAGGTATTCTGTTGGTTCTTATGTTTCCCAAGAGACAAGAAACAGAGGTGATGAGATGGACAGTTGATGTGTTTCATGGATGAGTACAAAAGTTCTATTAAGGGGTGACGGTAGAAGTGACGGTAGAAGTGACGGTAGAAGTGACGGTAGAAGTGACGGTTCAGAACCCTTGCCAGATAAGGAAGTGACGGTTAGTGACGGTTCAGGCTCTACTATTACCGAAATTTTTTCAGTGTTCATCTTCTAGACGCCATCATTAACGCGTCATGTTGAAGACTATGGATAGCTTCGGGGTTCTGTTCTAACAGTGTTGGCATGGCTTCAATAATTGCGGCTGCAAAGAATACCGCTTCATGTCGCAGGAGAAAGGGAAATTTCGATTGAATCCAGTCAACCAATTTACCTAATTGTTCCGCTGCCATCTCGCTGGCTTGATTCATCTCTGGGGATGCGAAGGAAATCGCATCTGGGGTAACTACTATCGCTGCTTTAATTTCTTGCTCTCTAGTCATTGGTTATTAGTTATTGGTTATTGGGCATTTGTTGGGCGATCGCTCTCACTGCGATCGCTTGTTTGTTTCTCTGGGGAAAGCTTAGGAAAGGCAGGTGAAGTTGCCGCTTGACCTGCCATGTTGTTTCAGGGAAAAAGAAATGAATGATCCAGTAATTTTGACTGGCGATGAAGTAATCAAAATTGATAAAGAGTTGAGCTTCGTTAACGCTAAACTGTTGCAATTTCGTCAGATGGATGAACACATCCAAGCACTGATAGAGCTACAGGTTCCGAATTACAGACTTTGGACCAATGAAGGTGTTAATGCCGACGTACTATGTCCAGGAAGAAATTGGCAAAAGGGGAAGCTGAAGTTAGTTTTAAGCTACCGAGTGGAATTTACTCCGGCCTCTCCAGCTACATTGCGATCGCCGCTTGATGATTTAAGAACGCAGATTTAAAGGTTAGTTGCACCCATATATTCATAAATAAAGCCGTACTGCCTTGTTAGACAGTACGGCTTTACTCTTTAAGTTGTTTTAGCTCTTGGCGGAGAGTTTTTAATTCGTCAATCCTAATATTGAGTCGCTTAACATCTTCAGAATGTCGATTAATGTCATCGTTAAGACGTTGAATTTCCTGTTCCTTTTGTCCCACCTGAGTTGCATAGTCGCTAATCAGATGGTCGAGCATTCCCCCAATAACTGTTGTTCCGACACTGACGAGATTTGATCTCTGGCTATCTGCTCTATCAATTCGCTCTTGCTGACTCCTAAAGCTTTCGCTTTCGCCTCCAGTTTTTCCAGTCCTTCTGGACTCAGCGTTAAAGTCAGATCTTTTTTCCTTTGGCCGTGTAGCGGCTTCCTCATCCTTTTTACCCGTGTACATCACAACCATTCTACCCTTGTACAATGTTTACATTTCACCCTGGTAGTATTAGACTAGCATTAGTTCAACCAGGGTAGAATTATTCTACACATAGTTTTTCTCACTGCAAAACAGGTAGAGATGGCAGCCTACCGCCACTGAGGTAAAGAAAGATCTGCCAGTGCTGAGTAGTAGATATACCCAGTCTCCAAACCAGGCAGAGATAGCAGCCTGCCAGCATTGAGCCACATCAAAGACCTGCTAGGGGAACGGCCGACAACCGCATCCATGAACTATTGAGAAACTTTTAGGAGGTATTGAGAGTGGCGGAAATTCTGAGGTTGATAGAACCACTGTCAAAAACGCAGCAACTAGGATTTTTAGCTCTTGTCTGCCTAGCAATGCGAGAAAACACCACCATTGAACACCAGCGAGATGAATTAGGCTTTGAAGACATTGCGTGGGAAATCGTCAGCCAAACAGATGCATTGCCTGACTTTGAGCAATTGGCGCTAGTAGCCATGATTGCTGCCGGACTGGGCGACACAGACACCGATGACTTGAGGGAGCATAACCGCAATGCCGAATAAATTCATCCGTATCCAGAAAACCGCTGATTTTGAAGTTGCTATCAACTTGGACAACATCAGTTACGTGGAGAAGTCAAAGGATGCGGTCTTCATCTTCTTCTTGGGGCAACCAGTCCCCAAATGCCTTGAGGGGGAAATAGCTGAAGCATTTTGGCGTGGTTTAGGTGGTCAATGGCTCACCATTCACCGCGTAGCGCATCAAGAAAAAATCGCTGAAGTCTCTGCACATAAAGACTTCAGCGAAAAGCCGAATGACGATGAAACCTAATATAAACCCAACTATTGAGCAACTATGACCGACCAAGACACGACCAATAGAGCAACTACTAACGGTCGATCATCGACCAATAACAGCCGACAAGGACGTAAAAAGGTGTGGAAAGACCTACCTATTGACCCACTAGGGAAGGGTTTTGACAGCCATCAAGCCGAGTACATTGTGGGAAAGACATCCGTTAGCTACTCAACTCTAGACCCTGGACAGCTTTTCTCACTCTCAGAAACGGGTAAAAATTTATACGTCAAGATTAATGACGGTAGAGCGATCGGGCTTGATACAAAACGGGCGATTGAAGTTAGTCCTAATCATCGGCTCACAATGCAGACGTGGGTCGTTACAAGCTTCAACTCCACGACTGCAAGCAAAGCCGATTTTTAGGCGATTAGCGTGCTGAAAAAGCGATCGCCTATCTAGTTCAACACCAGATATTTGAGGATTTTACCAGATGAAACAGCTAAATTGGCGTAACCCAGACGATTGGGGAAAGTCCCCCCTAACCGACCGAGCATTACAGCAAAACCAGGCACGAGATGAAGCTCTAGAGCAGGCAGGAGAACAGATTACCAATATTATTAAATCTGACTTACCACAGTCGGAGAAGGAATCAGCAGTTTGGAATATTCTCAACGGAGGCAAGAATGAGTAATCCTGAATATCCCAAAAATGACATCAACTCTGTTGGCTTCCCAGAAGGACAGCTACTCGGCAACGGTGCCAGCGCTGATGAATGTGCCGACATCTCTGCCGCTTACCACCTGGGTAAACCATTACCTGTCAGTGACAACGAAACTGTTAACCGAGTAAGCGATCGCCTAACCCAAACCAGTGGCTATGGTCAGCATAGCGATTGGGGGGACGATGAATAACCACATTTACCAAGCTTCGCTGACAGTGTTAACAGAAAACGGCGTTCCGGAAGAGCTTGCAAAGACGGCATCAGCCATTGTTGCCAGCGATGACCCATCCCTACCCAGCCTGGGCAGAACGGTAGAAGACCAACAAGCGATCGCTGAAGTGGTAGCGCATCTCAACAAAGGGGATGAGGAATGAACCAAGTAATAATTCTGCTGATAACGCTGTTATCACTGACTTTGGCGGTAATTTCACTTTATAAGCAAGAAAGCGATCGCCCCTTCTACCTCAAGATTGAGGTGCAGTATGGCAGATGAGCAAAAAATCGTAGTTGAAATTCCCAGCGATCGCACTCACTATTCCCCAGTCCCGATTACTCAACAGCCAAACAAATTAGACCAGTTTCGGAGTGGGTGGGTAAATGCGATCGCACTACCCGACAACTTGCCAGACCTGCTGTTTGACATCACTGCCTCAATTACAATTCCCGCGCTGGTGACTAGTTGCTGGGTAACCCTGCCACTACCAACTTTTATGAGGTTAGGCGGTGCAATTCTTGCTGTGGTTATGGTGCTGCTACTCTGGCAAATGCTAGCGATTCCAGAGGTGCAGAACATACTAGCTTTTCGACTTGCACTAATAACAGTGGGGGTCGTACTAGGACTATGAATAGAGAAGATCGTAAGCAAATCATTCAGAACGAGTTAACCGATAACTGGTGTCCGGAGAAATTGGCGAAGTCAGCGGCTGACATTCTGAGTCGGCATTACCCAGACACTGCGCTTATTGGGGCATCTGAACAGGAAGTCAACACAGTTAAACAGGCTAAGGACTATCTTGCAGGGGATGAAGATGACTGATTTACATCCTTCACAACTGCATAATTATTTGCAGATGTACACCCGGACAAAGTGGACTTACTGGGGATGTCTCGCCTCCTCGATGTTGATTTTTTTCGCATCTGCCGATATTAAACCCAAGCATCTCAAGCCTTGGATACTCGGTAGCAGCACGGTTGTATTAGCTGTAGGCAAGAACCAGAGACAAACAGCCAAGCAATTGAAACAAACACTGGGAGACGTTGACCAGGTTTCACAGCTTAACTTTCTCTCATGGATGAAGCAGCAGACCCAACCGACTGCACAACTAGCTGTAACTATTCCTTCCCTCAATGGAAGCTGGCAACCAGACAACCTGATCACCGATCCAGTTGATTACGTCAACCGAGTACAAAAACACGTTGCTTTAGTCGGCGGCACGGGCGACGGTAAATCAACCTTGGCTCAATACTTCTCAACCCGCATCGGCGGTCAGGTCATCGTCTACGACATTGATTCCGCCAAGGATGACTGGTCATGGGTTGAGCCAGGTAACTTAATTGGCGACGGCGGACTACCGGAAGTCAACGCCGCCATGAAGGAAGCGCTTGATCATCTGGAGAAGATGCGGGTTTATCGCAAGGAAGTATCTAAGGATGTTCCCCAAGAATTCGCCCGGTTTTACATTGGTGAAGAGTTCCCCGTGCTGGCAGACTGCGACAACGCACCAGACTGGATTAAACAACACGCCAAGGTTGGGCGTAAGCGTAAGCAGTTCATTATGGTACTGGCCCAAAACGACACTGCTGCCAACTTCGCCCTAGAAGGTGACGCCGATATCCTAGACACCTGCTTTGTCCGCATTCGATTGGGCAAGAAAGCTCAAGACTATGCCCGATCAACTCTCAAGAATCCCCAGATTGAGCAGTGGTTGAAGGCAGGTGGCAAAAAACGGTTCATGGTCGATGACCTGCCCTGTGAACTAGATCTAAGCACTTGGGGAACTAGTGCGATCACTCCTGTCTCCCCCGTCTCCGAGGAGGTCAAGCCAGGAGTAACAGCCGATGAACTGCTCAAAACCCTGGAATACCCAGAGCATGACATTGTGGAAATCGGACTAAAGCAGTCTGGTGAATGGATAGCTGCTTGGAAATGCCACAACCTAAATCGCTCGCTCAGAAACATCAACTTAGAAGATATTCGGCTGATGTTCCAAGGACTAGCCTCTAGGGGCATTGGTGAAGTTGAAGGCGAAGGCGATCGCTTGCGCTGGCGAATAGACCAGACACACCTAGACAAGCTCTAGACAAGATAAAAAACACCCGATGGACTACAAACACGGGTGTTTACTGGACTTCATTAAATAAGTAATTGATGGAAGTAAATGTAACTATCATGCCATTACAAGTACACAACAAACCCAGTACGCAAAATTCGCCGCAAAAACGGCTCTAGACGGGTAAAATTGGCTCTCAGACTGGGTTTAGACGATTCTAGACAAAGCGCTGCGGGGTCAAAAAAGTAAAAAGCGATCGCGCTTTTCTTCTCAAAGCGGATCGCTGATGAAAGTTTTACGGGCAACATTCTAAATCAACAACATGAAAATCAAAACAGTACACGCTCACTTTTTAATTTCACTTGGCAACTATAGTAATGAACGCATCGGGTTTTCTGTCAATTTAGATGAGGGAGAGACAGCAGAGGAAGTAGTACCAATACTCAGAGAAAAAGCTAAAAAGATTGTCGGTGAAAAAGCCGATGACCTTTATGAAAAGAGAACTAAACTCTATCGTGAATGCCAAAACTATGAAGACAAACTAGGTAAATTGCGTAAGGAATGGGATGCTACAGCGGCATTTCTCAAAGCACAAGGGTTAAACCCAGATGCCCCATCCATGCCACAATTCCGCAATTTATTATCAGCAGTAACCGTAGAGTCTGAAGTGGTGAACGATGCGGATGATGAGGACGATGAAGATGATTATGACGAAGATGATGAGGACTATAACTAAACCATGAAAATTGAAACTATCACTTATAAAAGAGTCAAAAATCTTGGTAACTTCCAAACTGAAACAATGGAAGTGACTGCAACTTTAGAGGAAGAAGACCATCCCGAAGAAGTCGCCGACAACCTCAAGATTTTTGTCAAAAATCAACTTTATCCAGAAATTCCAGAAATACCGGAGTCTGGAATCGACAGTTTTTAAACAAAATGCGATCGCTCGTGCCGGGGGCGATCGCTTGGGCTGTCATAAGTGTGAGCCATAATCTTAACCGATGAAAAGAACGCAGAAATACTCTAAAGCACTCAACCTACTGGCATTCCCTCACCAAACCCAAGACCAGCTTTACAGCGAACTCAACCGCTTGGGATGGTACTGGGAGCCACAGCGTAAAGAATGGGTGCGAGATGATACTCCAGCTAAGGAAGCAACCAAGCTGATCCGAGTTAGGGTCTGGACTGCCAGCGACAAAGTAGAGGATGCAGCTGATCTGTTTGTTGAAACCGCTGAGGAGAAAGGACTGCGGCTACTAGAGAAATCAGCGCCCTATCCCTGCCGTCCGCCCAACCAGAAAGACAGCCGAGTTTACCTAACGTTTGAAGATATTGAGACTGACCAATGAGTGAGGATAGGTGGATTGTCACCGACAAACGCACTAGCAAGCTAGTTCTTCGCTTTCGAGTTAAGGGTTTTTCTCAACAATTTTTTATCTCTACAGGACTGAAGGATACAAAGCGTAACCGGGAAATTGTAAGGGCGAAAAGAGACGCGATCGCCAACGATATTACCTTGGGTCGGTTTGATGCCACGCTGGAGAGTTACCAGTTCCAACCGAGTGCGATCGCACCAGCCGCGCTAGCAGTCAAAGAGGCTGAAATCAAATACAGGTATAACTTACAAGAATTATGGGAAAAATTTACCGAATTTCAAGCAACCCAACTAGAAGAGACGACTATTCGCGGCAAGTACAAAGTGATCGCCAGCTACATCCTGAAGCTTCCCACCAAAGATTTAGAGTCATCTGCATCAATCCGTAGTTGGATGCTGTCAAACTACACTCATTACATGACATGGGTTTTATTAAACTACTTCAGCAGTTGTTGTAACTGGGCTGTAGATTCAGGGCTAATTAACAACAATCCGTTCTCTGCTCTAAAAATTCAACAACCCAAAAAATCTAGCCAAGATGAAAGCTTTCGAGCTTTTACCCTAGAGCAGAGAGACGCGATCATAAAAGCCTTTGAAGTCCACCGAAAACATAGTTATTATGCTCCGCTAGTTAAATTTCTATTCTTTACTGGTTGCCGACCAGGAGAAGCTTTTGCGCTGACCTGGGGAGATATCAATGATGATTGCCGACGAATATTGATAAACAAGAGTAGAAACATAGCTGGAATTCTCAAGGGAACCAAAAACGGGAAGAAACGAATATTCCCTTGTGAAGTTGGTTCAAAGTTGCAAATGTTGCTGCTGTCTATCAGACCAGGACATTTCAACCCTAATGATTTAGTATTTCGCTCCAAAACCGGGAAGAGAATCAACTCCAGCCTCATGCTGGACTTCTGGCGCGAAGAAAGATTTCTAGAAAAAGGAAGAGTTTATAAGCGTCCTGGGGTAGTAAAAGAGCTTGCAGTCAATGGTATAGTCCCATATCTGCCACCTTACAGCTGTAGACATACGTTTATAACCTGGGCCATTAGCAGCGGCATCAGCCCAGACAAGGTGGCTCTTTGGGTAGGTGACACCACACAGACAGTGTTGAAGCACTACTGTCACCCAGAGATAGTCAATGCTGAATGCCCAGATTTTTAGCTACTCAAATGCTACTCAAAATTATTTTTCATGACTTCCAAAAAGCTGAACAGGCAAGCGATTCAGGACGGGTTCTCGCTATCAGTTTACTTCTGGTCAGCATATCGAGATATTCTCAATATTAATGAACCGCCGATATGCCAAGGATACCAAGAACGATCATGTTGACTGTTGCTTTGCCGAAAGGGGAACTACTGAAAAATAGCATCCGCCTACTGCAATCTGTAGGATTGGATTTTAGCGCTTTTTTAGATGCAGGGAACCGCCAACTTCAGATTCTTGATGCTAGCGGACAGGCGAAAGGACTGTTGGTGCGGGGACAGGATGTGCCTGTTTATGTGGAATATGGTCAGGCACAACTGGGTATTATTGGTTACGATGTGCTGCGCGAAAAACAGCCCCAAGTTGCACATTTGGTAGATTTGCATTTTGGGCATTGTCGGATGTCTGTAGCCGTCAAAGCATCCAGCCCTTATAAATCACCTTTAGATTTACCAGCTCATGGTCGAGTTGCTTCTAAGTATGTCAATTGTGCTCGTGAATATTTCCAAAATTTGGATTTACCAGTAGAAATCGTGCCGTTGTATGGTTCAGTGGAACTAGGGCCGATTACCGGAATGTCAGAAGCGATTGTAGATTTGGTTTCTACAGGGCGGACTTTGCGAGAAAACGGTTTGGTAGAAATTACAACGTTGTATGAAAGTACAGCGAGGTTAATTGCCCATCCACTGAGTTATCGCCTAAATACAGGTAATTTACATCAATGGGTAGAGGATGTGCGATCGCATATCTTGTCTACAGTTTAATCACCTTGTACCACAAAGCCAGAGGAACCTCTACACGGAGGTTCCACATCCTGCACAAACTAAAAATTGTATAATTTATATATTTTAATAAACATTTATAAAGCCTGTGCTCCCTAATAGCGAAGTAGCAAGACTGGAAGCCCTCCGCCAGTATCAAATTCTCGATACTGAACCGGAAAAAGCTTACGACGATATTGCTCAATTAGCTGCATTTATTTGTGGTACTCCAATAGTCTTGGTCAATTTCATTGATGAAAACCGTCAGTGGTTTAAGGCGAGATTGGGTTTGGATGTACCGGAAATGCCTCGGAATATTGGTTTATCCTACCTTTGCCAAGACAGGCAAGAGGTTGTAGTAGTGCCGGATGCATTAGCTGACGCAAAGTTGGCAACAAATCCAGTAGTTACTTCTTATCCCTTTGTGCGGTTTTATGCAGGTGTCCCCTTGATTACTCCCAAGGGAGATATGGTTGGTACTCTCTGCGTAATTGATAATGTGCCACGACAACTGAGTGATAAACAACTAGAAGCACTTCAAGCACTCGGTCGTCAGGTAATCGATCAACTAGAGCTAAGACGTAATTTAGCTGAGTTAACCCGTGTTGCTGAGGAACAAAAGCAAGTAGAAGCAACACTGCGGCGCAGTCAGCAAGAGCTTACAGACTTTGTCGAGAATGCTACTGTAGGGATGCATTGGGTACAGGCAGATGGCACAATTGCTTGGGCAAATCAGGCAGAGCTAGACCTTTTGGGCTACACGCGCTCTGAGTATATTGGACACTCTATTACTGAGTTTCATGTTGACCAAGATGTAATTGAGGACATTCTGCAAAGGTTGATCAGAAACGAAACTTTACAAAATTATGAGGCAAGGTTACGTTGCAAGGATGGATCGATTCGCTATGTTCTGATTCAGTCGAATGTGTTTTGGGAAAACGGCAATTTTATCCATACGCGGTGTTTTACGCGAGATATTACTGAGCGTAAAAAAGTAGAAGCCGCTTTGAGGGAAAGCGATCGCCGACTGAAGGTAGCATTAGAGGCTGCTAAACTTGGGTCTTGGGAATTTAATTTAGCAACAGAAGAGTTGTCTGCATCTAAGCAGTGCAAAGCCAACTTTGGTCTGCCAGAATCAGCTGAGTTTACCTATGATAAGTTACTGCAATGCATCCATCCTGATGATCGCGCCTACATGCAAGAGTCTGTACAACAAGCTCTAGCAAACCACAGCGATTATGAGGCAGAGTATCGCAACATTTGGCCAGACGGCAGCATTCACTGGATACTGGCACGCGGTGTGGGGATTTATGATGCTGATGGTCATCCCAAGCGGATGATTGGAGTAACACTCGATCTGACTGCGCGTAAGCAAGCAGAGCAGGCGTTGCAGGAGAGTGAACAACGTTGGCAGTTAGCTTTACAAGGTAATAATGATGGTATCTGGGATTGGAACCTGAAGACGGGCGAAGTCTTCTTTTCCACTCGCTGGAAAGAAATGCTAGGTTATCAAGACCACGAAATTAGCAATAATATAGATGTATGGTCAAAACTAGTTCATCCTGAAGATTTGGATTGGGTATTGCAAGCCGTTCAAGATCACTTTGACAAAAAAACGCCCTATTACGTAACTGAGCATCGACTCCAGTGCAAAGATGGTAGCTATAAATGGATTTTAGATCGAGGGCAGGCGCTTTGGGATAGCACAGGTAATGTCGTGCGGATGGTTGGTTCTCATACCGACATCAACGATCGCAAGCAGATAGAAGAGGAATTAAAACGGCAAAATCTGCGATCGCAAGTGTTTTCAGAAATCACTCTCAAAATTCGGGAATCTTTACAATTAGATGATATTCTCCAAACTACGGTAACTGAAATCCAAAAAGTTCTCCATGCCGACCGAGTTTTGATTTTTCGACTTTGGCCAGATGGCTCAGGAACAGTGGTACAAGAGGCAGTGTTACCTGGTTGGCCTGTATTGCTTGGACAAAATATTCTTGATCGCTGCTTTCAGCAAGAGTATCTAGAAAGATATCGCCACGGAAGAGTAAGTGCAATCACAGACGTTGCCAAAGCTAAGATTGCAGAATGTCATCGTCAATTTCTTCAGCAATATGATATCAAAGCTAACCTCGTAGTGCCGATTCTGATCAGGGACGGGATTTGGGGTTTATTGATTGCCCATCAATGCCAGAGTCCCCGTGAATGGAACAGTTTTGAACTGGATTTGTTGCAGCAGCTAGCGAACCAAATTGGTATTGCCCTATCCCAGGCGCAACTATTGGAACAAGCAACCCACCAAAGTCAGGAACTTACGCGTTCCAATGCCGAATTAGAACAGTTTGCTTATATTGCTTCCCATGACTTGCAAGAGCCATTGCGGATGGTGACTAGTTATTTACAATTACTGGAGCGGAGATACAAAAATCAGCTAGATGCTCGTGCAGATGAGTTCATTGGCTACGCTGTCGATGGCGCACAGCGGATGCAAACCTTAATCAACGATTTACTGAACTATTCCCGCGTCAGTACTCGGGGACAGCCCTTTATGCCAGTAAATTGTAATACGGTTTTAGAAAGAGCGATCGCTAACTTGCAAATAGCGATCGCAGAAAGTAATGCAGTGATTACCGCCGATCCTCTCCCCGAAGTCATAGCCGATAGTACGCAACTGGCACAAGTCTTCCAAAACCTCATTGGCAACGCGATTAAATTCCGGGGGGAGGAGTCGCCCCAAATTCATATCACAGTAAGTAGAAATAGTATAGAATCAAACCCAGAAAATTCCAATCTCATCCCATCGGAAAAAGAATGGTTGTTCTCAGTGCAGGATAATGGAATTGGTTTAGAATCCCAGTATGCTGAACGAATTTTTGTAATTTTTCAGCGCTTGCATAGCCGAAGTAAGTATCCAGGTACTGGTATTGGTTTGGCAATTTGTAAGAAGATTATAGAACGCCACGGCGGTAGAATCTGGATGAAGTCTAAACCGGATCAAGGCTCGATTTTCTACTTTACGATTCCAGATAAAACAGGTAAGCAATCGTGAACAACTTATCAGCGGTTATGCCTATCGAGGTTTTGTTAGTAGAAGACAATCCTGGCGATGCCTTACTTACGCGCATCGCTTTGGAAGATAGCAAAATCACGGTTCATCTCAATGTCGTTGAAGACGGGGTGGAGGCAATGGCTTTCTTGCGGAAACAAGAGAAATATGCTACGGTGCCACACCCGGATATTGTGCTACTTGATTTAAATCTACCAAAAAAAGATGGTCGGGAAGTACTAGCAGAAATCAAAGGTGATGAAAATCTCAAAAGAATTCCTGTAGTTGTTCTGACAACTTCCCAAGCCGAAGAAGATATTCTTAAAGCTTATAATTTAGCTGCAAACTGTTATATAACTAAGCCAGTTGACTTCGATCAATTCGTCAAAATTATTCGATCTATAGAAAACTTTTGGTTTGCGATCGTCAAACTGCCACCGGAGTGATGGACATGGCAGGTGAAATTATTAAAGTCTTGTTAGTTGAAGATAACCCTGGTGATGTCCTGTTATTGCAGGAATTTTTAAAGGATGTCACAGCAGCTGTGGTTGAGTTGATACCTGTTGAGCAGCTTGATGAGGCCCTCAGCTATCTCGCGCACGAAAGCTTTGATGTCATGCTTTTAGATCTCTCCCTGCCAGATAGTCAGGGATTGGAAACCTTTATTAGAGCTCACAATCAAGCTAAATCAACTCCAATCATTGTGCTCACTGGGATTAACGATGAAACCTTAGCGCTCAAGGCGATGCAAGAAGGAGCGCAGGATTATCTAATCAAGGGGCAAGTAACAGGCGACTTGCTAGTACGCTCTATGCGTTATGCCATTGAGCGCCAACGGATAGAAGATGCACTGCGGCAAAGTGAAGAACGGTTTCGAGTTGCCTTAAAAAATTCACCCATTTTTGTCTTCAACCAAGATCAGGAATTACGCTATACCTGGGTTTATAACCCTGCTTTTGGGTTTAAAGCTGAAGAAATGTTGGGTAAACGCGACTCAGAATTAATTCCCTTGGAAAGCGCCCACCATCTAACTGCGCTTAAACTTGGCGTGCTTGTGACCGGAGTTGGTACTAGAGATGAAGTATCTATTACTACCGCACAAGGAACTCGATATTACGACTTAACTGTAGAACCATTGCGCAATGAGTCACAACAAGTTATTGGCATCACTTGTGCTTGTATCGATATTAGCGAACGGCAAGCCGCCCTGCAACAACGCAAGTTAGCTGATGAAACAATTCGCGAACAAGCAGCATTACTAGACATTGCTACTGATGCTATTCTTGTGCGAGATTTAGAAAACAAAATTCTCTTCTGGAACAAAGGTGCAGAAAACCTTTATGGCTGGGCAGCAGCAGAGGCTAAGGGCAAAAATGCCAGCGAGCTGTTATATGACGATGAACCGCCACCAGAAGTTGCAGCAGCTCTTTTAACTGTAATTGGTAAAGGTAAGTGGGAAGGTGAGTTTACTAAAATCACTAAAACTAGTAAAGAAATTTTAGTTTCTAGCCGATGGAGTTTGGTGTGTGATGAACAGGGTAAACCCAAATCAATTCTCACAGTCGATACAGATATTACCGAGAAAAAACGCTTAGAAGCACAATTGTTTCGTGCCCAACGCTTGGAAAGTATTGGCACCTTAGCTAGCGGTATTGCTCATGACCTGAACAATATCCTGACACCGATTCTGGCAGGAGCGCAACTACTACCACTGAAATTTCCCGATGCGGATGAGCGAACTCAACATTTACTAGAAATTTTGGAAATCAACGCCAAACGCGGTGCTGATTTAGTTAAGCAAGTACTGTCATTTGCACGAGGTGTGGAAGGTAAACGCATTAATTTGCAAATCAGACATTTGATTGTCGAAGTTTCTAAGGTTCTCAAAGAGACATTGCCCAAATCAATTCAAGTCTCCACTGAGATCCCACAAGACTTGTGGATAGTTTCTGGAGATAGTACCCAAATCCATCAGGTGTTAATGAATCTCTGCGTTAATGCGCGTGATGCTATGCCTAATGGCGGTAGTTTATCTATCTCTGCAAAAAATCTATTTATTGATGAAAACTATGCCCGCATGAACCTAGAAGCCAATGTCGGGCCATACATAGTGATTACTGTTAGCGATACTGGAGTCGGAATTCCTCAAGAAAACATAGATCGGATTTTTGAGCCATTCTTCACTACAAAAGAGGTGGGACAAGGTACAGGGCTAGGACTTTCTACTGTCATTGGTATTATTAAAAGTCACGGTGGTTTTGTGAACGTATATAGCGATATAAATGTTGGCACTCGCTTTCAAGTATATTTGCCAGCCGTAGATGGGATAGAAACACACAGTGTAGATGAATCAAAAGTTCTGACTGCACATGGGGAAATGATTTTGATTGTAGACGATGAACCTGCTATTCAGGAGATTACTAAAACATCCCTAGAAACTCATAATTACAAAGCTATTGTCGCAGGTGATGGAATTGAGGCGATCGCAGTTTATGCCAAACACATGGATCAAGTCAGCGTTGTCCTGATGGATTTGATGCTTCCTTCTCTTGATGGTGTAACTGCGATCCGTACCTTAAAAAAAATCAATCCAAAAGTCAAAATTATTGCCACCAGCGGCTTGATTTCTAGCAATAAGCTGGAAGCTTTAGCTAGTACTGGTGTCACAACATTTTTGCCCAAACCTTACACTATCAATGATTTATTGCTCACTTTACAGAAAGTAATGTCTTGACTTCCTCCAAATGTCGAATTCTACCCAATACAGTTCAGTTAAGAAAATTCATTGACAACAAAGCTCACAAATAATTACTAAACAAAAAACCGAACAATTATTTTGGAGGGGGCTTGGGGGACGGTTGCGTCC
>NZ_MTAW01000167.1 GCF_002154725.1 Nostoc sp. 106C | reverse complement strand
GACTTCGTCGAACGCTCGTAATGACGGAATTCCGTGACTTTTGCGTAAGTCCTAATTCAGTTAAAACAAGATGAGAGAGAGTTGGTTAACGCTTTGCAAGTCGATGTATTGGTATAACAGTCTGACGTATTAATATCACAGCCCTACGTATTGGCATAACAGACCGACGTATTAATATCACAGCGCGATGTATTAGCATAACAGACCGACGTATTAATATCACAGCCCGACGTATTGGCATAACAGACCGACGTATTAATATTACAGCGCCATGCATTAATATTGCAGGAAGTTGTATATTGACCAATTTATGTGATGTAACGAAATGACTCAACCGTCAAGTGCTGCTATAGAATTGATTGCGATAAAATCCAGTATCAGTGATGTAAATTTCTCAGGATACCAGAGTCCCCATTCGTGCAAACCTTCTTCTACAGTAATTAATTTAGAGTTGGGAATAAGTGCCGCCATTTCTTGAGCATTACTTAATGGCGTAGTTAGGTCTTTTTCTGACCATAATAACAAACAGGGCGCTTGGATTTTTGGTAGCAGATTACTAATGTCTTCGTATAAAGAAATTAGCAACCCTTGAATTACATTTCCTGTATTGAATAATAAGTTATAGGAAAATACCAAAGGAATATCAACGAATTTCAATCTGGTTCTGGGAAGAAACATTTGCGCCGTCATTTCGATTGCCCTTCGCGGTATCATCTCCGGTATAGATGGCCCGGGAATCCCGGTACTATCTACCAGAATTACACTTGTGACTTTTTCTGGAACAAGTGTAGATAAAGTAATCGCAATACCTCCGCCTAACGAGTGTCCTACTAGATGAAATTGTTGTATATCCAAAACTTCCAGAAATGAAACCAGAAGTTTGCTATAGCTAACGTAATCGGGAATTAGCTCAGAGTAATTCGATCTCGCAAAACTGGGCAAGTCAGGAGCAATGATGCTATGGTGCTGTGCTAGTAGTTGCAGCACTTCTTGATAAGGCTCAGTAGAGATTCCCCATCCGTGTAGAAATAATATGGGAATTGAACTTGACTCTAATCTACTTTGCTGATAAAAAATAGTGCAATCTGGTAAATCAACCCGATGATTAGTTAATTGGGATTTCAAAACCACAACCTCATTTACTATGAACTCGGTAAATCACATCTACTGTGATCTAACAGTAGCAAGCCCACAGAGTTGATGAACCTTTCTCAAGGATTAGATAAGTAAAACAATTTACAGAAATTCGCACTTAAGAAACTTAGATGCAGCAAAGCATAGAACACGGATGCGAGCGCACATGGTTGCATTGTGTAATAGAGGTAGAAAAAGCGATCGCTAATTTTGGAGACTGCGTTAGGTTTAGTGTAATACCAATTCAAATAATGTTTGCGACAGATAAATTTTTTGTAGGGGCACGGCACCAGTCATACGTGTCAACTTAACGTGAAACCCTTGTTATAAGGTGATTTTGTATTCACTCACCTACCATTACGATCCTCGTCACCCCACCCCAGTTTTGTCTAAAGCCAAAACTTCCCCTCCCCGCCTGCGGGGAGGGGTAAAACGTATGTGGGATAAGCGTTGAGCTTAAGTTGACACCAATGGGCACCAGTAAGATAATTTGATATACCAAAGAATTGTGGATGCCGTGCCCCTACCCATCCGTCTAGAATTTGAGCTTATACTGATTATTCATACAGCTTAAGCAACAATTTTAGCCTTTGCTCGGTCAACTTCCTGCATGAACGCTGATTTTCAACAATACCTAGAATCTGTCTGCAACGCTTACCAACATTGGTGGGAAAAGTACACCATTACAGATGTAGAAGGGCGTAGACAAAACTCACCGTTTGAGGGCTTGATGGTAGCAACAGTGTCACCAAAGCAAGACAACCGAGGTGACACCCAAGAGAAAACAGAACGCTTACCAGTGCAGGAAGGATTACGTAAATATGCAGACAATCATGTATTACTTGTCGGAAAACCAGGTTCAGGCAAATCTACAGCGTTAGCGCGGCTGTTGTTGGAAGAAGCAGAGAAAGCAAAATCTCTAGGCGATTCCGGGTGCATACCCGTGCTGGTGGAGTTGCGGCAATACACAACTTCAGTGCTGGATTTGATACAAAATTTTTTGCACCGGCATGGATTATATATAGATGTAGAAATTAAAACCTTGTTGCGTAACAGGCAATTTTTGCTGCTTGTGGATGGGGTAAACGAGTTACCCAATGAAGAAGCAAGGCGAGAGTTAAAAACTTTTCGGGAAAATCACCCCAAAACGCCAATGATTTTCACCACGCGGGATTTGGGGGTAGGTGGGGATTTGGGAATTGAGCAAAAGCTGGAAATGCAACCCCTAACCGAAGAACAGATGCAGCAGTTTATTCGCGCCTATTTGCCGGAAACAGGTGAGGAAATGCTACAGCGTTTAGGTGAAAGATTGCGTTCCTTTGGGGAAACGCCCTTGCTGCTGTGGATGCTGTGTGATTTATTTCAACAAACAAACGATATACCGCCAAATTTAGGTTTGGTGTTTCGACAGTTTACGCAATTTTATGGCGACAAAATCAAAGATGATGTTCGAGTAGTTGAGGAGTTGCGCGGCTGGTGGAAGCAGTCATTGGAAGCATTGGCTTTCACCATGATGCAAGGAGAAACGCCAGAAGAATTGCGAGTCATCATTGATAGGCTTGAGGCGGAAGAAATGTTAACGAAGTTTCTGGAAGGGAAAGTTGATTATCCGCCTACTCGCGCCAAAGACTTGCTGAAAGATTTACTTAAGCATCATTTAATTCAAATTAGTAGCAATGAAAAAATAGAGTTTCGCCACCAGTTGATTCAGGAATACTACGCTGCGGAATGCATACTTCAGAAGCTTTCTCATATTAGTAATGAAAAGTTGCAACGGGATTATCTCAATTATTTAAAGTGGACAGAACCCTTAGCGCTGATGTTGGCTTTAGTGGAGAAAGAAGCGCAAGCAGTAGGCGTGGTGAAGTTAGCTCTAGAGGTGGATTTGGAGTTAGGGGCAAGGTTAGCAGGAGAGGTAAAGCCGGAGTTTCAGAAAAAAACTGTTGATTTAATTCTAGAGTTAGAAGTTTCTGAAGCGCTCAAGATAGAATTTTTAAAAAGCGCGCGCTCTGGGTACGGAGTTGGATTTTTAACTCGTCAACTACAACATCAAAATTCTGATCTGCGTATAACTGCCGCACGTGCATTAGGAGAAATCAAAGATAGCCAGGCGGTAGCTGCATTGATTGGTGCTTTGAACGATCAAGATTCTCGGGTGTGTAGAAATGCCGCATCTGCATTAGGAGAAATCAAAGATAGCCAGGCGGTAGCTGCATTGATTG
>NZ_MTAW01000049.1 GCF_002154725.1 Nostoc sp. 106C | reverse complement strand
CAGAGGCAATTGTCTTGCCGTCGGGGGAGAAGCTGACACTCCAAACCGAATCGCTATGCCCTTTGAAGGTTTTGAGTTCTTTGCCATCTAGACTCCAGAGTTTGATGGTCTTGTCAGCACTGGCAGAGGCAATTGTCTTGCCATCAGGGGAGAAGCTGACCCAATAAACCCAATTGCTATGCCCTTTAAAAGTTTTGAGTTCTTTGCCATCCAGACTCCAGAGTTTGATAGTCTTGTCAGCACTAGCAGAAGCGATCGTCTTGCCGTCTGGGGAGAAGCTGGCGCTAGAAACCCCATCACTATGCCCTTTAAAAGTTGTGAGTTTTTTGCCATCCAAACTCCAGAGTTTGATAGTCTTATCAGCACTGGCGGAAGCAATCGTCTTGCCGTTGGAGGAGAAGCTGACGCTATTAACCAAAGCGCTATGCCCTTTGAAGGTTTTAAGTTCCTTGGCTTCTAGACTCCAAAGTTTGATTGTCTTGTCACGACTGGCGGAAGCAATCGTCTTGCCGTCGGGGGAAAAGCTGAGGCCTACAACCGAATTGCTATGCCCTTCTAAGATTTTGAGTTCCTTGCCTTCTAGACTCCAGAGTTCGATTGTCTCGTCAGCGCTGGCGGAGGCTATTGTCTTACCGTCGGGGGAAAAGCTGACCCAATAAACCCAATTACCATGACCTTTGAAGGTTTTGAGTTCTTTGCCATCCAAACTCCAGAGTTTGATGGTCTTGTCACCACTGGCAGAAACTATTGTCTTACTGTCGGGGGAGAAGCTGACGCTATTAACCCAATCGCTATGCCCTTTAAAGGTTTTGAGTTCTTTGCCATCCAAACTCCAGAGTTTGATGGTTTTGTCACCACTAGCAGAAACTATTGTCTTACTGTTGGGGGAGAAGCTGACGCTTTTAACCAAAGCGCTATGCCCTTTGAAGGTTTTGAGTTCTTTGCCATCCAAACTCCAGAGTTTGATGGTTTTGTCACTACTGGCAGAGGCAATTGTCTTGCCGTCGGGGGAGAAGCTGACACTCCAAACCGAATCGCTGTGCCCTTTGAAGGTTTTGAGTTCTTTGCCATCCAAACTCCAGAGTTTGATGGTTTTGTCACTACTGGCAGAGGCAATTGTCTTGCCGTCGGGGGAGAAGCTGACACTCCAAACCGAATCGCTGTGCCCTTTGAAGGTTTTGAGTTCTTTGCCATCCAAACTCCAGAGTTTGATGGTCTTGTCACCACTGGCAGAGGCAATTGTCTTGCCGTCGGGGGAGAAGCTGACACTCCAAACCGAATCGCTGTGCCCTTTGAAGGTTTTGAGTTCTTTACCTCTTACCCCATACATCGCTTGCCGCAATGCCACTATAACTTGATTTTTAGTATCTGATTCTACCCAAATTTTTGGTGTTCGTTGTAGTTTCCCTGCTGCTTTTATACTTTCAATTAAGGCATCTGTATCTTGTCCTGAGGCAAACAGTGCTTCACTAGAGGCACTTAGAAGGTTAATTTGAGCCTTAGTATTGGCAATAAATGATTGCACGCCAAATATTACTGCTATAGATGTTAAGCCTGCCAAGCCCAAGCCTGCTAGATAAGCTTCGCGTAATCGCCGTTTTAAAACTTGATTTAGCCTTGCTTCTAGTAATTTGCGTTGTTCTTTTTCTTGTTCTAGTTCTGCCAGTAATTCTGCACCGCGTTGTTGGCGAATAAAAGCTACAAGATAATCATGAACTAGCTGATACCTGTCAGCAGGAGATTGGGGAATTAAAAATACTACCCCTGATGTAACTAAAATCTCTAATACTAAATGTAATTTATCTGCTTCGGCTGCCAAGGCTGCGGCTAACTCAGCTTTAGTTTTTAAAGGGCGAGTATTATTTTCATCTGTGAGCAAATACAAAACTAACTGGGCAGCACGTTCATTTTCTGCGCCACAGTCTTTAACTATAGCTTCTAAAAATCGCTCAACTAATTTATCTTTTGGGCCACTTTGCTGATATTGCTCTAGTGTGGTGATATTTTCTGTTTGCAGTTGTGCCCCTACCACTTGCAATTCTATCGGGCGTACTTCTCGTAATTCACCTGCTAAATCTCTGACTAATTCATCTATTAATTCTGGCTCTAAGTAAAAAGACCGTTCTGTTAAACTTTGAATAACTAATTTAGCTGCTTCTGGTTCAAAATTACCAAAAGCATAACGAGTTTGTTTATTGAGAATATCGTTTTTGGTAACTTCCAGATTTGTCAGCTTATCGCATTCTAATAAATAATGTAAATAATCTTCTCGCAATGACAAAATTACTTTTACAAAAGGCAAATCAAAACTATCTAAACAAAGATGTAAAAATTCCCAAAACTTTCTTCGCTCAACTGGGTTAGGACAATTAAAGAAAAATTCCTCAAATTGGTCAAAAACTAAAACTGTTACCAAATTAAGCTCTACATTTTGCCGCAATCGCTGAATAATTTCTCCTACCCCTTCCCCCTCTCTAGCTCCCCTCCCTGCTTGCGGGGAGGGGTTGGGGGTGGGGTTCCGCAACGAATTCCCTAACTCCTGCACCCAATTGGTGTAAACTTGCACCACCACAGGCAAAATATGACGACCTTCAAATACAGTAATTTGCTGCAATGCTGGTACTAAACCCGCTGTTAATAAAGAACTTTTACCGACACCTGAAGGGCCATGAATCACAATTAATTTGTGGTCATCGCGGCTAATGCGCTCAATTAATTTGTCAACATCATATTTCCGACCAGAAGCAACAATTTCTTGGGCAATAGTCCCTTCTCCAGACTCTTCCCCTAACACGCTGTTGTATGATTCACCTGAGCTAAATGCTACTAAAGCCGGATGAATTACCTGTCGTTGAGATTGCAATCGACCTGCACCAATAAAAGCGCGTAAACCATACTGCTGTTCAATAGAACTTTGTTCTTGTTTGAGATGAAATGCGGTTAAATATTGATGCTGCCCAAAGTAGAATGTTCTTAATTCTTCTAATATCCGAATATAAAGCTTAGGATTATATTCTGGCTTGCATTCACTTTTAGCAATTTCTAGATTGTTTAGTGCTTCTTGCACCTGTCCAAGATGGCGTTGACTTTGAGCTAGTAATAACAAATACCAACTCATATAATATTGAATAGCCCAATTATTGTCTGTAAGACCTCTCTCCAAACCTCTCTCCTCCAAGGAGAGAGGCTTTGAATTCTCCCCATTCCCTACTAGGGAAGGGGGCTGGGGGGTTAGGTTATTATTTTCTTGATGAGCAGTTTGGGTAATTTTATTAATAGCTATTTCTGCATATTGCTTGGCTTCTTGCCATTGCAATTTAGCTAATGCTACTTCAGCTAAGGCAGCATAAGCATTAGCTAATCTAATAGGATGGGGATATGTTGTGTGTAATTCAACAGCTTTTTTGGCAATGTTTTCTAACTTTTCCCACTCCTCCAACTGTTGCAAAACTTCTCCTAAGACATTGATAAAATTAGCTGCTAAATCGGGACGATTGGCTTTTTGCAATCTCTTAATACAGTGCTGATAATAATTCCGGGCACAGCGACATGCTTTGTCATATTCTGCCCGATGTAAAACTGCATATCTCCGCCACCATAAACCAAGATGAAATAGGATACAGGCTTGCTTTTCTAAATTTCTTTGAATTAAACTTGCTGATTCTGGATTGTTTCCATCAATACATTGCTGCCACCAAAAGACTAAACTCTGCTTATAAAGTAGACGCGAATCCTCCATTTGATTTTTCGCGTAAGCATCACGTCCTAAAATAAATTGCTGGCTAGCTGCTATTTCTGGTTGTTTACACCTACGCTTTTGCAATTCCTGTAATGCTGACTCAATTTCAAAGCGTTTACCTGCACCCAGTGTTAAGTTAAGCGCAGCATTATCAAGAAATTGATCTGCTCCCGCTTCTAAAATTTTAGTGAATATTTCCTCGGCTTCTTGGTGGAGAAAATTGAATAATTCTTCAGTTGCGATCGCAAACCGAATCGGTACAGCAGCATAAGTATAAAAATCTGGTGCTAATCTGATCAGTTTTTGCAGCACCAAATCGTTAATCCACAATACCAAGGGAAAGGGAAAATCGTTCAGAAAATCATCCCGCAAGCGATTAATCGAAACCAGAAAATCATCTAAATTACGAACTGATTCTAAGCCAAATATCATGACAGCGTTTGGGTGTGCTGTGCCAATCTCATCTGTCATGATTGAATAAAGGCTGCTGGCAGAATGTTGCAGGTTAATTGCTAAGATATCTAACCCAGAACCCTGTCGTACTTGAGCTAATATCTGTTCTTGTATGCCGCCATAATTGCAGCGCACTAAAATTAGCGAAAATCGGCCTTGGGCATTTACAATTGCTCTAATGAGAGTAGTAAGCGATCGCTCATTTTGGGCAGTTACATCATCGGAGTTTGTCATTTGTCATTTGTCATTTGTCATTGGTCATTTGTCCCCCTTGTCTCCCCACACTCCCCACACTCCCCACACTCTCCCTGCTCACTCATAGCTGAAACTGCTTTGCTTCCGCTAATACAGGATTTATCCCAAACCACCGCCCTTGTTGATCCTGATATTCAAAGACAAACAAACTGCGTAATAAAGTTTGATAGTTAACTTCCCCACTTACACTTTGTTTCTGCACTACTAGCCGCAGCGCATCCCACTCATCGTCTGTAATCGCTAATACTAGTCCTTCGCGGTATTCGCGGATGGCATTTTCCAGACATTCCCGCGACAGGGGAGGATCTTCTACCTGAAGACAGCTATAGAGTATTCCTAACAAATTCCGTACATGACCGCCGCTAATACGGCACAGTCGATTTAAAGTTTCGGGTGTATCAAATATTTCTGTAATTAAAGCTAACCTGCTGTCAGCATTCACTCCAGGAAAAGCCCTAGCCAACACCATCTGTCGCAAAAGTGCTAATCCTTCCTCATAGTCTCTCCCATCCCGCAACTGCACCGGCACCATCGGTAAAATCTTAGGAGCCATACCACCCCCCAAACGATTTTTCAGCGCCTCAATTTCATTGGAGAACATCAGCACCAAAGGAATGGTGTAAACTACATGGCAATTGAGTTTGCGTAACTGCTCACCACGATCGACAAATAAATATTCAGGTTGCGATCGCTCTGTAGTTTTCGCTCGCGGATCTACCCGATCCAAGTTATCAATAATTACCACCAGCCCATTTTTACCCTTAGCCTTCAGTTGCTGCTGGGCAAGTTCCACAACTTCTTGATTAATCGATTCTAAAATACTATTAGTGCGCGGCTCTAAGTATTGCCTTAATTGACTTCTCAGCTTTGGACTATCTTTAGTTTTCGCCGTAATTTTGGCAATTTTTAGCGGCAAAGAAAGCTCTGCTTCTGCCTTTAATTCTATTGGTGTTTGCAAAAAATCGATAATTTCGTTTAGCAACCCAGTAAAGTAACCAGGTCTAACTTTGATATTAACGGCTTCTAAACTTTCACTCACCTGCCGCGCGATCGCCAGCATAATATCTGTAACATCCACATCAGCCATATCTAAATCCTGAGTGGACTCAAAATAAACTACATGAAAATTTTGCTGTTTTAATTCCGCTTCCAGTCGCCGCAATTCTGTAGACTTGCCACAACCAATATGTCCAGTAAACAATTGGCAAGTAGGCTTATTTGGCGCAAGGCGTGTAATCGTCCGCCCCAGTGCTTCAATTACTTTGCCACCCCGCACAGAAGCAAAATCAATATAATATTGCCGTTCCTCAGGATTTTCTAAGACCAAAGTCTTACTGGGGTTGCAACTGTCAAAAAATCTTTGTAAATCTAGTTTCATTAATATTGGGAAAATGGCTATATTTCCGCCACATTGCACTAACTGTTTAAATCAGATTTTATCGATTACTCCAATATGTGCATGAAATTGACAGCTATTTTTTCAGCATTTATACAGCAACCGCACGCTCTGTATCCTAGAAAGATGTTTCTATACGAACGCAGCCAACCTGCGTGGGCATTAAAACCCAATAAATACGGTTCAGTTAAGAGAGATTGTAGGGGCACGGCGTCCACAATCTTTTGGTGTATACAGTAATCTTATCGGTGCCGTGCCCCTACGACATATTGCATCTCAGCCTAACTGAACTGTATTGCATTAAAACCTAAACATAGGGCAAAAATTTCCTAACACCAATTTGAAAAAAGAATGCGACAGATATACAACCCCAAACTATTGTCCTGTCTGGATTCTTAATTTTGAATTTTGAATTGGTATAACTTCTGCCCTCTACCTTTCTTTGGTAAATTGCAGTACAGAATAGTTTTCAGTCAGAAAGTTATTACAGTCATGTCTCAGCCCACAATAGAATCAATCCTACAAGAAACGCGTTTATTTCCACCCCCTGCGGAATTTTCCCAAAACGCTCATATCAAAAGTCTGGAAGATTACCAACGTCTCTACGATAAAGCCAAAGCCGATCCGCAAAAATTTTGGGCGGAATTAGCCGAAACTGAGTTGCATTGGTTCCAAAAATGGGACACGGTACTAGATTGGCAACCACCTTTTGCAAAATGGTTTGTCGGCGGTAAGACTAATATTTCTTACAACTGTTTAGATAGACACCTCACCACTTGGCGCAAAAATAAAGCCGCACTCATTTGGGAGGGAGAACCAGGCGATTCTCGGACTCTTACCTATGCCCAATTACATCGGGAAGTTTGCCAGTTCGCCAATGCGCTGAAACAACTGGGAATCCAAAAAGGCGATCGCGTTGGTATTTATATGCCAATGATTCCCGAAGCTGCGATCGCTATGTTAGCCTGTGCCCGAATTGGCGCAGCTCACAGTGTAGTATTTGGTGGTTTTAGTGCGGAAGCTTTGCGCGATCGCTTAATCGATGCTGAGGCCAAGTTAGTCATCACTGCTGATGGTGGTTGGCGCAAAGATGCGATCGTTCCTCTCAAGGAACAAGTAGACAAAGCTTTAGCTAATAATGCTGTTCCCAATGTGAAAAATGTGCTTGTAGTAGAACGTACAAAGCAACAAACTCACATGGAATCAGGACGTGACCATTGGTGGCATGATCTACAAAAAGGTGTGTCAGCCGATTGTCCCGCCGAACCAATGGACAGCGAAGATTTGCTGTTTATTCTCTATACTTCTGGCAGTACTGGCAAACCTAAGGGTGTGGTGCATACAACGGCTGGGTATAACTTATTTACTCACATGACCACAAAATGGATCTTCGATTTGCAAGATACAGATGTATATTGGTGTACTGCTGATGTCGGTTGGATTACGGGACATAGCTATATTGTTTACGGCCCCCTTTCCAACGGTGCAACAACGCTAATGTATGAAGGTGCACCCCGTGCGTCTAATCCTGGCTGTTTCTGGGATGTAATTGAAAAGTACGGCGTGAATGTTTTTTATACTGCACCTACAGCAATTCGGGCATTTATTAAGATGGGAGAACAACATCCCAATGCGCGAAACTTGTCATCGTTGCGTTTGCTGGGAACCGTAGGCGAACCAATTAACCCAGAAGCTTGGATGTGGTATCACAAAGTAATTGGTGGTGAACGCTGTCCAATTGTGGATACTTGGTGGCAAACGGAAACTGCCGGAATTATGATTACCCCCCTACCAGGGGCAATTCCTACCAAACCTGGTTCAGCTACGCTTCCCTTCCCTGGCATTCTCGCAGATATCGTAGATTTAGAAGGTAATTCTGTACCCAACAACGAAGGCGGTTATCTTGCTATCCGCTATCCTTGGCCGGGAATGATGCGGACAGTTTACGGCGATCCCGAACGCTTCCGCCGGACTTATTGGGAACATATACCCCCAAAAGACGGCAACTACACTTATTTTGCCGGAGATGGCGCTAGAAAGGATGAAGACGGTTACTTCTGGGTAATGGGACGAGTAGATGACGTACTGAATGTATCAGGACACCGCCTCGGGACGATGGAAGTAGAATCAGCCTTAGTATCTCATCCGGCAGTTGCAGAAGCGGCAGTGGTAGGTAAACCAGATGAACTCAAAGGTGAAGAAGTAGTTGCTTTTGTCACTTTAGAAGGTACTTTTCAGGCGAGTGAGGATTTAAGTAAAGAACTAAAGCAGCACGTCGTCCAAGAAATTGGCGCGATCGCTCGTCCTGGTGAAATTCGCTTTACAGACGCTTTGCCAAAAACGCGATCGGGTAAGATTATGCGGCGATTGCTGCGAAATCTGGCTGCTGGGCAAGAAGTGTCTGGCGATACCTCAACTCTAGAAGATCGCACTGTATTAGATAAGCTGCGGGATGGTGCTTAAATTAAGTCAATAGTCCAGAGTCAACAGTCAACAGTCAAATCACCCTTGACCCTTGACTTTTTACTGTGGAACATTTGACACATCATTGCCAGTCAATCCTAATTGAGGTGCGTTTGTGATTAGCTAGCGCACCTCAATTTATCATAGGGATCAGAACACTCTTAAAGGATTGAGGCAATGAAGCTGAACAAGCAAATTAAATCAGTATTTGTTCAACCTCTTAGTTACATAACGCTGAGTATCATAACTACAATTTTTATTTCACCATCAGTGTTAGCAGTAACTGCACAAAATTCTTTACATTCTTCTAAATCTTCTGCTGACAAATTCACTAGACAAGAAAACTTTGAAAGTAGAGTGCAAAAATTAGCACAAGCACAGATTGAAGACTCAGTTCTAAAAGAGCGATCGCAGTTCATTCAACAAGCTAATGCTTTATACAGTCAAGGAGATTTTAAAGGTGCAGAGCAAAGTTTACGTAAATTCCTCAAAAAATTTCCCGAAGACGCTTTTGGAAACTTTCAACTCGGAAATGTACTTTTTCGGCAAAAAAGACTGGACGAAGCAATTAACTCCTACCAAGAAGCTATCCGTCTTAAACCAAAATATGCCCTAGCGTACAATGCGATCGGGATTGTTTACGCCAGTCAAAGTCGCTGGGATGAAGCCATGACCGAATATCGCAAAGCATTGGAAATTAATTCAGATTATGGCGATGCTTTGACAAACTTAGCACTGGCACTGTGGCAAACCAATAAACGAGATGAGGCTTTAGCTTCTCTAAAAAAAGCTTTAGATATCTTCAAAGCGCAAAATCGAAATGAAAAAGCTTACCAAGTAGAACAAATTCTGCAAAAGATCAAAAATTCTGCAAATCCTGGCGTTTCTTGAGCTTTTAAGACTTCAAACCACGCCAATATAAAATCTCATTAAGTCAACCATAGCCATTTTCAATTCCATAGAACACAGCAGATAGTCGCACAGTGAGCTAGCCTTTGCTTCATAACACACACTTCCATTAATCCCCTCCTTGCATCTTACAAGGAAGGGATGTTTTGTCTTTAGATAAAACAAGAGTGGGAAATTACACCAATTTGAAAAAAGAATGTGACAAATAGAAAATCTGTAGAGACGCGATTCATCGCCTTTTGAACTAAGGATGTCTTGCAATCATTAGTTGAATTGGTATTCAACAAATAAATTCTTTGTTCAAAATGGTATGAGTAAACTCAGTTTTTTACAAAGATATTACCTTAAGTTGGCACAGATCAACAATGTTCTCTACCGCCTATTGCTTACTAGCTTGGGATTTTTTACTTGTTATTCTCATCAGAGGGGGCAAGTCTTATCTGAAAGTTATTTGTCGAGATGATCGCAGTTAAAGATTGTCCCCAGATTGCACGAGCAATATCTCAGATGAAAGTTTCTAGTAACTATATTAGAGCTACAATTATTGAGCAAAATATAGAAAATTTAGAACAATTAATTTATAAACAAGAATTTATACATACAGCTAGTTTATTGTCAAATATAGAAGGTTATGTCAACTCTATTCAAGCTTTTTTAAGTAGGAAACAGCAAACATCACTTTAAGATAAACAAACTAATACAATAAAATTGAGAGAAACTTTTGGTTAAAGCCTATGACTTCCCTATCGGCATTAACTTTACCTGACCACACCCAGTTACCAGATTCAGATGGTAAGTTTGTGAAAAATCTTCAGGAGCATCCCCAAAGTATCTTAATTACAGATTCAATCAAACCTGTCTTAGAACAACTCCATCCTGATGGTCAATATTGTATTGGACAAGATTCTGGTATCTACTGGCGATTAACAGATCCCCCAGAACAAGGTGCGGAAGCACCCGATTGGTTTTATGTACCAAATGTACCGCCAACTCTCGATGGCAAAATGCGGCGTTCTTATGTGCTGTGGAAGGAGTATATTGCGCCTTTGATTGTGTTGGAATTTGTCTCAGGAGATGGTACAGAGGAACGAGATAAAACGCCGCCATCTCAAGGAGAAGCGGGGAATGTTGGCAAGTTTTGGGTTTATGAACAAGCAATTAGAGTTCCGTATTATGGAATTTACGAAGTTGCTAAAGCGCAGGTTGAAGTTTATCACCTTGTAGATAATGCCTATCAAATCATGGCACCCAACGATCGCGGACACTACCCTATTGCACCTTTGGGGGTAGAGTTGGGAATCTGGCAGGGATTGTATCAAAATGCAGAGTTACCCTGGTTGCGCTGGTGGGATGAGCAAGGGAATTTATTGTTAACAGGTGAGGAACGCGCCATAATTGAGCAACAAAGAGCTGAAGTTGAGCGAAAAAAGCGGGAGACAATTGTAGAGAAGTTGCGTAATCTCTCTCCTGAACAACTCAATGCTTTGGGAATTGACCCAGAAATGTTGGAATAGGATGACATTACATTATTCGCAATTAGATAAAACCAAACTAAGGCGTACTCTGCTAAAAAAACGGCAATTAATGCCCATGAATGAGTGGAGAGAAAAAAGCGATCGCATCTGTACGCAACTGCAAACCTCTATTTTATTTACCCAAGCTAAAACTATACTTGCTTATTTTAGCTTTCGCAAAGAACCTGACCTCAGTTCGCTGTTTGCAGATAATAAATACCGTTGGGGATTTCCGCGTTGTGTTGGCAAATCCATGTATTGGCATATTTGGACTCCCAAGGATGCTGTAGAAATCGGCAGTTATGGCATTACCGAACCCCATCCCCACGCTCCCACTATAGAGCCAGCGGAAGTAGATTTGATTCTTGTTCCTGGTGTTGCTTGCGACTATCAAGGATATCGCTTAGGCTATGGCGGCGGATATTACGATCGCTTGCTGAGTTCACCAGAATGGGCGACAAAGCCAACTATGGGAATTGTGTTTGATTTTGCCTATTTACCCCAAATACCTGTTGAAGATTGGGATAAACCTTTGCAGGCTGTGTTTACAGAAACTAGATTTACAAATCTGCGAAGTAAATCAATTTTATAAATTCCGATATTTCTAAATTTAATTTAGATAGTGTAGGCTGTTTTCTCAATTGTGGCAACGCCGAATAATTATAATTTAAATTTAAACTTGGTTAAGTCAGGCCAGTTATGAATTTTTTCAAGAAGAATCCACAATTTAAGATTGTGGGAAGTTATGGAATTTTGGGAGCGATCGCCATACTAACGCTGTTCCCATTGCTTTGGCTAATTAGTACAGCCTTGAAATCTCCAACAGAAAATATTTGGCAGTCACCACCGCAGTTATTACCCAGTCAACCAACACTGGATAATTTCTCTAGTGTTTGGCAGTCCCTACCTTTTGCACAGTACTTATATAACAGTACTTTAGTGGCGCTGCTGACTGTTGCTTTGAATCTGCTTTTTTGCGCTTTAGCAGCTTACCCTTTAGCACGACTATCATTTCCTGGGCGTGACTGGATTTTTATTGCGATCGTTTCCACGATTATGATTCCCTTTCAAATCGTGATGATTCCGCTGTATATTTTGACAGTCCAAATAGGTTTGAGAAATACTTATTTAGGAATGATTTTTCCGAGTTTAGCTTCGGCTTTTGGCATTTTTCTGTTAAGGCAAGCCTTCATGAGTGTTCCTAAAGAAATAGAAGAAGCTGCCCGTATGGATGGCAGCTCCGAGTTAGGTTTATGGTGGTATATTATGTTGCCAGCAATTCGCCCGGCACTTGTGACCCTGGCTATTTTCGTCTTTATCGGTTCTTGGAGTGACTTTCTTTGGCCGTTAATTGTCATTCAAGACGAAACTTTATACACTCTTCCCCTAGGAGTCGCAAAGCTTGCAGGTACTTTTTCTCTTGATTGGCGTTTGGTAGCTGCTGGTTCAGTAATTTCTATTGCCCCTGTATTGGTACTTTTTCTCTTCTTGCAACGCTATATCGTACCTACGGAAACTGGTAGTGGGGTTAAAGGTTAAACAATTCAAAATTCAATATTATAAATTCCCAAAATTGTTGGATTTTGAATTCATAATGTTGAACTTTGTCTCATCTTGAGATAGGCGCACCCTAATAGGCAAGAGTGGCAACAACTTAATTTTTAATAAGCACCGTTCTTTAAAAACACTATGCGGATAGTCTTCAAAATTAGACTCAGGTCGTAACCTACGGACCACTTACGCTGATAATCAATATCCATACTGACGACAGTTTCAAAATCGTTAATGCTGGAACGACCGTTAGCTTGCCATTCTCCAGTCATGCCTGGCTTGACTCGCAATCTTTCCCAGTGGTGTGGTTCGTAGTTGATAACTTCATCAGGAGTGGGTGGACGAGTACCAACTAGGCTCATGTCTCCCACTAGGACGTTCCAGAACTGAGGTAATTCGTCTAGACTGGTGCGCCGCAGAAATTTACCCACGCGAGTAACGCGTGGATCGTCTACAGATTTAAAAATGTGACCTTGAGCTTGGTTTTTTACCAGATGCTTGAGTTTGTCTGCGTCGACAATCATCGAGCGAAACTTCCACATCCGGAAGGGTTTACCCTCAAGTCCACAACGAACTTGGCAATAAAATATCGGACCGGGATTATCAATAAAAGTAGCAATGGCTACAGGAATTGCTACTAAAGCTGTAATCGTTAGTCCGATAAGGGCACCGAAAATATCGATTAAACGTTTTGTTGTGCTGCTGATAGAAGGGTGTAAAGGCTGTAGTGATAAATTAACTGAATCAATATGACTCAATAAAGTTAAATTATCTACAATACAACCTTTTTCATCAGTAGTAAAAGTAGACATGGACATAATTTGCCTTCGGTTTTTGCTGAAATTTACCGTTTCTACTGTATTTTCAGTTTCTACTGAGAGGTGTACTGAGTGCTAATATAGACAATTTTTTTACCTTTCAACGCTACTTTACATAATCTTTCAATTTAGCAAGTTATTATAAAGTTTCAGTATATTTTCGTAAAATTAGAAAAAACGTGCTATGTAAAAGTAAAGTTCAGGGGTCAGCAAACAGTAGTTTTACTGAACTACACAAGTAAAGGCACGGCTTCCAGAGACTTTCGCTGAAATAGTCATCTGATTGATGCTGTGCCTTACTAAGTAATTAAATTTTGCGACCTAGTGACTGACTAATGAGCAACCTCTAAGGCAAAATTAAGTGTATACGGTTCTTCTAGCGATTGGCGAGTACTAGCTTTGATTTCTTCGAGATAGCGACGCAAAAACACAAGTTGTTGAGAATTGGGACGATAGGTGAGATTGCCTTGTTTTTCAAAAAGTGGGGCAGCGGCGATCGCATGATAATCAGGGTTATCCTGAGAACCTTGGGTGAGCCAAGTGGAATCTGAACTGTTTGGTATTAGCCCTGTAGGTAATTCACCTTCCAAGAAAGCCAAGAGGCGTTGCTGACAGGTGCGGGTATTGACGCCACGACCCTCAAATAAGTGAATGACTTCACTAAAAGACAAAGGTCGGTCTGGCAACAGTCGCAGTAATTCTGTAAACAGAAAATAATCGGTATACTGCTGCCTGGGTATTTCTAAAACTTGGGGATGTAGCGGTAACATCGCCAAACCATAGGCAACTCGACTACAGCTAGGAGCACCATTTTCACCCAGATATGAATCTTGAATAATTTTGGCGTTGGGCAGTTTTTGCTTCAGCCAACGGTTGACGGTGGCGATAGAAGCAACTCCACCAGTCAAGATTGCTTGATTAATGGCTTCTGTGGGTATACCACGAGCTACCAACAACTTGTTAAGTTCGCGATTAAGGCGACGTACAAATGGGACTAATACTTGGCTTTCCAAATCTCGCCGCTGCAATACCCATCGCTGGTCGGCTAAATCCAGAGTAAACGATTCTTGGTGTTGTAAAATCAGCTTCAGGGCTAGTGCTGCATCGAGTACTGCTTGCCCCAGAAGCGAACTTTCTAAACGCTGCTGGAGGCGAACACGAGCGCTGATATCTGGTTCTCCGACTCGTGGAAGTTCCAATTCTTCCAACCCCAAACTTTGCCACTGCATCTGGTCTAAACCGGGAATAGCCGATTGCCAAAGCCACGGCTGAGCGCTAATTTGGCTATCAGCTGGAATTTCTGCTCGTAATTGCCGAGATTTGGGTGGTAGGAGCAGTTGGCAGATAATATCCTGTTCGATGCTCTTACCACCATAGGCAAAGCTGTGGAGCATGAAATCATTGTGTGTAAATTGCGATAAAGTTTCAGGCAAATCAACTAAGGTCATTTCGGTGGCTGTGGCCCCAATATTCAGCGCCAGAGTATTGCCTAAAAGTGGCTGCTCGTTTGTCTGTACAGGCCGCAAACCTTGGGTAGTGCTTAATTGTACTGTTTCACCGTTGGCAGTATTAAGCACAGTCAAAAGACTGGCGATCGCTTCTTCGATGAAAAATACTTGCTGGGGATGTTGGACTAGTTTACTCGTTAGTAATGCTTCGCGCACATTAAAGCGATATTGTTCTGACCAACTAGATGGGCAAGTGCAAATCGCACCAGCAATGTTATTGATAATGGTACGGAAACTTTCTTCGTCTAAACCAACAGCAGCAGCAGTTAAACCTTGAGTAGTACTTTGGCGATCGGACTTTAAGGTTAATAGTAGTTTAGAGAGCGATCGTACAATCCAAATTAACGGTCCCGCAGAAAACTCATTAAATTGCAACACAGGTTCCCATTTTTGTCTGGCACTTTTGTAGGGAATGGCTACTTGTAAATAGGGTTTTAATTGTGCTGAGTAGAGAGTCTTTTTAACATCGGCAACTGGCTGAGATGCATTAACAGATGCAGGTGCCGTTTGCTCGTGAGTTTCTGTACTCTCCGTTTCGCTGTGGGGTATAGAAGGCGTAGGAAGATAAACTTCTGCTGGTAAACGAAACGATTGCTGGAAGGAAGATGCTCCTGCTTGGTTTTCTGCTGACCAGTAGATGGGATACACAACGAAAGTAGAACTATTTAATAATGTGGCAGAAATACCAGTTGTTCCCAAATCAATTCCTAGATACCAACGCGACTCCAGAATATTTTGAGGTGAAACTTCTGGATGATTTAGGCCTTGCGAAGTAGAAAGGGTAGTTGTGCTTTCCTTTTTTTTTTCAATTATCGGACTAAAGTCTAACTCAGCTTCTGCGTGAGGAATAGCACCAGAAGTCAGCTGTGAAATTTCTGTACTGGAAAAAGCAGTGGAAGTATTTTCTGCTAATTCTTGGGAAGATTCTTCACTAGGGAAATTTAGCAGCCCATCAAAGTTAGCTAAATCCTGATCCAATAACTGTAACTGCTCATCATCTAAGGAAATATCAGGCATAGTAGCGGTTGCTTCTGGGGTAAGCAAATTTTCCTGTGGCGAGGCGGCAATATAGTTATCTAAAGATTTATCTTGCTCTTCATCGAGAATCGCTACTTCCGGCTTTTGGGCAGCAGGTGTCACTGTTGTAGTTTTTATTACTTCCTTAACAGGATCTGCGTCTGGAAGCACCTGCTGTTCAGCAGCTACATCAACTAATAGGTCTGTCAGGGCTGTAATTGTATCAAAACTGGCTAGACCCTCTGTTGTAGTCGCTGCTTCTGCTGGCAAGCTAGTTGTATCTGTAACTTCCTCAAAAAATAGCTCTTCCCAATCTGGTGATAAATCTGTAAGTTGTGCAGGAGAATCTTGAATTGCTTCTAGTTGAGGATGAGTTGGTTCTTTGATAGTCGCGGCTATTTGCTGAGATTCCAGATTTGCTGTTTCCACAGCAGAATCAACAGGTTGCACTTGATTGGTTGAGGATACAGGTGTGCTATCGATAATATCTTCAGGCGATAAAGTAACAGCTGCCTGTGGAGATTCTTGATTAGCAACAAGCTGTGTTGGCGCTGTTCCTATAACTTGGTTAGTAACATCTTCCCTACCAAACAAACTGGCATAAAGTTGGTCTACTTCATCTACTGCCGAACTATCTGGCTGGAATGTAGTTGGGGTTGTAGTCGTAGTTGTCTGGGAAGATGGCGGCGCATCTGTGGCAAGTTCCAACAGCACTGCATCCAAATCCTCTGTGTCGGTAGCAGCATCTTCTTGTTTTGATGCGATGGTTGGCGATCGCTGAGTTTCTAACTCCGGTTGAGGATAAGCTGACTGTAAGGCTTGTAAATTAATAGACTCTGCTTTAGTTGTTGCTAAAGATGACTGATAACCTGGAAATTGCTGTAAATATTGCGTCAGGTTATTCACAAAGCTGGCCATTACCTGTTCGCCTTGCACTCCTTGACTGTGCATTCTGGCCAGTGCTTGTGATAGGGATTCGTGATAAGTATGAATGTTGCGCTGTAATGCTTCAAAGACAACATTTACAGTTCCATCCAGTGACAGCAAGCGTTGATCGAACTCCCTGCCTAACCTGGTTAAGCGCTCTACCTGATCTGGTGTTCCTTCTATGGTATCTAGATTGGCGCTATTACTTGTTGTAGAAATAGGTGAATTTGCCAAACTCTGGGCTAAGTGCGAAGTTAAAGTTGGCAGCAGGCGATTGCCAAGCACCTGTAAAAATTCGTTAATTATCTGTTCCTGATTTGCTAACTGCTGGCTTAGGGAGTAATTTTGCAATCGCCTTTGTTCTAGCTGCCGAATTTCTTGCACAAGATTTGCTCGCTCTTGCAATAATCCTGCTAATTCTGCTTGCAGCGGCTGAAGCAAAGCTGAGACTTCAGTATTGATTTTTTGCAGCAGAATACCGTGACTCTGCTCTTCGTTCTGTGGCTGATTTCGGCTTAAAGACTGGTGATTATTTTGATCGACAAATTTTGCCAACAAAGGTGATAGCGGTTTGTGTTCCGAGGATTTATTTTGACTATCGTGGGGCAATACCTCAGTTTCTTCCAGCCTTCCGAGAAAGTCACGAATGCGCTCCAAAACATCTCTTGGCTCCTGCGCCTGACTAGACAAAAGCTTAGACAGGCGTTTGCCATTATTGGCAAGTAAGTTGTCAATGTCTGCGATCAATCTTTGAATTTCATCTGCGTGAGAAGTCACTTTAGATACCTTATGTAGAAATTTACGTCAATTGCTGGAAAAATTTATTTACAATTATTGAAGTTACGATGGTTGGCTTTTACCCGCCGGACTTCTGAGTGCAATTTAGTTTATGTTATGGATTTTAGGAATCTTGGCTATCGTCAATCACTACCTGTTTGAGAAGATCGGCTTGGCAGCTACTTGCAGTCTCAGAAGACCAAAGGTGTTTGGCAGTTTCAATAGCACGGCAGTCTACTGGGTGCTGTTCATCTCACCAGACAAGCAATGTTGTAGCTTCTCAGACTTCATAGCATAAAAAATAGAAAAAATTGTAACAGCTAAAACTACTTTTGGAAAACTAAGACTTTGTGTACTGACAGACAAGCAAATTATGAAGCTTTATTGTACTTAGTTACATATTGCTGAAAACAGCTAAAAATTTTACGTTAGCAAAAATTAACTACCTTGAGTATCATTAAGGTTGTCTACCTATGTTCTGAAGTAATGATGCTTGCAGTCCGGTTAGCTCCTCAAGAAGACTTGAGGCTCAGCAAACTGTTTGTTGCACAATTATGGCTAGGTTTAAATCCATAGGTAAAGATTATTGAGAAACAACGCTTTTACCGCATTCTTGTGTAACATAGTTTAGTTTTATTTTTGTAAAGGGCTGTGCTTTGATAGCTTAGGCTTAACATAGCGCTCTCGTTTGTTGTGTATCCAACAGCTTTATTTAATAAATATGTAATCAAGATGTTGTAATGGAAGACCGATATAGCCTGCAGACACCTACAAATCCCTGGATGATCTCGGCTCCCTTCTTTCAGGGGTTGCCAGAACTGGTCGTAGAACCGGCCCTCACCCATCTTGTTACCCGCACCCACCCGGCTAATCAGGTAATTCTACTAGAAAATGACTGGGGTGGTTCTGTATATTTTATTGTGGATGGATGGGTCAAAATTCGCACCTATAACCTAGAAGGTAAAGAGGTGACGTTAAATATTCTTGGCAAGGGGGAATTGTTTGGTGAAATGGCGGCGCTAGATGAAGTACCTCGCTCTACCGATGTAATTACCCTAACGCCTACAGTGATTGGCAGTATGCCGTCTCAGGATTTTGTCAAGTTACTACAGACAGAACCTATGGCAGGAATGCGATTGGCTCAACTGATGGCGCGACGCTTACGGCAAGTCAATCGCAGACTGCGCTTGCGAGAATCTGATAGTCAGTCACGGGTGGCAGACACTTTACTGTTTTTAGCAGAAGGACAGGGAAAAAAGGTGCAGACAGGAGGAACAGAAATTCCTAATTTACCGCACCGAGAATTGAGCAGTTTAAGTGGGCTGGCGCGGGAAACAGTTACCCGAGTGTTGACAAGGCTAGAAAAAAAAGGGTTGATTAGGCGGGATCAGGATATTATTTGTATTCCCGATTTGTCAGCCTTGGAAAGAATGATAGTTTAAAAACTTGTCAAATATGAGCATCTTAGATTCTCTGCCAGATGAGCCAGAGCAAGGGCCATCCTCTGAATCTCAAACTACCCAAAATCAATGGTTAGATAAACAAGGTAGTCAGCTCAAGTTTGGGAATCAAAGCACGCTGCGGCCTCCCCAACTGAAGGTTGATGCACCCCTGAGAATGGTGGAAACGGCATTTTTAGCTAGTACTGCTAGCTTGATTTGGTTTGTTAATTTTTATTTTCCCTTGGGACCGGTGTTGCGGATATTTTTTCCAGTACCGATCGCTCTAGTTTACCTCCGCTGGGGCCGACGAGCTGCTTGGATGGCAGCAGTCACATCTGGGTTGCTGCTGGCGGTGTTGATGGGTCCAGTCCGCAGTCTGTTGTTTGTCATGCCCTACGCTTTTATGGGTGTGCTATTGGGATCAACATGGAATCGTCGTGTTCCCTGGATAGTTTCTATTACCTTAGGGATGCTACTTGGTACTTTGGGTGCCTTTTTCCGGGTATGGTTACTATCTGTGTTATCTGGTGAGGATCTTTGGATTTATGCAATCAACCAGGTAACAGAACTGATAGAGTGGTTTTTCTTGAAGCTGGAATTATTGGCAAATCCTAGTGTGTTTTGGATTCAAGTCGGGGCGATCGCTTTGATTATGTTCAACAATTTTGTCTATCTATTTGTTGTACACCTAGCAGCATGGCTGCTACTAGATCGTCTAGGAAATCCCATTCCTCGTCCGCCACGTTGGGTACAAGTCTTAATGGATTATGAATAATAGTCATTGGTCATTTGTCATTGGTGAGTGGCAAAAAAATACAGATGACAACTGACAAAGAAGTTATGATTCATGTCTATACTCAAAAAGCACAGGGTGAAACCTGGATTGCTAAGTACCGCGATCGCTTACCTGTGTTTGCCTGTGTTTTAGGATTTACTGAAACTGGATTAATTCCAGGGATTTCTGCGGCTGGGCGTACTCCCGAAGACCGCAAGTATACCGCTTGTGCCGATGCTGAATTTTTATACTACGGTGCAGAACATCAACCCAAATACCCCCTACCACCACTGGCGGCGGGGGCTTCACCTGTACTAATTTCCCGTGCTGTAGTTGAGGCGCTGAAAATTCCTGTTTATTTATTTAATGCTGGATTACCCCAGCTCCCAGCAGTACCAACAATTGATTTGGGGGGATGTCCAGCTAGGTGTTTAAGTCAAGGTAACGCTATGGAACTAGCAACAGTCCACCACTTGCTAGAACAAGGGCTGCTTTGGGGTTCGCAGCTTGCAGCCAATATTCAACAGGGATATTTGATTTTAAGCGAGTGTGTCGTTGGTGGTACGACTACCGCCTTGGCAATTTTAACTGGCTTGGGGATACCAGCCCAGGGGAAAGTCAATAGCAGTCATCCTGTTTGTAACCACGAACAAAAATGGGCATTGGTGCAAGCAGGTTTAGAGAAGATGAAGGAAAGCGGAATACAAGGGAAGACGTATTCCCAATTCCTAATCCAAAATCCAAAATTTTACCCTGAGCGTAGTCGAAGGGCCAAAATCCAAAATTCTCTAGATCCTCTCCAACTCGTCGCCGCAGTGGGCGATCCCATGCAGGTAGTGGTAGCGGGAATGGCGATCGCTGCTAGTCGTAGTTGTGGTGTGTTACTGGCTGGTGGGACGCAAATGCTAGCAGTTTACGCGCTAATGAATGCGATCGCTCAAACTTACACCTTAGCTTGGCAGCCAGAAGAAGTAGTCGTAGGCACAACCCGCTGGGTAGCAGAAGATCCTACGGGTGGGACGGTAGAATTAGCCCTAAGTTTAGGTAACAAGGACATAATTAAAGGTGGAGAAACCCCACCTTTACTAGCCACTCAACTGAGTTTTACTGATTCTTGTTATCCCCAGCTCCAAGCGTATGAGCAGGGCTTTGTTAAAGAAGGTATGGGCGCTGGTGGATCTGCGATCGCTGCCCATCTTAGTCTAGGTTGGCAACAACACCAACTTTTGGAAGCCATTGAAAAACAACTTGAGCGATTGAGCAGATTCAATAACCAATAGCGGATGCCAACATTCAGAAAGTGCAGGTAAATCTCTTGGACTAATGCCAAATTAGTGAATTCTCTCCCGCAGTAATTGTTCTTCTAAGGCTGCAATGCGATTATATGCTGCTGTTAATTGTGCTGTTAGTCGTTGTATTTGAATTTCTGGCGTCAGGCTTCTTTCTCCACCTTGACGATTCGTGTCTGTATAAATGCCATCTGCCAACACATCCTTGTGTTCCAGTTCGGCATTGTAAGCCATATTTGCTTTGAACTGGTGGTAATGCACGGCTTCGCTATTTTCTGAATTACTATCTCTTGCCTGAGTTCTAGCTAAAGAGCACTCCGATAAAGTTTGAGAAACTTTACTGTCAAGCTCTTCAATGACTTGGCAGAGAGCATCCAGCTTGTAGCTAAGAGTCATGATCTGCTTTTGTAATGGCTCCATTTAATACCCTAATCCGCATATTTTCTCTATGTTATTCAATTTACTGCCAACCTTAAAAATACTTATGAATTATTTAATTTTTCGCATCTTTTGTATGGATCTGATATTAAATTCATCACTCATAAATATAACTAAATATTTTTGACAGGAAATCTAAATAATATTATTAAGATAAGTTAAGCTAGGCGTTATTATTTCCCGATAATCTCGACAAAGTTACTAAAATTTTCGATTTTCTCCTTACTTTCTCAGCAATATAGCTAAATCAGCCCCGTTGAAGCCATATTATCCGAGTTTATAAACATGAGCTTGTTAACAAAATCCTCTTTAACCTAATGTCTATTTCTGGCGTGCTCTACTAGTTATTACGGAATTATGACAATTCACGGAGGAACCGAAGAAATAATTAAGAATTGAATAATAGAGGTAACTAGGTAAAATTTGACAGAGGAATACTCGTAAAACTAATCGCGACAGCTAAAGAGTAGTAAATTAACAATTCAAAATTGCAAATAAAAAAACACAACCGTTTTCAGGAGCTAAACAAGCAACCTTATGCCAATTAAAACAAGACAGCTGATAATCACCATCTACCAGAAGTGAGATAAAACTATAATTTGAGAAACTACCCGTTAGCTGGGGAAATGAAGAGAATGTGGCATCTACATCTTTTTCTATGCCGAAAAAACTTGGTATTCCAATGCTTAAGATAGTTATAATCTAAAATTTTCTATTCAAATTCGATGGATCGACGCTCGTTCTTATTAGCCACAGGTACAATAGCACTTTCACAACTGCTGATTGGCTGTGGTGGAAGCAACCAGGCACAACTGAAAGTACAGCTATTAAAAGGTTCTATACCTGGTCAGGTAGTTAATAAATTTCAGAAAAGCTTGAAGCCACAGGTGCAATTAAAGTTTTCTCCTGTTGAGCAGATACAAGATTTATTTAAACAATTGCAAAATTGGCAAAAGCCAAAAGCTACTGATGAGCAAGGATGGCGTCGCTATATCCCATTTCAGCAACAGCAAAAAACGCCTATAGCTGACCTAGTGACATTGGGAGATTTTTGGCTAAAAGCCGCAATTGAGCAACAACTGATTCAACCACTAAATGAACAGCAGATAAAACAGTGGTCGGCTTTAGATGAAAAATGGAAGAAATTGGTAACGCGCAACGAGCAAGGTAATCCTGATACTCAAGGAAAAGTTTGGGCTGCTCCTTACCGTTGGGGTAGTACCGTCATTGTTTATAACCGTAACAAATTCCAAGAATTAGGATGGACGCCGAAAGATTGGAGTGATTTGTGGCGAGACGGACTGCGATCGCGGATTTCCCTACTCAATCAACCACGAGAAGTCATTGGTCTGGTTTTAAAGAAATTAGGGAAATCCTACAATACAGACAATCTAGACCAAGTGCCAGAATTGGAAAAAGAACTACGCACGTTAAATCAACAGGTAAAGTTCTATAGTTCTAATACTTACCTGGAACCATTAATCATTGAAGATACTTGGTTAGCTGTTGGGTGGTCTGACGATGTTTTGCCCGTCCTAGCGCGTTATCCGCACCTAAGTGCTGTTATTCCCCAATCAGGAACAGCAGTATGGGCAGATCTCTGGGTACGTCCTAAAAATGTTGACAAAGAAACTTTAGCAAATCAATGGATTGATTTTTGTTGGCAACCAGCGATCGCCAAGCAAATTTCTCTACTGAGCAAAACTAATTCACCAATTTCCACAAATATTGTCGCATCAGATATTCAAGAATCATTCAGGAACCTGTTACTAAGTAATCGTGAAGTTTTCGATAAAAGTGAATTTTTACTTCCTTTGTCTCCATCAGCAATAAAGCAATATGAGTCGTTGTTTGCCAAAATAAAAGCAGCATAAATTATCGTAGGGTGGGTATTGCCCACCCTATGTATATATTGCTTCATTCTTGATTCTTTCTATAAAGAATCCCCACTTTGTATTAGTCTTTAGCCTTATGGGTTACAACTAATAGATTGAGTACCATTAGTTGTAACTGAAACATTTACTTTATAATCTGCTAGACATATTTCTACTGAGTTACCTTTTACAAGTTTGATTTCTTGTGAAAGCTGGCAACCTGTAAACTGTCCTTTCTCATCAAAAGATATAAATGTTTTGGCTTTGCATTCAAAATTATTGGTTCCCGATAGGGGGGAGTAAACCTGCACGTTCATATCTTCGCCAAGAATACAAGTTGCCAATGAATTATTTTGATAATGACTAATGGTGCCAGATTCACATACAATTGCCGCTTTAGCAGGAAGAGAAACTGCAAAATTGATTGAAAATAAACCCAAAGAACAAGTTAGAACCGCCAAAGCTTTAGACGAAAATTTCATAAAAGTAGAATAAGTTGCTTAATTCATTTCTACTTCTTTGCTTGTAAATAGTGATATAGGAATGGTACTGAAATGTCTTTAAATTTTTTGTGAAATTTACTCAGATTTGAAATTACGAATTAACCAAGCTTTGATTTCAAGAGATAAAAGGTATAGCTAGCTCAAACCCCTACATTACTGTAGGGGTTGTTAAGTTTCCAAAGGTTACTAGAGTGAACGCCGCCAACCTAATTTATTCTGGGCAGACATCTGGATATTGCATGAAGCTGGACTAATACTAAAATTACAGGTATAGGTTCCTAAAAGTTCTTGCTGATAATTAAATACTCGAACATTATAGTTGTCCTTCCGAGCAGCAGTACCCAAGCGATTGATAAAGTCGTAGCGTTCTAGATAATCTAATAAGCTCCAAATTTGCTGATTCACTACCAAGTCTACCCGCGCAGGTTCTTTCATAGAAGCTGGGTATGCTATCCAGTTATCTAACAGCTTTTTCTCGGCGCTGTCTTGTGCCCACCATAATCTAGGAATAGTCAAGCTTCTTTGATTAATTGTCGTAGCTGTAATTACAAAGCTTTTTGGTTTAGTTAATAAGCTAAGTTCTAAAGGCGCATCAGAAGGCTGTGGTACAAAATTAACCTGCGCTAGCGAACTTCTGATTGGTAATAGAGAAATCGTTGCTAGTCCGATAGT
Source organism: Nostoc sp. 106C (assembly GCF_002154725.1). Lineage (GTDB taxonomy): Bacteria > Cyanobacteriota > Cyanobacteriia > Cyanobacteriales > Nostocaceae > Aulosira. The sequence goes on along the minus strand of NZ_MTAW01000049.1, from coordinate 7,123 downwards.
GAATAAGAGTGGTAGTGGTGTCTTGCGATAAGACATTTTTTGGCTAAACATATCATTAGTTTGAATTGTAATTTTATCTACTCTTTACAGCCATTTATAATTTTGCTGGGTTCAGAGATACCCGACTCTCTAACTGGTTTTGTACGAGTTTACTCGTTAGGTGCAAGATATGAGGTAGGGTGACACCTTGCAAGAACTGAGCCACATCCAAACTCCAGGTGAGCGTCGGTAAGTTTGCACCACTGTAACCAAGTGTCTTTGCAAAAACTGGGAGAATCTGCCCTGCTTGATTCATTTCCTGTAATTGCGCCGGATGTGAATAGAGGGGAGATCCCCCTGTTGCCTGTCCTTCGTTCGACAAAGCCTCGCCAAAGGTGACAGGAGTAACTCCACTGTCTTTATAGCAGCCAAAAGTGCTGCACTGACTGCCACATACTTGTTGAGTCGAGCGCAACTCAAGCATAGACAGTTTGGTAAACATCCCGTTCATACCATTGTTCTGGTGGCCAAAATTGAGAGCAAATCAAAGCCATTCAGCCAATGAGGAACCTAACGGCGATGAAGGTAAATCCCAATACATCGGACAACCTTCTATAACCAAAGGTGGTTTCAGACGCTGTGCCGCCCCCCACGCGGTAGCTTCGATGGCTGGAGCGAGATCATTCCTATTCTCCGCCTCAATCTTTGCAGCAAGACCATTTTCAACCGGATAACAAGCAAGTATTGCTGCTGTTCTGGCAAGCGAAGCCCGTACTTCCATACCTTGGCCGCTCGTCACACGCTTAATTAAGCCTCGTATCGCTGCGGCTGCAAGCAAATACCCCGTTGCATGATCAAGAGCCTGCACGGGCAACGGAAATGGGCAGTTTTTATTTGCTTTGACCATCCCGGTATGTGCAATACCGCTTGACATCTGTACCAGGCTATCAAATCCCCTACGCAATTTCCATGGCCCGCTCCAGCCATAAGCATTGAGTGAAATATCAACCAGCCCAGGACGCAACTTTTGTCTTTCTTCACTGTCAAGACCAAGACGTGCCAGTGCGCCAGTTCGGTATCCATGGATAATTACATCAGCATCACTCAACAGTTTTTTCAGTGTGGCCATACTTTTGGCATTCTTTAGATCAAGTCGGGCACAGCGCTTGCCTAATACAACTTCCGGCACAGCACCTGGTTCTTCCCATCCTATCGGATCAATACGCAATACTTGCGCCCCATAACTGGCAAGAAACCGTGTGGCAACGGGGCCAGCAAGAACTCTGGTCAGGTCAAGTACACGTATGCCTTCTAAAGGCCGCCCTGCCGGAATTAGCCAGTTTGGTATATGAGCGGAATCCGTAGCAGAAATGTGCAGAAGCGGCTCAGTGGCTACCGCTCGCCCCTGAGCGTGCATGCTCCAATCTTCTGCTGATCTCATAACGGCGGCACAACCGTTTGCAGAAACTATTGCATCTTCAAGCTCACTTGCTTGCCAACTCGCAACAGCCTTCGTTACGGCTTCTCTATCTTCTGAACAACCAAGCACTTGCAGTGCAGCACGGCGATGGTGCGGTGCATTGGTGTGTAATCTTATCCAGTTGTCACTTGCCTTATAATCACCGGCCACTGCATCCCATGGCTGAGGCAACTGCCACCCTATTGGACGTAACGATCTAGAAAACCACATGGATGCAAGCCGTCGATCCACCTGAATTAGCGGCATCTTGCCACTGCGTATGGCAATAAATTCGGCAACCGCCATTCCAGCAGATGCAATGGATGCTATCGCCAAATCGGTAACAGCATAGACCGATGCCAGAGCACCAATACCAGATACATTGAGAATATCCATTGCGGCAAGCGACCCGCCAAATGCTTCCTGGATTTCTGCTATGATAGTTTTATACCTGGCCATAATGTACCATTGATCTGTGAGTTTAATTCTTCTATGAGGTTCAGTAATATCTCTACGGTTTGACTCACTGATTAGTCTGCAATCCTTGAGGGGTAAATGGTTTGCAGCAGATCAGATACAGAGGAGTCAGGGGGTGATTTTTGTCGTCATGTGCCATATTCTATGACGTTTTGTACACCTTGCTCACCTTTTTATTTTTTTGGCTACCCCGGATTATTGAGCCGATACGAAAAATGGTTGTAAGTAATGAGACATAATTTCCGGTAAATATGTTCTGATCGTGCCAGATTTTAATGAGCAAAACTTATCTAAATTTTGATAGCTAAGATGCGAATTCGTCGGTAGTCTGCTATCCAAGTTCCATCTTGATACAGAGTTGGCTTCAGAGACTCTTCTACTTTGCGAATAACTTGTATTGTTTGCTCATCAGACATTCCTACTAGAAAAGCGCTAGCAAACATCTCAATCCAGTTGGCTATACCTGCTTCTTTATCTGCTAGAGGAGTTGGACGAGAAAACAAGGTAGCATAGATAACATCAAAACCTTGCTTTTCTAGTAGACTAGCATACTCACCAATACTGGGAAAGTACCAAGGATTGAGTGTTTGTGGTTTGGAAATACCAACAGATGCGATCGCACTTTCCAAAGCTTTTGCGATCACTTGGATATTCCCCTTACCACCAAATTCTGCCACAAACCGCCCCTTAGGCTTGAGTGCTTGATGAATGGATGCGATCGCTCGATCTGCTTCTTTTACCCAATGTAATACAGCGTTGGAAAATACCGCATCGCATGGCTGTGCTACTTGAAAGCTCCTAGCATCAGCAACATCAAACCGAATATGGGGATAGTTTTGTCTTGCCTTCTCAATCATTGTGGCGGCGCTATCAATTCCCATCGCCTTAGCGCCAGTTTGGGCAATTTTTTCTGTTAGTTGTCCGGTTCCACAACCGAGATCTAAAATTAACTCCCCTGGTTTGGGATTGAGTAATTGCAATAAATCCTCACCATACTGCCACACGAAGGCGTGTTTATCCTCATACAAACTTGTATCCCAATTATGCTTGGGTATCGAAATACTATTCATAGGTAGTGAAATTAAAGAATCTGGGCTTGTCAGTCCTCAACTTTACGCCTTCAGTTGATGACCTCTTAATCACCACAGTAAAAGAGATTTTTCATCGTGTCCAATATATTTTTATGCTGTAACTAATATTTAAAAGATATTAGTTGCTGTACACGATGGAACTACGACACCTGCGCTACTTTGTCACCCTGGCAGAAGAACTACATTTTGGCAAAGCTGCCGAAAAATTGCATATTGCTCAACCTCCCCTGAGTCAACAAATTCGCCAATTAGAGCAAGAATTAGGCTTTGAGCTATTTCACCGCACAAAACGCAACGTCCAGTTAACAGAAGCGGGACAAGTATTTTTGGTTGAAGTGCAGCAAATTCTCCAGCAATTACAACAAGCAGTTCAAATTGGGCGACAAACAAATCGGGGTGAAATGGGACAGTTAGTGGTTGGCTTTGTCAGTACAGCAGCGTATAATATTTTGCCAATAATTTTAAAATATTTTCGCAGTCGTGTTCCTGGGGTAAGTCTAGAGTTGCATGAACTAACTACAGATCAGCAGCTAGAGTGGTTGCGGGAAGGACGTATGGATGTAGGCTTTATCCGACCGCCTGTTGAAGATAAGACATTTAGCTGGGAAATTATTTTTCAAGAGTCGCTGATAGTAGCGCTTCCTGAGACACATTGGCTAGCAAATCAATCTGATGTGAGTTTGACATCCCTAGCCAATGAACCGTTCATTTTATTTCCGAGAAAATTAGCGCCCGGACTCTACGATTTAATTATCAGTCTTTGCCAACAAGCAGGTTTTAGTCCTAGTGTTGCTCAAGAAGCAATTCAGATGCAGACGATTGTGAGTTTAGTAGCTGGGGAAATGGGAGTTGCGATCGCCCCTGAATCTTTGCAAAACCTACAACGCACTGGGGTGGTTTACAAAAATATCCAAGAATCTACTCCAAAAGCCGCAATCGCCATGATTTGCCGCAAAAATGAGAAATCCCCAACTGTGCAGAGATTTTTAGAGACAGTCAGACAAACTACCCAGTTATGGTCAATTTAGCCTAAAAATATTAGTCTATCTTCACTAAACTTCTTGAAAAAATGCTAATCAGCAAAAAAAGAACCACAGATAAACATCGATAAATATCTGTGTTCATCTGTGGTTTTATTTTCATAGGAGGTCTATTAATTTCAAAGTCTGTAATCCATTTTTACGATTCTTTAGTAGGGCTTATCCATTAGCTATGAAATTGTCGCTGAGAAACACGGTGGTTCACTCACTTGCACCTCAAAACTCGGCGAAGGAGCAGAGTTCATAATCCGCGTTCCCATCCACCAGGAAGTCAGCAAAAACGTTGCTGTTGACTAGTTTTGCCTGATTACTTAATTGAAGAAACTCCCATCGGCCCACGAGTTACACCTAGCTGATTTTGCAGCTTTAACTCTCGCCAGAGCTGGGAACCTGTAATCTCGCCTTGCAAGAGTTGACGATAGCAATGTATCGTTTTACTCACTTGCTCTGGTGTCTCATTAACAAACTCGATGCGGAATTGCCTCAATCCCAAATTTATAAGGCGCTGTACGTACTCGGCTCCTGTTTGGGCAGTGCCGTTAAATACAGTATTGCGACAACCAACATCTGCTTTAAGGACGTGTTCGCTACCCACGCGGTCTTTCAACTTCACTTCCTGTTTCTCACAAGGTCGTCCACAGTTAGTGTAGTCCGTCCCCTTAGAGAGAAAAGCACAAAATACACAATGCTCCATGTGGAACATCGGCATATGTTGGTGAATTGTCGCCTCAAACCACTGGGGTGGACAACTGGTAAGCAGATTCTCTAATTGGTTAATATTGAGGTCGTAGGATGCGGTTAACCTTTCTAAACCATAGCGCTGTTGAAAGTAGTCTGCTGTTAGGGCGTTGGCAACATTGAGTGAAAAATCTCCGATACAACGGTCTTGGGCAAAGAATTGTAGCTGGTCATAATTCCGCACCAGATAGCCATCTGCATTACAATCACGCACTTGTTGCAAAATCCAGTTTTCCCCAGGTTTGGTAATTCGCGGCGGTGCAACCCAAATAGAAGGGAGTACTGAGTGAGGAATTAATAATTTCTGCTTGTCTCCCCCTTGTCCCCCTTGCCCTACTTGGCGCACCATCTGCGCTGCTTCTCGATAAAAGCGGGGGTCTTCAAATTCACAGTAAAGTGTCTGGATTCCCGCCTGAAGTGCGGCTTGGAGTTGCTTCAGGTTTCGCACCAGAACAATGAGAGAAGGAGATGAGGTAGATGATGAGGATGAGGTAGATGACGACCGGAGTAAGTCTATTAAAGAAATATTAGAATGCAGTTGCCAGCGTTTAGGTTGACTGCTTAACTCTTCCAACTGCGACACCATATCTCGTCGCATTCTGTTCAACTCACTTACGGGTATCATCACCGCGCCATTGAGGTGATTGGTTAGCCTTCCTAAACAGAAGGGTGTATTACCCAGACGACCAAATTGTTCTTGTAACCGTTCTGTAGTTAGGGGTTTAGTATGCGCTTCCACCAGTGATATTGTAGAATCCACCTGGACTACATGACCTTGTTGATCGCGAGCGATCGCAGTTAGCGACCGATCAACTTCTCCATAAATCTCAAGATGAATAGGACGCTGAAACTGGGGATTCTCTCCCGCAAAACTTTGACGCAATTGCTTATCAAGTTCTGGATCGCTAGTTTTCCAAACGCGATCGCCCACATGCACGCGGCGAAAGTTCAGGTCACTGCGACCAAAACTTAGTAATGTTTCCCTACCCTTGGATGTGACTGCATAAACTCGGCCTCCTTCTTCCTTTCCCTCTGGATGACCAGAGTCGAAAACAATTCCATCTCCAGGTTTAACTGGTGCTTCTAGTCTAATTGCTACCTGCTCATTATTAATGCGCGTGACTTCGCCTAAGTAAACACCACGCTTTTTACCAAAGCGCGCATGAACCAATTCTTGATTATTAATACCTTTAAACCAGCCCGTGTAGATACCACGAGAAAATGCCATTTCCAAGTTGTAGCGTTCTTGAGAAGCCTTTGAGTGTTTTGAAAGCTTCCCCGCGTCCTTCTCCAACTCCTCCATCACCCGATCCAAGGCTTCCCGATAAACACGGGTGACATTAGCAACATACTCTGAAGTTTTTAGACGACCTTCAATTTTTAAAGAAGTTACCCCTGACTTCACCAAATCGGGTAGAACTTCTAAGCCTGCTAAGTCTTGAGGGCTGAGTAGATATTTGCGTTCCCCCAAATTCACAACTTCCCCATCAGCGATTAACTCGTAGGGCATCCGGCAAGCTTGGGCACATTCGCCCCGATTAGCAGAACGCCCACCTAAAGCTTCGCTAGTCAAACACTGACCGGAATAAGCCACGCACAAAGCACCGTGAACAAAAACTTCTAATGGCAGCGAAGTTTCTTTCTGCGCGATCTGCTGCTGAATTTTATTGATTTCCTTTAGCGAACATTCACGGGCAAGTACTACCAACTGACAACCGAGAGACTTGGCAAATTCCACACCCGCCGCACTAGTGATAGTCATCTGAGTAGAAGCATGGATCGGAAAATCGGGCGATAAGTGACGGATGAGACGACATAGCCCTACATCCTGAACAATCGCTGCATCCACACCCGCACTAATAATTGAACGCAGATATTGTTCTACTTCTGGTAGTTCCTGAGGAAAGATGAGTGTATTGACAGTGACGTAACCCTTCACACCCCGCAGGTGGAGAAATGCCATCAATTCCGGTAAGTCCGCCTCAGTAAAATTTTGCGCCCGCATTCTGGCATTGAACCGATCCAAACCAAAGTAGATTGCATCTGCCCCATTTTCGACAGCAGCTTTGGCACATTCCCAATTACCTGCTGGTGCGAGGATTTCAGGACATTGCAGAGTGGATGAGGTGGTTTGAGGAGAGCGATCGCTTTTCATCAGGCTTGGGAAGGTTTAAGTAGCACCATAGCGATCTTATCGAAGTTGGTTGAGGATTGTGGGTAAAAAGAGCGATCGCTATTTCCCTGTTGAGGATAAAAATTAGATATTCTACTCAAATTATTGTGTGTAAGTAAGTAGGCACGAAAAAACCAAACTATGTGAAGATAAGTAAATACGGAGA
>NZ_MTAW01000029.1 GCF_002154725.1 Nostoc sp. 106C | reverse complement strand
CTACTCTAATTAGTTTCGGCGCAGTTTACGACGCTTTAGGGGAAAAGCAGAAAGCCTTAGAATATTACAACTCTGCGCTACCACTGTATCGTGCGGTGGGCGACAGGAGTGGTGAAGCTACTACTCTGGTTAATTTTGGCGCAGTTTACGACGCTTTAGGGGAAAAGCAAAAAGCATTGAAATATTACAATACTGCGCTACCGCTGTATCGTGCAGTGGGCAATAGGGGTGGGGAAGCTTCTACTCTAGTTAGTTTCGGGAAAGTTTACGAAGCTTTAGGGGAAAAGCAGAAAGCTTTAGAATATTACAACTCTGCGCTACCACTGTATCGTGCGGTGGGCGACAAGAGTGGTGAAGCTACTACTCTGGTTAGTTTTGGCACAGTTTACGACGCTTTAGGGGAAAAGCAGAAAGCTTTAGAATATTACAATACTGCGCTACCACTGTATCGTGCTGTGGGCAACAGGAGTGGGGAAGCTTCTACTCTAAATAATATCGGGAAAGTTTACGACGCTTTAGGGGAAAAGCAAAAAGCATTGAAATATTACAATACTTCACTACCACTGTATCGTGCAGTGGGCAATAGAGGTGGTGAAGCTACTGCTCTGGTTAGTTTCGGGAAAGTTTACTCCGATTTAGGGGAAAAGCAAAAAGCCTTAGAATATTACAACTCTGCATTACCACTGTATCGTGCGGTGGGCGACAGGGGTGGGGAAGCTACTACTCTAAATAATATCGGCGCAGTTTACAACGATTTAAGAGAAAAGCAGAAAGCTTTGGAATATTACAATACTGCACTACCAATGTATCGTGCAGTGGGCAACAAGAGTGGGGAAGCTAATACCCTTTTCCACCTCGCCTATCTAGAACAAAGTCGCGGTAACTTGCAAGCAGCCCGCACTAACATAGAAGCGGCTATCAAAATTATTGAAGAATTACGCACAAAAATCGACAGGGAAGAACTTCGCACTTCCTACTTTGCTACAGTTCAGGGTTATTACAAATTCTATATTGACCTGCTGATGGAACTGCACAAAAAAGATTCATCAAAAGGATACGATGCATTAGCTTTGCACGTGAGCGAACGCTCCCGCGCTAGAAGTCTCATAGAGTTATTAAACGAAGCAAATGCCAAAATTTTCAAAGGCTCAAATCCAGAACTCATAAAACAGGAACGTAGCTTACTACAGCAAATTGATGCTAGAGATACGCTGCGACAAAATTTACAAACCTCATCAAATAAAAACGACCCCACCACCAAAGCAACCATTCAAAAATTAACAACCGAAATCAGCAATCTCCTTAGCCAATACCAGGAAGTGCAAGCAAAAATCCGTACTACTAACCCGGAATATGTGAAATTGACAAATCCAGATCCAGATAAAGACATTCTCAAATTACCGCAAATCCAACAACAGCTCGATAAAGACACTCTGCTATTGCAATATTCTTTGGGTAAAGAACGCAGCTATTTGTGGGCTGTTACTCCCACATCCATGCAAGCTTACACACTTGCTGGAGGAGAGGAGATAAAAAAAGCTGCTGAAAAATTCCATACAAGTTTACAGCAAGAAACAGTCAGTGACTTAAGCATTGAAAACGCCAAACAACTTAGTAAACTCATCCTCGCACCTGTTGCCGATCAACTAGCCCAAAAGCGTTTGGTAATTGTTGCTGATGATGGGTTGCAAACCATTCCTTTTGCGGCTTTGGCTGATTTAACCGCAAATAAATACCAACCACTGTTAATAAACCATGAAATTGTCAATTTACCCTCAGCTTCAACCATCGCTTTCCAACGCCAACAACTCGCCAAGCGCCAACCAGCACCTAAAGCTTTGGCCATTCTCGCTGACCCAGTATACAGTGCTACCGACTCACGAGTGACAGGTAAACCAGCAAATTCTCAAATTGCCCCAAATCTCGAACTTGAACGTTCTGCTCTCAATCGTTCCGCCAGAAGCGTCAAACGCGATGGTTGGGACAGGCTAAAAAATACAGCAACAGAAGCAAAAGAAATTTTAAAGTTAATACCTTCAAAAAACAGCCTGGAAGCCTTAAATTTTGATGCTAACTACAACTGGGCAACGAGCAGCACCCTAACTCAATTTCGGATCTTACATTTTGCTACTCACGGTTTTGTCAATCAAGACCAACCAGAACTATCCGGGATTGTACTGTCATTAGTTGATAAAAAAGGCAACCCCATCAGCGGCTACTTGCGCTTGGCAGATTTATTTAACCAAGATTACCCAGCAGAGTTAATTGTTTTAAGTGCTTGCGAAACCGGACTTGGTAAAACCGTCAACGGTGAGGGATTAGTCGGCTTAACACGCGGGTTGATGTATGCAGGTGCAGCGCGGGTTGTGGTGTCACTGTGGCAGGTTAATGATGAAGGTACATCGGTACTGATGCAGGAATTTTACAAACAGATGTTGAAGCAAAACAAAACTCCGGCTGAGGCGATGCGTGCAGCACAGAAGACGTTATGGCAAGGCTCAGATTGGCATAGTCCTTATTATTGGGCGGGTTTTACCGTGCAGGGGGAATGGCGATAGGAAAGGCAGTAGAGGAACAGAGGTTTTTATTATCTGGGCAATTGCGGAGTTATTGAGTATAAAATTTGGTACTTACGCAATATAGAACAATTTTCGTGATACCAAAAATTGTGCGACAATTTGGGCGATCGCGCAATTTTTATTCACAGTAACAGATGCACTCCATTACAGACAGGTGGGATTATTGTGAGCGATCGCTAAATTACAACTACAGCATAGATACACCCCAAGGTCGAATTATTCTCAGTGGTAAAGGGATTACCTATTGATCGTAGATATGGTTTCCAGACGCGAAAACTGCATAAGTCCTCATCCCTCTGAAATAGATGTAAAGGAAGCGAGGAACAACACCTATGAGCAGCTATAAGTTTAAGCTTTACAGTTTAAGTAGTTGGCGGAATATATCTGCTGTCATTGCAACTGGAGGAAAGCAATCCCAAGCCCCTGCGATTGCTTTGTCTTACTACGTTCCACCTGCAATGACTAGACTACGTTTATTTATTAATATCCAATTAATCTGCTTGCTGAGTGCCGTTTTATTATCCGAGTCAGTCGGGGCAAAAGTAACACTCAAACAGATGCAAATTGCACAGCAGCCAACCATAACACAGCCAAATGCAACCCGCGCCGCAGCAAAAAAAGTCTTTGATGAAGGGACGGCACTTTATAAACAAGATACACCAGCATCTCTGCGACAGGCAATAGAAAAATGGCAAGAAGCGCTGGTATTGTGGCAGAAGGCAGGAGATAAAAAAGGGCAAGCTGTTACCTTGCTTAGTATTGGCAGAGTGTATGACGCTTTAGAAGAAAAGCAGAAAGCTTTAGAATATTACAACTCTGCACTACCACTGTATCGTGCGGTGGGCGACAGGAGTGGGGAAG
>NZ_MTAW01000219.1 GCF_002154725.1 Nostoc sp. 106C | reverse complement strand
GAAGCAATCTCAAACTCTGCGATTGCTTCATTCCGCTTTGCTTCATTCGCAATGACAGGTTTTGGATCATTTATTGTTTGGAACACTCTTAAACTGAACTTACCCCTGTGCAAATGTACTAAATAGGCCTCAAAAGCCTGTTTTGAATCAATCTACTTTTAAAGGAGCTAATTTGATTTTTGACAAAATTACCGAACCTACAAAAGTGCAACAAAGGGCTTTAGATTTACTTGGTGTTTCATTAATTTGTACCCAGTAAACCCTGAATCAAAATCCTTGCAACCCTTGCTATGCATTGCACACGAATTTTGTCAAAGGGGGAAGTTCAGCTTAAACTCTATTGTCTACTAACTTGCTTGAAATATGCATATCCCAAGCAGACAATCCTACTAAACTTAAGTAGGGAATAAGTATATTTAATGTAATCACAGGCCATCGCCTTAAAGCTCCTAAAATCACCTGCCAATTATTTTCTGCAAAGTGTTGGAGAATTAATTCTCTACAAAATTTTCTTCCATAACCTATTTCTATCAGTTTGGCGTAAACTGTAGGCAAATCTGCGTAACGCATTCTAAACCATAGTTTAGATTCAGGTACAGAATTCATCCCACAAGCATATTGTAAATAAATATCTTTAGTAACTTTTACACTGCCTTGAGTAGCACAAAATGCCGTCCAATATACTTGTGCTTCTCTATTATTCACACTAGCTGACCACTGTTGCAATGACTGTTGAACTGCTGTTTTTCGGTATACTTGGGCAGTCATAAAAGCTAGACCAGAGAAATTTTCTTGCAAACACTTTTCAATTATGGCTTTGCCATCAGACTGGATTTCTTCGTTGTCAATAGTAAAACAGCGTTCAGTAGCTATTTGTCCAGTTTCTACGTATAGCCAAGAAAAATTCAGAATTAATAATGCTAAATCTTGGTGTTCTTTCAGGTTATTTATCACATAACCAAGAGTTCTGTCTTGAATTGGATCATCATCACCAATCACCCAGACATATTCACTTGTAGCAGCTTGGAAACAGTAAGCTATGTTAGGCATCACACCTAAATTATGGCTATGTCTATTTGATTTAAATATTGTGTCGCTGAAAGTATGCTGCCATTTTTGAATGACTGCTTGGGTATTGTCTGTTGAACAATTATCAGAAATGATGATTTCACATTCATGTTCAAAACCTTTAATAGCTTTAGCTAACCAAGTTAGCTGCTGTTCTAAAAAGTAAGCGCGATTGAATGTAGGGATAGCAATAGTTAGTAGTTTGTGCATGTTTTTGGTATCTATTTAGAGAGGAATTAAATAGCAATACTTGTCGGTCAAGGAGAAAAGTAAAAGAAAAAACCTTTACCTGGTTTCTCAAACCAAATTCTGAGTTAAAAATTCTTAACTAAGTAGTATTGGATGAGATAGTAAATAAATAATTAAAAATTCAAAATGAACAACCAATTATCAGCAAGCATCTTAGCTACTGACTGTATGCTTCGCTTTCCTCAAAATAATATTTATCAGCAGTTCTCTATTGAAACTGAGCTTTGATATGATCGGCTAGTCGAATTGCTAGAGCAACAATAGTCAAAGTGGGATTAGCATAGCCTCCTGTAGGGAAAACGGAGCTACCTGCTATGAATAAATTAGAGATATCATGAACCTGACAATTTGCATCTACAACGCCCTGTTTAGGATCAATATGCATACGGGTTGTTCCCATATTATGATGGGTGCTGGCAGATAGAAGTTCCGGCAAATCTCCATTGAGTTCAATATGGAAGTTACCCAGTCCTGCTTGAGCAAACTCCTGTGCAAATATTGCTTGCGATCGCCTGATACTGGTAATGTCTGTATCAGTCCAATGCCATGTTAACTGCGCTTGCTGGCACCCAAGTCTGTCAATCTTACTACTCAGCGTTACTCGATTATCAGGATTTGGAGCTTGTTCAGTTTGACTAACGATTTCAAACTTGACAAATCTCCGCTCGTTACCTGGTAGAGATGACCATCCTCCCTGACTTAAATTAGGGAACAAAGGTTGCTTCTTTAGGTGATATTTGTACCAGTAAGCTAAAAGACTATCGAAGTTCATAATTACATTGCTTAAATGTTTACAAACCTCTTTGGGTATTTCCCTATGCTGAAGAGAAGAGAGTAATAGTTTCAGAGAAGTCTTGGCTACCGTTCTAAATTCTTTATGTCTAGGAAAGAGCAATCCACTCATATTTAGCAATTTTTCACGGCGCATAACTTGGGAAGTAATGGCAAGTTTTCCCATGACTGCTACATTATTCACTAAACGTAAATCATATAAAGCCATCGAATTGAAGATTTTACGATTCCGAGGAAAAAGTATCCCCGAAAATATTAAGGGATGATCCATAAAGAATCTACCAACTAGATCGTTTTGATTGCCTAATCCGGTTTTCTGAATCTGCTTAGATATTAATAAAAGACGTGCATTCTCTATACCACCTGTAGCTAAAATAAATACTTTAGCAGCAACCCAAAATTTATTACCATGCAGAGAAGCTACTCTTAAACGAGTTACAGTCTTAGCTATTTCATCAGTTTCAATTTCTACTACATTCGCATTCAGATATGTCGTGATGTTAGGAGAATGATTGATTTGCTCGCGATATTCATTAGTAAAAATATCGCGAGGTCCGAACTGAAACATACTAGTAATCAACCTATCACTATTGAAGAGTAGGCGAGGAGATTGAACATCTTCCCAAGCCTCAGCATCATAAGAAAAAGCTCCAAGTTTACAAACCGATTGGGCACGAGCGTAGAATGGATTAAGATGAGATTTACTAAAAGGCCATCCACTGTATGGCAACCAATCTCGTTTTTCAAAGTCTATTTCATCTAATGGTGCATATCTCAGACCGATTTGCTGATTATATATATCAATACACCAGGCATTTGCTAACCCACCAAACTGACGACGACGGATATCATGTAGTGCTGGGAAATCATCACCAACAGTTTCACCTTCACAAAGAGACTGTGTTTCTTGATTAAATTCGATGTCGCCACTTTCTAGTAGACAAACTCGAAAGTCTCTACCAATAAATTCTTGTGCTAATGTAATTCCCGCAGGTCCAGCACCTACAATACAAACTTCAGTTTTAATTACTTCGTCAGTCAATATATTACGGCTATCAATTAGCATCTGCTAAATTTCCTTAATTAATTTAAATCGAAATATTTACAAGCTGTTGTGTAGCGAAATCTTTACTTACAAATTTTCTTTGTAAGCCTAAAATGTAAAACTGCCCAGAAAAGTGCCATACTTGCTTAAATAGATGCAATTATCATTGGCAACTTAGATAAGCTGTGTCGTATATAGCAGTCCGTTTAGGATTTTGTAAATTGCATACAGGCTGTTGAGCGTTGACTGCTAACTGTTAACAGCCACTATTAATATATTTTCACAACTGAAATAGGATTGCTATAGCAGTTAGCAGATGTTCAAAATACACAAGCGCAAGAATACAAAATACCGAAGGATAGAACGCTTATTTCACAAGCCGTTCAACCCTTTTTAACTCAATATTTATTTTCCCTACTCTGCACTAGCTGTATAACAAGCTAAATAAGATTACCCTGGCAGAATCTTGTTTTTAACTCAATCGGTAAGGTTACAAAGTCACTTGCTTTAGATAGACTTTAACAGTGTTTTTTTTGATTTTTATATAAAAAACATAAAGAAGATATTCAATTTTATAAAGATCATCTAAAGGTAGATAAATATTGATCTGTTAATTTTTTAGCAAGATTTACGATAAATTTTATACCTAGATAAAACAAGATTTAAGCAAATTAAGTTATTGGTTTTAAGTGTTAATTATGTATTAAAAATATTTTATAAATCAATACCTTTGTCAAAATAAGCACCTAGAAAAATTTTGGCAAAATTGGCAAAATAATCTATACATGAGCTTTAAGCTTCCAAGGAAGCTTAAACTCTCAAACCCTTTATACTGCGGGCAATACCTGAAAAAACCTTGAAGGAATTTTTAGGACTTATTGTTTTTGCCAAGCCTCAGATAAAAGGGAGTTAATACATCACTCACCCTCGTAAATTGGCAAAGGTATTACTGTAATGCTTGGGAAATTAACCACTACGACTAAAAAACACCGCCGCAATTACAATTAAACCCAACATTGCCAAAGGAACCCAGAGATTAGGTAGATCAGATAAACTCATTACGCAGCCATAATCAGGGATAATTCCTTTTATACAGCAACCAGCCTGCACGGAGAACCGATAATGACATCTCCAGATACAGTGATTTGGCTACAAGAACGCACACCTTTAGGAATTCTCTCGCCTGCGGTTTTAGAGGCGATCGCTCAAGTTATGGAACTACAAGTTGTGCCAGAAGGTAGCACCCTAGTGAGCGAAGGTATTCAGCCAGAAGCAGTTTACATTGTTCAAGATGGACATTTAGAAAGCGAGACTAGCAAAACCAACTCAGCCTTACCCCGTGGATTCCTTCCTGGAGAAGTCATTAATCTCAAAGAATTACTGTTAGATGAGTTGACGCCATTTACAATTACTACTCTCAACGAATGTCATTTATGGGTTACACCAGCTGACAAATTTCGCACCTTAGCTACTCAATACCCAGAAATTAATCAGGCTGTTTCACGGGTATTGGCGCAAGAATTGGCTGAGGCGACATCTGCTTTAAGCTACCAACAAGAACGCGCTTTAGCCTTACGTCCATATTTAGTCACTAAAGCGCAACGGGGAATTGTCGGTACAAGTCGTTATGCGGTGCGTCTGCGGGAGCAAATTCGCGAAGCAGCAAGCGATCGCCTTTCAGTAGAAATCTTTGGCGAGCCAGGTTTAGAAAAAGATAATATCGCGGCTCTAATTCACTTTAGTTCCCCCAAGCGGCGAGAACCAATTATTAAAGTTAATTGCGGGATTCTCCAAACCAGTGGTGCAGATTTATTTGGTCGCGCTGGCGGTAAACCTGGACTTTTAGAATGGTTGGGGGAAGGTACTTTAGTTCTGAATAATATCCAAGAACTGCCCCCAGAGTTATTACCAGCTGTAGCGCAGCTAGTTCAAACAGATACATATACTCCTGTAACTCGCCCTGGAGAACCAAAAGCTGAACCTCGTACCAGTAGAGCCAGGATCTTAATTGTCTCTGAAAAAACTCAGTCCATGATCGAACGCTGTGTTGGGCATGTGATTAAAGTGCCACCGCTACGGGTACGCAAAGCTGATATTAATGCCCAGGTGGAATATTACACCAGTCTCTACAGCCGCGCGCGCGGGCTAGCGAAACCGCATATTACCCCCGAAGCCTTGCGTCGCTTGCAAGCTTACGATTTCCCTGGCAATCTCAAGGAATTGAAGAACTTGGTAGAACGGGCGATCGTTCAGGTGGGAGAAGGAAAAGAATTAACAGAAGAAATTTTTTGGTCGGCGGAACCGAAGAAAAAGCAATTTCGCGTTAATTTATTAAATGCGTATCCGCGATTGCGGCGATTTTTGCGTAGTGACTGGTGGCCCGATCGCATTAATTATGGTTTTACCTTTGCAGCCTTTGCTTTTTTGGTAGGCGTGTTATTTATTGGTCCACAAACACGCGATCGCAATTTTGCTTTAAATCTATTTTGGGCTTGGTGGTGGCCATTCTTTCTATTTCTCTTTCCCTTTTTAGGGCGGATCTGGTGTTCAGTCTGCCCCTTCATGATTTACGGTGAAATTACGCAAAAATTATCTCTTTGGTTGTTTCCAAGAAAACTTAAACGCTGGCCGAGGGAGGAAGCTGAGAAATGGGGCGGCTGGTTTTTATTTGGGTTATTTACCCTGATCTTCTTATGGGAAGAACTGTGGCACTTAGAAAATACAGCTTACCTCTCCGCTTGCTTGCTATTATTAATCACCGCCGGGGCAATGATCTTCTCTGCGATTTTTGAACGGCGGTTTTGGTGTCGTTATCTTTGTCCGATTGGCGGCATGAATGGTTTATTTGCCAAGCTCTCAATGACTGAACTCCGCGCCCAGCAAGGTATCTGTTCCGCCACTTGCACGACTTATCAATGTTACAAAGGCGGGCCGCAAAAAGGCGAAGGGATGGAAACTAATGGTTGTCCTTTGTACTCACACCCAGCCCAGTTAGAAGATAACAGAGATTGCGTATTGTGCATGACTTGCCTAAAAGCCTGTCCTCATCGTTCCGTTGAGTTTAACTTGCGTCCCCCAGGAATTGAATTATGGACAACTCATGTACCCCGCAGCTATGAAGTTGCACTGTTATTTTTACTGTTAGGTGGTGTATATCTGCATCGTTTGCCCGAATTGCAAGCTTGGTTTGGTCTAAACCTGGATTTAACTGTTTTTTGGCAGCACTTAGGATTATCGCTGCTAGCTTTGCTCATCCCAGTCGCGATCCCCTTTGCAGCTTATGGCTTAATGCAGCTATTAAATTTTGGCCGCAAGCCCAAAGCATTTATTGAGCTTGCCTACGGTTATTTACCATTGGTGTTGGGGGCTAACTTAGCCCACTATCTGCGTTTAGGCTTAGGGGAAGGAGGACGCATTTTACCTGTGGCTTTTGCTACCTTTGGTTTGCATGGTGAGCAGTTACCTGTATTGGTAGCGCATCCAGCTGTAATTGCCTTTTTGCAAGGTAGCATTCTCATATTTTCTGTACTATTAACAATAGTGTTAACTCAAAAAATTGCGCGCCAACCTCTAAAAACCCTGCTTTGGCAACATCTAGCAGCCATTAGTCTAGGAGTTAGTATGTGGGCAATTATCGTGTTTTAACCAATTAGCCAAAAACCTTGAAAACCTCATCCTGTTCTACTGAACATCAGTCTCTTTACTAACAAAAGAGAAAGATTTACCCAAGGGTAACAGGGTGAGCTTTTAATTTTTAGGTTTTACTGAAGCTCAACCCAGCCTAATCCAGTTAGGATAAACAGGGGAGGCAGGGGAGAAAATATTCAGATGATTTTTTACTCAAAGTTTAAAGATTACAGATAATGCAAGTTCTCAAAAGATCCATCAAACCAGAAACCTATATATCGTTCCTCCACATCTACCCAACGACTTGGGGGACTGCTGGTGATATCTGTTTAGTTCGTGAATCTGTAGCTAAGTCAAGTACAGCCAAGTTTGTTGGTCGCAAAATCCGACTAGCACTTCCAAAAGGCTTGGAGCGCCATCGTATAGCAAACTGTCCGATCATCAAAGTTGCAGGTAATATCGGTGACGGACATCCTAAAGAGCACCCGTTGGAATGGGAGGCTTATGAAGGTGTAGACCCAGAACTAGCTGTAGCAGCTCTCAAACCTTGGGGCTTTAAGTTAATTGAACCCTAATGTCTACCAAAAAGCCTGCGCTGATTAGCAAAAGCCTGAATGAGCTATTAGCCTGGGAATTTATTCTCAGGTGGGATGGGCCAGGTCCAACGGCGAAGGTCTATTTGCAATAAAATTGTGTCATTAATTGCACAAGTAAATTTTTTGAATATCAAACCACAGATAAACACACAGAGAAGTAGGAGTGGCGCTTCCGCCGTAGACGCGTAGCGATGAAGCAGTGCGCATTGCTGTCAACTTAACGCGAAACCTTTATCAAGGTGTGATTTTGCGTTTTCTCACGTTCCATCAAGATCTGCGTCACCCCACCCCAGTTTTGTCTAAAACCAAAACTACCCCTCCCCTTGCCAAGGGGAGGGGTAAAACGCTTGTGGGGTAAGCGTTTTAGCTTAAGTTGACACGTATGAGCATTGCTAAACCCCTATCCACGTATTTGTATCATGATTAAAGTGAAATGGTATGAACACAGATATTTATCTGTGTTTATCTGTGTACCCTGCGGGAAGCCACTTCGTGTCTAAATCTGTGGTTCCTTTTTTGCTGATTCGCATTTTTGCAAGAGACTTCATGAGTGCAACTCACAAGGAACAATGAAAATGTCTTTTCCTCCTGCCTCCTGCCTCCTGCTTCCTGCCTTATTTTCAAGGCAGTCTAATGTATCGATAGCTCACTTAAGTTAAACCACAGCAATCAACTCAGCTTTAACGGTATTGTAAGCCCAGTCTAACCAAGGAAGCAGCGCTTCAATATCTGCGGTTTCAACGGTTGCTCCCCCCCAAATTCGCAATCCTGGTGGTGCAGCACGATAGGCTGCAATATCATAAGCAACTTTTTCTTTTTCCAACAGTTTTGCTAATTGGGTAGCACATTTTGCTTGCGCTTCTGGACTCTGGCTGGTGAACCAAGAATCAATGATCTTCAAGCAGATGGAAGTACAGGAACGAATTTCTGGTTTTTCTGCCAAAAAATCTGCCCAATTGCTTTGCTCTACCCATTTTGCGATCGCACTTAGATTGGCTTCACTACGGCTAATTAAGCCAGGAAGCCCACCAATACTTTCTGCCCAACTTAATCCATCAAGGGCATCTTCTACACACAACATTGATGGGGTGTTGATGGTATCTCCTTGAAAAATACCTTCAATTAGCTTACCTTTTTGTGTCAAGCGAAAGAGTTTAGGTATAGGCCAAGCTGGTTTATAGCTTTCGAGGCGTTCTACAGCACGGGGTGAAAGTACAATGACTCCATGCTGTGCTTCCCCACCCAATACTTTTTGCCACGAGTAAGTCAGCACATCTATTTTATCCCAGGGTATGTCCATCGCAAATACTGCGGATGTAGCATCGCAAATAGTCAGTCCTTGGCGGTCATTTTTGATCCAATCGCCATTTGGGACTCTGACACCTGAAGTTGTACCATTCCACAAAAAAACCACATCATGACTAAAATCAACAGAGTCTAAATCTGGCAAATTGCCATAGGGTGCTTTAATCAGGCGAGAATCTGGTAACTTTAACTCGTCTGTGACATCTTTTACCCATTCCTGACCAAAACTTTCCCAGGCGAGGATATCAAGGGGTTTGTGTCCTAACAGTGACCACAAAGCCATCTCTACTGCACCAGTATCAGAAGCTGGAACAATACCCAAGCGGTAATCAGCAGGAATACCCAGGATTTTCTTAGAACGCTCAATGACTGCTGCTAATTTGGCTTTGCCATCCTTGGAACGATGGGAACGACCAACACAGGCGTTTTCCAGTTTAGAAACAGACCAACCGGGGCGCTTTGCACAAGGGCCAGAGGAGAAGTGAGGATTAGAAGGTTTGCTTATGGGAGGAGAAAGGGGTTGCGACATGCGTGCAGTATTAGACAATTACTTAATGATGTACATAGTATCGGAGAAGCAGTACTAAATGATGTACCTATTCCCGATTCCACATCACATCCTTCCTGTTTATACCAAAATATTTGGTTAAAAAACTTCATTGAATTTGTGATTATTGTTGTTCTTTAGTAGGAGGAACTTGCTTAATGAATGTCACAATTCTTTCTACCTCTTGAAAACCGACCTGACGATGAAATTCATAGCTTACTGTGTTATTTAATAAAGCATCTGAGGCAATTTCCAGACATTCATGTACACGTGCCCACTGTTGGGCATATTGGATTAAATACCTGCCTACACCTTGCTTTCGATATTCACTTTTGACATATATTCCTTCTATATATGCAACAGGGCTTTGAGTAGCACCAGGCACATACTCATATCTCAGCGAGAGATTTATAAATCCAATTGCTGTGCCACTGTCATCTTTAATCAAAAATCCTGCCTCACGCGGCGATTGAAGAATATTGCTCAGAGTTGCGTGCATTTCTTCTAGAGATTCATCTGGCCACAGTTGCAAAGCAAGATTTAACCATGTATCGAAGTCATCTTGGTTAACTGGGAGTATTTTCACTCTTGTCTCCTCTGCTCTTAGCTTGCTCAGGGTAGCAAGTTTTACTCCTGAATTCTGCTTAAATTTTAGGATTTTACGTAGCAGTTCTACATTCTCGGTAAATTTCGTCCGGCACTATTAGCTATAGATTTAGCTTCGATAAAGATGTTCTTGATATCTGGATGCTGTGTGCGAATTTTTTCCTCTAAGCGCTCTACTGCCAAGGCTAAATCTTCGGCTGATAGATGCTTGCGAAATTGAATCTCTAAATTTAATAATACTTCCTGTGGTCCCAAGTGCATAGTTAGTACGCGCAGCACTGCTTGTACTGCTGGATCTGTGTTTGCTATAGCGCGAATATGGTTTACAGTGCGAGTATTAGCACTTTCACCTACTAATAATCCTTTGCTTTCATGGGCTAATATTACAGCCACTACACCAAGAATAACGCCAATAATAATTGAGGATATTCCATCAAAATAAGGATTTTGAAATAAATGTTCCAAGAAAATGCCTATTAAAGCGACTAGTAAACCTAAAAGTGCAGCAGAGTCTTCAAATAAAACTGTAAATATAGTTGGATCTTTGCTAGCGCGGATTGCCTGCCAAAATGTTTGTTCGCCTTTGCTGGGCAAGAATTCCTTTAAAGCTACAGTCCAAGAAAAGCCTTCAAAAAATATGGCAAATCCCAGTACAATGTAGTTCCACAATGGGTCTGTTATGGGGCTGGGATGAATTAAATGAATAATTCCTTCATAAAAAGACATACCTCCACCAATAGCAAAGATGAGGATTGCAACAATTAAAGTCCAAAAATATAGTTCCTGACCATATCCAAATGGATGACTATCATCTGCTGGCTTTTGGCTCATGCGTATTCCCAAAAGCAGTAACAATTCGTTGATAGTATCTACCAGTGAATGAATGCCTTCAGATAGCATAGCTGAACTGCTAGTAACACCAGCAGCGATAAATTTAGTAATAGCGATCGCTAAGTTAGCGCCAATAGCCGCAAAGATAGTTTTCTTAGATGAATCAGAAGACATAAGCACTCATATTGCCTGAACAATATAATATGTACCTATCTTGTTATTGACCTGTCATCTTAATTTAGGTTGAAGTTTCTAAACCTGCTGTTTGCAAACGCAAGAGTTCTTTACCAGTTTCATCCATGCCTGGTAAATATACAAACAATAGATAGCTAGGATCGCAAGGTTGGGGAGTAAAAAAATAAGGACAGCTAGTAGTTTTAGACATCTTGTCAGACCATCCTTGACTAGCGTTGAGTAACACCCGCTCGTACAGGAGTAACTTTCACTTGTCTTGTGCAGGCATCAATTTGTTCAGGTATAGTCAAGTGCTCATAGGCGTTGGGAGGCGTAATCTCAATCTTGGCAGACCTAGGACAGGATTTACCTTCAGAACGGATATGGTTGTAGGTTATTTGAAATGAGGCTTGTTCCCCAGTTGCCAAAGTTACCTGTTGTGGAGGTTGTTTATTTTGAAAATAGGTATCCTTGGCGCGGATTACCTTGATTCCCCCTAATGGCTGATCCTTCGCATCCAGCAAGGCGAGTCCAGGATAACCGTAGAGGGTACAGGACGATGTACCTTTGTTCGTAAAAGAGTAAATCAGCGCAACATTACCAGCACCAGCATCGCTACCAACTCGGCTCACCGATAACTGATTAGTTTGGCAACGAGAAGAATCTGCCGTGGCGCTAACTTGTGGACTAGAATGGACTGCTGGTGTGACAGACGGTGTAGACGAGTTTGCGATCGCAGGTTCTGCTGGCTCCTGCTTCGTGATTGAAGGGGAACTGCTACAACCAGTTATGAGTGCGATCAGCAGCCACAAAACACCTACACCACGAGCAGAGACAAGACTTTTAATTTTAATAAAAATTATCATTTTTAGTTTTAAACTGAACAATTGCCTAAATTTCTATTGAGTACACACCAAATCGAGCCAGTAAAATAAATTTCTTCTATATTATTGAGCGCAAAGTTAGGAATAGCAAAAAATAAATTATTTGATATTCTTCGGGTGTGTTAACGAAGTCAACACACCATCTCGATTTGCTCGGTGGTGCTTGATAGCTTCCGCCATAACGCACCCTAAAATTAGATATTTTTTATTGGAAGTCCGAATGATTTGGAGCATGAAATAGAATTTGGCAACTATATCAGCTCTCGCACCTTATCTGCCACTGCCGTGAGAATAATCTTTTCACGGTTAGGTTCGCCTCGAACTATAGCTTCAGTAAATTTAGCTGCTTGCTCTAGAGTAATCTTAGGAGGCAAAGGCATTTCTAATGGATCGACGATCGCATCTACAATTACCGGACCTGGGGTAGCAAGTGCTTGATCGAGAATGTCACCGCACTTAGCAGGATCGTCAATAGTAAAGCCAGTGCCACCGCAAGCACGAGCAAAGGCTGCAAAGTCGATAGATTGGAGTTCGCAGCCATATTCAGGGTTACCGAGAAATACCATCTGCTCCCACTTAATCTGACCTAGGGTGTTATTTTTGATGATGACAATTTTGACGGGCAGTTGATACTTTACACAAGTGACAAATTCTGCCATCAACATCGAAAAGCCGCCATCCCCAACAAAGGCCACACATTGTCTATCAGGGTAAGCAATTTGAGCTGTGATCGCATAGGGTAGACCACAAGCCATCGAGGCCAATGTCCCGGACACTGAGTGCATTTGACCCCGTTTAGCCGGAATTTGCCGTGCCCACCAAGTCGTATTTGTACCGGAATCTGCTGAGACAATTGCGGTATCAGATAAACGTTTGCCTAGTTCCCACGCCACAACTTGGGGTTTCATGGGTTTATCTTGCCGTGTACTCCGTTGTTCCATTAACTTCCACCAATCTTTCATCCCAGATTGAGTCTTTTCTAAAAACCTCCGGTCTTGTTTGAATTGCAGCAACGGTAAAAGTTCTTGCAAGGTGCGACGACAATCGCCCACTAACCCTACCTCAACGGGGTAACGTAAGCCAATCCGCAGCGGGTCAATATCTATTTGTACACCTCTTGCTTGTCCTGGCTTGGGGAGAAATTCCATATAGGGGAAGGATGTACCTACCATTAATAAGGTATCGCAATCCTCCATTGCTTCTTGAGATGGTTTTGTACCAGTTAGACCAATTCCCCCGGTAGTGTAGGAGCTAAAATCTGGGACAGCCGCCTTACCAAGCATCGCTTTCACAATTGGCGCTCCCAATTTTTCTGCCAACTGTTCTAGTTCATCTGTGGCTTTTAAAGCACCACGTCCCGCCAGAATTGCAACTTTTTTACCAGTATTTAAAATCTCGGCTGCACGCTGCAAGTCATTTTTGTTGGGTAGTTGGGCGCTACTAGCTTTCACATCAGAAGTATGATGAGCTACATTATGCATCGAAAGTTTTTTGTTCGTAGCTTTCTGCGACTGAAAGTCAATTGGAAAGGTGATATGAGCTACACTTCGGTAAGAAATAGCAGCACGGCAAGCCAAATCTGCGATACTTTCAACGTGCTCTGGCCCCATGACGCGAGTGTTGTAGACGGCGACATCCATGAACAGCTTGTCTAGGTCTACATCTTGTTGTGAGTGAGTATTAATTAAATCGTGGTAGTGGTGACCTGTGATTGCCAATACTGGCTGACCATCCATTTTGGCATCATAAAGACCATTGAGTAGATGAATCCCACCTGGCCCCGATGTTGCAAGGCAGACACCAAGTTTACCTGTGTACTTAGCATAAGCACAAGCCATAAAAGCAGCAGCTTCTTCATGACGTACTTGCACAAAGCGAATTTTATCTTGGCGCTGGCGTAAAGCCTCCATGATGCCATTAATGCCATCACCAGGTAATCCAAAAATAACATTTACATCCCAATCGATCAGGGTATTTATAAGAACATCTGCTGCTGTAGTTGCCATAAAACTTCTCCGATATTTTTGCTGGACGTTAATTTTAATAGTTTTGTAGTAATGACTAAATTTCCGATGACTGTTATCTATGCAGGAGGGTTTAAAATATGATAATGAATCTAAATTATTTAATTAAGTAGATATTTATAGCGAATAATTCAGTGAATTTTGCAGAGTGCAAAATATATATTTGGTCACTATGCTATCGATATCAGCAGAGATTATTATCATCCTCTAGTAGGATATGACAATTTTTTACTCGCCAAGGATACCATTGTGCCCTCGGCGTTTAGTTTTTTGTTGAAAATTGTGCTAAAAATCTATTCAACAGCAACCTGATAATTATGTTGTTCCCAACTACTATTACTTATCCAAAAGAAAGTAAAAATAATTGGCTGTTGCTGCTCAGAAGCAATTGAAATATCTACATAATCTACGCCCAATTTTGTAGAAGTAGAAGGCGTATTTTGAACAGTTTGCCAATTATTTTGTGACCAGTGCAGTTGGAAGGGTACTAAAGCTTGAATTCGCAAAATTTGACCTTGTTTAACTTTAATCACCTGGCGGTTGAACTTCCAAATTTCCAATGATTTACATTGAGAGCGATCGCCTAAATATCTCTGAGCAACTTGAGGAATATAATCGAAAACCCGATCGTCATGATGCGATCGCACTAGTTTTAAATACTCGGCATGGGCCCACATTAGAGGCATTGCTGAACCGATTGGTTTTCCTAAATACATATGAATATCAGGTCGATCGGCTTCATCCCAAATCTGTTCTGGTAATAAACAAGTATTTGAGGCAAATCCTTCCATTGCTTTGATCAATGTTTTGACATCGCCGCCAGCAGCTAGTTCATAATGTCCGCGTTCTCCGGTAAGTAATGGCCAAGCGCGTCCCTTACCCCAATCAGTATATGGACTACCATCTTCTTGCTGTCCGTAGCCGTCGTGGTTGTAGCGCCGCCAGCAGGGGCCAAAGGGTGTCTCTACTTTTAATACTGCATCAATTACTTTGACAGAATCAACAATAATTGGGTCATCTGGTTGACGAATTCCGTAACGCACTAGTTGTAAAAATCCTGCGTCTACAATTTCCTTGGCGGGATAGGCTGCTGGTTTACCAGGCGGTTGGCTACTAATATAAAGGGTTCCCTGGTTGGGGTTTTCGTTGGGATGAGGATTGTTGATATCTGCGGGGGTAATCCGGATATAATGCCGTTTGATTTCAGGAACTAAAGTACCTTCGGTAGTAACTGTCCAAGCTTCAATATGCGCTTCTAAGAAATCGGCGTATTCTTCGATAAATTGCGCTGTGGCTTCATCGCCACGCTGACGCGCAAATTGAGCTGCACAAATCAACGCTGCAATATTAGATGCGAGGGTTGAAGGTGAGTAACCACTGTTTTCTTCCCAGCGTTCTTGTTGAGTAGCAGGGCCGTAGCGAATTAGATAGCCAGCTGCTCGTAAGATTGTAGGATAGATATCAAAGTTCAAAATAGCGTCTTCTTTTTGCAACAGCCGCGCCAGCAAAATTGGAAACGCCACCTCATCTAATTGAATCCCTGTCCAATAGGGTGTACCATCAATCCAAAAATTTTGCGCAAAGCCGCCGTCTTCTTGCTGAATTGTGGCGAGGTAAATTAGCGATCGCATTGCGGTATCCGTTTCACCAGCCGCTACTAAACCTGCAACGCTGCTGACTAGATCCCGCGTCCAAACTAAATGATATCCGCCTTGTTCTTGGTCGTCTTTGGCTTCACCCCAAGGAATCGCCAAGGATGCAATTAAAGCGCCAGGATAACTTTTATCTTCATGTGCTAACAGCAGACTAATGCTGTTGTGATATAGCTTACCTTCATCATAAGAAAACTTTTCCAAAGGCAGAATATCACGGCGCGATCGCGTCCACTGTTCGAGATATTGCTGCTTCTGCTGTGAGAAAGGCAGATTCAGCGATTGAAATAGTGTAGAAACTGCGTTATGCAGAGTGCAACCAAAGGCTAATCCTAAAGTAAATTCGCGATCGCTATTTAGATCTAGTTCGCCTGTAATACCCAGATTACCTTCTACAGCATGGTCAAATTCCCAATCCATGCGAAAATCATCAGCCAAATCTGTCCAGCCATCACTTTCACCTACATAGCCACAGGAGAAGCGGCTAAAGGGAATTGTTGCACCTAGCGCCAGCCAAGTTCCACCTTTGTGTGCTGTCAAAATATATTTACCAGCCACTTCCACAGCCGCAGCATTGTTCCCCCAACCTCCCACGTCTAGATGAGGCGCACATAAAGCATATAGCTGGAGTTGCGAGAGAAATTCTGCTTCTCCCTCTAATTTAGTGTGCTGTAGTACACAAGAAAGATGCGGATCGCTAATAACTTCCTTAATGATGGCGTAACGTCCTTCTGGATCGGAATTCGTAATCCGATATCCCAAACCATGAGTCCATAGATGCTCCACTTTTGTTATGAGATGGCGTTTCTCTTCTTGGAAAAAGCTTTTCCCGTCAGAAATGAGGTATTGCAAATCTCGAATCTGGGGTTTATCTACAGTTGGATGGTAAACTTCCGTGACTATACCGTTCCAGATAGTAAACCAAATGCGACTGGAAGTAGAGTAGGCAGTCCCTACAGCATCTTTATTAGCATGATTCCACCGAGGTTCGATGCCTGGTGCGCCAAAAGCTTGTTCTTGATCCAGAATCTTTACCATAAATTATCTAGCCAATCAGCTTTAAGTAGCCTGGTGATATTTGGGTGCTGCTGTTCTGGGTCTACTTTAAAAACTTAGAGCTTTTCTTACTTCTTCCTTATGGAGGAAGGTTATCTATCTACTACTACCCTTACCAAAAATTACTTGTTAAAAAACTATCTTGATTTTTGGTTTCAGCGTTATTATCGCCTAACTAGTTTTTTCAATTTTGAATTTGAGCGATCGCCTATTTCATCTACTAATATCAGGACTGATTAACTAACTTGTTTTATACTCCAAAAATCTTCCTCTGTCTGATTTATTTGCATTTACTACAATTACTTGTCATTCCTGTGACAAAAATATGTTTTTCTTTTGTAGATTTGTAAAAATATTTAGTTTTACTCTGATATCAATCTTGAGAAAGATATGTTTGGGATGCAGATCAATGTAGTTTTAATTATTGATTGAACTTAGATAATCAATTATCCCATACATTATGAATGTAACTTATGCAAGCTACTTAAATAATTTTTAGCAACTGAGATAGATGAGCAAAAAAGGTAGTCTTAATGAAAAGTTTTCACCACTATGTATAAAACAGCTATCTTCCCTTCTGCCCTCTGCCCTCTGCCACGGCAGTTGCTACAACGGAGGAAACCTCACGCCAGTTTGCTCAAGTCGGGAGACCCGCCCACGCAACTGGCTCCGCAACGCACTGCCTCCTCTGCCTTTGTCTGCTCATAACTGCTATGTTTACTTTTTTAGAATATTTACTAATAGCCGGTTATATTGCAGCGCTACTTGTGATTAGCCACTGGATTGGGCAGAAAGCTTTTTCTTGGATGCCGCCTGAAGCTACAGCAGAAGCCCAAAGAGTAGATGCTTTGTTTAGCTTCTTAGTCTCAGTGGGAGCCTTCATTTTCCTAGGGCTAGTGGGCATCATATTGTATTCAATAATTTTCTATCGAGCACGCCCAGCAGACTACAGCGAAGGACATCCTTCAAGAGGAGATGTCAGGTTAGAAATACTGTGGACAGCAACTCCAACTCTATTAGTGTTGTGGATTGGTTTGCAAAGCTTCAACATTTATCAGCAATTAAATATTTTAGGTTTAAAGCAAATTGTGCATTTGCATACACCTCTAGACTCGGCACCAGCTTACGCCGCACAAGTCAGCGATGTTCCCAAACCTGCTGCCCAAACAATAGATGTTTACGCCAAGCAGTGGGAGTGGTCTTTCCATTATCCAAATAATGCCACTAGTCAAGAATTACACTTGCCTGTAAATCGTAGTACTCGCCTGAATCTGCAAGCGCAGGATGTGATTCATGGTTTTTATGTGCCTGAGTTTCGCTTAAAGCAAGATATTATTCCCAAGCGCGATATTGACATTGTGCTGACGCCAATTCGCACAGGTAAATATAAGCTCAAAGATTCGCAATTCAGTGGAACTTATTTTGCCTTGATGGAGGCGGATGTATACGTTGAATCTTTGGAAGACTATAACCAGTGGCTCACCCGAACTGCTAATTACGAACCAGCGATCGCTAAAAATCAGGCAGTTGCTGAGTATACCCAACCAGTAAAAACCTTATTCAAAAGTGGCTGGTACACTGTCGCCCCTGCTGCATCTAATGTTGCCAATCAAAGGAAGCTAAATAATGACACATGACTCTAGTGAAGGTGCGATCGTCAATAGAGAGTCGAAAAGCTCTTATAACGAAGCTGTTGATGGCTGGCAGCAATACTTCAGCTTCAGCACCGATCATAAAGTCATCGGTGTGCAGTACATGATTATGACCTTCATTTTCTTCCTGATTGGCGGACTGTTGGCAATGATCATCCGTGCTGAACTGCTTACCCCAGAAGCGAACGTGGTTGACCGCCCTCTCTACAACGGCTTGTTCACCATGCACGGCACAATCATGATTTTCCTGTGGATTATTCCATTCAACGCAGGTTTATCTAACTACCTAGTGCCGCTGATGATTGGGGCGCGGGATATGGCGTTTCCTCTACTCAATGCCATCTCTTTTTGGATACTGCCACCCGCCGGGCTGCTACTGATGTCTAGCTTCTTGTTACCCACAGGCACCGCCCAGAGTGGCTGGTGGTCGTATCCCCCAATCAGTCTGCAAGTTCCACCCGGTCAACCAATTAACGGAGAATTCATTTGGATTGTGAGTTTAATCTTGATTGGCATATCTTCGATTATGGGAGCCGTCAACTTTGTCACTACGATCTTTTGGATGCGGGCACCAGGGATGACATTTTTCCGGATGCCAGTGTTTGTTTGGTCGGCTCTCAGCGCTCAGTTATTGCAGCTAATTAATTTACCTGCTTTAACAGGTGCATTGCTCCTGCTGTTATTTGACCTAGCTTTTGGGACGCAATTCTTTAAACCGCAAGAAAATGGCGATCCGATTATCTACCAGCATCTATTCTGGTTTTATTCTCATCCAGCAGTGTATATCATGGCGCTACCAGCCTTCGGTATTATTGCGGAGGTACTGCCAGCCTTTGCCCGTAATCCCTTATTTGGTTATCGGTCAGTGGCGA
This sequence comes from Nostoc sp. 106C, assembly GCF_002154725.1. Lineage (GTDB taxonomy): Bacteria > Cyanobacteriota > Cyanobacteriia > Cyanobacteriales > Nostocaceae > Aulosira. The sequence goes on along the minus strand of NZ_MTAW01000219.1, from coordinate 106,821 downwards.
TCGCTTCTTTGGGTATTGCTGTAGTTAGCATCTTTGTTTGGGTGCATCATATGTTCACCAGTGCCACCCCCGGTTGGATGCGGATGACATTCATGATGACTTCGATGTTAGTTGCCATACCCACTGGTGTGAAAGCCTTTGCTTGGACGGCTACAGTTTGGAGAGGCAGGCTACACCTAGAAACACCAATGCTATTTGCTTTGGGAGGGGCAGCCATGTTTATTTTCGGCGGCGTCACTGGTGTGATGCTAGCTGCTACGCCCTTTGATATTCACGTTAACAATACTTACTTTGTAGTAGGTCACTTCCACTACATTGTTTTTAATACGATCACAATGGCAATCTTCGCGGCCATTTACTTTTGGTTCCCGAAGATAACCGGCAGAATGTATGCCGAAGGCTGGGGTAAGCTGCATTTTTGGTTGACCTTTATCCCTGCTAACATCACCTTCTTCTCCATGCACCCATTAGGTTTGCAAGGAATGCTGCGCCGAATTTCCTCCTACGACCCTCAGTATCAAGGATGGAACGTTATCGCTAGCTTGGGAGCATTTTTACTGGGAGTATCCACACTACCCTTTATTGCCAACATGGTAGGTTCTTGGCTATACGGACCGAGGGCGGTTGACAATCCCTGGCACGCCACCGGTTTAGAATGGACAACCTCCTCACCCCCTCCACGAGAAAACTTTGCAGAGATTCCGGTTGTCAGAAGACCACCTTACGACTATGGCGATCCCAAGTACTCAATCATTGAACCTGATGAACAAACTGAAGCTCGTTAGCACTAAAGTCCTAACTAATAAGTATCGTTAGACCCCAATCCCCAAAACTATGCAACGTCGCAGCATTCATATAGATGAAAGTCCGATCCGTTTTGAACAGTGGCGGCGACGCCTACCAAATTGGTTGCAGCGTTTTTTACCCAGTGGTGGCGGGAGTCATGAAGATCATCATGGCAAAGGAATGTTTGGGTTTACGATATTTCTACTTTCGGAAAGTATAGTCTTTTTGAGTTTGATTTTTACATACATTGGGCTGCGATTGACTACTCAAAACTGGCTACCACCTGGGGTTTCAGGGCCGGAATTGTCCAAATTTGTGATTATTAGTACGGTAGTGCTGCTTGCGAGTAGCTTTGTGATTCAACCAGCAGAAAATGCTCTCAGGCGTCGCAAGCTCAATCAATTTCGCTTGCTATGGCTAATAACGATCGCAATGGGAAGTTACTTCCTCATTAGCCAAGGAATTGAGTGGCATAACCTCAACTTTGGGTTAACTACAGGGCTAGTTGGTTCCACATTCTACGTCCTCACAGGTTTTCACGGTTTACACGTTCTAACTGGCGTGGTGTTACAGATTATCATGCTGGTTCGTTCCTTTATTCCAGGTAACTACAACAAAAGCCACTTTGGTGTCAGCGCGACTACTTTGTTTTGGCATTTTGTGGACGTAATTTGGGTTTTTCTATTCTCACTTCTCTATATTTGGCACCCATAAACATATTTTTCAGGAGCAGTTTTATGAATTTATACCTCCAAGACATCCCAGCTTCAGATTTGCCCCCAAAAGCAATTCAAGAAACTCCAGGACCAACTAAAGACCCACTAATTGCCCGTGGTTTACAAAAAGAACAATACGTTTCTATTGCTATTCTGGCACTTATTCTGATTGCGGCTGTGGGATTTTTTAGCCGCAGAGTTGAATACGCTATTATGTTTGCTTTTGCTCTCAGCATCGTTTTTATAGCGTTCGTTTTACTTATTTAGATAAGGCAGGAGGCAGAAGGTGAGTCACTGCGGTGGACGGGTTCCCCGGCATAAAGGAGACAGTGCCGTGGGCGGGTTTCCCGACTTGAGGAGCCAGTGCGTTGCGCGGGTTCCCCGCGTTGAAGCAACTGGCGTGCAACTGTCGTCAAGTGACGTTAGCGCAGCGTAAAGCCTACGGCATAGCTTCGCTTAGAGCGAGGTACGAGCGTCACCCGAAGGGGAAGATACCTTCTTTATGCATGATGATGATTAATAAGAAGGTAGAAAGAAGAGAATAAACAATTTTTTTCGGTTGCTTATTACTTCAAGCCTTGTCCTTTGTGAACATAATTTTTATCCTTGCTGCCAGCTACCTTTATTCGGGTGCATCCCAGTTTTTATTTTGCAACTAGAGAATAACTGTCATTGCGAGGAGGAACGACGAAGCAATCACAAAATCTTCAACTAAGAACGAGTCCATGCGATTGCTTCGCTCCGCTCGCAATGACGTTCAAAAAAGTGGGATGCTCCCCCTTTATTCACACATAAGGTTAGGGAATTCTAATATTTTTGGCAAGAGAAACAATTCTACTCTTCAACCTTCTGCCTCCTGCCTTCTGCCTTATCCAAACACACAACATTAGGAGATATCTTATGAACAGCCCAGTTTATCAAACTGTCATTGTCGGCGGTGGTTTTACCGGGCTATTTACAGCCTTACACCTCGCTCATGAACACTATCCTCGTTCTGTAATTTTGATCGATCAAAACGATCGCTTTTGCTTTAAGCCGTTACTCTATGAATATTTCGATGGCGAGATGGATACCTTTCAAGTAGTACCGCGTTTTTCAGAATTACTTAAAGGTAGCGGTGTCATTTTTGTACAAGATACGGTGCAATCAATAGACTTGCAGCAACGCGAAGTTAAATTGATTTCGGGAAACTCCTACAATTACAGCAACTTAGTCTTAGCTGTGGGTAGCGTTACTAGTTATCAGCGCGTTGAAGGAGCCAAAGAACACGCCCTATCTTTCTGGACGCAGCAAGATGCGATCGCCATTGACAAACATTTGCGTAGCTGTTTACAAAAAGCCTTGCAAACTGAAGATGCAGAACAACGTCGGCAATTACTCACAGTAGTTGTGGTTGGTGGTGGTGCTTCTGGTGTAGAAATGGCAGCTACCTTAGCTGATTTTCTGCCACATTGGTACAGTGCTTTGGGAGGCAATTCTAGTGAAATTAGAGTGGTACTGCTCAATCACGGCAAAGAAATCCTCAACGGCGATATTAACGATCCGTTGCGCCCAACTGCGGAACAGGAATTGCAAAAACGTGTTGTTCCTGTAGAAATTATCTTGGAAGCAGGAGCAACTGCTGTTCGCTCCAATGCAGTTGAATATCAGCGCCACGATCGCGTTGAAACAATAGCAACTTACACAACAATTTGGACTGCTGGTACTACCACCCATCCCTTGATTAAAGATTTGCCAATTCCTCCGGAACATCGAGATAAACGCGATCGCCTCCTCGTCACACCCACCATGCAACTTTTGGATTTCCCCGAAGTCTTTGCAGGCGGTGATTGTGCAGCAGTTCAGGATAGTTCTCTACCACCGACAGCCCAAGTAGCTTACCAGCAAGGAGCTGATATTGCCAAGAATTTAAAAGCGATCGCTTTAGGCGAAGATCTTCAACCAGCCCAAGTTAATATTCGTGGCACACTCTTGAAATTAGGGCTAGGTGCTGCTGCTGCTAACCTTTTTAATGCTTTTGAAGTAGCTGGTGAACCCGCCCACTTGATCCGCCAAGGTACTTATTTGACACTCTTGCCAACTCCCATTCATGATTTCAAAGCCACTACTGAATGGTTAGATGAAGAGATTTTCCATAATCACATTGCTCCTCAAGATGTGAGTAAAAAAGTCGTGCAAGCAGTGGAATTAGTTGGTGCAGGAGTTGTTAGTGTTTTAGTGGCAAGAAAATTATTAAAAATGTTGGGAAGTGAGGATAAAAATCAAAGTGAACCTTAAATGACAAGGTGTTTGAAAGCGTAACGTACCGCATTTTTTTAGTGCGTTACGCTATTTCTCACTCTCGCACGCTTTCAAATTTATTAGACCTCTTGCAGGCAATACGGTTCGGTTAAGGGGAAAAGGGAAAAGGGGAAAGGTTTAAATTCACTCTAAACCTGTCCCTTGTCCACTGGCTTTGGCGTAGTTATACACTTGTAAAGTAGAGGCAAAAGCTTCACTCCCAACAGCCAAAGTAGTATCATCTATTAAATCTTGTAACTGGTTGAGCGATCGCAATCAGGAATACAACGCCTCGAATAACTCTACATCTTTCTGCATCTCATCAATATCAAACGATCGCCTGATTAAATGCGATATCTACGACAAGTTAATCCAGCATCTACGCAAAATTAACTTTCCTTACCAAAATCATCTCATCCATAGAGAACCTCAACTCATTCATAACGAACAAGTTGAGGTTGCTTATCAACGAGTACTCATCCATAGAGAACGCGATCTCACTCACAACCAACGAGTTAAAGTTCTCTATCAATGAGTACTCATCCATAGAGAACGCGATCTCATTCACAACCAACGAGTTGAGGTTTTCTATCAATGAGTACTCATTCACACAGAACCAGATCTCATTCGTAACCAACGAGTTGATTTTCTGTGCACAGAGGTTACATCAGGCGATGCTAAGTTTCGCTACTTTAAGCAGGGGAACCCCAAGGGTAGCATTGCTCACCCTACTTAACGCTCTTCCGTCTCTTTGGGGAGAGAAAATAAATGTAGTAGCGCGTCAACCGTAAAACGTTGGGTTCAAAAAATCTAGAAAATCCCAAACAATAAAAATAGTCTCTGATGATTCAACCCAACATTTTAGACTTGCCGCGCTAGTAGGTTGGGGAGCCACTCACGTGGGCGGGTTTCCCGACTTGAGTGAAGTGGCGTTTGAACGCAGTGAAACCCAACTAGATCAAGGTTTAAGGATGTTGGGTTTCGTTCCTCAACCCAACCTACGCCTAAATTTATAAAAGTGCTGAACAAAATAGCGAATTTTGGTCTTCATGTCATCTTCTATAATTGATAAAACCTGGACAACTAAATCTTAGGCATGAGACTGTGACAGAAGCAGGAAGTTACAAAGATACTGTAAATCTACCCAAAACGAACTTTGATATGCGGGCAAACGCACTCAAGCGTGAGCCAGAAATCCAAAAATTTTGGGAAGAAAATAAAATTTATGATCGCCTTTCGCAAAATAATCCCGGCGAATTATTTATACTGCACGATGGGCCTCCCTACGCTAATGGCTCACTTCATACTGGTCATGCCTTAAATAAAATTCTCAAAGATATTATTAACCGCTACCAACTGCTACAGGGGCGTAAGGTTCGTTATGTGCCGGGTTGGGACTGCCACGGCTTGCCGATTGAACTGAAAGTTTTGCAGAATATGAAGTCAGCAGAACGGCAAAATCTTACGCCTTTACAACTGCGGCAGAAAGCGAAAGAATTTGCCCTAGCAACAGTAGACGCTCAACGCCAAAGTTTTAAACGTTATGGTGTTTGGGGTGATTGGGATAATCCTTATCTGACTCTGAAGCCGGAATATGAAGCGGCGCAAATTGGCGTTTTCGGTCAGATGGTGTTGAAAGGCTACATCTATCGTGGCTTAAAGCCGGTTCACTGGAGTCCCAGTTCTAAAACCGCTTTGGCTGAGGCTGAGTTGGAATATCCAGAAGGTCATACTTCCCGCAGTATCTACGCGGCTTTCCCCATCACTAGTTTGGGGGAAGCAGCTAAACCAGTGCTGGGAGAATATTTACCAGATTTGGGTGTGGCTATCTGGACAACAACACCTTGGACAATTCCGGGTAACTTGGCAGTGGCAGTGAACGCAGACCTCAACTATGCTGTGGTGGAAGTGGAACCCCACCCCCCAACCCCCTCCCCGCAAGCAGGGAGGGGGAGTGAGGAATTACCTTCCCCCTCTCCGTTAACGGAGAGGGGGACTGAGGGGGTGAGGTTCCGCTACTTAATTGTGGCGGCTGATTTAGTTGAACGCCTATCTTCCACTTTGGAACTTGAGTTAACCGTAAAAACCACATTTAAAGGGAAAGAATTAGAACATATCACTTACCGTCATCCTTTATTTGACCGCGAAAGTCCGGTTGTTGTGGGTGGCGATTACATTACCACTGAATCCGGTACGGGGTTGGTACATACTGCGCCCGGTCACGGTCAAGAAGACTACATAGTTGGTCAGCGCTATGGTTTGCCTATCCTTGCACCAGTGGATGATAACGGTAACTTTACTCAAGAGGCAGGACAGTTTGCTGGGTTGAATGTGCTGGGTGATGGGAATCAGGCGGTGATTGATGCGTTGGCGGCGGCTGGTTCTCTGTTGAAGGAAGAACCCTATCAACACAAATATCCTTACGACTGGCGGACGAAGAAACCGACGATTTTCCGCGCGACTGAACAATGGTTCGCTTCAGTAGAAGGATTTAGAGAAGAAGCGCTAAAAGCGATCGCCTCGGTAAAATGGATTCCAGCCCAAGGTGAAAATCGCATCACGCCAATGGTGGCGGAACGTTCTGATTGGTGTATCTCCCGTCAGCGGGCTTGGGGTGTGCCAATTCCCGTTTTCTATGATGAAGAAACTGGTGAACCACTGCTGAATGAAGAAACCATCAACCACGTCCAAGCAATTATCGCCGAAAAAGGTTCTGATGCTTGGTGGGAATTGTCGGTAGAGGAATTGTTACCCGAACAATACCGCAATAATGGTCGGTCGTACCGTCGAGGTACTGACACAATGGATGTCTGGTTTGATTCTGGTTCATCTTGGGCTGCTGTTATCAAGCAGCGTCCAGAATTGCGCTACCCCGCAGATATGTATTTGGAAGGTTCAGACCAGCATCGCGGCTGGTTCCAGTCAAGTTTGCTCACCAGTGTAGCGGTGAATGGCATTGCACCTTACAAAACTGTGTTGACTCACGGCTTTGTTTTGGATGAACAAGGGCGGAAAATGAGTAAGTCACTGGGGAATGTAGTCGATCCTCAGGTGATGATTGTCGGCGGTAAAGACCAGAAAAAAGAACCCCCCTATGGTGCTGACGTGTTGCGGTTGTGGGTGTCGTCCGTAGATTACACCTCCGATGTGCGTATAGGTAACAACATCATCAAGCAGCTAAATGATGTTAGAGGTAAGATTCGCAATACAGCGCGGTTCTTGCTGGGTAGCTTGCATGACTTCGACCCCCAAAAAGATGCAGTAGCTTTTGAGGAATTGCCAGAACTCGACAAATATATGCTGCACCGCATGACTGAGGTGTTTGGTGAAGTAACAGAAGCCTTTGACAGTTTCCAATTCTTCCGCTTTTTCCAAACAGTGCAGAATTTCTGCGTTGTGGATTTATCCAACTTCTATTTAGATGCTGCTAAGGATAGACTCTACATCAGTACACCTGATGGTTTCCGCCGCCGCAGTTGTCAAACAGTGCTGAAAATAGCTTTAGAGAATTTAGCACGAGCGATCGCTCCTGTTTTATGTCACACTGCCGAAGACATTTGGCAACATCTCCCCTACAAAACACCTTACAAATCAGTGTTTGAAGCTGGTTGGGTGCAGATAGACCAGAAGTGGCATAATCCAGAAATAGCAGAATTCTGGCAACAAATCCGGCAACTGCGTACTGAAGTGAATAAGGTGCTAGAGCAGGCTAGGATAGAAAAATTGATTGGTTCTTCTCTAGAGGCAAAAGTACTGCTATATATCAATGATGAGCAGTTACGTTCTTCTGTAAAAGCACTGAATCCAGCTAAAGGTAACGGTATCGATGAACTCCGTTATCTGTTTATCACCTCCCAAGTCGAAGTATTGGATACTCCCGAAGCACTGCAAGGATTGAAGTACAACTTGCAGTCCGATACCTGGGGAATTGGTGTAGTTAATGCAGATGGCGAGAAGTGCGATCGCTGTTGGAACTACTCCATCCACGTGGGAGAATCAAAAGCACATCCCCTACTTTGCGAACGTTGTGTTGCAGCCTTAGCAGGGACGTTTTAAAAATTAGCCGTGAGTGAGGAGTGAAGAATATAACTCTTAACTCCTCACTCCTGACTCAGCAACGCCACTTGCTCTATGCCGGGGAACCCGTCCACCGCAGTGGCTCCTCAGCACTGACTATAGCTTTTGCAACAACTCTTGGGTTAACTGAAGGAATGCTTTAGAACCAGGTGATTGAGGACTCATTAAAACAGCTGGCATAAAACTATCAACAGCCTTAGCCACATTGACATCAATTGGGATTTGGTTCTTACAAATTTTATCTACACCAAAATCTTCAACAACTCGATGCATAACTTGTTTGTAGTATCTGCCCGTTAGGAGATTTGCACTCGACATACTGAAGACAATACCCAGCATTTTTATATTGATTTTTGTTTCATGTTCGTGGCTGTCTTTTAATTGCCCAATGCGTCTTTCCAACAATTGAATACCTACTACAGATAAAGGTTCTGGTTTAGCAGGTAAAATATAGAAATCGCTGCAAGCTAAAGCACTACGAGTTAAGAGATTATAGCCAGGGGCACAATCCAAAATGATAAAATCATACTCTTCGCGAACTGGCTTTAAGATGTTATTAATCAACACCCTTTCAAAGCGATTCCAAATATTTTCAAAGTCCTGTTCACCTAAAGCAACAGATTGTTGATGCAGCATTTCTGAAACAACAAACTCATCGTATAAATCGATATCTCCTGGCAATAAATCCAACCCTGGCAAATTACAAACCTGGGTGTGAACGATATCCTGAAGCGTCAGCTTGGGATTCGGTTCCGGAGTGATAACTTGGTCTATTAGATATCTAAATGTCTTTCTATTTTTCCTACGCTTGGCAAATTCTAAAGGCGACATTAGGCTAAGTGTCGCACTAATTTGACTATCTAAATCTAAAACCAGTACCCGCTTGCCATGATATTTAGCTAAACAAGTAGCTAAATTGACTGTAATGGTGGTTTTGCCGACACCACCTTTCATATTTGCAGTTGCAATTACATATCCCATTGGTTAAGTCCTTTGATGGCGCATCCCCATGTAGGTAGCGTACATCTCTCCTGATATATGGAAATGTTCGTTAAATTTAATATTTCTGGAATACACAAAGTGATTCCAGTAACATGACTGTGATTGAGGCAGTCAGAATTATATAGCAAGCCGACTTAAGTTGCAGAATCTTCGCAAATATTAAGTAAATACTTATAAGTTCACATTCGTCAGCCATGAGACGAGTTAAAACTTTCTTTAGGGTAAAAAACTTTTTTTACAGCTGGGACTTGCGTAAGAATAGTCTAATTTCGTAATTACCAGCGTAAAGCCTTCCGCATAGCTATCCTGTGGGTTCTCCGAAGGAGTACGCTTAGCGCTGACACTGTTCGAGTAGGGTAGGGAAACAATCACAAAGCTTTGTTTCTGCCTGCAATTGCCGTAAGCCCTAACAATCTAAAGCTAACTGTTGATAAATATAACTTATAAAATCCCAGTAATAGTCTGTTATTATTTGTTACATTTTATCAATGATTATTTTACTTAAAACTACTGAGTTGATGCCATAATCAAGCAGGTATGAGCATCTTTCCCATGATTGCAATTTTCTAGATGGAGTAAGAGATTGCCTTTTAATCCTGAACTGTGCCGCAATGAAAGCGAAGTTGAAAGTAAACTCATCGTTCAATATTTGTTACCACAGCTAGGGTATACTCCTGACACCTGGCATCAAGAAGTTATCCTTGGTAGCATCCGCTTGGATTTCTTAGCATTTGCAGCGCAAGTGGTTCCCTTTGTTTTAGATGCGAACTCGCCGCTGAGTGTCGTGATGGAGGCAAAGCATCCTAAACAGAACTTAAATAATCACGTTCCCAGACTCAGGCATTATTTAACAAGCTTAAACGTGCGCTATGGATTGCTAACTAATGGCAAGGAAATCAGAATTTATGAAAAATTACAATATGATCTTCAGCTAGTTTTTCAGTGTTCTGGTAAGGAAGTTGAGACAAAGATAGAAGAAATTAAAGATTTAATTGGTAGAGATAGTTTAACAAAAAAGGAAGTTCCACTTAATTTATTAATTGAAAATCCTAAAACTGAGAGGCAAAATTCAATGAAAACAATTGCTGTTTATCACAATAAAGGTGGAGTTGGTAAAACAACTGTTGCAGTTAACTTAGCAGCAGCCTTGAGAAAAAAAGGTAATACCGTACTTTTAATTGATATAGATTCTCAGGCGAATACAACTTTTGCTACGGGACTAATCAAGTTTCAATTTGATGAAGACGATGACTTAAGAGATAAAAATGTTTACCATTTACTAGAAGCTGGAGATTTCAATTTTATTCCCGATATTATTCGTAATTCCCACTATTTCAATAATCCTGAGCTTGACGTTGTACCTTCTCATATTACTTTGATTGAAAGTCAAGATAAACTTACTAAAATCTTGGCCAGTAGAAGTAGGCTAATTACCAAATTAAAACGTGTAGAAAAAGACTATGATATTGTAATTATTGATACTCCCCCTTCTAGAGATTTGTATGCTGAAGTAGCTCTGATGGCTGCTGATTATTTGATAATACCTTCAGATTTAAAACCATTTGCAAACCAAGGTTTACCTACTGTAAAAAACTTTGTTGCTCAAATTAATGAATCTAGAGAAGTTATGAATAAACCTTCTATAAAGATTATGGGAGTTCTTGCTTCTAAGATTTCAACTAATGCCAAGTTTTTACAATATACTTTTCCAAAACAGAGAGATGTAATTTTAGAACGTTATAATCTGCCTCTAATGGAAGCAGTTATTTATGATAGAACAGTACTTTCAGAATGTATGAATCAAACTATCACAATTGGCGAGTTAGAATATCCTGATCCAAAATCTGTAATTAAATATGCAGAAGAAGTGAAAACTAATGCTCAACAATCTGCTATGGAATTTGAAGTTTTAGCAGATGAAGTTCTAAAAAAAATGGAGGTTTATGAATAATGCAGTTTTACCTTGTTGATATAAAAGATATTACTTCTGATGTTCCTCGCTCAAATTTTGCGGAGTCCGATTTAGACAGTCTTGCAGACATAATTATAGAAACTGGAGGAATTATCAGACCATTAGTTGTGAAAGCAGTAAGTGCAGAAAGTTATACGGTAGTTGATGGACATTTTGAGTACTATGCTGCTGTTAGGGCAAAGGAAAAAAATCCTCGTAAAGGTGAAATGGTTAATGCCTTTGTGATCTCACCCAAAATAGAAAATTTAGTAGTTAAGCAAATCGCAGCTATTGAGGGGTTAGTTTCTACCGATAAACCATCAAAATCTGTACCTGAAAAAGTTAATCCAGACTCATCGCGCTTATCCAATTTGGAATTACGTCTTGAAAAGCAATTCAACGAGTTTAAATCAGAAATTATACAAGAGAGGCAGAGGATAGATGATAAGTTTAAACAAATTGAAAAACTTATCCCCCAAAAGAGTGAGCAGAGTAGTCCGCTCGATTTACTGAATACTTTGGATAAACACCAGCTATCTGAAAAGTTACAGCGCTCTAGAATTTCTGGAGCTGACAAACTTGCAAAGGTTATAGCAGATGCTCGTAATAAGCAGCCAAAGAAAGAATTTGAAGATTATCGCCATGTACTAAAATCTGTTAAAGGATTAGGAGAAAAATCAATTTTGACTATTATTGATGAGTGGTAAAGAAGTTAGCCAGTAGTGGCGTGGCAAGGCTAAAGTTGTGCATTAGATTTCTAATTGATAGGGCGCTAAAGCGCAACTACAAACATTTTTTATTGCAACATTTTAGCCTAGACAGTCCAGTAGGGTGCGTTATGGCGTTCCGCCTAAAGCACCGCCTATAAAATCAAAATGGTGCGTTAAGCAAGTAACACACCATTGTATTTTATGTGTAGTGGATAATTTATTTTTCGGTATTCCCTTATTTCCAACCTTCGCGCCTTTGCGCAAAACACTCTAACCCCGGACTTTTCGCAGTGCTTTAAACCCTTTACTACGCAACCTACTTGGTAACAGCGACAACCCTAACCCAGTCAAGGCTTTAGTATTGGAAAAAGACTTACCAGCTAAAACTAGTTCTCTACCAGTTTGCATTTCACCTTTTTCAATTAAACGCAAACCTAATATCAACTGAGCTTCAGTAAGCCGAGTTTTTCTGATTGTCTCTAATTTTTCAGACTCAAACTTATAACTTTCTAAATACCGAATCTTATCAAATAAATAAGGAATAGCTCGATTAATGCCTTGCTGTTCTTCATGGCAGCGATATTCCATCAATAATTCTGGCAGGTAATAGCCTTTTTTTCCAGCTAAAGCTAGCCGCACAAATAAATCATTATCTTCACAATTTTGCATATTGGGAAGCATAAATCCCAATTCTTGCAATGTCTGACGTCGAAATAATGTTGCGCCAACTTGAAAGCTTTGGTAAATAAAAACAACCTCTAGTAAATTCTCGACAACACCAGCAGATAATTTTTTCCTCCCCCAACGACTAGAGTTTTCCTGCGTTACCTTATCATTTCGGACATTATCAATATCGATGATCCAGTGGTCAGTGCCCACAAAATCTATGCTAGAGTCTTGCTCAAGAATGGCAACAGTACGTGCTAGAAAATCAGGCGTTAGTCGATCGTCGTCATCAAATTTTATAAAATATTTGCCACTAGCTGCATTAAAGCCAGAGCGCATATTATTACTTTTACCAATATTTTGCTGATGACGGATGTATTGAATACGGTTATCTGTGTACTGTGACATCAATTCAGGCGTACCATCGCTAGAACCGTCATCACAAATAATTAATTCAAAGTCCTGGTAACTCTGCTTGATTACGCTCTCAATAGCGTAAGGTAGTAGATTAACTCTATTAAAGGTAGGAATACAAACACTAATTTTAGCCACAATGATAATAAGTATTGTTTAATTAGAAGTAATTACACGAATCAATAAGTTTAGTCTATTTAATATGATTTGTATCTTAACACGCGAATGTAATATTTTACCCTAAGAATATCTCTCAACTGGAAAAACACTTAGTAAAGTCCATAAAATAATTTGTAACTCAGGATTGCTAACATACCTTGGTAAGTATATTTAATTAACAAGACTCATTAGATTTATATATTGCCATAAAATTTTCCGTATATACAACACTTTCAATGGTGATATACAGTAAATTCATCATATTGCTAGGCAATTGGGAATTAGCTTTTTATGATACTTAATTTACTAAAGTTTCACAAAAAATATCTAAGGGATATTCATGATGACAATTAACAATGATTGAGGTCATTGTATATATATATGATTGTTTTTCCTAGTGTTATTACAGACATCAGTTATATGAATATCCTAATGCTATCTTCTACGTTTCCCTATCCACCAACGCGGGGGGGAACCCAAGTCAGGACATTTAATTTACTCAAATATCTGAGTCAACGCCATAGTATTACTCTTGTAACTCAACGTGATGCTACTGTCACCGACGCAGAAATAGCAGGGTTAGAAGATTGTGTGGATCGTCTAGTGGTTTTTGAACGTCCCCCAGAACCAGGAACATCCGCAGGGATATTAAAGAAAGTTCAGCGCTTTAGCTCATTTTTGCAACAGGGAACACCGCCGAGTGTACTCAATCGCTACTCAACTGAAATGCAAGAGTGGATTGATAACGTTGTACAAGCAGGAAAATATGATGTTATTACCTGCGAACATAGCGTCAATGAGATTTACGTGCGATCGCATTTTCAAAAAGAGCTAAGAACTGTAGTCAATATTCATAGTTCTCTCTACGGTAGCTGTCATAACCAACTTGCAACTGGGATTTCCGAAAATACATTGAGAGATAAAATTAATCTGCCACTTTTACGTCGTTACGAGCAAAGCTACTGCTCTAAGTTTTCCGCCCTTGTGGTGACTACAGAAGAAGACAAAATTCAATTGCAAGAATTTAACCCGAATAGTGAAATTACAGTTATTCCTAATGGGGTTGATTTAGTTTCCTTTCCTTATAGAACCGCCGATCCAGGAGGACATCGCTTAATTTTTATCGGTGCAATGGATAATTTAGCAAATATTGATGCGGTATGCTTCTTCAGCCAAGAAGTATTACCAGAAATCCAGAAACATTACCCCGATACAACTTTTGAGATTGTTGGTGCTCATCCTACACCAGAGGTTTTAGCACTGAAAAAACAACCAGGAATTACCGTGACTGGGCGTGTACCCTCAATGGTGGAATATTTACATAAATCAACCGTCTGCATCGTGCCAATGCGGACGGGTTTTGGGATTAAAAATAAAACTTTAGAAGCAATGGCAGCTGGGGTGCCAATAGTAGCAAGCGATCGCGGTTTAGAAGGACTAGCGGTAGATGGTGCTGGTACACCCCTACGAGCGCTAAGAGCAAATGTACCAGCCGAGTATATCACTGCTATTATTCAACTATTCGATCATCCGCAACTACGATATAAATTGTCTTACTCTGGCAGACAACTGGTAGAAACAGAATTTACCTGGGAGATTGCTGGTCAACACTATGAGCAAGTATGTTGTGGGTAGCGCTCATAAGGACAAGATGAAGTGTGAAGTATAAACTTTGAACCTTCATTATTCATCATTTTTTACTTGCTCATTCATAATCTAATTACTGTTGCATCGAAGGTACAGCAAAAATTCGGCTCGATATTGGAACACGTAAATTAGAAGTTTTAGCTGTTGTACTTACAGTAGCAGTGGTAGAGGAAGTATTAGAATTTTCAGACAAGATATCTGCTTTGTTATTTGTAGAACTCTTCAAATCACTTGGTTGAGATGGCACGATTTTATCTATGCCAGTAGCTAGCTCTGAAGATATAGGGCTAATATTCTGACCATTGCTGTTATTTGATTCTGGCTGGCTTTGTGCTTGACATGGAGTTAAAATGAAAGCAGAAGTTGAGGCTAAAAGTAGGGCTATCAGGTTTTGGCAAGATTGATGCATTTGTTTAAATGACGCGATAAAAAATTAAGCATTGAAAAGGTAGAGTCACACTTCCTAGAAGACTCAACTTATTTGGACAGCAATTTTAACTTGATAAAAATACATACGAAAATGGCAGGATGATGTCATTCCTGATTTTCATGTTTTTTAGTTATTGTTTTAACTTGACAATTGCTGCGCTCAAAAATAAAAAATGAGGTTAGACCTCTAAAATTCATTAACAACTAGGCTATAAAGCAGTAATTACTAAGTTGTTAACTGAAGAGTAACTTTGTAAATGAAAACACCCCTTGAGCAGATATAGTGTTTTGTCAGTTAGGCTAGTGCAACTGTCAACAATATACTTGTATAATCAATCTTTACAAAAGAGAAATTTTACTGATTTTTTTATTTTTAAGTATTTAGTTAGAATGACCAAGAAATTTATATATTTAATGAAGTAAATAATAAATATATAAGTTTTTGAATAAGGGATTTTCCAACAAGTGTTGGAAAAATCTGATTTGCTACCATATAAACGAATTTTGCTGATGCTGACTAAAGTAGAAAAGGCAAAAAGATAGATGTAAAACTTTATATGTCAATCTTGAATTATTTATAAAATATTCAGTATTTTTGCCGCTTTGGCTTTATTAAAATTATGGTTTATTACTAATCTAAATTAGATATTTAAAAATCGGGAAGCAGATGTTTCTAAACAAGTGTAAAGAGTAGAAATGCGTTAAGCGCATGATTGGTAGTATAGTTCATATAATCTTAAAATACCTCAGCACACCTGATTTTAGACCTTGATAATCGTGTACAATCAGCCTCTAAGATGTTGCCAACAAGGTAATGCTAACTCTAAACGAAATGCCCTAGGTAGTACTTCACTAAATACTTGAGTTTTTTATTCATATATTTAGAGTGGGTGGTCAATAGCGATCGCATTTATCAAATCTGGAGATTATTCGTACTCGTCACGGATAATGGTCAGACCTAAAGCTTTATAAGCCGACAGCATTTGGTTAGATACTGTCGGTGCAGTTACAAGATAAGTTAGTGCATGAATCGATTCCACTACATAGGGAGCAGCTGTGTCTAATTTTTCTGTTGTCACTAATCCTACTACCTCAGCCGATCCAGCAATCATCGCTTGTTTAACATGAGCTTCATCCAAATTCGGTACACTAATCCCCACCTCCGGATGCAAGCTGCACACCCCTAACATGCACAAATCTGCACGAATCATCCGTAATGACTCAATTGTGACAGTACCCACATTCACTAAGGCTTTTTTATAGAGTTTGCCACCTAACATCACAACTTCTATATGGGGATGTTCGGCTAATGCGATCGCAATTGGCGGACTATTTGTTACGACTGTGGCTTGCAAATCCAGAGGTAAATGACGGGTTACTTGTAGAGTTGTCGTTCCTCCATCTAAAATTACCACCTGTCCTGGACAGACTAATTTTGCGGCTGCGCGCGCGATCGCTTCCTTTTCTTTTGGCGCTTGCTTTTGGCGATCGGCATAACTCGCGGTAGCTGGCGAAGTCAGCAGTGCGCCACCATGCACGCGTTGCAATAGTCCTGCTTCTGCTAATTCTCGCAAGTCCCGACGAATCGTATCCTCAGAAACCTTAAGCACAGCACTGAGTTCCGTTGACAGTACCTTTTTATCACGACGCAGAATTTCCAAGATGAATTGTCGGCGCTCCGCAGTTAACATAATTATTTTTCCTGAAATTGCGTTTTTGGTCTTGAAACTGCACGTTTGTGAGTTTATACTTATTACATCAGATTCAATTTAGTAGATTACAAGAACTAGACCTAATCCCCAACCTTTTACTTACAAGGAAAACGGATCAATTAGCCTATCTATTTTCTGGTCAATTCACTTAAAAATAGCGGTAATGTGCAGTTTTTTGTACGTTTATCCGTAACTTCAATTAAATTCAAGCACATTCAGGCACAGTTAAATGTATTAATTTTGGCACTTGCGCGCGTGTCAACTTAAGCCACATGGTTCAATAATGATTCCTAGTGGGCTGCTTTTGCTTGGGAAACGATTGGATATTTATTTTTCGTGATTTGCTCATGCGGTTGGTCTGTCCAAATTAGTCCCTATTTCAGAAATACGCCATGACTATTGCTAAAACCCAATTTCCTATTGATCTCGGTGCTTATAAATATTTGGCATTGAATCCAGCAAATGCCACACTGACGGCGGAACAGCGACAAACACTAAAAGCAAACATTCAACTCTGCCGGGATGCGATCGTCTTTTTTACAGCGACAGGTGCGGCTAGAGGAGTGGGTGGTCATACTGGCGGGCCATACGATACAGTTCCAGAGGTGTTGATCCTTGATGCTTTTTTCCGAGGCGCATCAGAGCAATTTGTACCGATTTTCTTTGATGAAGCCGGACATCGGGTTGCAACCCAGTATTTGATGGCAACGCTGCACGGTGACTTACCAGCCGAGCAACTCCTACGCTATCGGGAGGCAAATTCCCATTTACCAGGACATCCAGAATTAGGACTGACTCCAGGTGTGAAATTTAGTTCTGGACGACTGGGACATGTATGGCCCTACGTCAATGGTGTAGCAATAGCTAATCCTGGCAAGGTGGTTTTCTGTCTCGGTTCTGATGGTTCCCAGCAAGAAGGTAACGATGCGGAAGCTGCCCGTTTAGCTATTGCCCAGCATCTCAACGTCAAGCTGATTATTGATGATAATGATGTAACAATCGCCGGGCATCCTTCTAAATATTTACCTGGTTTTACTGTCGCCAAAACCCTAGAGGGTCACGGGTTGAAGGTGCTGCAAGGAGACGGGGAAGATTTGGATGATTTATACCGCCGCCTTTGCGAAGCCGTGAATACACCCGGAGCGATCGCTGTGATCAACAAACGCCCCATGTGTCCTGGTATTGAAGGCTTAGAAGGCTCAACTCACGGTCATGATGTAATTTCCGTAGATTTGGCAATTAAATATCTCGAATCTCGCGGACAAACTGCGGCTGTTGAATACCTGAAGAGCATCCAGAAACCCAAGCAAACCTATACATTTCTGGGTTCCAGCGACAAATGGGGAGCTAACCGCAATGTGTTTGGTGAAGCTGTTGTAGGTGTCCTCAGTCGCATGAGTGAAACAGAACGCAAAGAAAAAGTCTTGGTGATTGATAGCGATTTAGAAGGCTCCTGCGGTCTGAAGAAAATCCATGATACATACCCCGAAGTCTTTATTCCCTCTGGCATTATGGAACGGGGTAACTTCTCGGCTGCGGCTGGATTTGGGATGACCCAAGGCAAGCAAGGTATTTTTGCCACCTTCAGCGCCTTTTTAGAAATGTGCATCTCCGAAATCACAATGGCGCGGTTGAACAAATCCAACGTTCTGTGTCACTTTTCTCACGCAGGTATTGATGACATGGCAGATAACACCTGTCATTTCGGTTTAAATAATATGTTTGCCGATAATGGCTTGGATGATGGCTATGAAACAAGGCTGTACTTCCCCGCAGATGTCAACCAAATGACAGCCTGTGTAGAAACTGTGTTC
The DNA here is from genome assembly GCF_002154725.1 of Nostoc sp. 106C. GTDB lineage: Bacteria > Cyanobacteriota > Cyanobacteriia > Cyanobacteriales > Nostocaceae > Aulosira. The sequence goes on along the minus strand of NZ_MTAW01000219.1, from coordinate 88,458 downwards.
TCTGAACCTGGATTGCGGTTTATTTTCTCCACCCGTTCCAAGGTGCCTAATATTTTGGATAGTAACGGTAATGACTTCTTTGGCAATGGTTACAAATTTGTCCCTGGTAAAGATGAAGTTATCCGCGAAGGAACACAAGGCTACATCGTGAGTTTTGGTGATGCTTTATACCGTTCTCTTGATGCTGTAGAACGTCTGAAGCAGGAAGGATTAGATGTAGGTTTGATTAACAAGCCGACTTTGAATGTAGTTGATGAAGAAGCGATCGCCAAAATCGGGAAAGCACCTTTTGTTCTGGTTGTAGAAGCCTTCAACCGCCGGACTGGCCTAGGTAGCCGTTTCGGTTCTTGGTTGTTAGAGCGCGGATTAACTCCTAAATATGCTCATCTTGGCACTCATCAGGAAGGTTGTGGTGGTCTATGGGAACAGTACCCACATCAAGGAATCGATCCAGTAAGCATTATCAACAAGGTAAAGGAGCTAGTCGGACCAAAGTAATCGTTGGGTTGAATCACACTTAACTTAAGCGATCGCGATATCACAGAGCATAAGCTAAGAAAGTCTCCAAGTCCTGACTATAAAAAGATAACAGACTTGGAGATCTGACTGAATTTGCATTTGAGAGCAAGTGCAGACATGTCTATCGAGTGATCAAAGGAAAAGCAGGAGTGAGATAACTAAAGACTGTCTTCAACAACTGCATCCACATTTGCTCTAAAAGCACGCAAGAATCAGGATTTGGAAATCGGATGTTAGAGCGATCGCTATTTGGAGAAAATCTAATTAATAACAAGGCTTCTAGCCTGCGGGAGGTCTAAAAATATTGAGTCTGGCAGCAAAATTAAATTAGTGTAGCAGAGGAAGATAAGACGCTCATGTACCTATTGATAGAAAACCTGCTCTTTTTTATAGTAGCTACATTTTTTACTGTGGTTGTGGGCTGGCTATGGAGGAATGCCAATCCTATGATTTTACCTAAACCACTGCTAGGGTGGTATAAAATTTGGTTTTCTACAGTGCAAATTGGTGGAATTGTTCTACCCCTAATAGTAATGCTGTTGTGGGGTGTGGTATGGAGCTACAGCAGTGTATTAACTGTATTGCTTTGGTATTTTATTATGCTAGGGTTACAAATTCTCTTTGAAAGCATAACACTAAGGCAGTTTCAATCAGTCACTTGGGTAATGGTTCCTTACTTATACTTGCCTTATCGCATCTGGCAGCTTTATGAAGGCTTGACACTCGTGGGTTCGGAACCTGAACTGATCTGGGTACGAAATTTATTGCTGTTAGAAATTGTGCTCTGGACAGCCAACTATGCTTTAGATGTGTCCCAGTTGCCAAGATTGTTTAATTGGCCCATCAAAGATAATTCTGAGGTTAATATTAACGCCGAAGCTGAAATTGATTGATATACCAATTCACCGTAACTCAGCTACAGTTCAAAGGAACTAGGTATTAGTGGTTAGAAAGGAAATAAGAAACAATAACTAATGCCCATTCTCCAGTTCAAGTAAAATAGAAATATCCGCAATGGCTAGCCAAAACCTTAAAAGCCATGTCAGAAACTCTAGCTGCACCCGATGTCAAATTTCCGCCAACCCAAGCGGAGCTACCATATGATGACGGTATCCCAATGGAAAGCCAACGACATAAAATGCAAATGGAATTGTTAATTGATGTCGTAGAGACTTGGCTGGAACAACGGGAGGATGGATATACAAGTGGCAATATGTTTGTCTACTTCAGCTTGGCACAGTTAAAAAACCAAGATTTCAGAGGCCCAGATTTTTTTGCTGTATTGGGAGTCCCCAAGGGAGAACGTCGCAGTTGGGTTGTTTGGGAAGAAGGTAAAGGCCCGGACGTAGTGATTGAATTGCTCTCTCCAGCTACCGCAGCCACAGATAAAGATGAGAAAAAGCTAATTTATCAAAATCAGATGCGTGTCCCAGAATATTTCTGGTTTGATCCCTTCAATCCTGATGATTGGGCTGGTTTTTCTCTTGGTAGTGGAGTATATCAACCAATAGTAGCTAATGCAGAGAATAAATTGGTGAGTCAAGCATTAGGATTAGCATTACTACGTTGGCAAGGTACTTACAAAGGCGTGAATACAACTTGGTTGCGTTGGGCAACTTTGGATGGGGAGTTATTACCAACAGCAGAGGAAAAGGCACGCCAATGGGCTGAACAGGAACGCCAACGGGCTGAACAGGAAACTCAACGGGCTGAACAGGAACGCCAACGAGCTGAACAGGAACGCCAACGAGCTGAACGGGCTGAATTGCAGTTGCAGCAAACAGCAAGAAATTTACTGCGATCAGGTATGACAGCAGCACAGGTAGCTAAGATCACGGGTTTATCTGAATCGGAAATAGAGGAACTGAGTATTTAGGCGTAGCCCGCCGTAGACATCGCTACCAGCAACTAAATTGATAGCTAATTGCGATCGAAGCAGCTTGCCGATTCAAGCTTATTCTTGTAATTTGAGCATCTGGTTCCAGGAATGTTTGCAAAGTTTTGGCGTAAGCGGACTCACCAGCCTGCATCAATTGTATTGCATTTTACTAAGTATTTATCTCTCAAAGTTAAGCTGAACAGGAATTCGGGAAAGCTAAAAATATGTCTTTCCTACATAAATTTCAAAGATATGCCAGCGATTAAACACTTTGACCATACCACGGAAGCATTACTTGACCTGTTGCGAAGCACAAAGGAGGGAAAAACACAGCTACCAGATTTCCAGCGTCCTTGGGTTTGGAATGATGAGCAGATACGTAGCATATTAGCTAGCATTTCGCTCTCCTATCCAGTTGGAGTTGTGATGATGCTACAAACTGGTAATCCTGATGTGCGGTTTGAGGCTCGTCCAATTGAAGGTGCGATCCTGAGTAAGCCTACAGAACCAGAAAGGATGATTTTAGATGGACAGCAGCGATTAACTTCACTGTTTCAAGCTTTGCTATCACCAAAGCCTGTAATCACAAAGGATGCGCGAGGCAAAGAGATTAAACGCTGGTATTACATTAATATTACCAAGGCGCTCGCTCCAAATGTTGAGCGTCAGGATGCGATTGTTAGTTTGCCAGAAGACAAAATTATTCGCAATTTTAGCAGTGAGATTTTAGCAGACTACTCAACACTTGAAGCAGAGTACAAAAACGATCTATTCCCAGTTACACAAATTTTTGATTATTCTAATTGGATGCATAATTATAATGAATTTTGGGATTTTCAGAAGGAGAAAATTAAATTATTTAGTCAATTTACTCTGGAAATAATTAAGCCATTTGAACAATATTTAGTACCAGTCATTTTGCTGCGTAAGGAAACACCAAGGGAAGCAGTTTGTCAAGTTTTTGAAAAAGTAAATACTGGTGGTGTTTCGCTGACGGTTTTTGAGTTACTGACAGCAACATTTGCTGCCGATAAGTTTCAACTGCGACAAGATTGGGCAATTCGTGAAAAACAACTGAAGAAATTTCCAATATTAGGGAATATTTACAGTACTGATTTTTTGCAAGCAGTAACTTTGGGTGCAACTTATGAACGAGGCGCTAGTATTGGTTGTACTCGTAAAGATATTTTGGATTTGAAACTCGAAGAATATAAAAAATGGGCTGAGAAAGTCACTCAAGGATTTGAAAAAGCCGCTATATTACTGCATACACAAAAAATATTTTCTGCTAGAGATTTACCCTACCAATCTCAAGTTACAGCACTTGCAGCTATTTTTGCAGTATTAGGCGATCACAGCGACACACATCTAATACGTGAGAAATTGGTCCGTTGGTATTGGTGCGGAGTCTTTGGTGAACTTTATAGCAGTGCGATTGAAGGGCGCATAGCTAAAGATTTGAGGCAAGTTGTAAAATGGATCGAATCTAGCGATTCTGAACCTGACACCATCACAGATGCTAACTTTGCTCCAAATAGACTAGTAAGACTTTACACACGCCGCAGTGCTGCTTATAAAGGTTTGTCTGCTTTGTTATTACGAGATGAAGGATGCGATTTTTTTACAGGTGTTGAGATTGACACTTTGAAGTACTTTGATGAATCTATTGATATTCATCATATTTTTCCTCGAAGTTGGTGTGAAAAGAACGGCATTAAACCCGAAAATTACGATAGTGCTGTCAACAAAACTCCTCTATCATCTAGAACTAACAAAATTATTGGTGGTAATGCACCTAGTGTTTATTTATCTTGTCTTCAAGACAAAGCTGGTATATCTAAGGAACGAATGGATGAAATTTTGCGATCGCATGTTATAGATCCAATAGTTCTACGAGTAGATAATTTTGAGGCTTTCTTCCAAGCTAGACAAAAAGCTTTGGTTAATCGCATCGAAAAAGCGATGGGTAAATCTCTTGTATTGGATTCTCATCCGTTAGAAGATGTAGACAAATCTGAGTATGAGGAAGAATGACCTTTGGGGAGAATATAGACCAAGAAAAAAGATTAGTCTATTTTAAATACTTTTGTAACAGCCCAATAAATACCTCTGGCATTTCTAGATGAGGTAATATTCCTGTATCAGCGATCGCATAAAAATCTCGAATCACCCTTGGATTTAAATTTGCTAACCTTCTCCCCAATTTGATGCTAGTAAATTGTGCTTTTTCTCCCCAAAAAAACACAGTTGGAATTTTGAGTTGCTGAAGATATAAACTCAAGTCAAAGTAAAGGTCGCCCCGCAAAAATGCTAAGGCTGCAAACTTGGCATTAGGCTGTTGTGCAGAAGTTAAATAAGCTTGCACCATTTCTCTTGAGACTCGTTCTGGTTTAGCAAACAGAAAACTTTGGAGAAAGTTGCGCACTGCAAATTCATTTTCTGCACCAAGGGCATAAATTAAATTATCCAACAATGGTGTATTGATCAGTGACAGGGGCAACCTACGTCCAGAACCTTGCCCAAAATCATCAAAACCAGAGGGAGAGACTAGAAACAATGCGTCAAATAAATCTGGTTGGGTAATAGCCAAACGAATAGTGAAAGCCGCTGTCAAGGATGAGGCGACAACTGTCACAGGTTGGCGACAAGTCTTGATAATAAATTCCGCGATCGCACTCAGATAATCCCTAATTTGATAATCCCAGACTGGATGAGCAGATTCTCCCCAACCAATTAAGTCTGGGGCTAATATGCGGTAACTAGAAGCAAATGCTGGATAAACTTTAGACCATTCGTATGCAGATGCACCGCCTCCAAAGTTGTGCAGAAACACTAAAGTGGGTAAATCTTCAGTGTCAGCAATCGACCAGGGTGCAGTCGTTTGGGTATAGTAAACCATTGCTCCCAATGAGGTATTGATGACTTTGTGCCCAAAGCCAGGAGGTTGAAACTGAAGCATAAAATTATGTGTGCGGTATCAAGTTATAAATTACAAAGGACGAAATTCTAGGCTTTATCTCCTGTAATCTGAACAAGTTGCTGGAGGTTATCACCACTGATGTGATAAGCTGCTCCAAAACCAACTATAAAACGGCCTTCACTCGGAGTTAACTGGAAAATCCGAAAGTCAGATAAACCGCGTAAAACTTCGACAATTTCACCAAAACGTTCTTGAAATTGCTCAACAATTTTATTCCATTGGTCAGTTTCCCGTTCTATCACAGTAGCCGTACAATCAAAACTTAACCGGCGACGAGCAAAAATTTGATTAGTCTGAGCTTCATTCTCAATAAATAAGACACAAACATGAGGATTGGCATAGATATTTTTGGTATGAGTGGAAAGACCGCTGACGTAGATATAAATATTTTGGGAATTATCCATCACAAAGGGAGCATAACTAGCGTTGGGTATTCCCTGGGCGTTAACGGTGCTAATAATTACACTCTGAAATTGTTCAGTAAACTTTTCGTACTCAGCTTGAACTTTTTCCAGTTGGCTCATAAGGAAATTACCGTTGGATGAGTAACAATTCATTCAGTATCCTAACGTTCTTCAGCGCTAGGAAGAAATGCATGAAGATTTGGCTTAATTGTAGCTATATCCCAAAACAGTGAGAACACAGGCTGTAGCAAGACTTTAATACTAAGTGATAGCAACTATTCCGTTATCATGTAGCAAGATCATGTTATCAAAACACTTGTGTTAGCCACACCATGCTAGGAAAGCTATTAGATGGGCGTTACAAAGTTATCCAAGTTTTAAGTGCTGGAGGATTTGGAGAAACATACATTGTGGAAGACACCCGCCGACCGGGTAACCCGAAGTGTGTTCTCAAGCTGTTAAAACCTGCCACTTCTGATCCCAATTACTTGCAAATTGCCAGACGCCTGTTTAATAGCGAAGCAGAAATACTAGAGCAGTTGGGTAATCATGACCAAATTCCGCGTCTTTTGGCTTACTTTGAAGAAAATGAAGAATTTTGCTTGGTGCAAGAGTTAATTGTGGGACATCCACTCAGCGCGGAAATGCAACTTGGTAAATGTTGGCACGAAAGCCAAGTTATCCAGATGCTACAAGATGTTTTAGGAATTTTAGAGTTTGTTCATAGCTACGGAGTGATTCATCGCGATCTCAAGCCTGATAACTTAATTAGGCGAGACTCTGATGGCAAATTAGTGTTAATTGATTTCGGCGCGGTTAAACAGATGCAAACGCAAATAGCAGCATCACCTAGCCAAACAGCCGCTACTGTAGCTATTGGCACTCCTGGTTATATGCCAGCAGAACAGGCCCAAGGGAAACCACGCCACAACAGTGATATTTATGCCGTCGGGATGGTTGCTATCCAAGCCTTAACAGGAATGTCACCAAGACAATTACCCGAAAATCCAGAAACGGGTGAGATTGTCTGGCAAAACTATACACAGGTTTCGCTACGACTGGCAGATTTTGTGCAAAAGATGGTACGTTACCATTACCGCGATCGCTATCAGTCTGCTACAGAAGTCTTACAAGATCTGCGGGAATTAGTAAACTTTTCTGCACCGACTCAACCTTTAATTTCACCGCCTGTCAGCGCCTCTGCACCAACTCAACCAGTAAATTCCCCACCTGTAAGTAATTCCCCTACACAACCGCCAACAACTGCCATACCTGTTGGCGATCGTGGAGACGCCTTTCAACCAGCATCTCAAGTTACAGCCGTAAGTTCTCTTAATCAAGCACTATCTGTAATTAGATTTATACCTTTTGTAGGCGCGGCTGGATTATTTTTCTTTAAGTCAACTACCTGGATTGTTTTGTTAGGTGTTGGTCTGGCAGCTTTTGGCGCAGGGTTATTTTTTCTGCGTTCTTGGTATTCTAAGGTTGCACGAGACTATGACGCTGTCTTTGCTGTTATTTTCTGCATTTGTGGCATACTGCTGTTATTTCAAAATCAATATGTCAAGCCAGAAATCCAAATGAGTCAATTTTTATTAGCAGGAATCGGTATTTTCTCACTAGCAGAATGTATCCGCCTGCGAGGACTTAGGTAAAAAAGACCGATTGCATACTAAATTATGAAAAATTCAACCAATTTCATCGGCAGTATCTTAATACTTGCAGCAATGGCTTTATCTGCTGTCCCTTTTGTGAAACCTAAAATTTTTAAACGTCAAGATGTTTTGTTAATTATAGGCTTTTTAATTGCCGGAATAAATCTTCTACTGCAAGGCAAATATCTAGATGAATTACCGCAGTTTAGTTTAGTTTTGCTAGCAATTTCTGCTTTATTCTACACAGTTGAAAGTTTCAGATTGCGGTTGAGAAATCCGAAATAATCATCAGCCTTTATTAGTAAATATTAAATAGGGAGCATTACAAGCTGCTTTAATCCAGTCTACAATCTAAAGCGTAAAAAATGTCTATGCTTATTCTTCAGTCTTCTTCTTAAGCTAGACTTAAGAAAGTTATGAGGACGCGATCGTGGCTGACAAAAATCGTTCTCAATGGGACTTAGGCAGGTTCATTGAAACTTTGACATATTTTGAGGTCATTCCTTTCCTGAACTGGGTACAACAGTTAATCCAAGGTCGTCCCAAGGATGAGAAATATCAACCCAATGGAGGAAGAACTGTGGGTGCAATATTAGTAGCAGGTGCAACAGGTGGTTTAGGCAAACGCGTCGTGCAGCGATTATTAGAACGTGGTTATCAAGTGCGATCGCTTGTTCGTGACCTTGACAAAGCTAGGTCAATTTTGGGTAATGATGTTGACTTAGTAGTTGCAGATATTACTAAACCAGAAACTTTGACTTCTGTTGTTATGGCTAATATCCAAGCTGTAATATGTTGCACGGCAGTGCGAGTGCAACCAGTAGAAGGAGATACAGAAAATAGAGCTAAATATTATCAAGGCATCAAATTTTATCAACCAGAAATCGTTGGTGATACACCTGAAAATGTAGAATATCTAGGTGTAAAAAACTTGGTAGAAGCAGCAAAAAAATATCTCAATCAATCTCATGAAAAACTAATATTTGATTTTACCAAGCCATCAGATGAATTGCGGAATACCTGGGGAGCTTTGGATGATGTGGTTATGGGTGGCGTGAGTGCGAGTAATATACAATTTGTAGAAAATACAGCTTTGTTTGCTGGTAATGTTTCTACCGCCAACTCCGGAGGATTTGCTTCTGTTAGAACTAAAAATTTTGACCCAGCCTTCAATTTAGCTGGGTACGACGGTGTAGAACTACGCGTTAGAGGCGATGGTAAACGCTATAAATTATTTCTACGGACAGACGCGAAATGGGATGGACTTGGTTATAGTTATTCTTTTAACACCGTAGCTAATACCTGGATAGATGTTCGCATTCCTTTTGCCGAGTTAATTCCTGTATTTCGCGCCAAAATTGTCAATGATGCACCAGCAATCGACTCTAGCAGAGTTTGCTCATTGCAACTGATGTTAAGCAAATTTGAATATGATGGCGCATTAAATCCTCATTTTGCACCTGGTGGCTTCAGTTTGCAAGTGGAATCAATTAAAGCTTATGGTGGAGTAACTTTACCAAAGTTTGTATTAGTTAGTTCTGCGGGTGTAACTCGTCCCGGACGCCCAGGTCTTAATCTAGATGAAGAACCTCCAGCAGTCAAATTAAATGACCAATTGGGAGGAATTTTAACTTGGAAACTAAAGGGTGAAGATAGTTTAAGAGAAAGTGGAATTTCTTACACAATTATTCGACCTTGTGCTTTAACAGAGGAAATAGGCGGGAAAGAATTAATCTTGGAGCAAGGTGATAATATTAAAGGCAAAATCAGCCGTGAAGATGTTGCCGAAATCTGTGTGGAAGCGCTAGAACAACCAAAAGCTTGTAACCTCACATTTGAGGTGAAAGAGGGAGAAAATAGCAACAACCCTATCGATTGGCAGAGGCTATTTTCTAACTTAGAACATGATAAATAAATCCAGACACAGAGGAGAATTAAGATAAGAAAATTAAGGGAAGCGGGTAGATAGGAATTTTTTCATCTACCAACTTACCCAAAGGAGTAAATGATAATGTTTAAAATTAAAAGATTATTATTTGCCGGAATTTTTGCAATTGTTCTTTGGATGGGGCTATTATCGAATACCGCTTCATCACAACAAATAGAATCTCGGATTAATAATCTGGAAGCAGACTTGAATCGTGTTGAGTCGCAGTTAAGTCAGATACAGTCTCAACTAGGGCAAACCCGCCTGTCTCCATCGCCAAGAACCACACTTACCCCTCGACAGCCAACTGGCTCTAGAGGCAACGTATCACAAACAGAACGCGACCGCATGTTTGATCGCCTCGCAACTTTAGTGGTTGAACTGAAGCAACAAGTCAACAAATTAGAGACACGAGTCTCAAAGCTAGAGTCACGTTAAAGAATTTTATAGAGCAATACGGTTCAGTTATGGTGATAAGAGTTCTCATCTGTCGAACAAAAACCAAGATTTGGGGGATTATCCCCCAAACCCCCGATTGGGGGACGGTTGCGTCCCCCAAGCCCCCTCCAAAATAATTGTTCGGTTTTTTGTTTAGTAATTATTTGTGAACTTTGTTGTCAATGAATTTTCTTAACTGAACTGTATTGTTTTATAGAGAGGCTGGAGATGGACTCTGGCTTTATAGTCTTTCTAGATGCATGGCTGTCCTTGTATTTCAATCCTAAGCCTCACCTTACCGCCGTCCACGCTAATTTCTTCTAGCTCTTGTCCACATTCTATTTCGGGAAACTCATACCGCTGAACGATTCTTTGTTGTGTATTAGCAGAAATCGACATCCCGGTATATTTATAAATATCTTTTGCTGCATTTTCATAGGAGACATTCGCACTTGCTCTCAAGCAACATTGCTCTAAATAAGGACTTATTTTTTGATTTTTGTCTAGTTTTAACTTTCGTGCTTGTTTCTCACTGACTGGTAATTCTCCGAGAATACTTTTGATTGTTCTTACTCGGCCGGATGAAGTTCCTGTTGCTTCTTTGAGAAAAAAACCCCTAATTCTGGTGTAATGTATTCTAGAGTTTGCGCTCTAATTGTTTTTTCAATCCCGGCTAGACTCTCTAATTCTTCAGTCTCTGCTTCTTGATACAGAATTTTTGCTACGGCTTGAAGATGTTTAGTAAGAATTGATTTCTTCCTCACTGAACAGTATATGTTGCCTTAAATATTTTTACCGAGTTTCGTTACCAAACTTGAATCGATTCTATGGAGACTTGGATATCAATCATAGTAGTAAAGAAAACGGTCGTTTCTTTTACCTTTATAGTTGCAGTAAATCCTGGCTGAAATTTAAATAATTTTGTCTACAAGTCAGGGTGTTTTTTGAGCAACCTGTCTTGCCTACTGTTTGACCGGACTTTCGGTTATTTGCAAATAATGCTGGCTCAAACCGATGATTGTAGGTTGGTTGCAATTAATCCTGACTGAGGCGCAATTATAGTTGCAATTAATCCTGGTTTGTAAATGTCATGATTGCAGGTTTGAGCGATTAGCATTGCAGGTCGCTACAGTTAATAGTCTATTCATTTCAAAATGAGAATTGCTGCGTAATTTGCTGAATTAAGTGATCGCCAATCGCCTCTGGATTCAAAACTTCAACCGCTGCCTTGAGTTGAACGGCTGCTTTGGGCATTCCATAGACGACAGAGCTTTTTTCATCTTGGGCGATCGTATGCCAACCGCGAGATCGCAGTAGCCTAAGCCCTTCAGCGCCATCCTGTCCCATGCCTGTGAGTAATATAGCAATGGCTTTACGGTTCCAAAACTGAGCCAGACTTTTGAAAAACACATCGACTGAAGGACGGTAGGGGTAATCAACTGGGTCTTTCACATACTGCAATGTTAAGTCAGACCTGAGGCTGAGGTGATCATTAGTGCCTGCCACGAGGACAATGCCTTTTTCTAAGCGATCGCCCGTTATCGCTAATCGCACTGTCAGTGGGGTTTGCTGGTTTAGCCAATCTACTAGTCCACCAGAAAACTGCTGATCGACGTGTTGAACAATTGCAATCGCGGCTCCGAAGTTAGCTGGGAGGCGGGAAAGAATAGTGGCAAGTGCTTTGGGACCACCTGTAGAGGAGCCGATCGCTACTAGGGGAGGGTGTGAGGTATGGGTTGTGAGCTGGGGAGTGGATTTTGAAATTGTGGGATGGAGCGTTGCAGGCGGAGGGGATTTGCCAATTAACTTACTGAGGGTGGCAATTTTGGTCAGTAAAGATTGGGCGGCTTCGGGGCTGCCTTGAGTGCCTAAGACGGGTGTTTCTACGGCATCACGGGCACCATAGCCCATTGCCTCAAACACTTTTCCGGCATTCTTGCCCACACTGGCGGTGACAATTAAAATGGCGCAGGGAGACTGCTGCATAATTTGGCGAGTTGCTTCCACGCCATCGATACTTGGCATGAATAAGTCCATCAAAATTAAGTCAGGGGTGTCTTTAAGGCAACGGGCGATCGCCTCAGCACCATCTCTCGCAATCCAGGCAACGTCATAGCCAGGAACAGTTAACAACACCCGTTTGAGGGCTTCCACTGCCATAGCCATATCGTTGACGATTGCAATTCTCATCATGGGTGGAAATGTCTGCTAAACTTGGCTATATCTACTGTAAATGGCTTCGTCGAAAAAGAAGAACTTTTAACGCACCCTTAATTCTTTCGGCTCGTCACTCTGTTATTTACCAATCAGGTCTACGATTGCATTCACAAGCGTATCGTCGTGAAAGCTGCTTTTGGCAATGTAATAATCTGCGCCTGCTTCCATACCCTGAATGCGATCGTCTTCCTGATCGCGATAAGAGACGATAATGACGGGTAGCGAATGCAGTTTGGGATGCTCTTTGATTTGTTTGACGAGTTCAATGCCGTTCATCCGGGGCATATCAATATCGCTGACTACCAGATCGTAGTGATTGCTGCGAATGGCTGTCCAGGCATCCATTCCATTTACTGCAACATCGACATTGTAGCCGCGATTTTGCAGCAATTTACGAGTTGTCTCACGCACTGTAATGGAATCATCTACGACTAAAAGGCGTTTGCGATCGGAAGCTTTTTTCGCTTTATTCACATCAACGGGTCTAAGTTGACCACTGTTGAGCAGATTGTCAATTGAACGTACCAAATCAGATACATCTACAATCAAAACGGGTGAGCCATCGTCCATTAACGCCGAAGCGCTAATATCCCGCACTTTTCCCAAACGTGGATCAAGGGGACGCACCACTAAATCCCGTTCGCCTAAAAACTGGTCTACAACTAAACCATAGACATTCGATTGATCGCTAATCACAACCACACACAGTACTTCGTTTGCAGATGAAGGTTCTGGTCGTTCCAAAACATGATGAGCCACAATCAAACCAATATTGCGATCGTCTTTGGTGAAATACTGACGACCTTCTATGACGTAAATCTCAGATTGATTGAGTTTGACAATTTGATCAACCCGTGCCAGGGGAAAAGCGTAGGGTTCATCAGAGATCTCGACAATCAGGGTTCTGACAACAGATAGGGTGAGGGGAAGCTGGAAGTGGAAACTGGTGCCTTTGCCCGGTTGCGAGAGGGCGCGAATGGAACCGCCCACTTCTTGCACTATGCTCCTGGCAATATCTAGCCCCACTCCGCGCCCGGAGATTTCAGTTACCTGGTCTGCGGTCGAGAATCCCGGCAAGAACAGAAATTCGATGATTTCTGCTTCTGTGAGTTGGGTTGCGGTTTCGGGCGAGGTTAAGTGGCGATCAATAATCTTCTGCCGCAAATGCTCAAAATCGATTCCTTGACCATCATCCGACACGGTAATTGCCAGCATCCCGCCACGATGAAAGGCCTCTAAACGTACCGTTCCCTCAAAGGGTTTACCCGCAGCCGCACGGACTTCTGGAGCTTCAATGCCATGAGCGATCGCGTTGCGAATCATATGGGTCAGAGGTGCTTCCAGTTTTTTGAGGATGTCGCGATCAACCGGAGTGGATTGTCCAATGATTTCCAATTTGACTTGCTTATTTAAGCGTCGCGCCAGGTCGCGCACCATGCGGGGAAAGCTCTGTACACCGTCGATAAAGGGACGCATGTGAGAGGCGATCACTTCCCGGTAGAGGCGATCGCTCAAGTTCGTGGTACGGCGGGCATAGAGTTCTAGCTCACCCAAGCGATCGCTAAGAATTTCACGGCATTCCTGGGCCTTGCGGCGTGCCGTATCGATCGCTTGCTGCCTCTCTGCATCAATGGACGCTTGTGCCAATGTTGTGTGAATGGTTTCCAGCAGTTTGGCAAGCTCTAGTTGTCGAGATTTGAGGACGGTGAAGGAATCAGCAAAGGGTTGTAGCCAATTAGCTTCGACCAGCGATTCCCCTGCCAGTCCCATAATTCGATTCAAATTTTCAGCCGTGACGCGAACTACGCGATCGCTGGGTGTCGTCACCGTCTCCGCGACATTGGCTTGATCATCGCCAGGCTGATAATGACTTAGGGCTGAACGTTGCTCAACGGAGACAAGCGAAGAGGCTCGGCGTTCATTGAAATTGGCAGGGAGCAGCGCCGCAATCGTAGTCTGAGCACGCTCAAACTCCTCCGTCTTTTCAGCTAGCCAGTTCAATATCTCGGCTTCATGCACCTGACTGAGCGCTTGAAGCAGATCAACTCCCTGCAACAATTGGTCAATCTGGTTTGAATCGAGCTTAAAGATCTGGGTTTGCGCTGCTACGAAGTAATCTTCCATGCCGTGCGCCAGGTAAATCACGGGATCAAGGGAAACCATCCGCGCTGCACCTTTAATAGAATGGGCTGCCCGCATCAATGCTTCGATCGCCTCATCCGATTGTGGATTGGCTTCCAAGGCGAGCAATTCCTGATTCAAAATGGCAACCTGAGTCTCCACTTCCTGGCGAAATAGCTCCAGTATCGAATCATTGCTCATAGTCAGAACACCTTGTGGCTCAGTGTGTAAAACAACAGTTCAGCGTTCAAAAAATTTAGCTTTTGGTCTTGCCAGGTAATCACACCTTTTGTGTAGGCTTCTGCGGCTTTGGCAATCACCACTGGAGTTTCTTTAAACTCGCTCAGGTGAAAGCGGTAGATGCCATGCACTTCATCCACTGGAAAAACCCACTTGTTATCGTCTCGCCCTGCCACAATCATGCGCTGGGGATTGATTGAAGAGGCTTGAGTCGTGGTTGCCGCTTCCAAACCCAGTAAATCTTTGAGCGAGACACAGAGTAACGTTTCACCACGAATGTTGATCAACCCCAAAAACACGGCATTACTACGATGGGGCACAGAATGAATCACCTGGGGCGGTGTCACTTCTTGCAGAATATTAACGGGCAAAGCCAATCGTTCATTCCCAAGACGAAAGATAATCACAGACAGGGTATCGGCGGCGCGAACCAGCGTTCCTTCTCCCACTCCAACCTGTGCTTTAGACGCTTCTGATAAAATATTTGTCCATTCTTCGAGATAGTTGGATGGAGCATTTCGCTCTAGCAAACTGCGTCCTGCTGCCGAGTACACCTTGCAGTTGCGACAGTGAATTACCGTTTTCAGTTCACCACAGGAGCGATCGCCCATTACACCAATTTGATTCCAACAATCATTGAGCGTCGGATGGTCTAATCCAGATGCTTCCGGCAGAGATACTAGGTCATTGGTCATTCGTTGTTTGTTAGTTGTCATTTGTTGGTTGTTTCTAGCTGTAGACGTTTTTAGTTCGCTAGTTTTTGTTTATTTTCACTACGCTTTAGTTTTGAATATTGATAATCCAATGACTAATGGCTAGTGGCTCTTATGTCATTACCTTAAATCGAGCAATCTCTGCTTTTAATCCATGTGCAGCTTTATCTAATTGTTCTAATGCCTGATTAGTTTCGCGTAAGGAGTCTGCTGTTTGCTGAGAGCCTAAACTGAGTTGTTCCATTGCTTCACTGATCTGCTGTGCTCCTTGAGATTGTTCATCGACACTGTGGCTGACCCGTTCAAATCGAGGAGTTAATCCTTGTACTTGTTGAATCACTTGAGCAATTTGATCGCTAATGTTACTGACATCATTCACGCTTTCCACAACGGATTGATTGAACTTATTCATCTCGATTACCCCCGTTGCTACAGCAGATTGCATCTCCTTAATCATTTTTTCAATCTCCAGTGTGGCGACAGCGGTTTGATCGGCAAGACGACGAATTTCTCGTGCCACGACTGCAAAGCCTGCTCCATATTCTCCGGCTCTTTCGGCTTCCAGGGCAGCATTGAGGGAGAGGAGGTTGGTTTGGTCGGCGACCACTGTAATCGTAGTGACTACACGACTAATATTGTTAGCACGTTCGTGCATCACTTCCAGTTTGGCGGAAATCACTTGCGTCGCTTCTAACAACTGGCGCATGACCGTATCAATGTGATGCAGGTTGTTTTTACTGTTACCTGCTGCTATGGTGGTTTGTTCCGCCATTGCGGCAACCTGCTCCATTGTTTTCACCAGTTCTCTGGAAGTAGCAGCAATTTGATACGTGGTGGCGGTGACTTCATTGGTGGAAGCGACCTGCTCGGCAACGGTTGCTTCCAAGTTTCTGCCCGTTGCTGTGATTTGATCTGCCGATCGCGTGATTTGATTGCCTGATTGTTGAATCCGGTTGACCAGAGCATTCAGATCCGTATTCATGGTGTAGAAGGCGTTTTGCAATTCACCAATTTCATCTTGCTGGTCAGCTTGAGAAATTTGGCTGGTCAGGTCTCCAGCGGAAATTTTCTTGGCAATGTCAACCACTCCGGCAATTTTTGCGCCTAACGGTTTGGCGATCGTATTACTGAAGAAGATCCCAAACAAAATAGCCGTTCCAGGACCAATCAGAATTGCCACGAATGCCCAAAATCCCACTTGAGAGACATCTCTTGTGGAGATCCGTTCGGTTTCTGCTGCTAAATCCTCATTCATTTTCAGCAGCGATCGCAATGCCTCTGTTACGGCTGTAAACGGTTGCCGATTTGCTTCAACTTGCTGATCCAGCGCTTTATATGCCGCGATCGCCGCCGTGGAGGCTGCTCCTGCATTTTCAAACGGATTGAGAACACGCAGATTCTCAAACTGAAGGTTGACTCGCAAAAACTCTTCATGTGCCTGCTTCCAGGCATTCCATTTGTTCAAAAAGGTTTTGTATGCCTGCTTTTCGGCAGCCGTTTTGGAGGTCGCTTCGTATTGCTCAAAGCCCTCCTGAATTTGTTTCCAGGCATTGTCCATGCGATCGATTTCTGCCTGCCGTCCGTCCTGGTTTAAGGTGATGTCCAGCAAGCCGCGCTCAGAGGACTCGATCTGAGTTTGTCCTTCATTAATTTTCCACAGACCCGAAATGCTGGGGACATTGTTATTTGCCAGGGTGTCGATGTGTTTACTCAACCGAGAACTGCCGCTTAAACCCACCAGCGCCACAATCAGCACCAGAAGCCCCATGAAGATGAAAGCAAAAATCAGGCGTGCCTGCATAGATTGATTTTTGAACATCTTCGCTACCCCTTCTGACTGTCTGTTTCAACCGTTCTAAGTCTATATTGCAAGCGCTGAATTCGCTGTTGAATCATTTCTGCCCCAGCGATATCTCCCTGATGCTGCTTCAGCAATGCCAGGTGAATTAGGGCTTTATCAGAGTTCGGTTCTAAATAAACTGCCCGTCGAAAGCACTCTTGGGCTGCATTGTTCTGTTGGTCAACCTGATACAACTCGCCCAAAAGCAGATAAGCGGCGGCATCGGTGGGCTGGTTCACGAGATAAGCTTGACAGAGGGCGATCGCATCTGCCAACCGTCCGGCATCAGCTAATAGTTTCACCGTTTGTAAATCGAGTGTTTGTAAATCCAGCGATTGATTTGGGTATTCACTTCCTAACTCTGAGCAACGTTCAATTCGCTGTTCTTCAGTTTGAGGAGGAGCGTCAGGCAACAAACTTGTTTCAATCGTTCTTTGAGGAACTGCTAGTTGGGGCGATCGCGTTACTTCTAACTTGCGATAGGCAAACGTAAACGGCTGTCGGATCGAGCAATAATGATCTGCCACAATTTTTCCGGTTTCAGATGCCCCAACGAACAGCAATCCACCTGGAAGCAGCAGCCGATCGATCACGGCTAAAACCTTGGAACAGGCTTCTGGTTGCAGGTAAATCAGCAAATTGCGACAGAAAATGATGTCGTATTGCTTCTGAGTCAGCGCCAAGGAAGTCATGACATTTCCGGGTTGAAAGTTGACCAGGGTACGAATAGGCTGACAGAGTTCATACCCTTCAATGGTTTGTTGAAAGTAGCGCTCTCGACCCGTCCAGGCATCCCCACGAAACGAGTTTTTGGTGTAAACCGCTCGGTTGGCTTTAGCAATGGAACGGTGACTGATATCCATCGCATCGATCGCGAACTGCCTGGGCAATAACCCAGCTTCCAGGAGGGCGATCGCCATTGAGTAGGGTTCCTCCCCCGTCGAGCAAGGCACACTCAACAGTCGTAGTGTGTCACGATTCGGCTTCAATAGCCATTCAGAGGTGGCATAGGTTTTCAGGTATTCAAACGGTTTGCCATCTCGAAAAAACCAGGTTTCCGGGACGATTAATTGCTCAACCAGTTCCTCCAATTCGGTTGTGGAGGTTTGGAGCCGCGTCCAGTAGCGTTCCAAGTCCGGCATGCCACAATCCAGTCGTCGCCCTTCAATTGCCCTGGCAATCCGGTTAGCACCAATGATGTCAGGGTCTAAGCCAGTGGATTGGCGCAACTGTTGGACGATCGCAGAAAACACCATCAGCCTAAGCCGTTTTAAATCGAGTAATTTCTGATCGCATCCCATGTGCCGCCTCATCAAGCTGTCCGACGGCGTTGTTGGTCTCCCGCAGCGCATCCATTGTTTGCTGGGAAGCCTGGCTCAACTGGCTCATGGCTTCACTAATCTGTTGTGCACCTTGTGATTGCTCTTCAACCCTCTGGCTCACCTGCTCAAATCGGGGTGTCAGTCCCTGCATTTGCTGAATCACCTGAGTCACCTGATTGCTAATCTTGCTCACATCCGCAACGCTCTTGACCATTGACTGATTGAACTTGTCCATTTCCATCACCCCCGTTGAAACGGCGGATTGCATCTCCTTGATCATCTGAGCGATTTCTAAAGTGGCGACAGCAGTTTGATCGGCTAATCGGCGAATCTCTCGCGCCACAACGGCAAAGCCCGCTCCGTACTCTCCTGCTTTTTCAGCTTCGATCGCCGCATTTAGCGACAGCAGGTTAGTCTGGTCAGCAACCTTATTAATGGTGGTGACAACGCTGTTAATATTGTTGGCTTTTTCGTGCATCACACCCAGTTTGGTCGTGATAGCAGTCGTGGCATCGGATAACTGCCGCATCACCGCTTCCATCCGGTTCAGGTCATCCTGACTAGCACTCGCTGCTGTAGCCGTTGACTGTGCTGACCCTGCCACCTGATCCATAACTTTGACCAGTTCTTTAGAGGTGGCAGCAATTTGCTGAGAGGTGGCGCTGACTTCATAGGTGGACGCTAGCTGCTCGGCAACAGTGGCTTCTAGTTCCTTTCCGGCGGCAGCAATTTGTGTTGCAGAGGTACTGATTTGCACGCCTGATCGCTGCATTTGTTGAATCAAATCAAGCAGCTTTTTGTTCATGTAGTGAAAGGCAGTCATCAACTGTCCAATCTCACTACCGTCTTGCTTGGCTTCAAGTATTTGGCGCAGGTCTCCATCGGCAATCTGCTCGGCCGCCTGCACCACCTTTGGCAACTGGCGGCGGATGGGAAGGGCGATCCACAGAGCAAGCGCAATCGTTGCTGCAATCGTCAATAGGGTTCCTAGTACTACAACGACCGTTTCCAATGTCTTGGCTCTTTCACCTTCCTGGAGATTTTCATCCAGACGAGATTGGAGAATTTTCTGGGCGCGGGTACGGGCTTCCTCCAGTTTTGCCAGTCGGGGGATTTCGATTTGCTTTTTTGCCTCATCCAGCTTATTGGCATCGACGAGCGGATAAACGCCAGCGGCCACGCGATCGTACTCATCACCAAGCTGAATCATTTCATTGATCGCTTCTTTGGCTTGCGGATCGATAACCTGCGCCAAATCTTGCTTGTTTTGCAGCAAGTCTTTTCTGGCGCTCTCATAAGTGCCGCGATAGTACTGGTCTTGAGGATAGAGGGCATACCCGCGAATGCTGGCAATGATTCTGGAAACGGCATACGCATACTCACCCATATCCTTGATGTTTTCGCTCGTGCGCTGGGAGTCCCCCTGCACTTTGACCAAGTGGGCAGTACTAGAATACAAGATAGCTCCCAGAATAATCAGAAACAAAATTGGAATTGAGAAACCGAGAATGAGACGGTTGGTAATTTTATTCAACATAATCACTTAGTGTATTATCACTCAGCGTATTCACTGTTCAACAAGTCAGTATGGCGCTTATCGCTGAACAATTGTTCAAGCTGGACGCACTGGATCATTCGTTTCTCATCCACAATGATGCCGCTCAAGTACGGCGCTGCTTCTGCTCGAAGACTTGATCGCCGAATTTCGTCACTGGATATCGTTAAGGTTTCTGTCACCCGTTCTGCCATTAACCCTAAATATTGAACTGCTGAATTTGGCTGATCGCGTTTGACAATAATGATGCGCGTGCTCAGGTAGGCTCGGCTAGGAGTGTCCTGAATCAAATGGCATAGATCAATCACAGGTGCAATTATCCCCCGGTAGTTAAACAAACCTGCCACGTAATCGGGAACATGGTGAACTGTCCTCAAACTCACTCGTGGAATCACTTCAACTACATGGGAACTTTCGATCGCGTAAAGATCATTTCCTGTATAAAAAAGCAAAATTAACATTAAATAAATGTAATAAATGTAAGATTATCAATAGGTTAAATTATGGTAATGACATGCAATGAACTTAACCACTCCTCAATTCTTTAAGAAATTGGAAGATTTTTGCAGCAAAAGAATTTAAGCCAATTGGACATTGTTGTATTGCTTTATACCATAGAGCAATTCTTTGAGGTTTCCCAATCAATACACAGACCCTATAATACATAGGGCAACTCCATGAAGTCTAGTGTTTCATAAGCATAAGGCTATGACTTTTAGGCATGGTGAATGTTTTTAGCCCACGATCGCCGCGTGGGAGATGACGATCGCATTCAGGACAATAAACGAGATTGTCAACACCCGAAACAGTAGACGGCGATCAAACCACATAGCCTGTTTTCCTTGCCCCCTTTCGTTCATTAGTCTAGAAAGAACGGTTGCTAGTGCCGCCACAAAAATATAGACGATTGCCACAATATGAATTTGATCCACCAACGTCAAGCTCTCTGTGCGTCCCAAAACCGACTCTGGTGCTCGCATATTTACCAATGCAGCAAACAAACAGCCCACCAGTAAGCTGGTGCGGGCGCTTACTAAACTGGGCTGTCCCGTTTCATAGAAAAACGACAGCATAGCTACGGCAAACGCAACATATAGCCCCGCCGTTAGCTTAAAGAAACTGATGTATTTGACGCGCTGAATGGGGATAGAAACTGTCAGGCGAGAGTAGATCCCTTTCTTATTCATTAATTCTGGATCGCCAAATGTAGTCTGGTAAGCACTTTTTTCCTCTTGCAAGGTAAAGTCCGTAATCTTCCAGCCGCCGAGACTCATATCCTGTTGGTAGCCAGAATTTTTGAAGTCAGGGGTGTAAACAAATCCGTTCACATCCTGGATGCTTTCTTCTAGGACAATTTTCAACGTATGACGATCAAATGGGTAGTTCTGAATATTCCAGTTCTGATTCAACACCGCACTGACATCGCGCTGCGACCAGTAAACATCACCCTTTGTGGCAAACGATTCAGTTCGATTGGGCTTATTCTGCGTTTGATAATCCACTTCCTCAGACTCGATGGTGTCAATTACCTGCATACTCTCTAGGGGTTTCAGGTCTTTGGATGGGCAAACGCTCCAGACGCGAAAGTCAGCCCGGAATGATTTGTCGGCAAACTTGAAGTTGCGTAAGGAGGTCACGAAAATCCCGACTCGACAGGTTTTGGGGGATGTGATTGGTTCTGCTAAAGCAGAAGAAACCTGGGTAAATAGGCCGATACTCATTGCCAGCATCAAGATAGCAATCAGTAAACAAGCCCTTCGCAAAACCCAATCAGCCGACAATAATGGCATAGGCGATCGCAACTACATTAAACACAACAAAGGAACCCGTAAACAGGCGAAAGAAAATTTGCCGATCCAACCATTTTGCCTGCTGTTTCTGACCGCTTTCTGACATCAATCGCGAATAAACAGATATAAATCCAGCACCAAAAATATAGAGAATCGCAGCGATGTGAATTTGATCCACCAACGTTAAGTCTTCAGTACGACCGAGCACCGATTCTTGAACCCGCATATTCAACAGTGCAGCAAACAATGCACCAACATAAATCGCTCGTCTGGGACTCGTCAAATTCACCGTATCAGAATCATAGAAGAACGACAGCATCGCGACGGCAAACGCAATATATACGCCGATCGTTAGTTTAAAGAAGCTGAAAAATTTAACCCGCTTGATGTCAATTGCCGCAACGAGACGAGAGTAACTGTCCTGTGGAGCCGTGAGTTCTGGATCGCCAAAGGTTGACGCATAGGGAACCTTCTGTTCAACCAGTTTGAAGTGGGTAATCTCCCATCCGTCTAGATTCATATTGGGTTGGTAGCCAGAATTCTCAAAGTCAGGTGTATAAACAAACTGCGAAGCGTTTTTGGTGGGTTCCTCCAGGGCAATAGTCAGGGTGTGGCGATCAAAGGGAAAATTACTCACATCCCACCTCTGGTACAGCGTCGCCCGAATCTTTCGCTCCGACCAATATACATTATTCTTCGGGTAAAACCACTTGGGCAGATCCTTTCGAGGTAGCGTACTGTCAAATGCCGCTTTAAAATTGTGAAAGTCCTCCACATTGAGCACCTTCATGCTTGTCAGCGGCTGCAATTCCTCAGAAGGGCAAACACTCCACACATAAAAATCAGAACTGAATTGTTTCTCTGGTAAATTCAAATCCCGCAGTGCCGCGATATAAATCCCAACTCGACAGGTTTGGGGCGATGACACGGTCGCTGCGAATGCCCCGGATGCTCCAACCCATAACCATACCAGGATCATCAGCACTAGCCCGCTCAACAGCCGACCAGCGAGTTGCAGCAGAAATTTCAGGTCAGATGACATACATATTTTGATGCTCGAATTAGTTTGCTGCTATGCTCGCACATAGTGTCTGGGTCACAGTGCGTGGGGGCTAGGTCGAAGAGTGTCACCTGCTCCGGCGGTTTGCTCTCTCTCACCCGTTGCTGATAGTCCAAAATCTGGGCTTTCCACTTCAGCAGGGCATCAGCACTGATCACCAATGTCTCTGCTCTAAGTGCTGGTTTGGGTTTCACGTCTGGAAATAGGTTTAGTTGGTTGGGTTCCAAGTGATGTTTCCTGTATTTGACCAGAGCCATAATAAAGCATCATCGGCAGGTGCGATCGCTTTCCAAGCTTAGTCTTTATTCTTGAGTTCAAGTAGAATCTTACTCTGGTCTTTTTAGCCACACAAAGCATCAGCAGTATTGAACAATCATTCGCTGATGTCTCTGGTTGAAAGCTGAAATATACTGACTTTCCACATTCAGTACACCTAATAAGTGCTTATCTTTGTCTAGAAGTGCTGAATATCTCTTAGTTCTGGGTCTGGTTCCAGGTAATGTTTGGCCAAATTAGCCCATACTGCTCCAGTGCCAGGATGTTTTGACAGACTGCTTCTAGAATATCTTCCAGCTTAAACAGTTTTGAGGTAGCTCGTTCTACCTGGTCTAAGCAAGCAACAAATACATGAGTAAGGGCGTACAGCTAGCTGTGCACCCCTATAAATGAATGAGATGTTGCAAAGATTGTTTGATTTGGTAGAAATTTTTAATACCAAGTTGCAATCAAAAGTAGTATCTGTTACTGCGATCGCAGAAAAGCAATCTCATTACCAGACTTATCTTACGGCTACAGCTCGCGCCATTTCCTCCTCAATCTTGAGCGTTGATTCTGCATCTACTTTGTTCAAGCAATTCCGCAATTTCTCCGCAACTACTTGTACATGAGGTTCATGCATAACAGAGGTGTGAGCACCAGGAACGTAATGAATTTCTACTCCAGCAGCTAGCTTATCCCAGCCCCATAGGGGGTCGATATCTAACCCTTCATTTTGTTCACTAGTTCGCAAAAGAGTCAATTTACCAGGATAGATTGATGGTACATAGTTCTTACGAGCTTGATCGTTAGCCAAAGCTACATCCAAAAGTCTCAGTTCTGCAAGTGAGCGTTTAATATAACGTAGGTAGAACCTATTTAAACTGCTCGCCTTTCCTATCTCTAGATGCCAAGCTACCCTTGCCCATACATAATTGAGTTGTTCTTTAATATTCAGATTCAAAAGTTTCCGAGCATGAAAAAACAGAGAATTATCAGAGTTAGCAACTGGTCTAGAATAACCGGGAGCTGACATATCAAAGATAGCCAGCAGAGCAATTTGTTCACCCTGTGCTTTTAGTTGTTGGGCAATTTCAAAAGTTATCAAACCGCCTAAAGAATAGCCACCAAGATAATAGGGCCCATGAGGTTGAACCTGACGAATTTCTTGAATGTAGTTAGCGGCCATTTCTGTTAAGGAAGTTACCGCTGCTTGTTGCGGATTAATTCCCCGTGCTTGTAGTCCATAAATTGGTTGTTCTGAGTCTAAATAACGTGCTAAATCTCGATAAAAGAGGACATTACCCCAAATTGCATGAGTTAAAAATATAGGTGGTTTAGAACCATTGGGTTTAATTGCTACCAGGGATGACCAAGTATCTAATGATTTTTTCTGTTTCTGATTTTCTTCTGGGCTAATTATTTGAGCTAAAGCTTCAATAGTTGCTGATTGGAAAAGACTCGCCAAAGGTAAATGTTTACTAAATGTCTGCTCAATTTGCCAAAATAGTTTGACTGCTAGTAGCGAATGTCCGCCTAGTTCAAAGAAATTATCTCTAACGCCAATAGATTCGACACCTAAAACTTGTTGCCAAATTTGTACAAGCTGACGTTCTACTTGATTGCGAGGTGCAACAAAGGTAGCTTCTAGTTCCTGTCTAGATAATTCCGGTGCTGGGAGGGCACAGCGGTCTACTTTACCGTTCGGGGTGAGAGGTAAAGTGCCTAGTAAGACAAAAACTGAAGGTATCATATACTGTGGCAGCTTGGTAGAAAGAAAGCGCCGCACATCGCTGATGCTGGGTGCTGTATCTTTTGGAGTAATATAAGCCACTAAGCGTTTGTCACCTGGAACATCTTCACGGGCAATGACTACAGCTTGGAACACATTTGGATGTTGAGTTAATACGCTCTCAATTTCCCCTGGTTCAATGCGTATCCCTCGGAGCTTGATTTGATGATCTTGACGACCGAGAATTTCTAGTAAGCCATCTGGACGATAGCGGCCGCGATCGCCTGTATAGTAAAGCCAATCTTGTTCGTCATTGCCAAAGGGATTTTTGACAAACCGAGCCAGATTTTCTGCGGTAGCGTTGATGTATCCCTTACTGCGAAATGGCGTCCGGATCACAATCTCGCCCAACTCACCAATACCGCAAATTTGATTATGGGAAGTAAACACTAATGCTTGGGTTTGGGGTAGCGGTAATCCGATGGGCTGGACTCCTGGTGTTGGTTCATCAGGCACTTGGTAATAGCACTTCGCGAGAGTTGTTTCTGTTGGCCCGTAAAGATTGATAATTTCCCCTGACGTTGGGAATGCTTTGCGCCATTGCTGTACAAGTGTCTGTTTGAGTGGTTCTCCCGCAAAGAACAACCAGCGTAAGTTTTGTAACGAGACATCTTCTGGAACATTAACTAACCAAGATTGCGCATAGGAAGGGACTGTGTGCAGTACAGAAATTTGCTCTTGTTCCAAGAAATGTAGAGTTTTCGTTGGTTCTAAGTTATCCCCTGCTTCAGGTAGACACAAGGTAGCACCACTAATTAAAGGTAAGAAGATATCTCTAAGGACAACATCAAAAGAAAGTCCAGTCAATTGAGCAACTCGGTCTTGCTGCCCAATGTTAAAAGTCTGCCGTTGCCAAGTGAGAAAATGTGCCAGTCCTTTATGACACCCCAACACACCCTTGGGAATACCTGTAGTGCCGGATGTAAAGAAGATATAAGCGGCATCATCTGCTTGGATTTGTGGTAGTTCAATAATTTGATTGCCATTTTGGGGCAGATTTATGACTGCTCCCGTCTGTGAATCCACAGAGATGACGCTCAGAGATTGCCATAACTCGCTAGCTTCTGGATACTCACCATCAATGTAGATGAGATATTTCGCTTTTGCCGCTTGCAGCATGAGTTCTTGGCGATAGCTGGGCAGTTGCGGATCGATAGTTAAAAGCACACCGCCACTCAAGAGGACACCGATTGTAGTGGCAATCAGCCCAAAGCTTTTTGTTCCGAAGACGGCGACTACATCTCCTGGCTTGGCTCCAGTTGATAGCATTGCCCTGGCGAGAGTTGTAGCGCGATCGCCTAATTCTTGATAACTCCAATTGCTAGAGCCTTGACGCAGCGCTGTCTGTTCTGGATTTCTATCAACCCAAAAAGTAAATGCTGTTGTGACTAATTCGTAATCTGGCTGTGGCAAAGTTGCACTTGGTTGTGGCAACACAGATTGCGATGCTGGTGTCACCAGAGAATAGGAACTGATTGGCTGCTGGGGAACTGCAACTATCTGACTTAGTAAATGCTGAAATTGATGCAACATTTCCTGCATCCGTTCTGCATTAAACAAGTCAGCATTGTAAACTAGTTCCAATCGAATTTCCTGTTGTTCGAGGACATACAGAGTTAAATCAAACTTGGAAGGAGCTTCCACTAAAGAAACAGGTTCAACCACCAACCCAGGTAGTTCCACTTCCATATCCCCTAAGTTGAGCATATTAAACCACACTTGGAATAGGGGGTTGCGGCTGGTATCCCGTTCTACATGGAGTTCTTCTACTAATTTCTCAAAGGGCATGTCTTGGTGCGCATAAGCTCCTAATGCTACTTCCCGAACTTGAGCTAGTAGGTCAGCAAAACTGGGGTTATCAGCAAATTGAGTCCGCAAGACAACTGTATTGATAAAAAATCCAATTAACTCTTCAATTTCTGCACGGTTGCGACCAGCAATTGGCGAACCAATGAGAATGTCTTCTTGTCCAGTGTAACGATGCAGTAGAGTACCAAAAGCCGCCAATAGAGTCATGAACAAAGTCACACCTTGTTGACGCGACAAGGCAGTGAGCGATGCACTTAGAGTTGAGGATAAACTCAACGATTGGCTCGCCCCTCGATAGGTTTGGATGGGAGCGCGCGGTCGGTCGGCGGGTAATTCTAAGACAGTGGACGCACCTGCTAGTTGATTTTTCCAGTAGTCTAGCTCTGCTTCCAGCAGCATCCCAGATAAATATTGACGTTGCCAAACAGCAAAATCGGCATATTGGATTGGCAGAGGCGTTAAAGGCGAAGGTTTACCCTCCAAAAATGCTTCGTAAAGTACTGCTAACTGCTGCCAGAAAATGTCTGTAGACCAGCCATCAGAGGCGATATGATGCATGGCTAACATCAAGATATGCTCCTCTGTGTCAATCTGCACCAAGGTAGCACGCACCATTAGATCTGATGCCAAGTTGAAGGGACGTTGTGCTTCTTGATTAAGAATTTGTTGTATTGGTTGAGGATGCGATCGCAAGTCAATAAGTTTGAGTTCGACTGGCCGGGGTGGGTTAATTACTTGGATGGGACTACCATCACTAGCAAGGATAAAAGTAGTTCTGAGGGCTTCGTGCTGGGTAACGATCGCATCTAAACATTGTTGCAAAATGCCAACGTTCAGTTTACCTTGCAAGCGCTGGGCATCAGTAATGATATACGCCGAGCTGTTTGGTTCTAGTTGCTCTAAAAACCAGACTCGTTGTTGCGCAAAAGATAGGGGAATTGATTCGCGGTTCGCCAGTTGGGGAATTGGCTGGTGGTTTTGGTCATCGCCTGTTTGCAACTGGGCGATCGCTTGTGCCAACTCTGCGATGGTAGGATTGCTAAACAGCGATCGCAAGGATATTTCTACACAGAAGGCTTGCCGGACGCGGGAAATAACTTGAGTTGCGAGCAGTGAATGTCCACCCAACTCAAAGAAGTTGTCATCAATCCCCACTTGTTCGAGTTGTAAAACCTGCGTCCAAATCTCGGCTAATTTTTGTTCAACTGGATTTCGCGGAGCTACAAAGGCTTCTGCTACCACAACTTTAGCTTGTTGTGGTGTAGGTAGCGCCCGACGGTCGATTTTGCCATTGGGGGTGAGCGGAAACTTATCCATCACCACAAAGGCGTTGGGCACCATATATTCGGGCAGCTTTTCTTTGAGGAAAGTTCTGAGTTGGCGAATCAGAGCCGAATCACTCTCATCTTGGTTTGAGATGCGTTCTGTAGCTGTGACAATGTAAGCAACTAAGCTTTTACTACCTGAGTTGTCCTCTGTTGCTAACACTACAGCTGCTCTGATAGTAGGATGTTGACTCAGGGCTGCTTCTATATCTCCTAACTCAATCCGAAAACCACGAATTTTAACTTGATTGTCAATTCGCCCAATTAATTCAATGTTGCCATCTGGTAGATAACGCGCTAAATCTCCAGTACGATATAGATGATTACCAGATTCTTCACTAAAAGGGTTATCGATAAATTTTTCGTTGGTCAATTCTGGTCTGTTGAGATAGCCTCGTGCCAAACCAACTCCCCCAATCAGTAACTCTCCCGCTTCTCCAATCGGAACTAAGTTAATTAATTGTTCTTTGCCTTCTCCACTCTGGTTAATTAAGTAAATTTGGGTATTCGCAATTGGTTTCCCAACCAAAATCGGAGCTTCTCCAGGTTCTACCCGATAAACGGTTGACCAGATGGTTGTCTCGGTAGGACCGTACATATTCCAGACCTCAGCACTGCGAGACAGAAGTTGATTAGCTAAGCTTCTGGTCATGGCTTCGCCGCCACAAAGAATTTTTAACTGTTGATTGCCTTGCCAACCTGCTGCTATTAGCATTCGCCAAGTAGCAGGAGTCGCTTGCATTACTGTCGCCCCAGATTCTGCCAGCAGTTTGATTAACTGATTTCCATCGGCAGCTTTTTCTTGGCTTACTATGGCAACCTTGGCTCCAACTGTGATAGGTAAGAAAAGTTCTAAAACTGCTATGTCAAAAGAGATGGTTGTTACTGCCAATAAAATATCTTCAGCCGTAAACCCTGGCTGTTGTTTCATCGAAGCTAAGAAATTAACCACTGCTTGATGAATAATTTGTACACCTTTCGGTTTTCCAGTAGAACCAGATGTGTAAATGGTGTACGCCAAATTGGCAGGTGTGACTTTGCTATTTAGATTCTCTTGACTTTCTTGAGTAATTGTTTGCCAATCACTATCTAAGCAAACTACTTGGGCTTGATGAGATGGCAAGCGAGAAAGTAGTTCTGTTTGAGTTAAGAGTATTGGCAATTGTGAATCTTCCAGCATTAAAGCTAAACGCTCTTGAGGATAGGCTGGATCTAATGGCACATAGGCTCCACCCGCCTTGAGTATAGCCAATAGCCCCACAATCATTTCCAAGGAGCGTTCCATACAGATACCAACTAGTACTTCTGAAGCGACTCCTTGGTTCTGTAGGTAATGTGCCAGTTGATTGGCTCTAATATTTAGCTCAGAGTAAGTCAATTTCTGGTCTGCAAACACCACTGCTACGGCATCAGGTGTGCGCTGTACTTGTGCTTCAAATAACTCATGAATACATTGTTCGGGATACTCAAATTTTGTGTTATTCCACTTCAACAAAAGCTCATGTTGTGCGATCGCAGCGTTATTTTCCAAAAAATTTACTATCATATTTTGCATCCATATCAACTTGTTTTTTCTGACTGTGTATTTCTTGCACCCACAAATTTATCTACCGGACTCATCATTTACAGGACTTACGCAAAATTATGAAAAAACCTAGATGCAAAGACGTTCCCCTTTCCTGGCTAGGGTGCCACATAGACACTTTTGATGTTGGGCGTTCGCCCTACAGCCCTTCGGGCATCCTACGGCGGGCGTTGCCGAAGCCTAGCCCTGCTCGCAAGGTAGGAAACAAAGGAATAAAACTTTCAGCGAGTTATTGCGCAAGTCTTAATCTAATAAGTATTTGTCCAAAATTTCATTATTTGCGATGATGCAAATAATGAAATTTTGTGTTGATTCTTATGCTTTTGAGAAAAAAACTAAATTGTAAAGCTTCTTAATTAAGCGCGTTATAGAAACCTAATCATTTCCATTTGCAGCAACCAATCTTTGGAGATGATCCTACCCTATTCAGATTATAACTACTAGACACTTTGCTGCTTGTCTCAGGAGACTAATCTTTGAAACAGACGCATTTTGCTTTGAATAAAAAATAATCTTGATGGCGGCATCTATTCGCTCTTTGAATCGGTATAATGGTTTTAGATATAATTGATTTTGTTAAATATGCCATAATACCATCCTCTAAAAAATAGAGTAGAACGAGGATAATGTTATGGCATTTAGTTAATTTTATGATTCTAACTAAAGGAATATTCTTTTTAGCCTATATCAATAAATATAGTCGTTAATTATTGAAATGATAAATTTTAATAGTAATAAATGTTACATTGTTTATTTAACAGAATTATACTGAACTTCCCCTTGCAAATGTAATTATATAGGCTCAAAACCTATCATCATCATGGTTTCAGTTGTTGAGGTACAATTAATTGTGTAGTAATATAAATTATTCCTGGCTGTAAACATTACCTAAGGTTGTCGTAGGCGTCGCCAATCATAGGGAATTTACAACGCTCTGAGCCATTGCAAAAACACTTATTGCTTAGACATGGGTTATTATTTTTAAGTCAAAAATTGTAACCTTTAATTTCTAAAAAAAATTAGAATTTTAAGTTGATTAATCTAGAAAAAGTCCAGTTTAAAAAATAAACAGTGGCAAATTATTGCACGATTGTAACCTCTGGCAAAATTTACCACATTTAGAACGATGCGATCGCTGTCTTAAAAAACTAAACACAGATCGCAAAAAAGCTTGCCCAACAAATTTTGGTGCTCATAGTGTAATTATTCCCAGCAGTCAAGTTAATTGCTGTTTAATACTATCCTTGCAACTCCAGCAAAGAAATCTCCTCAGGATTCCCAATCAGATGCCAAAAGAGTGCGATTTCGCCGACACTATTGGCGATCATGTCCAATTCTTCTGGTGTTGCGTCGTTGTCCATTTTCGCTAAGAAGTTTTTGGCAGCAAGGATAGTGTTTTGACGTATCAATGTTTTTTGTTGTGATTGTCCAGCCATTTTTTCGACTTTAGAGCAATACATCTATATTTGGTTTCTAGAATGACAAAAACGGTGTTTAGCCACATCAATCCTAAGAATAGTATCTATCGATTTCAGCCTTTTGAATTTCAGTAATACTCCTAATAAATAGTCTCAACGTCTCTCAAGATAAGCGATCGCGTAGTTCCATTTCAAGTAGTCAAAGGAAGAATTGCTTTAAGCACAAAGTCAGAGCTTGTTGGCTCTACCGATGGGGAGATGTATTTATTCCCAAAGCCTTGATGATGTGAGGGAAGAGTAGAAGCAGATTTCGAGCACGCTATCAACTTCCTTTACGTAAGGCATCATATGGAACGCATTGCATATTTAGGACTCGGTATCATGGGACGTGGCATGGCAACTAACTTACTCAAAGCTGGTTATCAAGTCACGGCTTGGAATCGCAGCCCAGAAGCTTGTAGGCCTCTAGTGGAAAAAGGTGCAGTACTAGCACAAACACCTGCACAAGCCGTTAACAATGCTGAAGTCATCATGTACTCACTGGCAGATGATAAGGCGGTAGAAGAGGTTGTTTTTGGGCAAGATGGCATTTTATCAAATGTGCGATCGCCACAAATCGCCATTGATATGAGTACGGTTCATCCCGACACATCCCGACGCGAAGCCGCAGCTTATGCCCAAAAGCAAGTGGAATTTCTCGATGCTCCCGTTTTTGGTAGTAAAAACGAAGCCGCAGCTGGAGGATTGTGGATTGTTGTAGGTGGGAAGCAGAACGTATTTGAGCAAGTCAAACCAATTTTGGCACCGTTAAGCGAAACGATCCATTACCTTGGAGACACGGGCAAAGGAGCTGCGATGAAACTCATCGGTAACTCGATTGTGGCAACCCAAATTGAAGCATTAGGAGAAGCGATGATTCTGGCGGCTAAAGCCGGACTAAATCCACAAGACGTTCTCGATGTTCTGCATGTAGTAGATTTTCGCTCTCCGATTTTTGACGGCATGGGTAAGACACTACTTGAGCGCGATTTTACGCCAAATTTTGCATTAAAACACATGCTCAAAGATGCCAATTTAATTGCTCGTTTTGCCCAAGATTTGAATTCGCCAACGCCTGCTGCCGCCCTTGTACGGGAAACGCTCAAAGCGGCTGTCAATCAAGGATGGGGAGAAGAAAACGCCTCGGCTTTGATCAAAGCGCTGGAATTAGAAGCGGGAGTAACCGTTGAATTATAAAGCTTAATTGTGACCTTGGTAACATCAAAAATGAGAGACCCTACTACAAAATCTCTCTTAAGACAAAGCCTCAAACAGTTAAGCTTACCTAGAATAGAAGAGTTTACACTCATTAGCTCAACGCACCTATATCAATATAGATAGATCGCAATTAAACCTGAGATTACAGGTTTGTCTACCTAAAAGCATTGTTGAGCGCGCTTTAGAATTTACAAACAACTTTCAGTAGACCCAATTACCGCTAATTAACATTGTATTGGCTAAATCATCCTGTGGAGATAATCATGGCTGACTTATCAAATTTACGAGTTGCAGTCTTAGCAACTGATGGGTTTGAAGAAACTGAACTCACAGAACCTGTACAAGCACTCCAAGAAGCTGGTGCAAGGGTAGAAATTATCTCGACGAAATCTGGGCAAATCCAAGCGTTCCGGCATCACGATAAAGGAACAACCGTGAATGTTGATCGCGGTATTGATGAAGCTCAAGCTAGCGAATACGATGCGGTATTGTTGCCTGGTGGCGCACTCAACGCAGATACGCTAAGAATGGGGCCAAAAGTGCAATTATTCCTACAGCAAATGCAACAAGCAGGTAAGCCATTCGCTGCCATTTGCCACGCGCCTTGGGAATTGATATCTGCTAACTTGGTACGAGGCCGCACTTTAACTAGTTACTACACTATTCAAGATGACATTCGTAACGCAGGCGGTAACTGGATAGATCGAGAAGTTGTAGTAGATGGGAATTGGGTAACGAGTCGTCAACCAGATGATATCCCAGCATTTAACCAGGAAATGTTGAATCTATTTGCACAGTTCACACCAACAGCATCAGGCTCACGTTAATTGTGAGTTGTGATTTTAATTCATCAACATCTGCATTAGCGGATCGCACGCAACTGTGCGATCGCTAAATTTTTTATTCGGAATCGCTGTAATTCAAGACTGTAAGCTACAGCTTTATCAAAGGAGAACATTGATTATGGTCAACCATACAATACTGTCTGCCAGTTTGGTAGCGATCGCCTTATCTCTAGCGACTGGTTGTTCATCAACTGCTCAACAAGACCAAAATACATCTCAAGCTCCATCTGCGACAATTCAGCCTGTGCAAACAGCTGAAAGTCCTTCGCCAACTCCGTCAGCGCAACCTACCCTCAGTTCTGCCGATAGGCAGTTTGTCACTGAAGCTGCTCAAGGTGGTTTAGCAGAAGTCCAACTAGGACAACTAGCATCACAACGTGGAGCTAGCAATGCAGTAAAACAGTTTGGACAGCGTATGGTTCAAGATCATAGCCAAGCAAACAATCAACTTCAACAGTTAGCGACTCAGAAAGGTATGACGCTGCCCACTGGTATCGGCAATGAAAATGAGAAAGTCAGGCAACAGTTATCCAAGCTTTCTGGTACTAGCTTTGATCGCCAATACATGAATCACATGGTTCAAGATCATGTCAAGGATGTGTCCTTATATCAACGCCAAGCTCAGCAAGGGCAAAATCCAGACCTCAAAGCATTTGCGGCGCAAACGCTGCCAATCCTGCAACAACATCTGCAACAGGCTCGCTCTATTGCAAATCCCACGACTTCAACTAGTACTCCATCTCCAAGCAGTACTCGATAAGTTAAAAGTATTTTACTTCTACAGAGGTTGAGTATTTCTTAACCCCAACATAGCAGTAAGATTGGAGATACGTTCGTGACTTACCTATTCAGCTAAATACCTAGTTTACCGAACTCACTAAATCTTCATGTACTTGAAGTGTAGTTCATTTTTTACAAGAATTGTAGTGGGAATACTAAAGTAAATTGGGTTGAGCAAGGTAGTTACCTATGAGTCAAAAATCTCCTATCTCCAAGACTTGTGCTTGTCGCAAAGTTGCACGCTGCCGGACTGGGGAAGCAGGCAGACTCTTTCTTTGGTTTCCCGTTCCACATACTCTAAAGAAAGTAACTTCCTATCTACAGCAGTTCGCAATTGTATATGAATTGATGCAGGAGCGGCCAGGTTTGAGTTTGGATTGTAGACCCGGACAAGCCCAAGAAATTGCCCGTAACCTAGCCCAACTACTTGCACCAAGAGAACTAAAAGAGACACAAGTCCTTTTTATTCGCGGCGCTATCCAACCTCAACTCCAAGATTTTAGTGATATCGCTTCATTGCAACGCTTCATTAAATATAACCAGTCGGACTGGCTGGTTGATATGCTGGCAACGGAACGATTTACTAGTTACTTCCAACCCATAGTCTCAATTAAAGATACATCCCAAATTTATGGATATGAATCGTTATTGCGGGGACTGGATGAACAAGGCAATTTATTGCCTCCAGGACCAATCCTAGAGTTAGCCACCGAAGCCGGACTCCTGCCACAACTCGACCGCGTTGCTCGCCTGAGCACGATCGCTCAATATAACCACCATCAAATAAGTGGGCACATCTTCATCAATTTTTCCCCAACGGCGCTTTATGACCCAGTTTCTTGCTTGCGGAGTACAGTAGAAGCCATCGATCAAGCAGGCATTTCCCATGAGCGAGTTGTCTTTGAAGTTGTGGAGTCAGATAATCCTCAAGATTTAGCCCACCTCAAAGCTGTACTCCAATTCTACCGAGATGCTGGGTTTTTAGTGGCCCTTGATGACCTTGGTTCTGGTTATTCTGGACTAAATTTGCTGCATAAGTTGCGTCCAGACTTTATTAAATTGGACATGGAGTTAATTCGAGATGTGCATCAAGACCTGTACAAAGCTTCAATTACCGAGAAACTTCTCGAAATTGCTCAAAAGTTAAATATCCAAACCGTTGCAGAAGGAATTGAATGCATAGAGGAACTGAACTGGCTGCGAGAACGCGGCGCAACTTTTGCTCAAGGCTATTTGATTGCCAAACCCAGTGCAGTACCTGCTACTGCTACGCCTAACTTTGATACAAGCATAGTAACTGTAGCATTGGCAAATTGCCAGGAGCTTAAGCAGCAGGTTCAACACCAAAGCGAGTCCGAGCGAATCGTCGCTACTGTAACGCAACACATCCGACAATCTTTGGAGTTAGACGAGATTTTGCAAACCACAGCGAACGAAGTGCGACAACTGTTTCAGGTAGACCGAGTGGTAATCTATCAGTTTCAACCAGACTGGAGTGGGCTAGTCGCTGTCGAATCATTAGCAGAAGGATGTATGTCTATTCTGGGATTTCAGGTGATGGACACGTGCTTTCAATCTACCCATGCAGCTTATTACCAACAAGGTAATACAAGAGCAATCGCAGACATTGAAACCGAAGGACTATCATCTTGCCATGTAGAGCTATTACGGAGGTTGCAAATCCGGGCAAATCTGATTGTGCCCATCTTACAGCAAGAGCGTTTGTGGGGGCTATTGATTGCTCACCAATGCAGTAATACCAGACAATGGCAACAATCGGAAATTAACTTGTTTAATCAGCTAGCAAGTCAAGCTGCGATCGCTATTCAGCAATCGGAACTTTATCACCAATTACAACAAGCAAACCAGGAATTACAGCGTCTTGCTGCTTCGGATGGTCTGACTCAAGTTGCAAATCGACGCTGCTTTGATGATACGCTCAACGCAGAGTGGCAACGGTTAGCACGAGAGCAAGCCTCCTTATCTTTGATTTTGTGTGATGTCGATTGCTTTAAGCTTTACAACGATACTCATGGACATATAGCAGGAGATGATGCACTCAGACACGTGGCTAAAGCAATTTCTCAAACAGTGAAACGCCCGGCTGACTTAGTTGCTCGCTATGGTGGGGAAGAGTTTGCAGTTATTTTGCCGAATACTGATGCCAAAGGAGCCATTGCAGTTGCTCAAGAAATCCAAAGTAATATTAGTGCATTACAACTGCCTCATCCCAATTCTCTAGCCAGTAAATTCATCACCCTTAGTCTGGGGGTGGCAACTATCATTCCTCATAGTCAATCATCTGCTGCTAGCTTAATTGCTGCTGCCGACCAAGGACTCTACCAGGCGAAAGCACAAGGGAGAAATTGTGTTGTACAGATGGACTAAACAACCATAGGGCAGATGAAACAGAACTGCGATCGCCGCTACAAATAAAAACTGTTTAACAACTCAGCCCTAACTCAGGCAATCAAACGATGGCGATATGTGAAGCGATCTTTGGTATCTTAATCATTTTTATCGTGGCGTTTGATGTGTTTCAAGCGGTTGTCGTTCCGCGGCGATCGCCCCGCACTATTAGAATTTCATCGCTGCTGATCAGATTATGCTGGTCGCCGTGGCGAAGATTGAGTTTGTCTGCTGGTAAAAAGCTGCGGGAGTATTTACTAGGAATCTTTGCGCCGCTGTCGTTGATGCTGCTGCTGGCAGTTTGGGTGATGGCGTTGATTTTTGGGTACGGACTGATTTTATATGCCTTGCAAGACTCTATTCAACCTAAGATTCAAGATTTTGGCAATGCCCTTTATGTGGCGGGAACTTCGCTATTCACCCTTGGATTTGGCGATTTTGTGCCAGTGGGAATTGCGCGGTTGGTGATGCTAGCAGCAGCTGGATCGGGATTGGCAGTGATGTCGCTGGTAATCAGCTTTTTATTCTCGCTTTATAGCTCCTTCCAGTCTCGGGAGATAGTTGTCGATTTGATTGAGGCCCGGGCTGGAAGTCCGCCATCAGGGGTGATGTTGCTGGAAACTTATGCTCGGTTAAAGATTCTCGACCAATTACCCCATGATATAGGCAATTGGGAAGCATGGGCAGCCGAAATTTTAGAAAGTCATCGCGCTTATCCCATTCTCTCGTTCTTTCGCTCGACGTCGGCAGATGATTCTTGGATTGGTACCCTCGGTGCTATGCTCGATGCTTGCACACTGCTGCTCACCACCGTTAAAAACGAGCATTGTGGTCGAGCCTATTTGATGCACCGAATGGGCTGTCGGATTTTGCTCGATCTGCATCGCTTATTTCAACTTCCCCCCGCAGACATACTAGAAGTCGATCGCGAACAATTTGAGCAGTCACGGGTTAGCTTAGCGCAGATGGGTTTTGTGCTAGAGGATGCGGAATCAGCGTGGCTGGGGTTTGTAGATATGCATTCGGCTTACAGCAGTTTACTCAATACCTTAGTTCAATACTTTGCTACGACACCGCCGAGTTGGTTTCATCATGCTGTTCCTGCACCGCATCCGCTGGTTCGGCGACTCGATCAAAAAACTGTCTCGCGATCGCCATCCTCTAAAATTTCTCGTAGCAAATCGCGACGACCATTTTCTTGATATCCTACACAAGATTGAGCCAAGCTAACACAGCAGTAGCTACACGCAACAAGTTGTAAAAAAATGACTGGAAATTTATCAGATTGCTGAATAATCAATTTCATCAGCGATCACTTTGCTTTGAAAGCGCAAAAGCGATCGCGAATTTAAAACTGTTTAAATTCTAAAAACATCAATATGAAACAATTACAGGTGAACTTGTTGCTAGTGCCAATCTTTGTGGTACTTACTGTCAACGCTACAGCTAACTCTGCATTGGCGGGTGGATTTGCTCTCAATGAACAGAGTGTCAAGGCTCTGGGAAATGGCTTTGCTGGTAGTGCAGCTAGCGCTGAGGATGCTAGTACGATTTTTGCAAATCCTGCTGGGTTAACTCGCTTAGAAGACAATTCTGTAGTTGGAGCTACTTTTGTCATTTCCCCAACAATCCAGTTTCAAAACCAAGGTTCTCGCGTAGTAACAGGTGCGCCATTAACAGGTGGTAATGGTGGCGAAGCTGGTGTGGATGTTGTGATCCCAAACATTTATGCTGCTTGGAGTGTCTCCGATCGCGTCAAGCTAGGCCTGGGAATTAACGTTCCTTTTGGACTAATTACTAAATATGACAATAACTGGGTTGGGCGTTACCAGGCAGTTGAATCTAAACTCAGCACCTATAATATTAATCCCACTATTGCCGCTAAGGTAACTGATAACTTTTCTGTAGGCGCAGGTCTGAATATCCAGTATGCTGAAGCTACACTCTCGAATGCGATCGACTTTGGTTTGATTGGGCGGAGTGTTGGTTTACCTACCTTACCTCAACAGGCAGACGGCTTTGTGAAAGTCACTGGTTCCGACTGGAGTGTCGGCTATAACTTGGGGGTAATGTATGAACCGAGCAAAAGTACGCGCATTGGTTTAAGTTACCGTTCTCCCATTACTCAAGATATCCGGGGTAATGCGGATTTCAGCGTCCCAGAAAATCTCAGAATCCTTACAGCTAGGGGACAGTTTACAGATACAGGAGCCAGCGCTGTTGTCAAACTACCTGATACACTCTCACTTGCGATTTACCAAGAACTTAGCCCCCAAGTATCAGTTGTTGGCGATGTTACCTGGACACAATGGAGTCGCTTCCAAGAACTGCGAGTCAAGTTTGACAACCCTGCTCAAGCAGACAGCGTACAACCAGAAAATTGGAACGATACTTACCGCGTCGGTGTGGGGGTAAACTACGCAGTCAATGACAAATTAACCCTGCGAACTGGTGTTACTTACGATCCTAGCCCGATTAGCGATCAATATAATACTCCGCGACTACCTGGTGGCGATCGCACTTTGATTGGATTTGGTGCTAGTTACAAGCCTTCCAAATCTTTCAATGTAGACATTGGTTATAGCCATGTGTTCTCTGACGATAGCTTGATTAACCAATCAAGCACTACAGCAGGTACACTCACAGGGAAATTTGCCAGCGAAGTGGATATTATTGGTTTGCAAGTAAATTGGCAGTTTTAGGTAATTGCAAATAATTACACCTCAGTAGGGGCACAACAATTTTGTGCCCTTGGTAATTTAAAGATATATTCCATGCAAAGCAAATGACATGACTGATGTCGTAGTTGGCTTAGATTTGGGTACAGGAGGAGTAAGAGCGATCGCAGTTGACCTGCAAGGGCAAATTATCGCTCAGACTACGAGAAGCTATCCCCTGTTAACTCCACACCCCGGTTGGACGGAACAGAATTCAGCGGATTGGGTGGAAGCAAGTTTAGATGCACTATCTGATGTTGCTCACCAGCTAGATGGACACCAAGCCATCGCCCTTGGCTTATCTGGGCAAATGCATGGTATGGTTCCGCTTGATGCTGAAGGGAAAGCAATTAGACCAGCAATTTTGTGGAATGACCAACGTACAGGTAAAGCTGTTGAAGCAATTGAAGCCGCTATTCCCCGTCAGGAGTTGATTCAGCGCACGGGAAATCCTGCTATTACTGGATTTCAACTGCCGAAGCTTGTATGGTTGCGAACTGAAGAACCCGATGCTTATGCTCAGTTGTGGCAGATTCTTTTACCAAAAGATTATCTGGGATATGTGCTAACTGGTGAATCATTCACAGAACCATCTGATGCGTCTGGTATTGGGTGTTTGAACTTGGCAACTCGCCAATGGGACACAGATATTCTTGATACTCTCAATATTAATCCTGCATTTTTTCCCCCAGTAGTTGAGTCTACCGCGATCGCCGGACGATTGAAATCAGAAATTGCCACCCGTGTGGAACTCCCAGCCGGATTACCTGTGATTGCAGGCGGAGGCGACAATGCAGCAGCAGCGATTGGTTTGGGTATCTCATCAAGCAACCTTAATCGAGGTAGTTTGAGTATAGGCACATCAGGAGTTATCTTTGCACCATGCGATCGCCCAATTCCCGATCCCCAAGGACGAGTGCATTTATTTTGCCATGTCGATGGCGGCTATCATCTGTTGGGAGTGACGCTAGCAGCAGGTGGATCTCTGCGTTGGTATCGAGATACATTTGCACCGCAGATATCCTACACCGAATTGATGGATATGGCAGAGCGATCGCTTCCTGGTGCGCGTGGTGTTCTATTTCTACCTCACCTCGCAGGCGAACGCAGTCCCCACCTCGATCCAGATACTCGCGGTGCTTTCGTTAATCTGTCATTAGCTCATACTCAAGCAGATATAACTCGTGCTGTGCTGGAAGGTGTGGCATTTAGCTTGCGGGAAGCCTTGGAGGTAATTAGTGGAATTGCTCCCGTGCATCAACTCTTGGCAACAGGCGGAGGCGCACGATCTAAAATTTGGTTACAAATTTTGGCAGATATTTTGCAAACAGAACTGATTGCACCCAAAGCCGAAGAAGGAGCCGCTTACGGAGCAGCTATTCTAGCAATGGTGGGGGTTGGTGCATATCCTAATTTAGAAGCTGCATTTAAGATACTGGCACAGGACAGCAGTGTGGTACAGCCGCAAGCAAATTCTGTGTACGAAGCAGGGTTTGAGCGATATAAATTATTGTACGAAGCCCTGAAAGCGGTTCGTTGAGATGAAGTGCAGTTTACCGCGTTTTAGGAACGAGCGATCGCTTAAGTTGGATTGTAGGCGATTGCCTACTTGGTTAATGCCATCAAATCACTAATGTAATCCCTACTCTCAACAGGTTTAAGAATTTTGTTTAGGTATGAGATTTGACAATTGATCGAAACGTAAGACTGATTCGTTCTCCAACACCAGGTGCTTTGGGGATCGCGTGCAACCAGTCTGACTGAATCTGCTTCGGCATATACAAGAGAGCGCCATTTTTCAGATGAAATGAAAACTTAATTGAGCTATCTAGTTTGCTGCGAAAAACGATCCTTCGTTCAGCACCTAAGGATACAATCGCCACTCCAGTTCCTTCGCTCAACTCTTCACTTGAGTCTGAGTGGAAGCCCATTGACGATAACCCATCCTGGTAGTAATTGAGGAGACAGTTATTTGGGTAGAAATGAAGCTCTTCGTAAATCTGTTCACATATCGGGAGAAGTTCAGCAAGCATTTCAACCTGGGGATAGATCATACCTGAGTAGTCATAGGAAACGCCAAAGCTAGCCGTCTTTCTTGCCCGTAAACGCTCGTCCCACTCAACCTTATCCCGCAAAAGAGCAAAGAGCATTTCAGGATGGGTGACAAAGGAGTCTGCTATATGGATATGCGGCGCTGAATTTATGTAGGACATAACTTTTATAAACCAACCTAACAATATGCTCTTTCAAGTATTCACCATTTTATTCAACAGCAGAGTTAACCCTTAAATTGCCGTGAACTATCGCATAACCATACGGCGATCGCAGATAGTTTGAATTTTAGATTTTGGCGATCGCTACGTGTATTTCAAAAATCAAGTATGAATTCCATAACATAACTTAATGATTCCTTGGTTGGTGAGGGCATTACCTTTACTAACCATGCCATCACAGTATTTGATGCCAGTTTTGCCGAAATGAGATAATGTAGTGATGTAGATTATTCTTGTACTACATTAGAGAGGAAGAATCATGACTGAATTGCTAGCCGTCCGGGTTCCCTTCAAAAAAACCAACACAAGGCGCAGAGATTTTCGTTCAGTCCTTCATTTACAGGAATGATACTCGAATTTACAGACACTAGAGAAACTCATCTACAAAAGTGTCCGCCTCTGTGCGCCTTGTTCATAACAAGCAACACACATCGAGGAAACATCAATGAATTTGGATTTTTTAGGCTGGAGTGACTTTTTTACTCACAGTTTTGCACCCTATAGCCAACAAGGTTTTAGCGTTGGTAGGATTGCTATTGAATACAGAAATACTTACATCGTTTATAGCGAACAGGGCGAACTAACAGCAGAAGTTACAGGTAAACTGCGACATCAAGCTACTCAAGGGCAAGACTTTCCCGCTGTTGGAGACTGGGTGATTATTCAGGCGCGAGAGTCAGAAGGACGCGCTACCATTCACGGAA
This sequence comes from Nostoc sp. 106C, assembly GCF_002154725.1. Taxonomy (GTDB): domain Bacteria; phylum Cyanobacteriota; class Cyanobacteriia; order Cyanobacteriales; family Nostocaceae; genus Aulosira. The sequence goes on along the minus strand of NZ_MTAW01000219.1, from coordinate 46,629 downwards.
TTTTGCCGAGAAAAAGCAAGTTTTCCCGAAAAACCGTTGGTAGTAAAACCGAAGAACAAATTGTTGCAGCTAACATTGACACTGTATTCTTGGTTTGTGGACTTGATGGCGACTTTAACCCTAGAAGAATTGAACGCTATCTAATTCTGGCTTGGGAAAGTGGTGCAAATCCAGTCATAGTTTTAAATAAAGCCGACCTGTGCAACTCTTTAGAAGAGAGTGTCTCAGAAGTTGAAGCCGTTGCCCTGGGAGTACCAATTCTAGTATTGAGTGCCACCAATCATCAAGGGCTGGATGCCTTGAAATCATACCTCCAACCAGGACAAACAGTTGCTTTATTAGGGTCTTCTGGTGTGGGTAAATCTACCATCACCAACCAACTCAAAGGTGCATCAGTGCAAGCTGTGCAACCAGTGCGTCGAGGTGACGACCGAGGTAGACACACGACTACAAATCGAGAATTGATATTACTGTCGACAGGCAGCTTAATTATCGATACCCCAGGAATGCGAGAAATTCAACTTTGGGCAGGTGATGAAAGTTTGCAAGGAACCTTTGCAGACATCGAAACCTTAGCCGCAGAATGCCGTTTTCGTAATTGCCAACACAACAACGAACCCGGTTGTGCAGTGCAACAAGCATTACTTGAGGGAGAACTTGATTTTTCAAGATTTCTCAGCTACCAAAAATTGCAAAAAGAACTTAACTATCTTGTCCGCAAACAAGACAAACGGGAGGAATTAGCCCAAAAAGAACGCTGGAAGAAAATCCATAAGGCTATGCGAAATCATCACAAGGGTTGATGACGTTGGGATAAATAACTGATTTTTTTATGGGGCGGGAATATCACCCGTCCTTTTAAAGACTATGTGTGGCTAGGCAAACTAATAATAATGATTTCGATAGATATAACATCCAAAGCGATTATCTAAAAATTACCTGATCCTAAACCACACCTCACCGGATTTAGCCTAAAACCTCACTGTCTAATCGTAGTTCGACCCAAACAGCGATCGCAGCTAGTTTCAATTTTAGATTTTCGCGATCGCTTTCTGTAAAAATATCTACTGTCTACGATGGGCTACGCCTACGCGCTTGCCTTACGCAGACTGGCATAATCTAATAGTTTTGCGATCGCTTAAGTTGAGTTATAGGCGATCGCTCAATCTTCCTTAAGGCTTAATGTTGTAACGTTGATGACCAAAGTTCGTTGGTGAGTGCAACCATCGCTGTATATGCCAAGCTTTTTTTATGCGATGCCTAGGTTGGACTATGCCTACACATTTTGTCAGAGATAGAGCGATCACAGTTTACAAGATTTTTTGCATATTTGAATCACATATCGTAGGGGCACGGCACCAGTAAAATTTATTGTATAAACCGAAATATTATTGATGCCGTGCCCCTACCATGTACCGCATCCCAGTCGAGCTATAGATGAAGGCAACAAAGCTGATTAAAATTATTGCTAAATCAATAGTAACGAGTAAAGAAAACTCTAATAATCTTTTGACTTTTAACTTCCGCGAAGGGGTTGCCTGGTATCGGATTTATGAAAAGTTGATTACTGCGTGTGAAGAGAGCCTGTAATAAATTTTTGAAAGCTTTAAATTTTACACTTTATTAGTCTTGATGCGATATAAGACCCAGCCACCCAACCCCTTACCACACGGATAAGCCTATCTCCTCTGGCTGGGAGGTGTCCTCTAGGAGCAGAGCTATCAAAAGTGACTTGACTGTAGCTAATCCATTTGCTTTTCGCTCTCCATCCAACGCGATCGCCAAATTTATTCCAGGCTTCTTCGTAATACTTACCGTCTAGCTGACCACCAACGCTTAAGTAAATTTCCTTTTGAACGCTGAAGCCAAAACGTCCATTGCTATATTTTACCCATAGGCGGTCAATTGTGCGGAGGTCGGTACAGGGAAAGTTTAACAGTTCTTCATCCCTAATCCAGTCACCTTTGTCTCGTCCTACGACTTGAAGCATTACTAGATAAGTTTCATCATCAGCGTCTTTCCAATTCTGTGCTGCTAGCAAGTTGCGCAGTTTAGTATAGTCTACGCCTTTTTCTGAACTGAGATCATCCTCGGTTTTAGGTGCTTCTGAGGTAGTCTTCTTTGCCACCTCTTCCTCCCCTCCTTGCTTGCTCTGATGGGTTGAGGGTGGGATCACTCCTGCCTCAATACTCACAATATCCTCATCTCTGAGTTGCAAAAGTTGCTGTAACCGCTTTAATTCTTCTCGTGTATGCTGACTTAGAGTACCTTCATCCTCAACCGCCTCAATTAGCGCTTCTTCGTATTCCTTGAGATTTTCTTGATACTTGCGATAAGGTTCCAAAACTTCGGTTTCAATTTGGCTTGCTACCTGAACTGACAAACCAAGTTGAGTCTGCCGACGCTTGAGAATGCGGCGACCTGTAACCGAAACTTTACCATCTCTTACACATCGCTCTACTTCCTTACGGTACTCCAATTGAGGATTGTCTACAGGAGCTTTCGCTAGCTTAATTTTAAAGCCTTCCCTAACAGCATAAATTTCTGGCTTCATCGCCGGGGCTGCTTCTTGCACCTTTTTTCGGGCATATTCATGCAGTTCATCTACAGAAATCATGCCATCGTTATCAGTGTCAGCTGCACCTTTCTCAATTCCTTCGACAATGTAGCGAGTGTAAACTGATAGGTCTGCCCCTTCTTGTTCAAAAGAATACTGGGTAGAGGTAGAAGAAGTTAGTACTGCCCGTCCTTCTCCTCCCAGTTGGTTTTTAATATCTACGCTGTTATCATCTTTCGCCTTCATTCCTTCGGCAAAAGCACCGCTAAAGCAACAGTCAAGAATAATTACCTGTCGCCGAGAACGGCTTTTTTCCATCATTTCATGTATCAGGCTGGCAGCAGTGGCGGTAGTTTGAATGAGTTCGCCTTTTGGATGCTTACGTGTTTGGTTAGTTGCTAAATATAGTCTGCCACTATCATCTTTAATCCCATGTCCAGAAAAATACAACAGCACTAGGTCATCTTTTTGACAATTAGAAAACAGACTTTCAATTGCTTCTTCCATTTTCTGGCGTGGGGGATTTTCCAGCACTGTAACATCAGCAACGGCAAAATCACCCATTTCTGAGTGCTGTAAGACTCGCTGCATTGCTTTTACATCTTGCACAGCCCCAGGTAAAGCATTTAACCCAGGTTGGTACTCACTAATTCCAATCAGCAATGCTAGCTTTGCCATCTACCTATCTACACCTTTGTAATTTCTTGTATTGCATTCACTGCTGCTTCTAATTCTTTGCGACTGCTGGCTTTAACCTTGACTTTCTTGCTTTCTCCGCTTTCTTTGGTTAATTCTAGTTCTATTTCAATCGGCTTGTTACCTAAGCGATCGCTAAGAAAACCCCAAACTTGCTTGACACTTTCCGATTTCATAATAGCCATCACTTGACCGACAACATAGCCTGTAATTGACTTGCTTCCCACTGGTGCGTTGAGTTCAGCTACTCGGTTAACTTCTTCTACCTCATCAAGTTCTTTCATTTAAGTCAGAAGTCTTTCGGCTTCTTCGTCTTTTTCTTCTTCATCTAAGTCTTGGTCAATAAAACTGATTGTAAGTTTAATGTCTGCCATAGTGGGTATTTGGCGATTTTGAATACCAGAATTTAAGATAATGTATTACTGAGGCTTAAGCTCAGTTTACTGTAAATAAATCAAGAGCAAGGTTGATAATTACGTAAATTGCGAGTTTTCATCAAGAATTTAGCCTGGGAAAAGGCTAGCTCTAAGTTAAAAAATTTCAGTGTAGGGTGTGTTGTCGCGCAGCGCAACGCACCGCCAACAATTCAAGGTGCCTTAGCCTACGGCATAACAATATTGTGACGGCGGGTTTGCGGGATAATGAGAAGTCTTAACTAATTCGTAATTCGTACAAGGTGCGTTAGCCTGCGGCATAACACACCCTACTTTTAAATAAATTTACTTTTCTACCATCTCTTTCTTCTTTTGCGGCGTAAATATCCCGTGTCGAGGACTAAATAATAATGCCGATACAAATAATCCCGATACTACTAAAACGATCGCGGGGCCTGAGGGTAAGTTATAAAAGTAGCTGAGGTACATACCGCTAATACTAGAAATTACGCCGATGACTGCACCCAAAATCATCACTTGATTTAAGCGTTTAACTAATAAATAGGCGGTAGCACCTGGGGTAATTAATAGTGAGAGTACGAGAATCACACCTACGGCTTTCATACTGGCGACAATTGTTAAGGCAATTAGCAGCATTAATCCAAAGTTCAACCGATTGACTGGTAAGCCTGCGGCTTGTGCGCCTAAGGGGTCAAAGGTGTAAAATAAAAGTTCTTTGTATAACAAAACTACAACTAATAAAACAACTGCCGCAATGATGGCGGTGTCTCGCACTTCGTCAATGGTAACGCCGAGAATATTGCCGAATAGAAAGTGATTCAGGTCGATTTTGTTATCTTTTTGAATAACTGTAATTAGGGTGATCCCAAGGGCAAAGAATGCAGAGAAAACTATGCCCATTGCTGCATCTTCTTTGATTGGCGATCGCGTCCTAATTACTGCGATCGCCATTGTACTGAGAACGCCTGCAATAAATGCGCCAACAAATATATTCCCTCCCACCATAAAGGCGATCGCGAGTCCTGGCAAAACTGAGTGACTAATAGCATCACCGAGTAATGCTAATCGTTGCACCATCAAGTAGCTGCCAACTACTGCACACAATAAGCCTACTAAAATCGCAATCACCAGCGATCGCTGCATAAAGCCATATTGTAATGGCTCAATCAATGCTTGTAACATCATTTGTCCTTCGTCATTTGTTGTTTGTCCTTTGTCATTTGTCCTTTGTTCTTTGTCCGATAACTAATGACTAATGACCAATGACCAATGACAATTTAAGCTGCATCAGAAAAGTAAATTACTTTACCACCATAAGCACGGTTTAAGTTTTCTTCGGTGAGTACTTGCTGCCGTGAACCTGTGGCAACTAATTCCCGGTTTAATAATATTAAATCATCAAAATGGGATATCGATTCGCCTAAGTCATGGTTAACTACTAAGACGATTTTGCCTGCGGCTGCGAGTTCTTGGAAGACTTCAAAAATTACTGTCTGAGTTTTCTGATCGATACCTACTAAAGGTTCATCAAAGCAGAAAATTTCTGCTTGCTGGGTTAAAGCACGGGCTAAAAATACTCGCTGCTGCTGTCCTCCAGAAAGTTCTCCAATGGGGCGATCGCGAAATTGGTTCATCCCCACTCTTTCTAAAGCACTGTTTGCTACTTGGCGGCTAACTGCTGAAAAGCTACGCAACCATCCTGTCTTTTTTACCCGTCCCATCATCACTACATCCCAAACGGTAGCCGGATAAGTCCAGTCTATTTGGCTGCGCTGTGGTACATAAGCAACTTTCTCTAGTTGCTGCATCAAAGGTTTACCTTGGTATAAGACATTACCACTACTTGGAGCAACTAAGCCTAACATTGCCTTCATCAAGGTACTTTTACCAGCACCGTTGGGGCCAAAAATACCTGTGAGTTTACCTGGTTCAATAAAACAGTTAACATCTCTCAAAGCTTCTTGCGTGCGGTAGTACACGCCAAGATGTGTGATGCTAATTCCTGCTGTAGATTTCATCTGGTGAGTTTGAATGACTTGTTCAGGTATTGCCCAGTTTTGTATCGGTGCTTGGGCGTTTTTCTTGTAAAAAGAGATACTCTTCATAATTTTATTTCTATATTTCATTTCTTGAGCTTACTATAAAAATGAGAGAAATATGAAAAACTCTATAGTTAGAAGTAATATCTTAGATAAATGAAACTAATACTTGGGATAGAGATTAGCGGCATCTACGGCGAAGCGAAGGTCAACAGAATCAATAAGAATATTGTTTCGCAGATGTGCCTGGGAATTCTTCTGCCTTTAGCTTTAATAAGTTGCAGTCAGCCGACTGGGAGTAACAATCCCCAGGGAGGTGGTAAACCGCGTGTTGTTGCAACTAGCACGATTATTGCTGATTTGACGCAAGAGATTGGAGGAGACGAAATTAAGCTAACTGGAATTCTCAAACCAGGTACAGATCCCCACGTTTACGAACCAGTACCAGCAGATAGCCGGGTTTTAGAAGAAGCTAAATTGATTTTGTATAACGGCTACAACCTCGAACCGGGATTGATTAAGTTGATGAATGCTGCTGGTGGAAATGTGCGGAAGGTAGCAGTGGGAGAAGTTGTCAAACCTTTGGAGTTAGATAAAGGTAAAGGCGAAGTAGTACCAGATCCCCATGTTTGGGGTAGTGCAGAAAATGCGATCGCAATGGTAGGTGCAATTCGCGATGGTTTGATTGAGTTATTACCCGAAGATAAAGAGAAATTCACGCAAAATGCAACCCAACTTACCAACGAATTAAAGCAGTTGCATAGCTGGATTAATCAACAGATCCAAACTATCCCCGCAGATAAACGCAAACTCGTCACTACCCATGATGCATTTCAATATTATGGACGTGCTTATCAGATTGCGATCGCTGGTACATTAATCGGTATCAGCACCGAAGAACAACCAAGCGCCCAAACAGTACAGCGATTGGTAGAGTCAATTAAAAAAATCGGCGTTAGCTCAATTTTTGCCGAAACCACAATCAATCCGGCATTAATCAAGACAGTAGCCCAAGAAGCAGGAGTGAAGCTAGCATCAAGTCAACTCTACTCTGATTCAATTGGCGCAAAGGGTAGTCAAGGTGATACTTATATCAAAATGATGGAGGCGAATACCCGCACCATTGTCGAAGCACTGGGGGGCAAATATACACCTTTTCAACTCAATAAGTGAAGCCGGATTTTAGGATAGCAGGAGAGCGATCGCTGCAATTTAAAATCATTAAACTACTTGTAAATCCCTGAATACAGCTTTATGCGTAAGCTTGGTTGAGATAGGAGTAGACAATAATAGTTCCAACTCTTTTAAAATTAAATTGTATTGTCTATCATATCGGGGTTTTGGTGGGCAGTGCCCACCCTACATTTACCTCCTGTATTTCAAAAATCAGATATGAGTCTTATAGGATATTTGAGCAAAAAATAAATATTAACTATTTCTCTAGCTAGAAGTTTTTGTTAAAAATCAGAACCAATATATAACCATAGACATCTATCTATTTATTGATAATTTCAAACTCTCTCTAGAGAAAGAATTTTTTAGGCATTTTATTTTTTAGATTGATATTAGTAAAAGTAGAGTTTAAATTCCCGCAATAGTTATGACTAACGAACCAAAAGAGCAAATTAATCAACCAGTAAGCGAAGATTGGCATTCTAAAGACGAGCCAAACGTAAAAGAAAGAAACTTAACTGCCAATCCAGGAGATAGAATTGCTGACGAATCCCAGTCAGTTGAAGATAAGGCTCAACAAGTAGCTGTAGATTCACCAGACATTACAGGTGACCACATTAAAGTCCCCACATACTTTGTTGTCGATGAACCCGATGGTGAAAAGAAAGCCCTCCACCATGTAAAAGACGCTGAAGAGATTTCTGATGTAATTCGACAAGCACGAGTTGACGAAAACGGCAATCGCATTTGGTGGTAGTTTGACAATTTTAGATTTCCTGATTTTAGAGATATTTACTCATCGCCAATCTAAAATCGGGATCGTAGCAAAACACCAACACTCCGTAGGGTGGGCAATGCCCACCTACACTATTACTAATTTAGAATGCATCTCTAGGCTTATACTATTTTGAAAAAAGAACGCGACACATGAGTAGGGGCACGGCAGCCACAATCTTTTGGTATATCAAATTATTTTACTGGTGCCCATACGTGTCAACTTAACGTGAAACCCTTGTTAAAACGTGATTTTGTATTCACTCACCTACCATTACGATCCTCGTCACCCCACCCCAGTTTTGTCTAAAGCCAAAACTTCCCCTCCCCGCAGGCGGAGAGAAGTTGCGTGCGGGGGTTCCCCCCCGTTGAGCAAACTTCGGGGGAGGGGATTAAGGGGAGGGGTAAAACGTATGTGGGATAAGCGTTTGAGCTTAAGTTGACACCAATGACTGGTGCCGTGCCCCCTACAAAGAATTTATCTGTCGCAAACATTATTTGAATTGGTATTACTTTTGAAATTGGAAGTTACTTGCAATAATCCAGATTCATAAGTTCTTACATCTTTCAACTCAAGTAATGTTTCTACACTGCGATCTTTCCAAATTAGGGGTATACCATCTCCTAAAATAATGGGGTGGATCGAGAGAATCAATTGATCAATCAAGCTGTGAATCAGAAAATAATGAATTATCTGTCCTCCCCCAACTAACCAGATATCGCCGCTACTAGATTGACGCAGCGTGTTGATAAAGCCCTTCAAATCACCCCCAACAAATTCCACGTTGTTGTCTGTTTTACCTTGGAGAGTATTAGAGAAAACAAAACCTTTCTTGCCTTTGTATGAATATTCCCCAAATCCAAGCATTTGGTGATATGTCTTACTACCTATAAGTACTGTGTAAATTTGGTCAAAAAACTCAGTGTAACCATAGTCTTGGTCTGTGAATAGCCAATCGACCTCTCCTGATGTCCTGGCAATATATCCGTCAAGACTAGAGGCAATAAATAAGCGTATTTTTCGTATGTTCTCTTCTGCTTGTCTGTGATTTATTTTCAGCTAATCGTGGTATTTTTAGTAGTTAGCTTGAGCAAGAGTATTGAGGTGGCTCAACCGGGTAATAACGTAGCTAACAAGAAATTATCCAACTTCCCATGCGATCGCAGAATTGAAAATTTAACCAAGAGTTGACTATATATAGCAAAACCGCTCTAAACTTAATTGAGAGCGGCTTTGAGAGATTAGTTTTATATGGGGCTTCATAGTAGTATTGCCCCGTTTTAGGTATAAGTGGTTCTGTATGTAATGGTATACAGGATGCGTTTGGCGCATTCCGGAAGAAATTTAGAACTTATGTAAATTTGCGGGTTTTGTCAAATTTTAGCGCTCAATGACGGTCTGGTTAAGGCAGAAGCAGAGGAACACGCATCACTTGTTTGTCGTTAGGTGTTCCCGCTTTCTTAGCATCTGTAGGCAGTGCCCATGCCATCAAAACCCGGATATGGTGGGCAATGCCCAGTCTATTTACCAATAAAACACATATTTAATACACTTCTTGCAAAAATGCAAATCAGTAAAAAAGGAACCACAGATAAACACAGATGAACACAGATAAATATCGGTGTTCATCTGTGTTTATCTGTGGTTTGATATTCAAATACAGCAGATTTCATTTTATTGAATATACATCCTAAGTTTTAAAACCAGACATATAAAGCCTCTTGTGGTTCTAAATTCTGCTGTATTTTTGTCGTTTGGAGCAAATTAGCGAACTAGTCCGTAATAAGCAGTTGCTGCCACAAGTACAATTACTACTACTCCTAATAAAATGCTAACTGAAAATTCTACAGAAGTCTTTTGATTGAGTTCTTTTTTGCTTTCACTTTGCCCAGAAGTGGCAGACGCAATATTTTTGGAATTTTTTGCTTTTTCAGTAGTCATGGCTGTGATGATTTACGCTTACTTATTTCTAAGTTTGCTGCAACATCCAGAAACTTCATCTTGCTTGAGGACTACGAAAAAAGTTGTAGAAAAAGATTTAACAAGGCAACTTTCCTAATTGAGCAATAATATATTGGTTGACTTTGATATAGCCGAGATCGACATGGGTAAAGTGTGAACTTAATATTGGATATGCTTGCGGCAGCGCATGGAATGGAATTGATGGATATAAATGATGTACAGCATGAAGTGGCATATTCCACATCAAAAATCGCACAGGCCAGAGTGTGAGTGTTATGCGCGTATTCGTCAGCAAGTTAGCGTCAAGAGTGCAACCTGTATGTTCCCCTAGCAAAATAAAACGCAAAATTGGTTGACCGACAAGCATCGGTAGCAGCCAATAAAGAAAAAACCAAGGTTGACCTACTGCAAATGAAAGCGCGATCGCACCTGCATAAACAGCTAATTGTAATCTAGTAGAACGAATAACTTCAGCTCTTGCGGTGTCTGGGATAAATGGGCAATTGTCAAGTTGACCGAGTGCAGCGCGATAATGTCCCTGTATTTTGTCTACCCACCAAGGTAAACCGCTAAGTACCAAGAAGTACTCACCCATGTTGTGAGGTGTGAGATCGGTCAGTTCTGGATCTTTACCTGGAACACGAGTATAACGATGGTGCCATTTGTGATAACGCCGATAGAATGTGCTGTTGTAAAACGAGAGTAGACCTGCAAGCCAAGCAACAATATCATTTAAGCGATTGTTAGCAAAAGCTGTTCTGTGTCCAGCTTCGTGCATAGGTGCAAACATGCAAGCAAGACTAAAGCCATAGATTATCAATGCAGGGATCGCTACAAGCCAATTGCCAAAGTTTGTTGCCCACAAGTAACCACTACATCCGATGATCGTTAGATGTCCTGCTAGTTGAATCAGTCCTTGAACGTTAGAGCGATCATTCAAAATGCTTAATTGTTCAACACTAAGAATTTGCTGCGGATTGTAATGCTGCTCAGTTTTTTCATCCAATAATTCAATTTGAGCAATGGTATCAATTGACATAGTTAACACTCCATATCATCTCAGTAGTTATATCCAAGTATTATTTGTTAGGGCTAGGCACAAGACAGAGGTTAGCAGACGTTACATTTAAGTATTGTCATGTAGATGCCCCGTAATAATTTAGAACATCATTTGCTAAATGGGTGTAAAGAATTGTAGTAAAATCTTGCCGAGCATTTAGTTACATATCACACAAATGCCTTAATCAAATTTACTGATGCCCAAGAGAAATCGATCGCAACATTGCTGCGATGATAAAGCCGTATCGTAATTAGACACTCAGACTAAGTGCCTTTTAAAATCTTTTTTCCTTCTGCCTTGTTTTAACGAGAAATAGCCAACCTACCTAAACACCCAAACGCTGCTGCATAATTAAGCGTGCATTTTCGTAATCTTGCCCCACTAAATAGGAAAAATGATAGTAAGAGGCGATAAAAAAGTCACACCCATATTTTTGATAGCGGTCAGCAACCGCAAGAAAACCGTAACGGGCAGAATGTATATCGTCAAACCAACTACTGTGATAGGTATCAAACAAAAATAACGTCAATGAAGTTTCATCTTTATTAATATTTAAGCGCAGTAAATTTAAATGGGGGTGGTGGTTCCGTCCCATCGGCAGGAGTATCTCATAGCTATTAAAATTAATCAACTCTGCCAGTTCATCTTCTTCGTAATCCGCCGTATGCGGGTTTGGTAGTAAATATTTCCAGTGCATGAAGAACTCATGTTTTGCATCAAAACCAGGGTCGATATCAATTCGCCAATATTCGCTAGTTACTAGTTCTTCAATTACCGATGCGGGTAAATCAGCTACTTTCATAACCTAAAGCCTTATAGTTCTGTACCCAAAACTTACCCTATGCTTTCCATTAGAACAAAAACTGTCTCCAAACTGTCTGTTCGCTAGAGATTTTTTAGCATTGCAAGCGATGCGATAGGCTGAAAGTCGGAATCTTCAGGCATAAGATTGCAACGTTAAGGGTTAAAGTCGTAATGTTTAGGCTGAATATTTCAGCGATCGCCATAAATGCACAAACTCTGCTCTATTTCCAAGATGGCTAACGTCAAATTACCCCTTCAGACTCCGCAGCCAGTTTAAAACATCATCAATTGACTAGCTGTGGGCAAAGAATTGTCGGGGAAGATTATCTATTATGCGATCGCAGATAATACAAATGTTGCTCCTAAAAACAACAACACCCAAGCTGCGACTTACTTAGTAATTTCCTCTGCTTTTTCTTTCACACGGGGCTACACTGACTAATTACATCCTCGCAATGTAATTAACTTTCAGTTATACTACCCCCTCTTTACCACATTGAGGAAATATAAGTTATCGAGTTGGGTGTTGTTGTTAGTTGACGAGACAGATGATGTAACAGCGTTTTTACCTCTTAACTAACTGGGACTTAACCTACTTGGCTGTTGTATCTGCCAGGGAAGCTTTGTAGCTTCAATTATTAAAATAGCACTATTTAATTATGATAGATTTATCTTGAAACTAAACTTTACTTGTTTGAAGATTGACGCTCATAAACTGCAACAGTTACTTTACTTCTGTCGGATGTTTGATTAATAGACAAGAATACAGCTAAAAATTATTAGCAGATTGAGCAGTTACTTATATTATTGATGAGCTAAATCTAAAAAATAATCCCAAAAACAACAACACCCAAGCTACGACTTGCCTAGTGATTTCCTCTGTTTTAGCTTGACACACGGGGCTACACTGACTAATTACATCCTCGCAATGTAATTAAGTTTTAGTTGTATTACCCCCTCTTTATCAAATTGAGGAAATATTAGCTTTCGAGTTGGGTGTTGTTGTTAGTTGACGAGACAGATGATGTAACAGCGTTTTTACCTCTTAACTAACTGGGACTTAACCTACTTGGCTGTTGTATCTGCCAGGGAAGCTTTATTAGCTTCATATTATTAAAGTAGCACTGTTAAATAATGATGGATCGCCTTGAAACTAAACTTTACTTGTTTGTAGATTTACACTCAGAAATTGCAACAAACGCTTAAAGCAAGGGAAACCAAAAGATATAGAAAGTAAACAGAGAACAGTATATATAGGGTAGGCATCACCCAGCAAAATCCCGCTCAGGTGGGCAGTACGTACAATTATTTCAAAAATCAAGTATGAATTATATAGAAAAATCTGGCTTTCTTTGCTCAATAAAACTTGAAACTGCCTCTACAGTTAGGGAATTTACCAAACGTAACAACAGTTATCTGGAAAAAGGCGATCGCTATTTGTAGATCAAACTAAGAACAAATGTTCTAATTATATTTAGGATTTTTATTTCAAGTTGTGATGGAGTGGTAGATGCGATCATTAGCTCAAAATATAATTGTGGGGATTATTCTCACAGCATCTTGGATAACTCCAGCATTGGCGCAGCAAGATTTACTTACCCGCGCAGAAGTTTACAAGCTGTTGAATCAAGTGCAATTGCTGCTGAAAAATAAACCACCTCGCACTGCCAAAAAAGCAGATGTGTTGGTTCCCCTAGATGCACTTCAGACAAAATCGCGATCGCGCGCCGAATTATTATTTAATGAAGGTTCATTAGCCAGAATTGGTTCTAGTGCTACCTTTCGTTTTAAGCCAGGAATACGTCGCTTTGAATTGCCTGGTGGTGTTTACAAAGCAGAAACTATTTTTGAACTGAGAAATGGTACTGCCTTAATTCTCACTCCATCTGGGAGTACGGGAACTACAATCGAAACTCCTCAAAGCCGCATTGACGTAATTGCAGCAGCACCACCTCCAGGTTCAGATATATTACCGCCAACTACTACAAGTGGCGCCGTAGCTGTAACTCATAACAGCGCAACTAATATTACTCAAGCTTTTAATTTAACCAATCTGCCAGTTAAAGTATCAAATTTGGACGGCACTCAATTCCAAATTTTAAAAGCTGGTCAAACAGTAACAATTCGCAATGGGGTAATCAGTCCAGTACAAAACTTTGACTTACAGAAGTTTTACCAAACAAGCCAACTAGCTGCTGGGTTAGGGCCAGGACAAGAAGCTTTAGTATCTCAAGAATCTGCCAATGTACAGGTAGTCCTCAATAAAGTCAGAAAGGAAACCTTAGCAGGATTAGAAACGCAAAGAGTGTGGGTTGAAGGTTTGTGTAATCTCAATTCTCGTAGTGGAGCTAGTACACTCTCAACTAACTGTATCACCACAAATTCCGATGACCCACTGCGGAGATTTGAAGACGATCGCAATATTGTAACTCCACCAAGAAGAGAAACAGGTGGTCAAACCGGAGGTCAAACTGGCGGTCAAACCGGAGGTCAAACTGGCGGTCAAACTGGCGGACGAGGACAAGTACCTCAATAAGCGATCGCTTATCAAGCTTGAATAGCTAAAACCTAGACTCCATGTTTGATATTTTCTGTTACTTACTTTAAAATTTGAATTCTTTATGCGTCTTTTTCCGATTGCGCTTTGTTCGTTAGCTACCTTGCTGGCTTGGGACATCGATCATAGTGCGGCTGCTAACCCTACCCCAAGCGAAAATTTACCCATTTCTCAAGAAGCAGATTCTCAAAAACCAATACCAGAAGTAATTACCAATGATTCTGTACACAATGAGCAAAGCGCAAAACATACAACGCAGAATGGGAATGTAATTATAGTCCAAGTACCTGTAGTTCCAGGTGACCCGACTAATCCCACAAATTTCCCTCCTGCTGACTCAAATCAAGCGACTGATCCACAAGATGTTGAGGCAGAATTAGGCGAAATTAAAATTATCCCTCCTCGTCCACAACAACCACCCCAGCGCCGTCAGCCTGATGTGCAGTTATTACTGCGTTCCTCAGCCTTTACCAGTTCTAACATTACGGGTTTTGAAGCATTTCAACCGAGCGATACGGTGTTTATCAATGGTGCTACCCTACTAGCAACACCTAAATTAGCAGAAGATACGCGATTAGTGGCTGCTGTGGGTGGGGGTTTGGTGAGATATGCCGATCGCGGAGACTTTAATTACAACTACCTCAACTTTAATGTGGGAATACAGCAACGACTCACAAGGGGAATGTATGGTCAACTGGGATGGGTTCAGGAGAGACTTTACAGAGATGGTAGTGGCGATCGCTTATTATTAGATGACTCAGTTCGCTTAAGTGTAGGGCGACAAGACCAATTAAGCGATCGCCTAAGATTGGATTCATTTTATGAACTGCGAGCCAGCTTTGCCACACCCAGCGACCAAAATCGTTTAGCCAACACCTTAGGCGCGCGTTTGCGCTATGACATTACACCCCAACTCCAAGGTGCATTAGACTATCGCTTAAGTTTAAAAGACTTCACCCAACAAGAAAGATTTGATACTCAAAATCAAATAGGTTTAGAAGCAATTTACAACATTAACCCCGACTTATTTATAAGTGGTTCAGCATCATACCTTTTCGGCTCCTCGTCAGATCCATTGGTAGATTTGGACAACTTTTCTGTAGGAGTAAATATAGGGTTAAATGTGCCTTTATTCTAAATAGCTTGAAGCCAAAGTTAGTACTAATACCAATTTCAGGAAAAAATGAGACAGATGCTTAGGTTGGGGAGCCACTCACGTGGGCGGGTTTCCCGACTTGAGTGAAGTGGCGTTTGAACTCAGTGAAACCCAAGAATTAAAAGACTTTGGAATGTTGGGTTTCGTTCCTCAACCCAACCTACATCTACAGCATATTTTTTGTGAAATGGTTATGACGCGATAACACACTCTACAAAACTATCTGGATCAGGATTTTCGTGAATTGATATCACCAACAGCGATCGCCTAAAGACAGCATTTTTACAGAGGAAACATCAGCAAAATCTTAATATAATAAGTATTTTATTATACGTTATATAATAGAGATATTATTTCTGCATTCCCCTATGTACACGCGAAGTAGTCAGCATTGGTTATGGATAACTGAACAAGATTACAGAGTTCAATAATTTTGAATAGTTCATAAATTCAATACTTAGTAGTACATCAAAAAGGTTGTATGAAACTGATTAAGAAATTTTTGGCAATATGTTTTCTATTATTTGGCATTCCATTTTCTGTGGGGATGATGGTGGAAATTCTCAATCCAAAAACTACCCCTAAAGATAAACACGATGCTTTAGCTGCTTTAACTATTCTTACTCTTCCGTCAACAATCGTCGGAGGTGGGTTGATTTGGTCTTTAGCACAGCAAAAGCGAAAAGAACAAGCATTACTTGTTGCATCAGAAGAAAAGCGTCTTAACTTAGTGTTCTTAGAATTAATTGAGAACAATGCTGGAAGCATAACGGTTTTTCAACTGGCGAGAAATGCTGAAATATCAATCAAGGAAGCTAAACAATATTTAGATAATAAAGCTAAAGAACTCAATGCTTCTTTTGAAGTGAATGAAGAGGGAAATATTTTGTATCGGTTTTCTTTGTAAGACTGGTAGCGATTACAGCAGTTCAGGTGAGATTAAATCAAATATTTAAATCTTTCAGAGCGAGACGAATTTGCTCTAAACGCCTGCGGTTAACACCGAGATCAGACTCTCCCACGCGAGATGCTGAACGTAGATGAATTACAGACTCATGAGGGGGAAAATAAAACTCTACATCGTCAACAAATTTGAAGATACGGCTTTTAGAAAGAGCGTGGATGTAATTATCTGTATCTTCTATAACTTCTGTACGGGGAACAACTGTAAGAACCTTGAGTAAGGTTTCTTTAGCTGCATTGCGGTCTACATGATAAGGAATCGGGTCAATGGCGTGTTTAGAATCAGCGTTTTGACTAACAACACAGTTGTCTGAAGCTGGACAAGAACTAAGATGACCATTATTAAGTCCCAAGCTAGAAGACACAGCCCAAGCAGCAGCAGGAAATATTAAACTACTAGTCAGGGTTAAGAATATTACACAAGTTATACTCAGCAGAAATCTCTGGGCAAATGCTCTTAGCAAACCGGACATCATAAATCTACTCCTCAAGATTTAAATAGCACTTAGTTATTGTCTGTCATTTCGGTTGCCTGTTGCGAGCCTCAACAAGATGCGATCGCACAATGAAGACTTCAGGCTGAAAGTTTCTTCTTCAGTTTGCAAATATACGTTGCAAGAAAGTTACTATCTCAGACCAAGCCTCAGTAGTAGCAGCTGAATCGTAGCGATAACCGTCATCTCGCATAAAAGTATGCTCTGCTTCATAGAGAAGAACTTTATGAGGTACATTAGCATTCTCTAGAGCTTTAATTATGGTTTGTCGGTCATGTTCTGGGATGTGAGGGTCGAGAGTACCGAATACTAATAGCATCTCGCCTTTGATTTCACTCACCCGATGGATTGTATCAGCTATCCCCTGACCCAGCTTGCCACTGGGAATGCCGGTCGGGTAGCAACAGACAGAAGCCTTAATTTCATTTTGAAAAGCTGCGCGGAAAGCTAAATGTCCACCAATACAAAAGCCGAGAGTGCCTATCATATCAGCAGAAACAGCACTTTCTGTTTTGAGAAATTCAATTACCGCACGAGAATCTGCATCATAATCTGCGATCGCAGTTCGGCGTGCATCATCATTCCCCCGCATCCGACCGAGATCATCTGGTTCAATCACCAAACCAATTGGCTCAAGGCGATGAAAAATTTCTGGTGCTGCTACTACATAACCAAATCCTGCTAAGTAGTTAGCTAGACGTATGATTGGGCCACCTAACTGATAAATATCACTGTAGAATACAATACCTGGATAAACTCCTGCTGCTTTGGGAGCCGCTACATAGACACGCATTAAACTGTCGTTTACTCTTAACTCAACATTGCGCTTAGTGATTTGCACTTTTTTGTCTCCGTGTCATGCCTGCGTTCATTAGCTTCTACACAACTGGGTTAGAATTGAGAACAGCTTGCTGCCCTTAGGAAAAGGAAGCATCCTTTCATTATTTCTCTTTCTCCCAGAAAGGAAGAGTAATTTTGGAACAATTTTATCGAATTGCTAAAATATCCCCTTGTAAAGCTGACGGTAAGATAAGCTAGCGTCAACCAGTAGGTGTTTAAAAAATCAAGAAAAATTTTGCACCTCAAAAGCTTACTCTCTCTGAGTTTGAACGCTTTTACATCAACTTTGAGGTTGACGCAAACTCGCTAACCCTTACTACACAAGCTTTTGGAGTGATTTTCCTCATGACACCCTTGACAACTCAATGCCCGAAAAGCTACTTTGATTGGAGGTTGACGCAACTGCACCTTGAAAACCAAATATATCAATGCTTCCAACTGCGAGCCATTGCAATTAACTAAAATCCCTATTAGGGATTGAAACTCTAAGGACGGGGAACAATCAGAAGAAACTATAGAAATTGCAATTAACTAAAATCCCTATTAGGGATTGAAACTTATTTTATCGAAGGCTTCAATTAAGCGACGTTGAATTGCAATTAACTAAAATCCCTATTAGGGATTGAAACACATTGATTTTTCTTCCTTTACTACTGGAGGAGATGGAAGTATTGCAATTAACTAAAATCCCTATTAGGGATTGAAACTTAGAGTACGTCTTCAACAACATTAAATTGCCTAATTGCAATTAACTAAAATCCCTATTAGGGATTGAAACGAGCTAAATTTGAAGGACGAAATTTTACAGCGAAATTGCAATTAACTAAAATCCCTATTAGGGATTGAAACTGCTTCACCAATGGTATCAGCAATGATTTCGTGTGATTGCAATTAACTAAAATCCCTATTAGGGATTGAAACTTCTTTGTATTGATTAAATGAGTAAGAGAGGCAGGAGGCAGAATTGCAATTAACTAAAATCCCTATTAGGGATTGAAACTTCTTTGTATTTTTCGTCTGAACTAAACCAGGTGTTATTGCAATTAACTAAAATCCCTATTAGGGATTGAAACGCATGGTGCAACGCTTTATCCAATTGCAAGCTAATATTGCAATTAACTAAAATCCCTATTAGGGATTGAAACTAAATATCTTTTTACAGAACTACCACGCAGACTAATAGAATTGCAATTAACTAAAATCCCTATCAGGGATTAAAACCAAGTAATAAGTCAAACAAAATTCATCCCATCAATCAGCAACGCCATATCGGTGTTTATCGGTGTTCATCTGTGGTTATTTATTCATAACTGTATCAATCAATCTTTGCAGATATTGCGATCGCTCTGGCTTACATTGGGATTATTTTGCAGGTAATCTTTGATTTGCAAGCATCCGCGCCGCCTCAACTCATCCAAATCTAAATCCCATAGCCTGACTCCAGCATCTTCACTTGCACTAATTAGCGTCTTACCATCAGGGCTGAAACTGATGCTATTGATTTTACCAGGATGTCCCAATAGGGTTTTTAGTAAAGTGCCTAGTTTACCGCCGTAGGCATCGCTAATATTCCACAGTTTAATCGTACTATCAGCGCTGCCAGAAGCTAATATCTGGCTATTTGGCAGAAAACTCAAACTATTTACGCCACCAGTATGTCCTGCAAGGGTACTGATTAAAGTTCCGTCGGCGACATTCCAAAGTTTGATAGTATTGTCCAAACTAGCAGCAGCGAGGATGGTGTTATCTGGACTAAATTTGACAGATGCGATCGCAAGTCCATTTCCCTGCAAACTTCTTACCAGGCTACCATCAAGTCGCCACATTTTTACTGTATTATCGTAACTGCCAGAAGCCAGCATTTTACTATCTGCGCTAAAGCTGACGCTGGTTATTTCATCAGCATGTCCTTTGAAAGTTTGTAGTAATTTTCTATCTACAATTTGCCATAACTTAATAGTTTTATCGGCACTACCAGAAGCCAGCATTTTACCATCGGGACTAAAATTAATACTAGTTACTCGCGCTGTATGTCCTGTTAGCGTCTGAAGTAGAGAACCATTTGCTATATTCCATAATTTTATTGTTTTATCATCACTAGCAGCAGCGATAATTTTACTATTGGGGCTAAAATCTACAGTATAAATTATCCGTTTATTGCCTGAAATAGATTTGATAAATTTCCTATTACTTTCCCATATTTTGATTGTGCCATCCCAACCAGCCGCAGCAAACATCTTGTTATCAGGGCTGACACTCACGCTATAAAAACTACCCTCATCTTGGGTTTGTTTAGAATTATTTACTCGCCAAAGCTTAACGGTTTTGTCAACGCTAGCAGAGGCAATAATTTTACCATCAGGGCTAAAGCTAATATAATTAATTTGTGCGCCATGTCCTCTCAAATTTTGTTTGATTTTATATTCTATACCTGATTTATCTTTAATATTCCATATTTTCAATATAGCATCAGCATCACCAGCAGCGAGTAATTGACCATCTGGGCTAAAGCTGATACTGTTAATTTGATTTGTATTACCTTCAATAGTTTGTAAATTTTCGCCCTGACGATTCCAAAACTTAATGGTTTTATCGCCGCTGGCGGAAGCTATGATTTGACCATCAGGGCTAAATTTCACACAAGTAACTCGTTCTTTATGCCCTTTCATCGTTTGCAGCAACTTCCCATCTGCAATCTGCCAAAGCTTCACTAAATTATCTTCACCACCAGAAGCAATAACTTGACCATCAGCACTAAAGCTAACAGTATTTACCCAGCTATTATGAGCATTCCAGGTTTTAATTAAACTCCCATCAATACGCCATAACTTTATAGTTTTATCTCGACTAGCAGAAACAAGCTTCTTCCCATCGGGGCTAAAATCAATACTATTTACAATATCAGTGTGCCCACTAAAAGTTTTGATTAGCTTGCCATCTATAGTTGTATATAGTTTAATGTATTTAGCTGTACTAGCAACAATAAATTCACCATTGGGACTGAAAGCTAAATATGTAAATCTATTTTTACTATCACTAATAGTCTTGATTAATTTACCATTTAAACTCCAAAATTTAATTGTGCCATCATCACTAGCAGAAGCGATAATTTTGCTGCCAGGGCTAAAACTAACAGCATTAACTTGTTGACTGTGACCTTGTAAGCGGTTGAGTTCTTGAGTTTGCTCAACACCTTGCTGAAGAGTTGCTACAGTTGCTAATTGAATATCTTTAGCTGGCGCAAATACCTGCTTTACTTCTCGCCCAGCTTTTACACTTGCAATTAAAGCTTCAAGTTGCTGATTTGATAACAATAATGCTTCTGATGAGGCATTCAAAGCAGAAATTTCGCGTAACTGAGCCGCTTGTTTTTGGAAATAAGCTAATCCGCCAAAACCGCTAGCAGCAATACCTAAAACACTAATAACAGCAACAGCTTTTTGAGCTTGTCGGAGTCGCTTTTTTTGTTCAAATTGTTGCCGTTGTCTTGCTTCTAAACAAGCAGCAATAAAATGTTGGACATCTTGAGATAATTCTTCTGTATATTTGACATAAATTTCTTCCGCCTCTGCCAAACGGATTCCATGCAACAAAAAATCAGCTTGCTCATGATTATATTTCCATAAAGCTGCCGCTTGTTCAATTTGACGCTGCGATCGCAATCTACTACGATTCTCCTCCAACCACCAGCGCAAAGTTGACCAATGGCGAATCAAAATTTCATGCGCCACTTCAATAGTTACAGCCGACGCATTAGGGCTGACAGGGAGACTGTCTGACGCAAAGACGCGGAGAGATTTTAATGATAGATTACTCGAACTAGATATAAGAGCATCTCCTTCATCCCCATATCTTCCCATCTTTGCGTCTCCATCTCCCCGCATCCCTGCGTCTCTCATACTCCCCTCCTCTTCCAAATTCACCACCACTAACTTCGCAGCTGTTAAAGCTTGCAGTGTTCTTTCCACCAACGCCGCCGGATATTTTTGCACTACTAACTCTGATTTCAATACCCTGCGCCTGGTATCTTCTGTACCCTCCCCTAATTGGGTAAGTGAGAGAAAAATCCATCTAGCACAATCTTGAGCTTGAGTATCCAAACTTTCATAAACTGCTTGCGCCTTGCGTTCCAGTGCGCCCTTAATCCCACCCACTTGTTGTTGATACGCCGCTAGAGTCAGTTCTCCTTCTTGCCGGAATTCCCATAACTGCTCTAGTACAAATTCTAACAACGGTAAATCTCCCGCCGAGTGGTTTAACTCCTGTAACAGAACTTCTACCAGTTCCGGTTCTACTTTTAAACTCACTTGTTCCGCTGGATTAATAATGACACGACGATAATCGCGATCGCTCAGGTGCGGCGGAACTAACACACTAGATTCTTGCAATAAATTCGCCAGTGCAGAGACTTCCAAACAAGAAGCGATAAAATCTGCCCGCAAAGTAATGACTAATTTAAACTTATCAGAAGCATATTCTATTGCTCCCAACACCAATTCTAAAAACCGCTGTCTATCTTCAATAGGTGCAAGGGTAAACAATTCCTCAAATTGGTCTACCACCAAAACCACCACAGACTCAGGTCGGCTACGCAACCAGTAGACAAAGCCCTCCACCCCCTGATATAGCATTCCCTCTAGTACGAGGTCAGGGGATGAAGTAGCATTTTCTTCCTTGTTACCTTCTCTCCGCGTCCCCGCGTCACCCCGTCTCCGCGTCTCCGTATCCCCTCCCAACCGTCTCGCTAACTCCTCCAAGGGGCGCGCACCGGGACGCAAACTTTTAATTAACCAAGAATCGCTTCCAGCTAAACAATTACCTGGACGTAATTGAGCAATTAATCCCGCTTGCACAACGGAAGATTTACCACTACCAGAAGCACCCACCACAGCTAAGAAAGATTTATGTGCTATTTGACTAATTAAATGCTGAGTTAAAGATTCTCTCCCAAAAAAATATTGAGCATCTTCTTCAGCAAAAGCCTTTAATCCTCGGTAAGGACAAATTTTTAAATCTAATGCTGCTTTTTTATAGCTGCGTGCACCAGTTGTGGCAGGGATGATTTCAATTACGCCTTGAGTTCCTGATAGCCAAAAATGCAGTGGTAGAAACGGCGTGCTTTGGATTTGTGATGCCAGTTGAACTTGTAATTGAGTGATCCAACCAGCTACAGATAAACCAGCAGCTTTATTAACATTTTTTAAAGTTTCGATGAGCGTTTGTGCAAAAAACTCAGAATTATCTTTTGGTGAAGTGGCGGCGATAATACATTGCCCTGTTTCCGATTCTAACTGCAAGTCTTCAACCCACTCTTTGAGAGAAGAAACAGCAGTTGCAACGGCAGGAAAATCTAAAATAATGATTTGTTGAGCAATTTGCGAACGGCGTAATTGTTGCCTTAACCAAGAACGACTTAGCCAAATATCCTCTGATATTAATAATGCGGCTTCCCCAGTCGGCGTTTCTTCCAAACTTCCGCGTAGATATAAAAATACAGTTGAGGCTTCTTCAATTATTTCGTGGCGTCGTTGATTTACTGAACCCAAACATTCTTGAATTGCAGAGCGAATATCCTTAGCGGTTGTTTCTCCCGAACGAGGCAAATATTCCAACTCAAAATCACCAGCGTTAACCAAGACTTTACTCAAATCTAGAGTCGCCTGATAACCACTAAATCCCTCAATTACCAGTGCTATTCTAGAAGAATGGGATTGCGCGATCGCAGGTATTGAGCCTAAAAGCAATTCCCCTACTCCTTCGACAATCCGCTTCGGTGTTTGTAGAGGATATTCGCTAAAAATTTGAGTGTCTCCTTTGCCGCGCTTCTGCTGATTAATTAATCGTAACTGTTGATTGGTTTTATCAATATATTGCAAGGTCTGATGATAAACATAGCGATAAAGCCCATCAGCAAAAATGACACCTTGGGTATCAGCAGCATCACCATTTAGACCCCGCATTAAATAATAAGTAAATACTCCATGCCCCAGTTCAGGAAACTCCCAAGATTGCTGATTGACATCACAAGAAAGCAACGCATAAAAACCTTTACCTTTAGTAGCGTTACGTTGTAAAGCGTCTACCAATTGCGGAGTAGGATTCAGTAATGGTTCTGCAATGGCTCCCCTAAGAGTCATCCCGCCACTATGACAAGCATCCAACCATACTAACTGATTTTGCGCTCCACTTTTACTTAACTGTGTCAACAGTTCTTTGACAGGTAAACCAGTCTGTTCTAAACTATCTTTTTGCGTATCTGCCAAACACAAAAATGCTTCTTGAGTATTTGGCTGTAGCATTCCATGACCAGAAAAATAAAATAGAACCGTGTCAATCGGTTGTGCATCAGCCGCTATTTGTCGTAAACTTTCCCGCACAGTTACTAATAATGGTAACTGGTTAGCAAAATCGTGATAAATTTTTACCTGTCTTTGCGGAAACTGTTCCTTAGTTGCACCTGCTAAAGCTTCAGCTAATACCTGACAATCAACTGCTGAATAACGTAGAGAAGGAAGTTGTTCATCTTGGTATTGATTGACACCCACAAGTAACAACCACAATTTCGGAGCAATTGTTTGTTTAGCTGGAGTTGAGCGACTGGTATTAACACCGCGTGGACACATACCGATTTTAGTTTTTGGATGGGAAATTACAGCATAATTCAATAGCCAGAATTCAGAAGTAAAACAGGCTTGTGTATCTATTTTTTATCTCTAAGTTCTGTATTTCACTCAATATTTATACTAATTCTCTGAAATCTAAAATCTAGATTAAATCTGAATTTTTTAATTACGAATGGGTATGACTATATCAATGATATTATGTCCGGTTGAACACTTGTCATTGCGAGCGAAGCGTTCGCTGAAAGCGTTCTCGAAGAGTAGCAATCACAGAGGTTTTGGGATTGCTCCGTTCCACTTCATTGCACTCGCAATGACATATCATAAGTAATTTGCCGGATATGATATGACCTCTTAAGATTTACATTATATATAGTAGGTTTTATGCTGTCTGTTTATGCAGCAAACATACCTGGTAACCGGTAGGTAAGTTGTGGAGGCAGGCAGGGGTAGAGAAAAAAGCCTTATCTGCACCTTAATTGCGGTATGACTATTCAATACCGATACAAAAGTTTTCCCAAACACGCAAATTGAGCGCTAATTAGATTAATAATTCCAGTTCCTTAAGATCATCTATTGGCTCTTGAAATGAGCAGGAACCAAAGGAACGAAAGAAACGCTGTCTAGTTTCTTCGATTTCTGAAATATTCAGTTGGTAATCTTTCCAAGAGATACTATCAGTTCTAACTTTAAAATTCTCTTTAGATGATTCTTGAAGTAATTCTAAGGCTGTCTCTGGCGTTAATTTGTGTTGATAAACAAGTGCTGCCAAGACTATAACATTCAAAAAACCGTGCATAAGGCTGATGGGGCTGTTTGCTTCACTCGTTAATCGATGTTTTCTTGGTAATGGGTGATGCAGTCCTGCGGTTGCTTTAAACGGAACTTGCGCTGCTGCAAAGGTGAAGATACTCTGACACAGTTGAGTAACACTAGGAAAGGCATCAACTGTTACGCCGCCAGTACGGATTTTAGCAGCTGCACCAGTATGTTGTAAAACAGATATATAGCTCTTGAAGTCGCTGTTAAAAGGAATTTCAAAGAATGATTCTATTCCATCAGGAAGATAGGAAAGTATTGTTTCGATTTCAGTGGGTGGAATTGGCGGAAACTCCAGGGATGTAATGGCAATTTTATCTTTGTTGAGTGACTGTAGTTGGGCGATCGCTTCTTTAACGTCTCCAGTCATAATTATGCTCAGTGACCATTTTGTTGGTTTCTCCGGTAAATGTTGCTCAAACTCGCGCAACCGGGAAATTGGCAAAATAAAGCGACCTAACATCCAAGCGTAGGGAGTTGTCTGATATTGAGCATAATTTGCCATTGCTGGCTGTAATTCCAACTTTGCTGGCGGAAACAGTCCAGCGTAGTCCACAACTGATGAAAGAAGCGCCTCTAGTGATGCAACCATCGGATTTCACCTGCTGTATTTAATCCAATGGTAGCGAGGTTGAAGCTTTAATTTCATTAAGAACAATATTGGTCTGGATTCTATCTATACCAGGAATGCGAGTAATTTTCTCTGACAATAACTTTGCTAAGTGCTGATGGTTGGGAACAACCATTTTCAATAGGTAGTCAAATTCTCCACTAAGATGGTGACATTCTAAAACCTCTGGTAATTCCTTGACGCGATCGCAAAACCTTCCCACACATTCCGGCTGATGATTTACTAAGGTTACCTGAGCAAAACACAGCAAGTCTAAACCTAACGCCTCGCGATTTACCAAAGTTACATAGCGGTCAATTACACCTTTTTCTTCTAGCTTGCGCAATCTCTTTTGCAACCCAGGCGTTGAGAGATTCACGTGACGGGCTAATTCCACAATGGTTGTACGGCTATTTTCTTGCAACAGACACAACAGTTGTCGGTCTATGTCATCTAATTGTTGGAGTTGTTCAAAGTTTTTGAGTATTGGCTTCACTTTTACATTCTCCAGTCCTATATTTAGTGCTGAGTCCTGAGTAATGAGTGCTGAGTGGGAATCCTCGCTCAACACTCAGAACTCTTTTATGGCAACTTTCCTCCTCTACGTAGAAGGAAATGGAATTGTTTGTTGCTATTTTTAAGAATATCCTTAGAGGGTAGTTAAAACTACATGCTAAATTTATTTTAAAAGTTAATATTTTACACTTGTATATAGTCGTAAGTAAAATTTATAATCTAAATTAGGAGCATAGAGTTAATAATCTAAACTCAAAATTCAGCAACGAAAGACAGATTTTTGCCAAGGCATCAGGTGAACTTGCCAAAGGGGAGATGTTTATCTATATAAATCTCCTTCTTTAGGAGACTGTGCCTACATCGTTAGCACAGGCAGTGTAGAAGAAAAGGCGTTCATTCCAGTCCATGATTGGTTAAAGGATGAAAGACCTGAAACTGTCTGCATTTAAGCTTGTTGAAGCTGCTATAAAACCTCCCTTGATAGGAAGTTCAGCAGTTAAAGAAGCTTGTTATAAGGAGTAATATATGAACGATTTTTGCCCAATTAAGCGCATTGACAACTTGGAATTTTATGTTGGAAATGCCAAGCAAGCAGCGCTGTTTTATGCAAAGTGTTTCGGATTTACTAACACAGCTTATAGAGGATTAGAAACAGGCTACCGCGACACAGCATCATATTTGATGCAACAGAGAAATATCAACTTTGTTTTAAGTACAGGGCTGAGTCCGGATCATCCCATTTCCAAAAGCGTACTGAAACACGGTGATAGTGTAGCAGCGATCGCCCTAGAAGTACCGGATGCTGTTAGCGCTTACAAACAAACAACCAGCCGAGGTGCTGTAGGAGTTATTGCTCCCACCGCAGAAGAAGATGCTTATGGGATATTTCGTTATTCTGCGATTCGTGGTTACGGCGACACTCTTATTAAGTTCATCGATCGCAGCGATTACGCAGGTGTGTTTGCTCCTGGTTTTGAGGCTCAAACTAAGGCGCATCTTAACAGTAAAGGAGTAGGACTGAAAGCCGTTGACCACGTAGTTGGCAACGTAGAATTGGGGGCAATGGAACGCTGGGTGCAGTTTTTTGCCGAGACAATGGGCTTTAATCTTTTAGTAGAGTTTGATGATAAAACCATTGCTACAGAATATTCTGCCTTGATGTCCAAGGTGATGCAAGATGGTGCAGGCAAAATTAAATTGCCAATTAACGAACCTGCTACTGGTAAACGCAAATCTCAAATAGAAGAGTATTTGGAATATAACTATGGGCCTGGAGTTCAACACGTAGCTTTGGCAACTGACAATATTATTGAAACAGTTACCCGCATGAAAGCAACAGGTGTGGAGTTTTTGGTCACCCCACCAACTTATTACGATAACTTGGAACAACGGGTAGGGAAAATTGACGAATCTATAGATAAGTTGGCAGAGTTAGGAATCTTGGTAGATAGAGATCAAGATGGGTACTTGCTACAAATTTTCACCCAACCTGTACAAGATAGACCAACACTGTTTTTTGAGGTGATTGAACGACACGGGGCACGGGGTTTCGGTGAAGGAAACTTCAAAGCCTTGTTTGAAGCTATTGAACGCGAACAAGCACGGCGGGGAAATCTCGTAAGCGTCTAAAAGTAGGACGAAATTATGACTTACTACTATAAGTTGGGGAAAATACCACACAAGCGACACACCCAATTTCGTCAACCCAACGGTTCTTTATATCACGAAGAATTAATTAGTATTCACGGCTTTTCTGGCGTACAATCTTTGCTCTACCATCTACGTCCACCTACTCAGATTGAGAAAATTTTGGTGGAACAAAAGGTAGAAATTCCCTATGAAGAAACTGGTGCGTTGCTGCACCGCCACTTACGGACAGCGACAGTAGATTTGGGTGGGGATGCGATCGCATCTCGTGTTCCCCTAATGGCTAATGCAGATGTCTGCATTTGGGTTGCGCGTCCTACCCAACCGATGCATTACTGGTATCGGTTTGCTCACGGTGATGAAGTACTTTTCATTCATGACGGTAGCGGTGTTTTAGAAAGCCAATACGGCATTCTGCGTTACCAAGTGGGGGATTATTTGATAATTCCTACAGGAGTAATGTGGCGCATCATTCCCGACGCTGGAATTGAGCAACGGATGCTTGTTATCGAAGCCTACGGACATATTGACCCACCAGCACGTTACCTTAATCGTTACGGTCAATTCCTCGAACATTCTCCCTACTGCGAACGTGACATTCGCCCACCTGATGAGTTAATTACCCACGACGAAGAGGGGGAGTTTGAAGTCCGAGTCAAAGCCCAAGACCGAATTACTAGTTACCTTTATCGCCATCATCCCCTAGATGTGGTTGGTTGGGATGGACATCTCTGGCCCTTTGCCTTTAATATCGAAGACTTTGAGCCAATTACAGGGCGACTGCATCAACCACCACCTGTACATCAAACCTTTGAAGCGCCGGGTTTTGTGGTGTGTTCTTTTGTACCGCGCCTGTTTGATTACCATCCCCAATCCATTCCCGCTCCTTACAACCATTCCAACGTAGATTCGGATGAGGTCATCTACTACGTAGAAGGCAACTTTATGTCCCGCAAAGGAATTGATCGGGCATCGATTACCGTTCATCCTAGCGGCATTCCCCACGGCCCTCACCCAGGAATGTACGAGGGGTCAATTGGTAAAGAACGGACGAATGAACTTGCAGTGATGATTGATACATTTCGTCCGTTGAAATTAACGAAGTATGCCTTGGCGCTGGAGGACAAAAACTATTCCTACAGTTGGATTTCACATATAGGAGAACCTGTACACGGTATAAAGCCGTGAGTTTCTCAAATGAGGTGTGTTTATGACTCAAGTTCTTGCAACACCAAAAAACTTAACTATTTCCTCGCGCATTGAGGAACGCTTGCAGCGAGGCGAGTTGACTCAAGCTCAAGTGGATGACTTCCGCGACTTCCTGACCGCAGTAGAACGGGAATTTTTGCAGCACCGTATCATCACTAACAACACCTATACTCGGTGGTTTAGCAATGGAACGGCGACAGATGAAGAATTGCGCCACTTCATCAAACAATTCTCAGTATTTTCCAACCAATTTTTAATTGCAGCTTTACTCAAAGCGATCAATTCGCCTACCCTGCAACAGTCGCGGGCTAGTCGAGAGATTTTGTTAAACGAGTTAGGTGTAATTTATCGCCAGTCTGGACAGAATATAGGCACTCATTTAACTCAAACAGAGGAAGATAAAGACAAAGAAGGCGACCCCGAATTAGTCAGTACAGAAGGCACTGTAGACGGTGGTATCTGCCGCTTTCGGGCTGCTCATTTTGAATGGCTGCTAGGTGTAGCTGAAGGGTTGGGGCTGCACTACGAAGAACTGGGTAAGCGCAAGCACGGCCGCCCCAGCACATTACACTTTTGTGACGAATTGCAACGCCTTTATGGTAGCGATGACCCGCAAATAGCTGAGGGTGCTAGCTTTGCCGTCGAGAATTGGGCAGCAGCAGGTTTTTGGCAAGAATTGGAAGACGGACTGACAGGGATTAAAAAAACACGACATCCGCAGCTGCATCTAGCATTCTTCACCTGGCACAACCGCGTTGAAGGACAGCACGCCGGACATACCTTAGAAGAACTGGAGGAGGTGTATTTTCAACCAAATTTTGAGCGAGAGAAATTCATTCAAGGAGGGCGAGAAATCTTAGATGCGATCGCTGTTTTCTGGGATGGTCTTAATGAAGACAGAGTACATGGAGTTTCTACTTAATAATAAGTTAGTTTTTTTTAACGCAAAGTAACGCAGAGTGTTTTCAAACCTTATTCTCTCTGCGTCATGGGCAGTTTGCTCAAGTCGGGAAACCCTTTCGGCAGTCGCTCATGGGGGAAACCCCCAAGACCGCGCTGCCTCACCACGCAACTGCCCTCCTCTGCGCCCTCTGCGTGAGAAAAATCATCTAATCCAAAATCCAAAATCTAAAATCCAAAATTCTATAAGAGGTAAGGGCGATGACAAAGCAGTTATCGCTAGAACAAATTATCGCTTGCGGCATAGCAAAAGAAACGGCTGCCGCAATGCTACCACAAATCAATCAGTGGTTATCCTCTCTGCCAGCCTCAGAGTGTTGGCAGCACCTCACCCACCACATCCTCAAACCTGACCAACCTTTTAACTTCCACGAACTGCTATATCAAACCACCTTTGCTAGCTGGAAAACTGGACAGCCTCCAGCTTGGTTCCCCACCAACGAGCAAATACAGGCTACCAACATCGCGGTGTTGATGAAACAGTTAGAAGTGGATGACTACGCAGAATTGCACGCTTGGTCAGCCGCGCATCGTAGTGAGTTCTGGGAGATGATGATTCAACGATTAGGTATTCGCTTGCAAAAGCCATACAGCGAAATTGTTGACCTGTCGCAAGGTGTAGAGTCTCCCCATTGGCTGGTGGATGCGCGGCTTAATATTGCTGAGAGTTGTTTTTTGGCAGATGAAAATGCGATCGCCATTATCTTTCAAGAAGAAGGCGGTTCCCTAGCTACTTTAACCTATGGAGAACTTCATAGTTTAACCAACCGAGTCGCCAATGGATTGGTAAACGCTGGCTTTGTTCCTGGGGATGCGATCGCAATTGCTATGCCCATGACTGCCGAATCGGTGGCGATTTATTTGGGTATTGTTAAAGCTGGCTGTGTGGTTGTTTCCATTGCCGATAGTTTTGCGGCGGCGGAAATTGCCATGCGGTTGCACCTGTCTGAGGCGAAAGCTATCTTTACCCAAGACTATATTTGGCGTTGCGGCAAGCAATTACCTCTTTATAGCAAAGTAGTTGATGCCAATCCAACGAAAGCGATCGTGCTAGGAACTTCTGTGGAACTGCGTTCTAGCGATTTGACTTGGAAGGAATTTCTCAGTAACAACGAACAGTTCGATGCATTTTCCGTTCATCCAGCGGCTCATACTAACATCCTGTTCTCCTCTGGTACTACCGGAGTACCGAAGGCAATTCCCTGGACGCAAACCACCCCAATTAAATGTGCTGCGGATGGGCATTTACATCAAGATATTCATCCTGGTGATGTGGTAGCTTGGCCTACCAATTTGGGGTGGATGATGGGGCCGTGGCTGATTTATGCCAGTTTAGTGAATCGAGCAACTATTGCTCTCTATTACGGCACAGCTACAGAACGAGGATTTGGTGAATTTATTCAAGATGCCCATGTGACTATGCTGGGTGTAGTGCCTAGTTTAGTCAGCATTTGGAAAACCACCGCCTGTATGCAAGGTCTTGATTGGAGCAGTATCAAAGCCTTCAGTTCCACAGGTGAGTGTTCCAATCCCCAAGATATGCTCTTTTTGATGTCCTTAGCTGGTTACAAACCGATTGTAGAGTACTGCGGTGGAACAGAAATTGGTGGGGCATATATCACTAGTACTCTGGTACAACCTTCTGCACCTTCAATCTTTACTACACCTGCTTTAGGTTTAGACTTGGTAATTGTTGACGAAGAAGGACATCCTGCCGATAAAGGCGAAGTGTTCATAGTTGCTCCTTCTATTGGGCTTTCTACTGAGTTACTAAATAAAGACCACCATCAAGTTTACTTCGCCAATACTCCTCGCGCTTCCCTCCGCCGTCACGGTGACCAAATCGAGCGATTACTTAACGGCTACTACTGCGCCCAAGGTCGTGTTGACGACACGATGAATTTAGGCGGTATCAAAGTTAGCTCAGTGGAAATTGAGCAAATTGTCAATTCTGTAGAGGGAATTTCTGAAGCTGTGGCGATCGCTTGTTCACCGCCTTCAGGCGGGCCGAGTCAGTTAGTTATTTACGCTGTGCTCGAAACTAATGTACAGCATGACAAAGAAGTACTGAAAAATTCCTTACAAACGGCAATCCGCCAGCAACTCAATCCCTTATTTAAAATTCAAGACCTCGTAATCATTGATACATTGCCACGTACTGCATCTAATAAAGTCATGCGTCGTGTGCTACGCGAACATTATCAGGCTGTTTTCCCAAGTTACAAATTGGTCTGAGGCAAAGAATTATGACTGCCATCGCACCCAAAGACGAAATTGTGTGTCCTCTCAAGCTGGAGGATTATGAAGTCAGCCCAGAAAGTGGTTTTTTACCGACTAATTCTCCAGCCGAAGCGCAATTACCGGATATTTTCTGGCAAGTCCAAAAAACTGTTGGCTTATTACCCAAGTGGATGACTACCGGGAAGATTCGCCACGTGATTGAGAATATTCTGAAAGTAGATGTAGAGCGAGCAACGTTAAA
Organism: Nostoc sp. 106C; assembly: GCF_002154725.1. Taxonomy (GTDB): domain Bacteria; phylum Cyanobacteriota; class Cyanobacteriia; order Cyanobacteriales; family Nostocaceae; genus Aulosira. The sequence continues at coordinate 14,295 of NZ_MTAW01000219.1, read as the reverse complement.
TCAGATGCAGTTGCGTCGAGCCATGCAGATATATTCTTACCTAACCCATGCCTATGTTTGGGGCGAAGCAACACCCGCTAAAGTGCTACCATGCAACATTGCTGTACCTTTTTATAAAATTTCGCAAAAACTCGGCAGGCCGCCTGTGTTGTCTTATGCTTCCTATGCCTTGGATAACTGGGTACGGATTTACGAAACCGAACCCATCGAAATCGGCAATATCATGATATGGCAAAACTTTTTAGGTGGGTTGGATGAAGACTGGTTTATCTTGATTCACATCGAAATCGAAGCCAAAGCTGCGCCTGCACTAGCAGCAATTCCGGCTATTTTGGCAGGAATTGCTGAAGGTGACACTACCACTGTCATTGCTGCTTTGGAGAATATTAAGCAGGCATGGATAAACATTAATACCACCATGAGCCGGATGCCAGCAGCCTGCGATCCTTATATGTACTACAATCGAGTGCGTCCTTACATTCATGCCTGGAAAAACAACCCTGCATTGCCAGAAGGATTGATATATCAAGGTGTAGAAGCTTACGGTGAACAACCCCAGCAGTTTCGCGGTGAGACAGGTGCACAAAGTGCGATCGTACCTACTATGGATGCTCTGTTCAACATTACCCATCAAGGCGACCCGTTATGGGAATACCTGATAGAAATGCGGGATTATATGCCACCTAAACACAGGGCTTTTATTAAAGAAGTAGAAAACCTTTCAACGCTGCGTGATTTTGTTAAAAACCACATGGTTCAAGTCCCTCAACTGAAGGATTTATATAATGACTGCGTTGCTCTCATAGAACAATTTCGGACTCAGCATCTCAAATTTGCTGCTTCTTACATTAACCAACAAACTGCAAAGTCCAATAACGACACCAATATTGGTACAGGCGGCACACCATTCATGGAGTATCTGAAAAAACATCGTAATGAAAATAGCCAGCATCTATTGACTTAGAATTCCTCAAAAGTTCCTCAAATTTTTTTCTAATCGTAAGCTGGTGGCCAATAAGATAATTAGCGATAAGGTGGGCTAGAATCACCTTATTGCTAAATGCTGAAAACTATTTATTGCTAAAGACATATACAGGGTAAGAAATCAGAAAATTTATTGAGATTAACTCAAATAGAAGTTATATCTTGTTGCAATTTATCATGTTCTCCCTGTGCAATATCATAGGTATGCCCATCACTCATGCATACTTGATACTTGCCTTCTTGGAAACCAAATATGCCTAAGAAACCTGGATCTTCTTTTTGTACTTCTACTATTTCAGAAATTGCCGCAGGATTAATCTCAACTTGATGACCATCTGTCGTTTTTACATTGATAGTCTTCATACAGCCATTCCCCTTGATGTCATGTAGAATTAATTATCCATGACTTGATAGGTAAATATGAGAATCTAATACAATATTTAACTTAAACAAGCATAATTACTTAACAATTTAGAATCTCTAAAAATCAGCGATCGCTAATATCCTGACGGCAATTAGATGAAGGCCAGTCGACACGATATAAACCTCGTCGCTTTTGAAACCTGGAGTAGTGCGAGACGGAAAGCCTGCTACGCAGAGCAGGAAGCAAGATGCTCTCACTACTTTTAAAACTATGGTTCTCAAAATAGATGTGGTTTAAATACTATTAAATTAATTGAATTATGCCTTGGTTAGAGTATAAAGTTCTAAATCTCGGAGCAGGCGGCGATGTGGTTGAATTAATTCTCCTGAACGCACCACCCATAGTGGAACTAGTTTTTGTTTAGCTATCAATTGCTGACCTAGAGAGTCAAAAAATAAGCAATCACCCTCTACTAACTTTAGGATGGAGATATCTGCAACTGAACCAACTTGTAAAGTCCCAATTTCTGCTTCAGCCTTTAAAACACGCGCTGGGTTAATTGTGACAGTAGCGATCGCATTTTCCAAATCTAATCCCAAAGCCATAAGTTTAGAAAGCGCACCACACAGGCTGTAGTTCAAATGCGAGTCATCGTGAACGCGAGTAAAATCAGCGTGAACATCGCTACTAACCGTGTGAGGTAATACTCCTTGCTCCATCATCCGCTGAGCAATATCAAAGCTAAATTGTAGTCCGTGTCCTAAATCTAAAAGCACACCTCGCTCAATCGCTGCAATTAGCCATTTGGGAACTTTGGTACGTGTTCCCATTACCCCATCTGGTTGACAACTGTAGCAGTGACCAATGACATCTCCAGCTTGCAGGTAGGACAATACATTTTCTACGATTTTTTCGGGGTTGGGTCGGTTTGCTGCAACTACAGGAAATAATTCTCCTGTGTGAATATATAAAGGTAAATGAGTGCGATCGCCAAGTTTACGAGCTAATTCTAAAACCCCCATACCCCAACGAGATATAGTTCCTGATTCTGCATGAGCTTTAAAGCCACGGACAATCTGTGGATTTTCTCTAGCTAATTGAATCAGTAGTTCTATATCTACTTTTTGGGGATTTTCTAAACCTGATTCGCTATCTCCTAGCGTTTGTGCTGCTAAATGGTTAACTAAAGGAAAGCACCGTACATCCGTTTTTGCTTTCTCAACAATGTTTGATTTAAAGCCTGGAAAAGTGAAAGCACTACTGCTACCCTGATCGATAACTGTAGTGACACCAGCATTTATGCCAACATCATCAGCAGATAATCCAAAAGTAGTAATCCACTCGTAAACATGAACGTGTAAATCAATAAACCCAGGACAAATAAGATAACCATTAGCTGCTACTGTTTGTTTAGCCTTGTAAGCAGGTAACTGATGAGCAACCGCTACAATTCTTCCATTGTTAATAGCAATATCAAAATTTCCATTTAGGGATTGGCTAGGGTCGATAACCCAACCATCTTTAATGACTAAATCGTATAAAATTAGATTGGTATTCATAAGACCTCACAGGAGTTAGAAAACTCCATATTGTTAAACTGAGGCGGCTTACTAAATTAGTTCTTAATTATCAGTATAAATAAAATTACTAGCGGCGGTAGCAATTTCTAGCACCAGCAAACACAGCAATTTATTAGACTGGATCTTAGAGGATTTTTATAAAGTAAATTTAAAGAAGGGTAATCAGGTAAAAAAGCAATGATAGAACAATACAGTTCAGTTAAGAAAATTCATTGACAACAAAGTTCACAAATAATTACTAAACAAACCTGAGTTCGGGATAAGAAATCCTCAAACCCCTTGATTTTTCGTTATCCGGTCTGAAGCTTTGTTTTCATATATTTTCAATAAGGCATGTTGTTGATATTAATCTCATTTGTGAACCTTATTGACGAAACGATTCCACTTTAATCACTTCTTTTACCACTTAGAATTTTGCTCAATCTATACACAATAAGCTTTTTAGCTTCTGGCTTAACCCGAACTCAGGTTAAACAAAAAACCGAACAATTATTTTGGAGGGGGTTTGGGGGATTCTCCCCCAAATCTTGGTTTTTGTTCAACAGATGAGAACTCTTATCACCTTAACTGAACCGTATTGAATGATAGAATACTTTTAAGACAGTATATCTACGTCTAATTTTGCTTACCTCGTCGCTAACCGTTATTTCTTACTCCAGTATAATTAAAGTATAAACATTGCCTAGTATATAGCCTGGATTCATCCTTCTAATATGCAACGTCTAGGACTATCTCGCTAGGAAAGAAATTAAAATATCTCTGCGTTGTTGTATTTGCACGGGAGCCAGTCAAGTTGCGGTGGAAATTAAAGCAAAAGTAATAGTATCCCGGGCGTTGCTGATTGATGGAATGAATTTTGTTTCGCGCATTCGACGTTGGGCGTTCGCTCTCAAGCGTTCCCGTATCCCTACGCTTAAGCAAGCTACGCGTAGCGTCTCCGACAGGAGAAGGGTAGAATCAATCTTTAGCTTTGGTCAAAAATCTTAATTCATACCGCATTTATACAACGCCGTATCCCGTAAGGTAAAACTAGATAAATCTACCACCAAACGCAAAATTAGAAAAATAAAATCAACCCAAGGGTGATTTAGCTGTATCAGCAATACTACTAAACTTGCAGTGCGAAACTTATTTTTTATACTCCTATCTATGGTAGATATTTATATTATTGACCTGCTGGTAATTGGTCTACTTTTGCTGATAGTCACATTAGGGTCTGGATGGATTTCACGTTTACCTCTTTCCTTCGCCCTCATCTATCTAGTGGTTGGTATTTTATTAGGCCCTTATGGCTTTGGGCTGATTCAATTGCGTCGTAATGATGTATTCAATGCTGAGGTTCTAGAGCATATTACCGAACTTGTGGTAATTATTTCTGTATTTAGCTGTGGCTTAAAAATAGTGCGACCTCTCAAATTAGGAATTTGGGATATTACAGCTCGCCTCATCGGGTTTTTGATGCCAATTTCAATTTTAGCCCTGGCTGTTGTAGGCAAATTATTTCTGGGGCTGGATTGGGGTGCAGCTATTTTGTTGGGAGCAATTCTCGCACCAACCGATCCAGTTCTAGCCTCAGAAGTTCAACTAACCGATACGAACGATCAAGATGAGTTGCGCTTTGGTTTAACTTCGGAAGGTGGTTTGAATGATGCTTTAGCATTTCCTTTCGTTTATTTTGGTATTTATGCTCTAAAAGATAGCAACTGGAATAATTGGTTGAAAAGTTGGTTGTTAGTTGATTTAATTTGGGCGATCGCTGCTGGTATAGTGATGGGAATTATTGTTGCTAAAGCAGTAGTTTGGCTTGATAAAAAGATTCAAAAGCAACGTCCTGCCGATAATGTGATGGAAGATTTTATCGCCATCAGCATTATTTTCTTGACTTATTCTCTGACGGAAATAGTTAATGGCTATGGGTTTTTGGCAGTATTTGTTGCAGGTTTAGTTACTCAACGTAGTTACCACAATCCAGACAAATCACTTGCACAACTAGGATTTATTGAACGGGTGGAAAAACTGCTAGAAGTCGGGACAATTTTGCTATTGGGATCGATATTATTATTACAGCCAATGCTCAATTATGCGGCTCAATCTTTGTTAGTCATAGTGTTGTTATTCTTTGTAATCCGACCAGTGGGTGTTTGGATTAGTACAATAGGCAAACGTCCTCTAAATTCCTATCGTCGAACTTTGAATCCAGTAACTCGTTGGTTATTTGGCTGGTTTGGCATTCGTGGTGTTGGCTCTTTATATTATCTTGCCTATGCATTTGGTAATGGCTTAAAAGGTGATACCGCTGAGCAAATTGCTTGGATAACTTACACTACGATTGTAGTTTCTGTGATTGTGCATGGAATTAGCACGACACCGTTAATGAAATGGTATGAGCGAAATACTGCTCACGATACAAAGCCTCATATTCCTGCCACAATTGATGAATTGGAATAATTGTCATTTGTCATTGGTCAAGAGTCCAGAGTCAAGGGTCAAGCATTTCTTCCCCCCTGCTCCCCTGCTTTTTCACCCTCATCTCCCCTACACCCGTGCTTACGAAAGAACCTCATGTAACGTATTAAGTAGTACTTGGGCTGTAAAGGGTTTTGGCAGGAATTCTCGGATACCAAGGCTATTCTTTTGAGCAGCAGCCTCATAGGCCATAATTCCACTCATGGCAATAATTTGTGTCTTTGGATTCATGCGTTGCAACATGAGTATTGTGCTAGCACCATCCATGACTGGCATCATCATGTCTATTAACACTACGCTGATGTCATCCATATGCTGCGCGTAAAGTGCAAGGGCCCCAATACCATCACTAGCAGTTAAAATTCTGTAATTATGGCTTTCTAAGGTAGTCTTAGCGATCTGGCAAATTGAGACTTCGTCATCTACTACCAAAATCAATTCACCATTACCGCTTGGCAATTCTGTATTGGTAACTGCTTTAGTTTCGGTAGCTTCTCTACTCGGTAAGTAAACCTTAAAACAGCTTCCCTGCCCTATCTCGCTGTAAACTGTCACAAAACCACTGTGGCTTTTGATAATACTCATGACAGTAGAAAGCCCTAGACCTGTTCCTTTGCCGACTTCTTTGGTAGTAAAAAAGGGTTCAAAAATCCGCTCCATAATTTCTGGTGGAATACCCGTACCAGTATCAGCGATCGTTATGACAACATAAAAACCTTCTTGAGCATCGACATGCATACTAGCGTAGTTTTGGTCAATGCAAAGGTTTTCCGCACTAATCCTCAGAATACCGCCATCGGGCATGGCATCACGAGCATTAACACATAGGTTCATTAGCACTTGATGAAGTTGAGTTGCATCTGCAAAAACTGTCCACAGGTCTGGGGCGATGTCAGTTTTGGTTTCAATAAATTTGGGGAAGGTGCGTTGAGCCACCTGCGCCACATCTGAAAGCAAATGTCGCACTTGGACGATAGAACGACGGCCTTCCACACCTCGTGTAAAAGACAGAATTTGTTGGACTAAATCAGCTCCTCGCCTAGCGCTTCCTTCTAGTATTCGCAGCAGTTGCTCAGTGCTCTCATCAAAGTTGGGGAGTTTGAGAGGTAGCAGTTGAGCAATTGCCAAAATGGGAGTCAGGATATTGTTGAAGTCGTGGGCAATACCACTTGCAAGAGTACCTAGACTTTCCAGCCGTTGAGCGCGGAGAAATTGTTCTTCGAGTTGCTTTTTTTGAGTAATATCGGTAGTGAGTGTCAGAATAGATTTAGGGTTACCAGCTTCATCGCGCATCAGTGACCAGCGACTTTCGACGATGATTTCTTGACCATATTTTGTAAATTGCTGTAACTCGCCTTGCCATTTACCATTCTTAGCTAATATTGTCTTTATTTCCGGAAACGGTGGCGAAGTTTCTGCATATTTACACAAAAATTGAGCAGCATTTCTGCCCAGAACTTCTGCTGTCGTCCATCCATAAAGGCGCTCCGCCCCTTTATTCCAAAATAAGATATGATTTTCTAGGTCACGAACTGCGATCGCATCTATAGAAATATCCAACAACGCTGCTTGTTCGTAGATTTTCTGTGCGGCTTCTTTGCGATCGGTAATGTCTTCAACTGTCCCTACATGACCCAAAAATCGGCATTCAGCAGAGTACATTGGGCTGGCAAGAGCACGCACCCATCGGACTTCACCTTGGGGTGTCAAGAGTCTGTATTCGTGAACCCAGGTACTTTGTTCAGATACTGTCCGCTCCCAATCTTGGAAAACCTTAGCTCTATCTTGGGGGTGAATTGCCTGAGTCCAACCGTAGCCTAAACTTTCCTCTTCGCTTACACCAGAGATGTCATACCATAAAGGATTATTGTAAGTAAGCTGCCCTTTGGCATCAGTTTGAAAGATAGCCAGCGGAGCCGAAGAGCAAAGTGTGCGAAAGCGGTCTTCGCTTTCTTGAAAAGCCTGTTCTGCACTATGCCGTTTGTATCGTTCCCTAGCTTCCCGCAACTCTCGTTCCACCGCAGGCACCAGGCGAGCGAGGTTACCCTTAATGAGATAGTCGTGAGCACCAGCTTTCATGGCGGCGACAGCAATATCCTCACCAATAGTACCGGAGACAATAATAAATGGTAAATCCAGCTTGCGCCTTTGGAGGAGTTTCAAGGCATCTAAACCACTGAAGGCAGGCAGACTATAATCTGCGATCACAATGTCCCATGATTGTTGATCTAGCGCTGCTTGCATTGCATCTGCGGTATCGACCCGAACATAATTCAGAGTATATTCACTGCGACGCAACTCCCTAACAAGTAGGAGCGTATCATCTTCCGAATCTTCAACAATCAAAACACGCAGGTGGGGGAGCATCTTGACTAACTCTCTAAATGGGCGGTGCTTCGTTCATGAGTAACCAGTACATTCCTAGTTGTCGGACTGCTTCCGTAAATTGAATAAAATCTACGGGTTTGCGGATATAACTGTTGCACCCCAAACTGTAACTATTAAGCAAATCTTTTTCTTCGCTGGAAGTAGTTAAGATTACTACAGGTAGTAAGTTAGTACGTTTGTCTTCTCGCAAGCGACGCAATACTTCTATGCCATCGATGCGGGGTAGCTTAAGATCCAACAAAATTACAGTAGGTTTAATGTTAATATCCCGTCCAGTGTGAACTCCAGTGCCAAATAGGTAATCAAGAGCTTCAACACCATCGCGAGCTACTACTATTTCATTACTGATGTGATTGCGCCTGAGTGCTCGGATAGCTAAAGCTTCGTCATCAGGATTATCTTCTACCAGTAAAATCATTTTATTGCTCACGCTCATGCTCCAGGCTCATCTGCTACTAATGTAAAGTAAAAAGTAGCTCCCTGTTCTACAACTCCTTCTGCCCATACCCTACCACCATGCCGATGTACAATTCGTTGGACTATGGCTAGCCCAATTCCAGTTCCAGGAAATTCATCTATTCTGTGTAAGCGCTGGAAGGGGCCAAATAACTTATTGGCGTAGGCCATATCAAAGCCAGCACCATCATCTCGAATAAAGTAGATTGGAATACCATTTTCTTGAGGCATTGTACCGAACTCAATTTTAGCTTGGGTGTGCTTGGAGGTAAATTTCCATGCATTTTCGAGTAAGTTTGTCAACATCATTTGCAACAGTCGGCTATCTCCTTGGGCTATAAGTCCTGGTTGAATGACACAATCGACCTGTCGCTCTGGCTGACTTTCCTGTAGCTCTTTGTAGATGACTTTTGCTAACAAACTGAGATCTACTGGTTCTAGCTGCATCTCACTACGCATCAACCGAGATAGATTCAGGAGATCGTCGATTAATTGACCCATTCGCTGAGTAGCTAACCGAATTCGCCGGAGATAGTTCTGCCCTGTTTCGTCTAGCTGTTCTTGATAGTCTTCAAGAAGAGCCTGGCTAAAGCCATCAATACTACGTAAGGGAGCACGTAAATCGTGGGAAACGGAGTAGCTAAAAGCTTCTAGTTCCTTATTTACTGCTTGTAGCTCAATCATTGCCCGTTGCATTCCCTGGTTTAGGGAATGTAGTGCTTGTTCGGCCTGCTGGCGCTCTATTACTTCTGCTTGTAAGTCAGCAAGGAGTTCTGCATGTTGGAGAGCCACAGCTAGATGGCTGGCAATTTCGGTAGCAAACTCAATCTCTGTAGGTTGCCATTCTCGCGGCGCACGACATTGGTTAATACACAGCAATCCCCAGAGAGTCTTACCTTGTAACAGTGGTATTACTAAGTTGGCTCTGATTTGAAATTGAGCTAGAACCTGGATGTGACAATCACTCAGCCCATAAGTGTGAATATCTGCAACTGCCTGAATCCTTCCCTGCTGATAATGGACTGCAAACTGCTCACCAAAGCAGTGGTCATGGATTCTTTGTTCCATAGCAGATGGAAAAGCAGGATCTACATCCTCAGAAACAAATTCCCCATCATTCCAACCTGAATCTGGGTAGAAGCGAAACATCCCCACTCGGTCTACAGCCAAAAGTTGGCGCACCTCAGTAGCTGTAGCTTGAAAAATTGTTTCTAGGTCTATTGGTTCGCGTAGGCGAGTAATTACACGGAATAATGCTTTTTGCCGCTGTACTTGGAAATTTGCCTGATTGATTTCGTGCTTGGATTTTAGGACTTCATCGCCCAGGATCTGCTTGATTTGTTCAAATGCCGCTTCATCCCGGCACAAATTCCGCAGTCTTGCCAATCTCTCTGGGTTCATTCTTTTTTTATCGTAGGGGCTAGTACTGCTGTTTGGAAGTCAAAAGTTAAAAGAATTATATTTCAGGCTTTTTAGCTGTTGTGAATTATAAGTTTATTTGTAATGCACTTTAATAGATTATTGTAAGCGATCGCTTAAGTTAATAAAAAACCCAGTAATCCAAAGGCTTAGGGCACAATATTACATTGTGCCCTTACTATCTTAGATATTGTTTAATCGCAAGTCCGCTAATACAACTAACTTGATGCTGTATTAGCCGCCTCTGATGCTTTCACACTTGCTGGGGTCCCACCCATGCGAATCTCAGATGTGAAAGAAGCCATGCTAAAGCCACCGAAGCGTTTCAGGACACTGACTCGCATCCGCAAGTTGGGGCTAGCAAACCAGAGGCGTTCCTCAGACCACATAGTTTCATACTCTGTAGTTAGTGTCAACGCTCCATCACTGCCCATCTTATAACGTCCGGCGACTGGAGCTTTTTCGGCATAACCCATTTCTCGCAGCAACTTGCCTTCGTTGGGGTTATCTTCATCAGGTACTGAAACTAGCACAGTAGAGCCACTGTGTTTTTCTTCATCCCATTCCATAGTGCCGTTCCAAGTAACTCTCGCACCACAGGAAGCACCACTGGGGTTAATTTCGTACTGTTGGCACAGTTTGATTACCTCTGGATGATCTGCTGCCAGCATCTCGATGGTAATATCCGACTTACCGTCTTCGGATTGCTTAAAAGCTAAATGATGACTGGTGCGATGGGAAAACCATTTACCAGCGCTCAACTCAAAAAACTCTTCTATATTCATGATTGAAACTACTCTGCATCAAAATGCTGAAAATCCCACTTATTAAAAGGTAGCAGGAGGTGTTGCCTAAAGCAGTCTGAAGTTTAAAGGATGAAATTAAAACTTGGTAAATTGGTAGAGATATTTCATCCTTAATAATTTATACTTTAGCTTTCAATGGCGCTTATGCTTGAGTGTCTGTAGCTTCGAGCCTTTTCAGAGAAATTGTCGCTGCTTCAGCAACGTGAGGATGGCTATCTTTTTCTAGGTATTTCAAAGCTGAGACGCTCTTAGGGGTAGGAAGATTACCTAAAGCTTCTGCAAGACGTTGCCGCACTAACCAATCATCTGACTGGGCAAAGCGCAAGATCATATCTACAGACTCAATGTCTTTAATCTCTCCTAGTGCTGCGATCGCTGCTTGATGTAAGATAACTTCGTCACTATCTAATGCTTGAATCAGAATGGCATGGGCACGCGGATCTTTAATATTGCCTAGAGAAACTGCCACACTAAAGCGTACTAGCCAATCAGTATCTTCATAAAACGCCCGTGCTAGCACCTCAAAGGCTCTGGCATCACCTAAATATCCCAATGCCCCAGCAGCATCAGCACGCATACCATAATCTGGGTCAGTTTCCAAAATTTTTACCAATATTGGATAACATTCTGGTGTCTGTTTAATTCCCAAAGCAAAAATTGCCATCGATCGCAGTTGCAAAGATTCGTCATCTAATACCTTTTTGATTAAAGGTACGGCATCTTCAGACGGAACATCGCGCAGATTGGCAAGAGCTACCATGCGATCGCGCAGGTTCGGACTTTCTAACTGAACAGAAATTTCTTCTAAGCTTAAAGCAGCCATTTTGGTGAAAATAGTTTCTTTACTTATCTTTACTTTACAAAAATTCTCATAATAAAGGACACCTTCTTTTTGGGGGGTTAACCATACATCAAATTGATGGGTCATTTGTCACTTGTCATGAGTCATTTGCCGTAATTGTCTGCTTTGTCCTTCTTCCAACCCAAGAATACTACTTGCATAATAAGCAAGGTCTTACTTGTTGCTGATGACAAGCAGAACTGAAAATTGGTGCAATAAATCTAGTTTTGACCAGCATTACTCATGACAAACCGCATTTTGATTCTTGGAGGCAGGGGGAGGATTGGTAGCAGTGTTGCTCAGGATCTAGCCACCCACACCCAAGCACAAATTACGATTACCGGACGTTCCCCAGTGGCTGAGGAGGACGAAGATGCCAAGTGGCTCAGTACTAAAAACAACTGGACTTTAGGAACGCAGGTGCAGTTTTTGGTGTTGGACTTGGCGGAAGTGGACAAACTGCGCAAGGCGATCGCTAATTCCGATTTAGTCATCCACTGTGCTGGTCCTTTTCACTACCGAGACACTAATGTTTTACAAATTTGCATTGAACAAGGCGTTAATTATCTAGATGTCAGCGATCATCGTTCTTATACTAGTAAAGCTTTAAAGTATAACGAACAAGCTGCCGCTGCTAATGTCACGGCAATTATTAACACTGGAATTTTTCCTGGTATTTCTAACAGCATGGTACGCCAATGTGTTGAGCAATTCGACAAACCAGAAAAAATTCATCTCAGTTATTTAGTGTCTGGTTCTGGTGGTGCTGGCATCACAGTTATGCGAACAACTTTTTTGGGTTTACAATATCCTTTTGAAGCTTGGATTAATGGCAATTGGCAAGTAGTTAAACCATATAGTGAGAGGGAAATGATTAATTTTGCACCTCCCTATGGACGTACTGGGGTTTACTGGTTTGATATGCCAGAAACCTTCACTATGCCGCATTCTTTTCCTTCAGTGAAAACTGTAATTACAAAATTTGGTTCAGTACCCGACTTTTATAATCACATGACTTGGATAGCGGCGCATATTTTCCCTAAATGGTTGATGCAGCGTCGAGCTATGATTGAGTTTCTCTCTCATGTCAGTCATTTTATGACAGATGTGACGAATCCTTTTACAGGAATTGGGGTAGCAGTGCGTGCAGAAGTCACAGGGCAAAAAGATGGTAAAACAGCCCTTTATTATGCAGATTTAATACATGAAAATACCGCTTTAGCTTCTGGTTGTGGCACAGGTAGTATTGCCCAATTGTTACTTGAAGATAAGCTGAAAAAGCCAGGAGTTCTACCTGTAGAAGAGGCACTACCAACAGATTTATTTGTCCAAACAATGGAAAGCCGAGGAATTAAAATTGCTCATAATTGGGTGAAAAATAATCTGCCGTAATGTATTAAAAACACCGGGCGATGGGAAATCGCGGCTACACAGGCAAAACCCAGCGGACTGAGTTTCAAGGAGTACCCAAAAGCTCACTTGGGTAAGGGTTTAGCAATGCTAAACCCCTACCAATGTATTTGTATATTTATTAAAATGCGTATCACATCCTAACTTGTTACTGTTGGCGTCTTGCCATTTCCATTGCCGTTTTCACTCGCAACTAATGCCGTTGGCTGAGAACTAGGAGTTGGTGAGCCACTTTTTGTTGCCCGGCGGCGCTGGTTTTTAGGTACTCCTCCTGCCATGTTGTACTCTACACTGCTTTTGCCAAATCTTGTTGCAACTCCCAACAGTATAAGTTCGGTCATGTCTCCCAATTCACGCTCGGTTTCTAGCATTTCACGGTATAACCCATCCAAGTTAGAAAGGGCACTATTATATGCATATTCTTGAGTTTGCATCTTCTCAATGAGAGTGGAAAAGGCAGGTAAAGTAAGTCCATTACCTACATCTAAATTTGGATTAATTGAGTTCATGCTAGCAGCACGACGCACTGCTCTTTCTAATACTTTAGAGCTTCTTTTTTGACGCGCCATATCCTACACCTTCTCATACGGTACGGTTAATATTATTTACCTTAAAAACTTTTGTATCGATCAGCTTGGGAAGATTTCGCCAAATCTGCAATAGCTTTTGCTACACAGATATTTCTGTGATAAGTAGGTGAATTACTGATATGTTTTAGCAAAAAAGTATAATGAGAATGTGATTTACCTTTTTACTTGCGGAAAACACCAAAATGAGTGCGTGATTTACCGAAATGAGTAAGCGATAAGGCTTTTTGTGAACTCATTAAGGCTTTTTACTTGCGGAAAACACTAAAATGAGTGCGCGATTTACTAAAATGAGTAGGCGTTAAGGCTTTTTAAGAACTCATTAAGGCTTTTTGCTTGCGTAAAACACCAAAATGAGTAAGCGTTAAGGCATTTTGTGAACTCGTTAAGGCATTTTGAGTAAGTAAAATGCCATTTTGCTTACTAAATTCAACTTAATGTGTTTTTTGAATGAAGATATCAGTTATGGCGATCACTAAATATAAAATTTCCACGAAGTGCGATCGCTCTATTTAAAGTCATTGCGAGCGTAATAAAATGGAGCGTTCGCTGAAAGCCTTCCCGAAGGATAGCAATCCCAACCTTTGCGATTGCTATCCTTCGGGAAGGCTTCGCCGACATTCCGCTTCGCTCCATTCGGAATGACACGGGTATCCATCAAGTTGCGGAGAAATTTTTGGGGAAGTCGCTTGAAAGCTTTACTTGTTAAATTTTACAAGTCTCGACGCGAGAGAAGAGAGTCCCTCTTGTCATATGTCGTACTTGGGTACCTGGTCGAAAGTTGTAGGGTAAATGTCCTCGTGTCAAGGTATTATATTTTACTGTTATCTCTACCACTAATCCCCACTCTACGCGATCGCAGAAGCGTTTGTAAGCTTCGTATTTTTCCTCATCTTCATCCCTCACTCTACCACCAAAACGAGTATATATCCTTAATAACTGGAGTTTAGACTAAGCCATCCAAAAAGACCCAGCAGTGCTGAGTTAATGAGAG
>NZ_MTAW01000203.1 GCF_002154725.1 Nostoc sp. 106C | reverse complement strand
TCTATGCCCTATCCCTTATGCAGCAACCTTTATAGGTAGGTTGTCACCCTCTGAGAAATCCAACAGTATGAGATTCTAAGGTTTCCCATCTAACAAGTAATAGATATCTACCATTAACTTCGATGCAGCGATGGAGTTCATGGGATAAATATCCATTCATTGAAGAAATAATTTTGGAAGCTTTTTTGAAAGAATATTCAAAATCAGATTCCATCCCAGGTTTAACATGAAGCATCACTGCCTCAAGAATCATAAACTATTTCCTGAAAACTGAAGATAATGCCGTTTAGTATAGTGCGATCGCGTACACCATAGCAGATTAAAAATAATTCTTCAGTAAATAGATAATTGCAGCACAAAACGGAGTATATTGCCCGTTACTATCGAGTTGCTCATAGCCTTCAGCAAGCTGCTGTCTTTCTTCATTAGTCAAATCTTCAATACCCAGCAATGCAGCATCCATTGCTACTCTCCGCATATTTTGCAGCTTGTTAATATTGAGCGCTAGCTTCTCAATCGTTGTTTCAGCAGCAGCTTGTTTAGCTGGATCATTTGTTGGTTGAATTTCGCCGGATGCAGGATATTTAAAGAACTCATTGCAGTTTATTTCCAGAGGTGAAACCATCAGATGCTTATCGTACCAATACTTTTTCTCATGTCCACAATGTACGGGAACGGGAGGAGGTTCTTCACTTTCTCCTTGACATGAAGCGATGAGATTTGTGTAATCCAGCGCCAAATTTGGATAGCTGCTACGGGGCTTGAAGTGTTCTATGTGGCTTGTTTCTCTGGTGATCCGCATTCCACAATAACAGCAGATATATCCCTGTTCTTGTAGCAGAGAATCATGCACAATTACTTTCTCAGGTTTCTGAAAATTATCATCCCAATTAGGTTTCCAATCATCATTTTCTAGAGCCTTCCAATTGCTAAATTTTTCTGGCTCTTGATTCTTTTTAATGTACTTCATCGATTGAGAATTTCCTTCCGTCGGATGAGTACATCTGCTCGTACAAACTCCGGTTCATCTACTCCAATTTCGGCTGCTAACTCTTGACGTAATTGCCTAGCACCTTCCAAATTTCCTGCATCAATCAGTCGAAACAATTCTAAAAGACTTGTCTTAATTTCTTGTGGACGTTCTGGAACATCCATGAGGTCTTCTAGAATACGATTGCTATCTCTTCCAAAGGAACTTTCTGGACGTTTGGCGATAACACCTTCATTGGTTTTTTCTAAAATATAAATTCCTTCAGGTTTGACATGACTAATTACTTGAGGGGAATGAGTAGTAACAATAAATTGGCAATTGGGGAATGTTCTTGTTAAAGCTGGAATAATTTCTCGTTGCCATTTTGGATGTAGGTGCAGTTCAATTTCATCAATTAAAACAACTCCACAACCTTGAAGCGGTTCTGATAAACCTGGGTTAGCTATTGCCAAACGTCTTGCTAAATCTCCTACCATTGCTAATAAGCATTTCTCTCCATCAGATAGCTGATTAACGATAAGTTCTTCTTGACCTTTTTTGACAGTCATTCTTAAAGGAGAACGACGCACTCTTAAGTTAGAGAAGCCTGGAATTAGTGAATAAATAGCTTGTCTCACAGCTTCTAGTTGAGCATTTCGATAGTCAAGGTTATCTCGCCTTTCTTCATTTTCCAAATCTTCCAAAGATCGAAACCATTGAAAGAATCTGTTGAAGTTGACTCGTAATCCATTTAGAGCCTGATCGTAAGCATCTATCTGTTTAAGTGAATTTGCCTCTGTAATCTCCAAATCAACATCAATAACAGCACGATTAACTGGGTAATAAACTGCTAAAGGTAAGTTAGTCTTCTGATTCTGGTTCCACCGACGATAAATATCTTGAGCAATCACATCAAACTCTTTACTTTCGTAGTTTGCTTTCTCGCTACTTTCATTGTTACTCTTTTCAATAACCCAGGTGGATGGCCTCGATTCCAGTAAAATACTAATCTCGTTTAGTGTTTTCTGACATCCATTGGTGATATCCTCTTTACTCAACACGCGCTTTTTGATATCAGGCTGACCAGGAACAGCTTGTTCATATTCATTCCTGGATTTTAATTGAAAAGTGACTCCTCCTTTTATTACCCTTCTTGATTCAGCATAAGAAATCTCTCTTATCAGAAGTGACAAAAGAATAGCAATACAATCAAGAATACTAGATTTACCAACGCCATTTATACCGATAAGTACAGTTGCAACTGTCTGATCAAATTTCAGCGTCAAATCATCGATTCCACGAAAGGATTGCATTTTTAGGCGCTTGACTTTCATCGTCTTAATAATGTTGAAAGTAATTAATAGGTGGGCATTGCCCACCATACATATAATTAGATAAACAAGGATTAAGCTGACTTTAACTTAATAACTCCCTTATCAAAAACGCGGTTATCAGTGCCAATGCCGCTTAATTCTATTCTATCTGCATACACTTCATAAGCGGCGAAACTTAAATTACTCGTAGAGTATTCTGTCCATTCATTTTTACCTACAGGACGATTACCTGCACCTGCTCCACAGATTAAGTAAGTCGTGCCATTAATGGCACGGGTGCGTTCATAATGGTGTTCATGTCCGTTGATATAAAGTTGTACGCCGTATTTTTGAAATAGGGGAGTAAAGGTTTTAATAAAATCTGGATTACTGCCATAGGCTCCTGATGCATAAATTGGATGATGTCCAAATACTACTTTCCAGGAAGCTTTGCTGAGGCTTAATTGTTTTTCTAACCAAGCTAGTTGGTTTTTCCAGTCAGCATTACCGTTAGTATCTAGGGCAAAAAATTGTACATTTCCTCGGCTAAATGTATAGTAGCGTCCCTTCATATTAAAGCCGGGATATTTAAGTTGTAATTCGCCATTGGCAGTGCGAATATCATGATTACCTAAACAAGCTTGAAATTTCACACCTCGCTTGAGCAAATCTTGATAGGGACGCTCAAACACCTCACCAATTTTTTCAATTTCACCGTTGTTATAAATGTTATCTCCAGCTAAAACTACTAAATCGTAAGGATTTTGTTTTTGATAAAGAGTCATCGCCCTAGCTACAGCATATTGTCCTTTAGCACCAGTGCCTGTATCTGCAACTGAGACAAAACGTAGTAGCAAGTCCTTTTTGAGGGGATTGGCGGCGATCGCTGTGTCTGCTTCAGTTAAATCAGCGCTTTGAGTATTTTGCCGAGTTAATATCCAGCCTAATCCTGTAGTGATGGCTCCAAGGCTAGTTAACAATAAAAATTGACGGCGTTTTAGGTTCATAAAACATCAAATTCAATAAGTAGTCAGTTTAGCTTAAGTACAAGTCACCGTAAAAAGCTGATCTACTTATTAAACGCTGAATTTGGGAAACGTTATCAAGCAATGGTAAATCTTAAAGGGATGGACAACTTTGCCCATCCCCTAAATTCATCAACTCTGCGCTACACCTTCTTGACGCGCTGCTTGTTGCACAGCAGCAGCCACAGATGCGGCGACTCGCTTATCGAATACTGAAGGAATAATATGTTCCGGATCTAAATCTGAAGGTTTAACTAAAGATGCGATCGCAGTTGCAGCTTCCAGATACATTGTGGCGGTAATTGTTTGTGCGCGACAATCTAAAGCACCGCGAAATACTCCCGGAAAAGCGAGAACGTTATTGATTTGATTCGGGTAATCACTGCGACCGGTAGCCATAACAGCAACATCTTTTGTGACTAACTCTGGCTGAATTTCTGGAATCGGATTTGCCATTGCAAACACAATTGGATCTTTCGCCATCGATTGCACCATTTCTACCGTCAAAACTCCTGGTGCGCTGACGCCGATAAATACATCAGATCCTTGCATTGCACCAGCTAAAGTACCTTGGGCTTTAACTGCAAATTCGCGCTTTTCTTCTGTTAAGTCAGTACGACTGTTAGAGATAATACCTTTAGAGTCGCACATCCAAATTTTTTCTGCCCCAGCTTTGCGTAGTAATCGCGCGATCGCTACTCCCGCCGCCCCAGCGCCGTTAATCACAATTCGTATTTCTGCCATTGACTTATGTACAATTTTCAAGGCATTAAACAAGGCTGCTAAGGTAACAATTGCTGTACCATGTTGGTCATCGTGAAACACAGGTATATCTAATTCCCGCCGTAGTCTCTGTTCAATCTCAAAGCAGCGAGGGGCGGCGATATCCTCCAGATTTACCCCACCAAAAACGGGAGCAATATTTTTTACTGTCCGCACAATCTCATCTGTATCTTGAGTTGCCAAGCAGATAGGAAAAGCATCAATTCCAGCAAATTCTTTGAACAGCATTGCTTTACCTTCCATCACTGGTAAAGCCGCCGCCGGTCCCAGATTTCCTAAACCCAAAACAGCACTACCATCAGTGACAATAGCAACGGTATTTTTTTTGATGGTTAAGTTATGAACTTCCTCTGGATTTTGGGCGATCGCTGTACAAATCCTACCTACTCCTGGCGTGTAAGCCATTGCAAGATCGGAAACACTTCTTAAGGGAATTCTGCTGGTAATGCTGATTTTACCCCCGCGATGCAAATTAAAGGTGCGATCGTACACATTCAGCATTTGAATGTGCGGTAATGCTTTGACTGCTTGCACAATGGTTTCAGCTTGTTCAGTGCTAGCAGCATCCACAGTAATATCGCGGGTGGACTCTTTGCGGGTTTGCTCGATTAAATCAATTTGTCCTAGTAGCCCGCCATTAGCTGCGATCGCCTGTGTAACTGACGCCAGCATCCCCACGCGATTGGGAATCTGCAAGCGGAGCGTCAAACTAAAACTAGAATTAGGAGTGAGGTCTGCCATTTTGGTTTTAGATTTAAATTTCAGATTTTATATTGAATTGCTTATTAATAATCTCTTTAAAATCTCAAATGTCATATTTTACTAATCTAAGCGAGTCACAATTTCGTAAATTTACTCGGCAACACCAGATATTTTTCTGTCCCATCTGCTCAATCACGTAGCAGCGGCCGGTGAATGCCTTTGTCAACAGCTTTAGTTGCTCCGAGTCTATCTGTGATTCCACGAAAAAAGCGCTCTCTAATTAGAGAGCGCTGTTAATTTATATTAACCGAGTATTAACCATGAATTGCAGAATTTAGCCAAGCTACAGGCACTACCTCACCAGCCGCCAAATCTAGCGGGAAGTTGTGAGCATTGCGTTCGTGCATTACTTCAATACCAAGGTTGGCGCGGTTAACCACATCCGCCCAGGTATTAACTACACGACCTTGAGAATCCAGCACTGATTGGTTAAAGTTAAACCCATTTAAGTTAAATGCCATCGTGCTAATACCCAAAGCTGTTAACCAGATACAAACTACAGGCCAAGCAGCCAAGAAAAAGTGCAAGGAACGAGAATTGTTAAAGCTGGCATATTGCCAGATTAAGCGTCCAAAGTAACCGTGAGCCGCTACAATGCTGTAGGTTTCTTGTTCTTGACCAAATCTGTATCCATAGTTGATCGATTCAGCTTCAGTTGTCTCCCTAACTAACGACGAAGACACCAAAGAACCATGCATAGCACAGAATAAAGAACCGCCGAATACACCTGCTACACCAAACATATGGAAGGGGTGGAACAGAATGTTATGTTCTGCTTGGAATACAAGCATGAAGTTAAACGTGCCACTAATACCTAAAGGCATTCCGTCAGAGAAGCTACCTTGACCAATGGGATAAATTAAGAATACCGAAGTCGCCGCAGCTACAGGTGCAGAGTAAGCAACACAAATCCAAGGACGCATTCCTAGACGATAGCTTAACTCCCATTGCCGACCAAGCCAACAGAAGATTCCAATCAGAAAATGTAAAACAATGAGTTGATAAGGGCCACCGTTGTAAAGCCATTCATCCATCGAAGCTGCTTCCCAAAGCGGGTAGAAGTGCAAACCGATGGCGTTAGATGTGGGTACAACAGCACCAGTAATGATGTTATTACCGTAGAGCAAAGAACCAGCAACTGGTTCGCGAATGCCATCAATATCGACGGGTGGTGCCGCGATAAAGGCAATAATGAAACAAATTGTAGCAGTCAATAAAGTGGGAATCATTAAAACACCAAACCAGCCAATATAAAGCCGATTTTCAGTGCTAGTAATCCACTGAGTAAACCGATCCCACTGGTTGCCGCTTTCGCCTCGTCTTAGAGTTGTGGTCATGGCTATATCGTTTTTAAATTAACAACAACAAGCTGTCTCAATTCATCAAAAATTGAGAATTTATGCTGTTTTCAAAGATGTTTGCCAAATACCTTCTCCCTAATCACCGGGACTGTGCTAAATCGCCTCACACCATAAAATATTACTCATCCATTTCCCTAGGGAGACGGTGTGAAAACAGGGAAAAATTTTCCCGGCTCTAATATCAGGTTGTACATAAATTTTTTGTATTTATCAATAATAATTTCATGAAGTTTTATTACTATCGATACTCAAGGCTTTTCAATATCAATCTTTATATATAGTGCAATTAATAATTTCAATTCTTTTTTGTTTTTTGAAAAAATTTTTTCTCTAAACGTAAAATCACTTAAAAATTTACACAATATTGGGAAAACACTCAATAAAGTAGCTCAAAGCTGTTTCCCGTGGCATTACTCAGGCTATCAAGCCAAATTTATTAATAAGATGAAACATACTATTTTTTTCATTATGCTTCTTCATGCTTTATCGAGGAAGCTAATGTAAATTTCAAAACAGAGTTATAAGTCTAAGTCAAGATTGACTGGACTGCAAAAAATTAGGGAATGCACTGCCACAAATTCAAAAGGGTACTAATGAGTACTCTGAATATCTTTATTTCCAAATTTGGTTATATGGAAAAATCTTTGCTTTGCGATCTGAAAAGTCCTTCCATTCATCAATTGGTAGAATTTCAGGTATTACAAACCCCTGATGCTGTAGCAGTCATTTTTCAAGATCAAAAATTAACATATCAAGAGCTTAATCAAAAAGCTAATCAACTAGCCCATTACCTGAGAACGTTAGGAGTTCAACCAGAGACTTTAGTAGGGCTTTGTGTAGAGCGATCGCTCTTAATGTTCGTAGGGTTGCTAGGTATACTCAAAGCTGGTGGAGCTTATATACCCCTCGATCCTAGCTATCCCCAAGAACGCTTGGAATTCATGATCGAAGATTCCCAGATACCAATACTTGTGGCTCAAAAGCATCTAATCGAGCAATTACCAAAGCTGGAAAATGTACGGGTCGTATGTATAGATACTGATTGGCAACAGATTACTCAATACAGTAGAGAAAATCCCGATAGTAAAGTAACTGCTGAAAACTTAGCTTACACCATCTATACTTCAGGTTCTACAGGTAAACCCAAAGGTGTTCAGATTACCCATCATGCCGTCATAAATTTCCTCAGTTCTATGCGGCAAGAACCAGGGTTGACCCAAAAAGATATATTCTTAGCGATTACGACAATTTCTTTTGATATCGCAGTTTTAGAAATTTTCTTACCTCTGATTGTAGGTGCTCGCATTGTATTGGTTAGTCGTGAAGCAGTTGCTGACGGAAAACAGTTATCAAAAATTTTGACTGAATCTGAAGCTACAATCATCCAAGCTACCCCAGCAACTTGGCGTCTTTTGCTGGAATCTGGATGGCAAGGTAATAAGCAACTGAAAATATTGTGTGGTGGCGAAGCCATCACTCTTGAGCTTGCTAATCAATTGCTGGAAAAGGGTGGCTCTTTGTGGAATATGTATGGGCCTACGGAAACCACAATCTGGTCGATGCTATGTAAAGTAGAGCCTGGTAGCAGCTTTGTACCTCTAGGTCATCCCATTGCTAACACACAGATTTATTTGCTACAAGAGCCAGCACGCCGCAAGCACGATCGCCCTAAACTCGCTCCTGTTGGTGTACCAGGAGAAGTATACATTGGTGGTTACGGAGTTGCACGGGGTTATCTCAACCGTCCAGAATTAACTCGTGAAAGGTTCATTCCCAATCCCTTTAGTAATGAGCCAGGGGCACGCCTCTACAAAACTGGAGATTTAGCTCGTTATCTACCAGATGGAAATATTGAGTTCATGGGCCGGATTGATTATCAAGTTAAGATCCGTGGCTTTCGAGTTGAATTAGGAGATATTGAGACAGCTATTAGCAAACATCCAGCCGTAAAACAAGCAGTAGTGATTGCTAGAGAAGATCGACCAGGAAATAAATGCTTGGTCGCTTATGTTGTTCCTAAAATTCACCAAGATGAGTTGGAGTCATCAAAACCAATCAATCATTGTTCTACTGAGCAACTTCAGGAATGGAAGAAGGTGTGGAATGCTAACTACACCAATTCACCAGAAGACTGGGCTGGCTGGAATGATAGTTTTACTGGTCTACCCATACCAGCTGATGAGGTGTGTGAATGGGTAGACACAACGGTTGAACGCATTCTTTCTCTACATCCGCAGCGAGTATTAGAGGTTGGATGTGGAAAGGGACTACTTCTATTTCGCATTGCTCCTCACTGTAGTCATTACGTAGGTACTGATATTTCGGCAGAAGCTATCCATCATATAGAGCAGCAACTGCGGACTGTTAAGCAAGATTTGTCTTACGTCAAGGTATCCGAAGGCGCAGCCCATGAACTTGAAGGATTAGAACCAGCTAGCTTTGATACGGTGATTATCAACTCTGTAATTCAGTACTTCCCTAGCGTGGATTATCTGTTGCAGGTCATTGAGAAGATTGTCAAGTTGATTAAACCAGGAGGGCAAATTTTTATTGGTGACGTTCGTAGTTTACCGCTACTAGAAACTTTTCACAGCGCAGTTCAACTAAACCAAGCTATTTCTTCTCTTTCTAGCCATCAACTCCAGCAGCTAATCAGAGAACGAATTCTTCACGAGAGAGAACTAGTACTTCATCCAGATTTTTTTTCTGCTGTCAAGCAACATATCCCTCGGATCAGTTATGTTCAAACCTTACTCAAGCGAGGTCAATCTCAAAATGAACTGACTAGGTTTCGCTTCGATGTCATTCTTCATATAGAAACTAATATGTATTCGCACGCAGAGCCGTTATGCTGGGATTGGCAACAACATAATCTTTCACTTCAACTAATTTGCCAATTACTCCAAGAGCAGCAACCACAAACTATCAAGATTACCAATGTGCCTGATGCTCGGATTTTCCTAGATATAAAGGCAGTGGAAATATTAGCAAGTAATAACAGACCAAAAACAGTAGGAGAATTACAACAATCGTTGCAGCAGTTTTCTCAAGATAACGGGGTACATCCAGAAGAATTTTGGACCATCGGCCAATACATACCTTATAGTGCCGAAGTTACTTGCTCTGAGTGCAGGAATCCTAGTACTTATGATGTGCTATTGCAAAGTCAATTAGAAGCAATAGACCAAAAGAATATCTTGATGTTGCCAGAGTCAGTAGGGGAATTGAAGCCTTGGAGCGCCTATGCTAATAATCCTATACAAGTAAACGACAAAATTAATGTAGTTCCCCTTTTACAAGCCTTTCTTAGGGAGAAATTACCCGAATACATGGTTCCTTCAGCATTTGTAGTCATGGAGACTTTACCCCTGACATCAAATGGAAAAATCGATCGGCGATCGCTTCCCAAGCCCAAAAAAGACCGAGCAATTTCCACGGAGGTCTACATTGCACCTACCACTTTGCTGGAAAAACAACTTGCTGAAATTTGGTCTGAGATATTAGATATTGAACCGATCGGAATCTATGATAACTTCTTCGATCTGGGAGGGCATTCTCTATTAATAGTTCATTTGCTGTCTCGTATAGAAAATACGATGAAAATAGAGTTGCCTCTGTCCTATGTTCTTAAGGAGCCAACAATAGCTGGATTTATAAAAGCTATTGATATGTTGGATACCTCAAGCCATGCTCCTTCTATTAAAGAAGAAACTCATGTGGACTGGGAGAGTGAAGTTATTCTAGACCCAACAATTCACCCTCAAGTAGAGTTTGTAGAATTAGCAATTGAACCAGAGCATATCTTTTTAACCGGAGCGACGGGTTTTTTAGGTGCTTTTATTTTGTACGAGCTAATACAACAAACAACAGCAAATATTTACTGCCTAGTTCGCGCTTCTAATATTGAAGAAGGTAGACAAAAAATTCAAATCAATCTAGAACGTTACATGCTTTGGAGCGATAAGTTAAGTTCTAGAATAATTTCTGTAGTCGGAGATTTATCAAAACCGCTATTGGGATTAACTGACGAAGATTTTAAAGATTTAGCTAGTAAGGTTGATCTGATTTATCACGCTGGGGCACTCGTAAACCTAGTTTATCCTTACAGCGCATTGCAACCTACCAATGTATTCGGAACCCAAGAAATTTTGAGATTAGCTTCTCAGGGAAAAGTTACTCCTATTCACTTTATCTCAACTATTGATGTACTTAAGCCTCTAATCTTTCATCCGAGGAAGACAGCGATCCGAGAAGATGAGCGTTTAGCCTATGGTAAAGAGCTAACCAGGGGTTATACCCAAACTAAATGGGTTGCCGAACAGCTAGTCATAGCAGCTCAAGATCAAGGAATTCCTGTTAGCATCTACAGACCAGGAATGATTTCAGGTAATAGTCAAACAGGTGCTTATCACACAAACGACCTAATGGCTAGAATCATCAAAGGTATGATTCAAATGGGATCTGCACCCGATCTGGATAAATGGGTGAATATAACTCCTATAGACTACGCCAGTCAAGCAATAGTACATCTATCAAGACAACGAGAATCCTTAGGAAAGGCCTTCCATATTATCAATCCTCATCCGTTTCCTTGGAAGCAGCTTGTGAGTGAAATCTGCGGTTTAGGCTACTCAATACAATTACTACCACATGAAGAATGGCAAGCTGAGTTGCTACAACTAGAAAGATTTCAAGAAAATGTTTTAATCCCTATTAAATCGCTATTTACCGAAAAGAATACTCAAACTCAGATGACCTATTTGGAAACATTTCTGCTGACATCTCAAGCCTTTGATTGTCAAAATACCCTCAAGGGTCTGAAAGAGACTTCTATCGTCTGCCCCCATGCCGATAGCAAGCTTTTGAGTGCTTACTTTTCCTATTTCATACAAAGTGGCTTTTTGAAACCTCCGATTGGCAATACTGAAGAAAATCATTCATTAGTGCAGGAATCATTGAAACAGCAAGTCAATCGGATGATTAAAGCAGGTTAGATAACACGAATAATTCTGCTATAGCCGCATTCTCAAGTTTTAAACAATACACTCTAATATCTATCTATGAATTAGACACCAGTAAATTTTTATTGAGAGTGCAGAAGTTAAATCGAAATCTATTGAATAGCTTTCCTTATATGCGCCGCATTAAGCGATTGTATGATGCTCTCAGGAATTTCGTGGCAATTGTTATTCTACTCAACGATCGGGGAACTCTTAATTATAAGAACTTAGGAAACATAAAAAAGCAACATCATGCAGTTTCAGCAGCATAGTAGCTATGGCCATGAAGCAAAAGCTCATACATAACTCTATTGGTTCTAGGCTATTTTTCCACGTATTGAGTGGTGCCTTAGTAGGATTAGGTAGCATGTCGTTCTTCTTCTATCAAGCACTAGAAAGTCGGGCTAAAGATGAAATTAAAGGTAATTTAAGCACACAAGTCAAGTCAGTTGAGGGATCGCTGGCTAGAGTAGAACAGTCTATGCGTAACCTATCTGCTGCAGTTAAAACTATCCACCATCAAGGTATTAAAGATCCACAAACCTATAAACAATTAGTTTTTGATATCTTCCAAGAACGATCGCCTCTAACAATGGGGCTTGGTATTGGTCAAACATCTTACCAACTTGTGCCACATAATCAATGGTATTGGCCATACTTTTATATCGATCAAAAAACTTCTGGTCAGATAGGTAAAGTTTTACCAAAACCCTATGATAATGTCCGTTATGCAGAACTTTTTAAGGACGATAACTACCAGAAGCAAAGTTATTATCAGAAAGTTGTAAAAGCGAGAAAAGATATCTGGTATGAGCCTTATAAATGGTATGGGCTGACTTTAACAACTTATACAGGCCCTATAATTGATGATCATAACAATTTAATTGGTGTAACGGGATTAGATATCAATGTAACCGCTATAGGTGAAAAAGTAAAAGTTCCTGTAACAAGAGGAGGCGGTTATTTTGTTATTTTAAGCGAACACGGAAATTTACTGGCATATCCTCCAGAACCAGAGAAAGCCAAGTCACTGGCTACCTATAAGGACATACCAGAGTTGAGGAATATATGGCAGAAAATTGAAGCCGATGATGATGGATTTATCCAAGACAGGGGTAAATACTGGGTGTTTCAAAAGGTGAAAGGAACAAACTGGTTGATGCTAGCAGTAGTACCCCAGTCGGTTGTATTAGCCCCAGTATTATCTATTGCAGTTGGCGGTGCTTTAGGCGCTGGTACGGTACTAGCATTAGTCGTAACTTTATTTATCCGTCAACTCAATAATCGTTTGCAACCCATTCTTGAAGAGTGCCAGAAGCTAGCAGAAGCTGATGCCCAAAGAGCACTTCGTTTGAGTCAAGATGGTACAGTAGTTGCGAATCATCACAAGTTCCAAAATTTTGAGTCGCATAATTCCGATGAAATAGAAATTTTGGCACAGTCTTTTAAGCAAATGACACTTCAATTAAAGGAGTCATTCGAGGACTTAGAATTTCGAGTTGAGGAACGCACAGTTGAACTTAAGGAAGCCAAAGAATTAGCTGATAGTGCCAATCGTGCCAAGAGCGAATTTCTTGCTAACATGAGCCATGAACTACGCACGCCTCTGAACGGAATTTTAGGATATGCACAAATTCTGCAAGCTTCAAAAAATCTGACAGAGAAACAGCAGAAAGGTATCAATATTATTAATCAATGTGCCTCACACCTTTTAACTCTAATTAATGATATTCTTGACCTCTCCAAAATCGAAGCTCGGAAAATGGAATTGTATCCTACAAGTTTTCATTTTCCTTCTTTTCTCCAGGCAGTTTCTGAAATTTGTCGCATTAAAGCTGAACAAAAGGGTATTAACTTTGTTTATCAACCAGATGAGCAACTGCCAATGGATATTCAAGCCGATGAAAAACGCTTGCGTCAAGTTTTGATTAATTTACTAGGTAATGCTATCAAATTTACTGAGAAAGGTACTGTCACATTTAAAGTTAAGTTTCAATATAGTAAAAATCGTACTAAGGACAAACCATCAACCTACCATATTCGCTTCGTGGTAGAAGACACTGGTGTAGGTATGACTAGCGAACAACTAGAAAAAATTTTTTTACCTTTTGAGCAAGTAGGTAATGTAAAAAAACAATCCGAAGGAACTGGATTAGGATTAGCTATTAGTCAGAAAATTGTTGAGATCATGGGTGGAAATATAGAAGTAAAAAGCCAACCAGAAAAAGGTAGTATCTTCTGGTTTGATGTAGAAGTCCCTGAATCAATAGAATGGGCAGATAAATCTAAAGTTTCTCAACAAGGAAAAATTTTTAGTTTTAAAGGCGAAAAGAGAAGAATTCTTATAGTAGACGATCACTGGGAAAATCGCTCTGTATTAGTTAATCTATTGGAACCCATTGGTTTTGAAATTTTAGAGGCTGAAGATGGTCAAGAAGTACTAGAGAAAATTGCTGAATTTGTACCTGACTTGATAATCACTGATATTAATATGCCAGTCATGAATGGATTGGATATGATACAAAATTTGCGAAATTCCCCGAATTGGGGAGATTTGAAGATAATTGTATCATCAGCAAGTGTTTTTGACTCTGATAAGCAGAGGAGTTTAGATGCTGGCAGTGATGACTTTCTTCCTAAACCTGTGCAAGCATCTGAGCTATTTGAAAAATTACAGAATTATCTAAATTTAGAATGGATTTATGAAGAAACTCTAACATCATTACCAATGACAAAAGAAATAGTTCTTCCTCCAATTGAAGAACTCCAACAGTTATATGAACTAGCTTTAAAAGGTAGAATAAAAGCTATACAAAACCAATTAAGTAAACTAGAACAAAAGGATAGGATGTTTATACAATTTACTCAAAAAATTCAAGCTTTAGCTCAAAGTTTTCAAATAGAAGAAATTCAAGCTGTTATAGAAAAATATATAAATACTTAAAAGATTCAGCAGCACAGGCTTATTTTTATTAACTCTTATTTCTACTACGCAGGCTAATCATAGTTTTCTCACTTTTATAATATATCGATTTTCAAAAAATTCAATTAAATAAGAATTTAAAGATAAAAAGATGCAAAACCAAGATACAAATTTAATATTAATCGTTGACGATACTCCTACAAATTTAGAAGTACTTTCGGAAGCTCTTACAGAAGCAGGATTTGATGTGGCAGTTGCAACTAACGGGGAAAGTGCAATTAAGCAAGTTGAATATGACCCACCAGAACTGATTTTGTTAGATGTAATGATGCCAGGAATTGACGGATTTGAAACATGCTCTAGATTAAAGGCAAATCCAAAAACACAACATATTCCGATCGTTTTTATGACTGCCCTTACTGACCCAGTAGATAAGGTTAAGGGTCTTTCTTTAGGTGCTGTGGACTATATTACCAAGCCATTTCAGCAACCAGAGGCCTTAGCCCGTATTCAAATTCACCTAAAGCTGCAAAATATTAGTAGAGCTTTGGAAAAACAAAATGGACTTCTTCAACAAGAAATTGAAGAACGAGCTGCAACCGAATTGGCTTTGCAGAAACTTACTCAAGAATTAGAACAACGAGTGGCAAAAAGAACAAAAGAACTCTCTCAAGCACTGCACGATTTACAAAAAGCTCAAGTTAAGCTAATTGAGACAGAAAAATTAACTACATTAGGTCAGTTAGTTGCAGGTGTTGCACATGAAATTAATAATCCAATCAATTTTATACATGGCAATCTTGAACATGCAAGTTGCTATATTAGGGATTTGTTAGAACTCATCAACCTCTATCAGACTCAATTTCCTCAACCCACTCCAGAGATATTAAAGAAAAGCAAAGAAATCGATCTAGAGTTTCTCAGCTTAGATTTACCAAAAATTGTCTCTTCAATGGCACTCGGAACTCAAAGGATTCAGGAAATAGTCCAATCTTTTCGCAATTTCTCTCGCCATGATGAAGCTGAAGTCAAAACAGTCGATATCCACGAAGGGTTAAATAGTACGCTAATGATGATTGACCATCGCTTGAAGGCGAAACCAGGCTATCGAGCTATTCAAGTAATTAAAGAATATGGTAATTTACCTCCAGTTGAGTGCTTTGCGGGGAAAATGAACCAGGTTTTTATGAATGTCCTTAGCAATGCAATTGACGCTTTGGAAGAGTTAATGGGGAATACCGAGACTTTTGGTTCTAGCCTATCGCCGATAATTCGGATTCATACAGAGATTATCGGAAGCGATCGCATTGCGATTCGGATTGCTGATAATGGGCCAGGAATCACAGCAGCAGTCCAAAAGCGATTGTTCGATCCTTTCTTCACAACTAAACCTGCGGGTAAAGGAACAGGGTTAGGGATGTCGATTAGCCATCAGATTGTAGTTGAAAAACACAATGGCTCGTTGTACTGTATCTCTAATCCGGGAAAAGGTGCAGAGTTTGTAATTGAAATTCCAATTCACCAAAAAAACTTGTCTGCTTCTATTTGGTGTGAAAGTCTGGATTTATCTCAAAACTCTATACAGAGTCAAGCATCTCCTTTCATAGCTCAGATATAGGCATTACCTAGTAGCATGGATGATACGGACAGTAGAGAAATTAGGAAAAATGCCTAGCATCTGTAATTTTCATATCAAGTAATATTGCTTATTTATGTGATGAATACCTCTTATTTACAACTGGAGTTTAGATTTATCTAGATTAATCTTGTTACTATTTGCGAGATAGGCATCCATTGCGAACTTGTACTACGGGATGATTGCACCTGCGAACTAATTGTTCATCGTGGGTAGTAACAATTACTGTTGCGCCAAAGGAATTTAACTTTTGGAGAATTTGTATTACTTGCCAAGAATTATCTGGATCGAGGTTTCCCGTGGGTTCATCTGCCAAAAGCAGTGGTGGTGTTCCAACAATCGCCCTAGCAATGCTCACCCGTTGTTGCTCTCCACCAGAAAGTTGATCTGGAAAGCAATCAGCTTTAGAAAGCAAACCTACCAGCTTTAATGTCGGTTCTAAACGGCGTTGGATTTCTTTGCGGGTATACCCTTGAGCTTGTAGTACAAAAGTCACATTTTCTGCCACTGTGCGTTGGGGAATTAGTTTGTAGTCTTGAAACACAATGCCAATGCGTCGCCGCAGCAATGACAAGCGATCGCCTCGCATATCCGCCATGTTGCACTCATCAACAATCACTTCGCCCTGTGTGGCTAACTCTTGGCCATACAGTAGTTTCAACAGAGTTGATTTCCCAGAACCACTTGGTCCTGTGATAAATAAAAATTCTTTCTTTTTTACTTCTAAGTTCACATCCAACAAAGCATGACAGCCGTTGGTGTAGGTTTTTGTGACTGAACACAATTGCAAGATTGCAGCACTATTGCTACTATGCTTTTGGTTGTCATTGTCCTCTTTAGGAACAACTTTGTGATTCGTTGGCTGATTCGTTAATACTGGCATTACTGAATTGTTAGAAATGAGATCCAAGATTTGAAATTCCATACAAAATAATGATTCCCAGGCATGACCTAGGAATCACAAATTTCCAAACAAAAATCTCAGTTTTTTGAGCACCTTAATACTAAGTAATTACCACTAACAACTCGGGACTCAGAGTTTTTCTGCCAGTAACTAACTAATTGCACCTCTTGCAGTCAAGTGATAAACAAAAGCTTTGAGAGCAAACTCTGGCAAAGCCAACATCCGCCGCCAGCGCCAAGGCTCTTGATAAAGGCGATACAGCCACTCTAAATTATTATTTCCTAACCAAGCCGGAGCGCGGGTTTTCGTCCCAGACCAAATATCGAAACTACCACCAACACCAATCCAAATTGCTTGCGGACACAGATAGCGGTTTTGAGCAATCCATAACTCTTGACGTGGTACTCCCAAACCCACAAAAATGACTTGTGGCTGCAATTGGCTGAGAGTTTCTCGCAATTTTTCTTCTTCTTCGGGAGAATGGTAGCCAGAGTGAGTCCCTGCTATGTTCAAACTAGGAATTTGTCGTTGGCAAAACTCTGCTGCTTTTGCGGCTACCCCAGGTGCTCCTCCATAGAAAAACACCTTAGTGCTTGTATGCTGTTGTCCTAGTTCTCGTAAGAGTGTTTCTGCTAGTTCAATACCAGGACAACGTTGCACTTTTTGCCATAATAGCCATCGCAAATACAGAACTACTCCTGCTCCATCTGGAATGACTAACTCAGCATTTTGAATGATTGTAGCTAAGGAACTATTACGCTCTGCCTGCATAGTCATTTCTGCATTGAGCGTAACCACATGAGTTCCTCTACCTTGTTGCAGGCATTCTATTAACCAGCTTGGATAGTTAGCCATCACATGAACTGGTATTCCCAACACTGAAAACGCTTTAGGCGGTTTAGACATAGCTGATTTTTACTTAGGCTCACACCACAGTCTCACGAACGTTAGTCTATCAAATTTTTTAATATATTGGCTGTTGTAATTTTAGCAACATATAATTCGTTTCTGGCATCGATAAAACTAAGTAAATTATCTTCCGAGGGTGATTCAAAAGCTTGTATGAAGACTGTATATTGATTATATATAGTAATAAATATATCTTATATAAAATAGGTAGTTAACTAAGTAATAAGACTAATGCAATTGTTAAAAGCTAGATGAGCAAAAAAATTTGCAGCTTTTTATTCAGCAGATGTTTGAATAAATGTCAGCAGTCGCTAAAGATAACGCAAGCCTCATCCTAGCCAGTATACTCTTAGCATAAGGTCGTTAGTTTCAAGCTAACTCCTTTTGGGGAAACTACTCTACCCGAAGTCGCTTTGAGGAAAATAGTTCACCTGCAATCTAAACATATTGGGAATAGCTCGCTTTGTCTATGAGCTTTTGTCAGCCTATATCAATAGCAAGCATAATTTCACTAATTGAGCCAAACCCTTAGAGTTAGGGTCTATCCCTCTTGATTCTATTATTGAATAGTAATGTTCCCTAAGGAAGTGAATGCTGTGGTACTGGTAATGCCTTTGCGTGTTAGCTTGGCTCACAAAGCACTTCTACAGTTTTGTACAGATCTCTTACAACTGCATCTCCTACAGGTTCTAAGTAAACTCGGTTTTACAGTTAAGGTAGTGTAACGGGCGGAAGTTGACTATGAGTAGAATTCGTATTGCTCTAATTGAAGATCATGACCTCACCCGTGTGGGTATTCGGACAGCACTACTGCAAAAAGAAGAAATTGAAGTTGTAGGAGAAGCTGCCAATGCTGCGGAAGGTCTAAAAATGCTCAAAACGCTACAACCGGATATTGCGATTGTCGATATTGGCTTACCAGATAAAGATGGCATTGAGCTGACACGTGAGTTGAAGTCGACTAGTGGCGCAGAGTTAAGAACTAAGGTGTTAATTTTGACACTACGTGATAACAAAGAAGCAGTACTAGCAGCTTTTGCAGCTGGGGCTGATTCTTACTGTATGAAGGATATTAAATTCGATAATTTGCTGGAAGCAGTGCGAGTAACTTACAATGGCAACGCTTGGATCGATCCTGCGATCGCCAGGATTGTATTACAACAAGCACAACAAAATCCAGCAAAACAAGATACAGTATCATTAAATACAAAATCTCACATTAATAATTCTGAGTCTGGGGAGACTCAGGAGCATATAGATCCTTACATCCTCACAGAAAGAGAATTAGAAGTGTTACAGTTGATTGTCGAAGGTTGTAGCAATGCAGTGATCGCAGAGAGACTTTACATCACAGTAGGGACGGTGAAAACTCACGTCCGGAATATTTTGAACAAGTTGTGTGCTGACGATCGCACCCAAGCCGCAGTTCGCGCCTTGCGTTCTGGGCTGGTCGGGTAGCATTAACTCTAGAAATTTAGCCTCTCAAGCATATTTTCAGAGAAATTTACAGCTTTAACAGAAATATTCAGTTCAAAGTGGGTAACTTCTCTAATAGAGTTAGTTTTTGATTATGCCATTATTTATTAAGTGTGATAAAAATTACACTAATTTGTCATTCAAGTATCTAAAAAGTTAAAGTCAAATATGACTGAAATAGAGGTATGCAAACTTAAGCTCATGGTGGTAGATGATGAGCCGGATAACTTAGATTTACTCTACCGCACTTTTAGACGAGATTTTGAAGTATATCAAGCCAATCATGCCCTTAGTGCACTAGAAATCCTAGACAAAGAAGGCGAGATGGCTGTGATTATTTCTGACCAAAGAATGCCAGAAATGAACGGCACTGAATTCTTGAGCCGCACAGTAGAGCGTTTTCCAGATACAATTCGCATTTTGCTGACTGGGTTTACTGATGTTGAAGACTTGGTGGATGCAATTAACTCAGGTCAGGTATTCAAGTACATCACTAAACCTTGGAATCCCCAAAGGCTGAAAGCGCTTGTTGAACAAGCTACTGATACCTATCGTTTAGTTAAGCAACGCACTCAAGAGTTGCGCCGCGCTTTGCGGCGAGAATCTTTGTTTAATGCTGTAACCACAGCAATCCGAGAGTCGTTAGATTACGACAGCATGTTGCAAAAGATTGTAGCAACTATTGGAGAAGCATTTGAAACTACTTGTTGCTTTCTCAAACCAGTAGAGGGCGATTGCCTAACATCAGATCTGTTCTCCTACCAAGATCCTAATTTCAATACCTCAAATTTCGTTTTCGACCCTGGCTATTTAATTGAAAAAGTGCTGGAAACTCGTCAGTATCAACTTACTCAAAGTACAGATGAGAGTAACCCTTGGCACCAACTGGTTGTGCCTTTGTCTTACCAGCAACACCTGCTAGCTGTTCTTGCCCTTTATCAAAGAGGACACGATCATTCCTGGCAAGATGAAGACATTCAACTAATTGCCGGCGTTGCTGAACAAGCAGCCTTAGCCCTTTCCCAAGCAAAACTATATCAGCGCCTCCAAGAAAAACAGCACCAAATCAGAGCTGAATTAGAAGTAGCTCGCCAAATTCAAAATAACCTGCTACGACAAAGTTTACCTGAAATTAAGGGCGTGAAAGTGCAAGCTTGCTGCTATGCGGCTCGGGAAGTAGGAGGAGATTTTTTTGAAGTGTTTGTTCATCCGAAAGGGAACTTATGGCTAGCAGTAGGTGATGTTTCCGGTAAAGGTGTGCCAGCAGCTTTGTTCATGGCTAGTGCGATTTCGGTATTACGGCGGGAATTATCTCAAGAAACCCCAGCTGAGCCGAATATAGTTATGCAGAATCTTAATCATGCTATGTGCGATGACTTGATTAGCAACAATTGCTTTATCACACTCGTCCTAGCTTGTTATAGCCCAAGCACGAAAGAACTAGTCTATGCCAATGCTGGTCACATCTATCCTTTACTATGGGCGTCACCCACGACTGCGGACGCACAACCCCATTATCTCAAGGTTCGTAGCGTTCCCTTAGGTATCTTACCTAAGTGGCAGGCAGAGTCTGGTCGCTTAGTACTGAATCCTAAAGATACCCTGCTGTTAGCTAGTGATGGAATTACTGAGGCAATGGTATCAAATACTGTATTTAACTGTAAAAATGCTGAAGATGGCGGTCAGCCCTTTAGCCGATCTATGCTGAATCAAGACGGACTTTGGCAACTGTTACAACAGGAACCAAAACCACTCTCTCTTGGCAATTTACTCACTCGCATCCAAGCAAACAACCCAGTTCAAGAAGACGATCAAACTATACTCTCAATGGAGGTTTTGTAAGTAATGAAAAGTGAGCTGCATGTACCAAGTGACTTAAATTTTTTAAATATCGTTGAAAACTGGTTGCTGGGATGCTTGAAAATCCAGTTAGGAGAATCGGTTGATTGGTCACGGCAATCAAGTCGTTTGCGACTAGCTTTGGTTGAAGCCTACTCTAATGTAGTGCGTCATGCCCACAAAGAACAGGCTAATTTGCCAGTTTTACTACGTTTAGAACTGAAAGACCGGGATCTCGCTTTAGAAGTATGGGACTATGGCGAAGGCTTCGATATGTCTACTTACTTTCCGCCAAACCCTCTAGAAAAACAAGAAGGTGGCTACGGTTGGCTGATTATGAATCGTTTGATGGATAAGGTAGAGTATCAGTTGCAAGTAGATGGTGCTAACTGTTTGAAGTTAGAAGCTACCTTACCAGAACTAGTTACTTGAAACTCCCTGTGTGCTCATCAGAACTATCGCTAGCCAAAGTTAAAACAATTCAAAATTCAAACAAGAATTTTTGTACTTACTGGTAGTGAATTAACTTGGCTGCTAGCTAATTAATCGCGACGCAACGCAAGTAACTCTTGAGGAGAAGCTAAAAGCTTAATTTTGGCTGCTGTAATTTGTCGTTGTTGATTGAGTATAAATACCCATAAAACGTTAACACTACACCAGGAAGTTTTGGCTTTGCCTGCTACCTGAACTTGAATTTGCTCATTTTCTAAAATCTCGGTAATTCCTTTGTGTGGATCGGCTTTAATATCCTGAGCCTCTTTTTCTAGATATCCAGCGATCGCATCTGGACCGACAAAACCAGATTCAAATGGTGGATACATAGTACCATCTTCTGCAAACAAGGCAGCTGTTGCCGCAAATTCTCCTGCATTCAAACTTTGAAAGTAACGCAGTATGCTGCTTTCTGTAATTCCCTCTATTGAGAATTCTTCGGTGACATTTTCCACAACACTTGGCTGTGTCATAAAATTTCCTTGATTACGCTAGCTAAAGATTAATTTCACGCCAAAAGCAGGTAAAAAAAAAGCTGCTAATGGGATAGATTCTTAATTTCAAAGTAATTCTTCCTCTGGATGGAGGTTGTAAATCTGTGGCGCATCTACACTATAAATTTTTAGCGTTGCATAATTAATGCCCCCATTTTTGACTTGCGTACTCACCTTTACCGTATCAGTGGTGTAGGCTTTACTCGCACTGACAGTATTGGAGTGTTAAATATCCTCACAACAAAAACTTAACCTAATATCTTTAAATACTGACTGTAAACAATAAAAACGACAATTCCAACGAAAATAAACAAGGTTAAAGTAGCTATTAAACCACGGTATCGAGAGATAATATCAAGAACTACTAGTAGCCAGAATAAGGCAGTCTCAACTGCGCTAGCAATGAACAAAAGTATGAGATTTAGTTGAGTCTTTTGAGCCTGAAAACCTAAAGTAAGCCCTATGCCTAAAGAACCACCTTCAAGACGAGGGGACAATATTCTAAGCTGCGACTGTACTAAGTTAACTACTAACCAAATAATTACTATGCCTCCTATTAGTGTCAATACAACAGCAAGTCCTTTAAATAATCGATTTATAAGCATCATTTTTTGCTTTTAGAAGAAAATTTTGACCTAATGATAAGTATCGTTAATTTCAAAGACATCACCGAATTCATTGAAAGGACAGATACCACAATGTACGGACTCGCCGCCTAACAGATTACAAAACATCTGCATAAAATCTTGTCCCGCAGCATGAGCTGAGTCTTTTTCACAAGTCCCACAACAACAGAGAAAATATTAAAGATTGAAAGTGCTTAGCCTGCAATTATCAAAGGTTGCTAACACTCAATTGCTGGGAAGACTTGCAACATTCTGGGTTGCTTTATATTTCGGATTATTTATTAATAAACTGGAAATAAAAGTTATTTAACAGTGCTATTGGCTGTATGCATTATAATCAAATAGGCATAGATTAAGCAAAATTTACCTAAGATAAATGAGTAAATATGCCGTAATCAGCAGCGATGCGATCAAAGAAAAAGCCAAAGAGTTAGGGTTTCACAAAGCTGGAATTGCTGCTGTAGATGGGGTAGATGAGACAGCGGCGCAGCGGTTGCAAGCATGGATATCACTAGGATATAACGCTGACATGGAATGGATGGCTAACCCGAAGCGTCAGGATATTCGCTTAGTAATGCC
Source organism: Nostoc sp. 106C (assembly GCF_002154725.1). Classification (GTDB taxonomy): domain Bacteria; phylum Cyanobacteriota; class Cyanobacteriia; order Cyanobacteriales; family Nostocaceae; genus Aulosira. Next base: position 10,094 of record NZ_MTAW01000203.1, on the reverse strand, counting down.
AGAAGTGCGATCGCTTGTTTGTGTGGCTCTGAATTACTACACACCTCATCAACATCCTAAAGGTGAGGAATACGCCAAGATTTCTCGCTATGGCTGGGGGAGAGATTATCACAAGGTGATGCACAAGAAACTCAAGGCATTGAGTACTTGGCTACAATTACTTGGTGAAGGTATTCAGGCTCGTTATTATGCAGATACAGGCCCCGTACAGGATAAAGTATGGGCACAAAAAGCTGGTATTGGTTGGATTGCCAAGAACGGAAATGTGATTACGCGAGAGTATGGTTCGTGGGTATTTTTGGGAGAGATTTTTACTAATCTGGAACTAGAAAGCGATCGCCCATCTACAGAACATTGTGGAACCTGTACTCGCTGTCTTGACGCTTGTCCTACTAATGCAATTACTAGTCCTTATGTAGTAGATGCTAATCGCTGCATTGCATATCATACGATTGAAAATCGGGCAGAAAAATTACCAGAAACAGTCAAATCAAATTTACAAGGCTGGGTTGCAGGTTGTGATATCTGCCAAGATGTTTGCCCGTGGAATCTACGTTTCGCCCAGGGCACTGATGTGGCAGAATTTAATCCTTATCCTGGGAATCTGGCACCCAAACTGATAGAATTAGCAGAAATCACAGATGAGGAGTGGGAGCAACAATTTCCGGCCTCAGCCTTGCGGCGGATTAAACCAGAAATGTTACGACGTAATGCCCGTGCTAATCTAGACGCATCTAGGCAACAGAATGACGCAGAAAGTAATTATTTTTGATTTTGATGGCACGATTGCAGATACAGTACATGCTCTTGTAAGTATTGCTAATCGTTTGGCTTTAGAGTTTGATTATGTACAAATAACTCCTCAGGAGTTAGCTCTCCTCAGAAACTTAACTTCTCGAGAAATTATTAAGTACTCAGGTATTTCTGTTTTAAAGATTCCTTTTTTACTTAAAAAAGTTAAATCTGAATTAAAAAATAAGATTCATGAATTTAAACCTATACCAGGCATGAAAGAAGCCTTAATCGAACTTAAGGCTCACGGGTATAAACTTGGAATTATCACTTCTAATTCTAAAGATAATGTAACTGAATTCCTCAAAATCAATGATTTAGGTAGTTTATTCGACTTTATATATTCAGGCGTTACAATTTTTGGCAAAACAACTATCATCAATAATGTATTAAGGCAAAAGCAACTTAAACCCCAAGAAGTTATTTATGTTGGAGATGAAACCAGAGATATAGAAGCATCGAAAAAAGCTAATATCAAGGTGATTGCAGTCACTTGGGGATTTAATTCACCAGAAGTTCTAGCCAAACAAAAACCAGACTTTTTGATTCACCATCCGAGTGAGCTTTTAAGAATTTTAATTAATCAATAGTCAAAGTAATTAGTAGTTTTGAACTACAGCTATCGTAAGGGCACAGCAATGCTGTGCCCTTAGCCCGTAGGTTATGTACCTGAAAATAGCTGTGATTGGAAGTCCTTTATAACTAAGGACTTTTGACTATTGATTGAAGTTAATTTTTTGATTGGCCCTTTTCTAAAGCTTTTTCTACTAAATCATCATCGACGTTAGTTACACCTTCTGTTTTAGAACCACCAACGTCCTTAGCCATATCTGCATAATCATCAGGATTACCAGTTGCTTGCGCTTCAGTTCTGACTTCTTCTGGTTTTGAAACTTCGTGTTGAGGCGCTGTTGCTGCTTGGGCTGCTTTAGCACCTTCACCTGTGCGGTCAACCTCACTTACACTAAATTGCTGTGCAGCCGCGTAATCAGCTTCAAAGTCTACCTTTGGCGCTTCTTCTTCGCCAGCAGCTATGTTTTCAGCTGCTAATTGTGCGTCATGGGTAGGAGCTTCGTTGACATTGGGCTTTACTTCATCAGGCATAAATCACTCCTAGGTATTTTTTACTTGCTGAAGTCATCGTATCAAAGCCATCTGTCATATCATTGGCACCTTGGGAGATATTCTTACTTCTATTAAAAGATAGATAAAATCTGCAAGTTGCGCATAATAAATCTCTTTCCATTGGGGGTAGATTCTAATTCTTAAACTCTGTTAACCCTAAGTTTAATAAGTTAAATTGCCTTGGAGATTAACAATGACAGCTAGCCAAGATAAAAACATTTCTCAAGCTCTGACTAATGAAACTCAAAAAACAGTAGAAGCTTTTAATGCCTTAGATACCGACGCTAAATTAGCATGGCTGTATTTTGTTTATGAAAAAATGGGGGATTCTATTACTCCCGCTGCGCCTGCTGCTGCCGAACCTAATTTAGCACCAATCTTGCTAGGAGATTATTTGGAGTTATCAGATGAAGAGCAATTGGCGATTATGCGCCAAATTGTTAATCGCGAGGCTACAGATTATTCTCGTGCATATGGCGCTATAAAAGAAAATAATCAGCTATTGGTCTGGTATGCTTGGGCTGTAGGTATGGGAGATAAGATAGTTGATATCCCAGACGATTATGAAACTACAGATAGTATTGACAATCTACTTTCCCAACTTGAAGGATTAGAATTTGAAGAGCAAATTTCTGTGCTGCGAACGATCGCAGGCAATATGGGCTACAGTGATGTCAAGCCTATTGAAACACAAGCACAAACTGGCAAAACATCAAGTTTGTAATTGGTAACGATGTCAAGGCTAATAACTATAAACCAGTTATTAGCCATAAAAACATAAGATTTAGTGTTTAATAAACAGAAATATATTTTGATGTTAAATTCGTAATTAATAATTGCTCCAAAATGATATTATTTTATATCTAATGGTCATTAACTAGCCATTTACCAACTACTTTCTCCAAGCAAGTTTCTAGTTTTTTAAAACCAAGTTGTTGGTAAAAATCTACAACATCATCAGTAAATAAACAGACGTGTTGACCAGGCAATTCATCTAATAGTATTCGCATCATTGTACTAGCAATTCCTTGGCGACGGTAAGGAGTGAATGTCCAGACATCAACGATGTAAGCATTACAAATACCATCCGATAGTACACGTGCTGTACCAATGATGCGTAAACGCGTAGCGGTTTGTCTATGACATCGCCTGCATAAGCAATGCAAGTACGATAACTATTGGTAAAGGATATTTTGAGTTGCTCAGGAGTTCTGCCGTTGTCAAAGTTATCCTGACTGAGTGTGGCTTTCATCTCCTCCCAATCGACATTTTCTAAATGAAGTTTGTAGGTAATCACAATAGTTCACGATGCAGCCAAATGAGTTAAATCGGCTGGAGTTAAATAAGAGTGAACAACTTCACCATCGCGGAACCAAACAATACGCTGAGTTTGACGCGCCACATCTGGTTCATGGGTGACCATAACTACTGTAATTCCACTGGCGTTCAATTCGCTAAATATATCCATTACTTCTTGGGTAGTGCGTGAATCTAGTGCGCCAGTAGGTTCATCGGCTAGGAGGACGACGGGACGGTTGACAATGGCCCGGGCGATCGCTACTCTTTGTTGTTGTCCACCAGATAGTTGAGTGGGTTTATTGTTGAGACGCTTTTCTAAGCCGACTTTAATCAAGGCTTCGGTAGCGCGATCGCGTCTTTCGTTAGCATTGATTCCAGCATACGCCATTGGCAGCATGACATTTTCTAGGGCTGTGAGTTGAGGTAATAGGTGGAATTGTTGAAATACAAACCCTAGTTTGATGTTGCGAATGTGCGCCAATGCTTTATCTTCCATTTGCGCTACATCAAGGTTATCTAGATAGTAACTCCCAGAGGTGGGGCGATCTAGACAGCCGATAATATTCATGGCTGTGGATTTACCGGAACCAGAAGGGCCCATAATTGAACAATACTCGCCTTCATTAATAGTCAAATTCACATCATTGAGTGCTTTGACTTCAGTTTCACCACTACCATAGATTTTATAGATATTTTCTAAACGAATGATTGGTGATTTGTTATATGTCATTTGTCATTTGTTATTTGTCATTGGGTATTTGTCATTCGTTGTTTGGCAAGAAGGCAATAGGCAAAAACATTTCAGATTGCTTCGCTGCGCTCGCAACGCTTCGCGATTTTGAATTGTTTATCTCCCTTATGTCCTACTGCGTTTGGTGATTAACCAACCCAAGGCGATAAATAACAATGTAGCAAAAAAACTTAAAAGCAAGGATGCGTAAAAGGGATGAGGTTGGTTATCAGGAGATATAGCTGCTAAAGGCTTGTTGAGTTTGTCGATATGTTGGACGACTACACTGGAGATTATTGCACCGCCACCAAAGCCGATGCCTAAGATTTGAATTGTCCGTTCTAAAGAGCGATCGCTCTCGGCTTGTTGTGTTTCTACTATACCTCGGATAGTATCAACCAGTTGCCCAAATAGTTCTTTACCTGGAGCAAGATAGTTAATATCTGTTTGGATTTGTTCTTGCCATTTATGACAGTCTTTTTGCAGAAAATCTTGCCAGGATTGGGGACTGTTCCCGTTACCAATAGTTTGAATTTTATCTAAGCAAATTTTGTAATTAGTAATGTTAGTAGTAATTGCTGTGTGGTGCGTTTGTAAATCTTGCAAACATTGGGTGTAATCAAAGCTTTTTTGGGGAATCTCTGCCATTAAGCTTTTTAAGTCAGTTAATTGGATTTGCGAGTTACTTTGCAGGCTGTTAAATTTTTGTATTTTCTTTTCTAAATCGCTATAAATTGTTCTCGCTTCTCGGTAGCGTTGACGAGCTAGGTGGTAAATGTAAAGTATTTTATGATAGCTACAAAGTAAATTTAGCAACCAATCATAGGCAGTTTCTGCAAGTGTTACTGTTGAAGACTGACTATTGTTGATTATTATTGAAATCTGACATTGTTTAGCTGGATTATCTGGTTCATTGGGGTCAAGTGCTTGGTATTCAAATAACAGACTACCAAAAAGTTCTCCTTTATTTATCTGCACCGGATTTAAATTTGTACCTGCTACTAAAGCTGTAGTAAATTGTTGAGCTAGTGCGTCACAATCTTCATTTGGATTTACTTCTCCATAAATCCATAATGTTTGCCCTAAAGATGGTTTAATATTAGCTGGTAGTAGGGAAATTGGCTTAAAATGTTGCAGTTTTGGTATATCAATTGAGATGTTTGGTGATTCTGGAAACAGAGTTAAATCAACTGCGTAGGTATCGTTAAGCAAAAAAGGCTGAAGATTAGCATTAATTTTAAAGCCATCTGTTGTTGGCAGACTACCTAAATCTAAACTTCCCGCATCAGTTAACCATTCTGTTTTTCTTCCTTGTTCACGCTTGGGTTCGTATACATTATTTTGATAACAAATTAATTTTGAGCGTAAATCTTTCAAGCCAATAAATAAAAGCGCATTTTCACCTACTTTCGCCAGATTTTCCCACAATAGATTAGCATCTGTCACAACTTCATCGGGAAGTTCAGTTAGGGTGTGGCGGAGATGAAAAGCATAGAGGCTGAGGCTGAAATTCTTCACGGTTGTTGCTGAGATTGTTGCTTGTCAGATAAAGGAGAGTTCTTTTTTATAGTATTCTCTATAAGTTCTTTAGATGATGGGCTAGGTTGGTTTGGTGGAGTTGGCGATTTACTTCCACCTATTCCTAAATTTATATTTAAATCGATAGGGTGTGAAGAACTGATTAATTTTAATTGCTGTCTGTAAGCTTGGAGAATTTGACTACGGGATTCTGGTTGCAACCAATTTTCAATGAATTCGGCAATTTCCTCTTTATCTGCTGACAAATTACTAGAAATTTGCTGCAATTCAGCCCAGTCGTCGGTGGAAATCACATCAGGTTGCAGTTCAATTACTTCAATAAAAGCCTGGATATTATTGTCGTAAATTGACATCGCTTAAACTCCTTTACCTATAGCACAAAAAGCAGACCAATAATAAGGCGATTCAAAGGGTTTATAAGTTTTATCTTTATCTATCTCAATTTGAGTAAAGTATTTATCCAGTTCTATCTGCCAAACCAAACTTAGTAGTGATTTACTCAGCCAATCTCGAAATCCTGTTGCTGTAGTATCCCTTAGCCATCGTTGCGCTGTATTTAAAGCTAATGTAATATTATTTTGCTGCTGTAATTCTTCGTAAAATTTAATCATCAATAATGCAGTAGCTGTAGCATTCACAGCCCAGAGGCTACTAACTACATTGGTACTACCTGCTAATAAGAAGCCACTGGGTAAACCAATGTATTCATCACTAGTGCTTGTGAAATCTGTAATACCAGTTTCGCAAGCTGAAAGAGTGACTAGGCGACAGTTTTCTAGTTTGAAGTGAGTAATGATATCTGCTAAAGTCAGGTTTCCATCAGCTAACTGTAAACCAGAATCTAGGGGAGACAGAGGATTAAAGTAACCGTGACAGAAGAAAAAGGCACAGTTAGCCTTGAGCAATTCTTTATTTAGTGTCACATTGTTGATATTTTCATTGAAGTTGAATATTGCTGCTTTTTTGGCTTTGTCTTGCTTCAAAATATAAGAATCAGAAAACTGTTTATTAATAGCTGCAACTGCTCCTAAATCTTTTTCATAGTCTTGATATAAGTCTTCAGTCGGATTTTGGATGGCAAACAAAGATTGAAAATCAGGGCGTTGGCGGAGTTGTAATTGTTGTAGCAATTGGCAACTAGGGGCATAGCCTACACCATTGGAAAATAAATCTATTAAGTATGATTGCCCTACAGGTAAAGTATGGAGAGGATACGAGTGCAAATAGCGATGGGGAATGAGAATTAGTCTGTCGCAGTGTTTAGGTATATAGGCTAATATTTCCTCTATATGCAGAATTTCTGCTAACTTTTTCAGGCGTTCTTCTAGCTGATCCTGCCATTGATGGTTTTGGTTATTTTCTACGTATGCGGCGTAGTCCCTGATATATTCAATTTGCCAATCCCACAGAGAGTTTAAGTCTTCTGGTTGAGATTGCCAGAAATTTACTTCTTGTCCATTAGACTGGATAACAAACGTGAAAATTCTCTCTCTAGCGATATACCATTCTATAATCGCTGTGTTGTTATTCAAAGTTGCTTGGAATAAGTCAAAATTAAAACCAGAACCAATAGGCAAGTATTGATCTTGTAATTCTTGGCGTTTGGTTCGTAACTCTTGAAGATATTGATCTAGGGCTGTTGGATTTTCAGCTTTGCCATTTTGGAGTTGATACTGACTTATTGCTATTTCGTTTCGCAGTTGCTCTAGTTGAGTTACAACTTGTTGAGGGAAGAAGGTGTTGAGATCGCGGTTGAGAATAAGTTCAACTAAGTTACGGTTTTTACTCCGCTCAACGTATTCAATCGCTTCTTTAATATTGCCTAATTTTAGGCAAACTTCTACCATGCGTCTATAAAGTTTGTTCCATGCTTCTGCTTGTTTACGCTTTGCCTCTTCAGAAACAATTTCTCCTTGCAAAGATTCCACTATTTTTATGGATGCAGCCAACTTACTGTAAGCTAAATCAAATTGATTTGCTTCTTGATAGACAATACCCAGCATGAATAAAGTTTGGACATGATCGTAAGGAAAAACAGTACGGGTGTAAACTTCCAGTACAGCAGTAAAAGCAGTTATCGCTCGTTCTAAATTCTCAGCTTTATTTCCTCTGATTCTGTAAAGGTAAGTATTCCCCAGATTAGATTGCGTCATTGCCCAATCATCTGGAAAAGCGCTACGGGTAGAAACTTCCAGTGCCGCAGTATAAGCAGCGAGCGCCATTTCAATATTCTCGGCTTGCTCACCTAATATTCTTTGACTGTAAGCACCACCCAAATTATTTTGCGTCTTTGCCCAATCTTGAGGAAAGGCGTTACGGGTACGAACTTCTAGTGCCGCAGTATAAGCAGCGATCGCCATTTCAATATTCTCGGCTTTCTCACCCAATATTCTTTCTCTGTAAGCAGTACCCAGATTATTTTGTGTCATTGCCCATTTTTCGGCAAAGGCACTACGGGTATGAACTTCTAATGCCTTAGAAAAAGCTGCGATCGCCATTTCAATATTCTGGACTTGCTCACCTAATATTCTATTTGTGTAAGCAGTACCCAAATTATTTTGGGTATCTGCCCAGTATTGGGGAAAGGCACTACGGGTACGGATTTCTAATGCCCCAGAAAAAGCTGCGATCGCCATTTCAATATTTTGGACTCGCTCACCTAATATTCTGTCACGGTAAGCCAGTCCTAGATTATTTTGCGCTAATGCCCAATTTTCGGGAAAGGCGCTACGGGTATAAACTTCCAGTGCAGTAGTATGAGCTGCAATCGCTCGTTCTAAATTCTCGGCTTTATTACCCAATATTCTGTCATAATAAGCCAGTCCTAGATTAACTTGCGTTTTTGCCCAATTTTCGGGAAAGGCGTTGCGGGTGAAAACTTCTAGTGCAGCAGTATAAACCGCGATCGCAATTTCGATATTTTCAGCTTTAGCTCCCTCGATTCTTTCGCGGTAAGTATTACCCAGATTATATTGGGTATCTGCCCATTTTTGGGGAAAGGCGTTGTAGGTGAAAACTTCCATTGCTTCAGAAATAGCTGCGATCGCAATTTCAATATTCTCTGCTTTCTCGCCCAATATTCTCTCGTGGTAAGCAGTTCCCAGATTATTTTGCGTCTCTGCCCAATTTTGGGGAAAGGTGTTGCAGGTGAAAACTTCTAGTGCAGCAGTATAAGCCGCGATCGCAATTTCGATATTTTCAGTTTTATCTCCCCTGATTCTCTTGTGATAAGCAAATCCCAGATTATGTTGCGTCTCTGCCCAATTTTGGGGAAAGGCGTTGCAGGTGAAAACTTCCATTGCCCCAGACAATGCTGTGATCGCAATTTCTACATTTTCGGCTCTATCTCCCCTAATTCTATCGAGGTAAGCACATCCTAGATTATATTGCGTCATTGCCCATTTTTCTGGGAAGACGTTGCGATTGCAACCATCGAGTACACCAGTGTAAGTAGCGATCGCAATTTCGATATTTTCAGCTTTATCTCCCCTGATTCTATCAAGGTAAGCATTACCTAGATTATTTTGCGTATTTGCCCATTGTTCGGGAAAGCTGGTGCGATTACAAACACCAAGTACAGCAGTGTAAGTAGCGATCGCAATTTCTATATTCTCGGCTTTATCTCCCCTGATTCTTTTAAGGTAAGCATTACCTAGATTATTTTGCGTATCTGCCCATTGTTCGGGAAAGCTGGTGCAAGTACGAACTTCTAATGCACCTGAGAAAGCTGCGATCGCAATCTCTATATTTTCAGATCGCTCTCCTAATATTCTCTCAAAGTAAGCAAGCCCTAGATCATTTTGTCCCCTTCCCCATTCTTGGGGAAAGGTACTACGTGTGTAAACTTTTAAGGCGGCGTTCCAAGCTGCGATCGCCATTTCGATATTCTCGGCTCTATCTCCCTTGATTTTGTAATAGTAGGCATTGGCCAAATTATTTTGCATATCTGCCCAATTGTGGGGAAAAGCATTGCGGGTATAAACTTTTAGTGCGGCAGTGCAAATAACAATAACCATTTCGATATTCTCGGCTTTATCTCCCCTGATTCTGTGAAAGTAAGCAGCCCCCAGATTTCTTTGCGTTTGTGCCCAATTTTGAGGAAAAGCAGTTTGGGTATGAACTTCTAGTGCAGCAGTATAAGCAGCGATCGCTTGCTCTATATTTTCGGCTCTATCTCCTAAAATTCTTTTAAGATAAGCATTACCCAGCTTATATTGCGTATCTGCCCAACCTTCGGCAAAGGCGCTGCGAGTAAGAACTTCCAATGCACCTGAGAAAGCAGCGATCGCTTGTTCGATGTTTTCAGCTTGCTCTCCTAAAATTCTCTCACAGTAAGCAATCCCCAGACTATATTGCACTAATGCCCATAGTTCAGGAAATCTGCTGCGAGTAACTTCTAGTACGTTTATATAAGCAGCGATCGCCAACTCCAGATTCTCGGCTTTTTCACCTAATATCCTTTTAAGGTAAGCCTCCCCCAGATTATATTGTATGATTGCCCATTCTTGGGGAAAGGCAGTACGGGTATGAATTTCTAATGCTCCAACAAAAGCTGCGATCGCTTGCTCTATATTTTCGGCTCTATCTCCTAAAATTCTTTTAAGATAGG
>NZ_MTAW01000168.1 GCF_002154725.1 Nostoc sp. 106C | reverse complement strand
TGCTGTACAGCCATGATTTCTGTCAACAGCAAATCATTTGGGCTACTTAACCTATCCTCACAGCTCTTTTTCAAGCTAGGTCTACTATGTATGCCGGAAGAAGTCGGGGATCTTGCTGCCCCGTAAAGGATTGGAAAAGCTCACCCCTACATGATATGTAGGCAAATTTGACATCTTTGGAACTAACTCTAATGGCACTGCGTCTTGTTTTATATGATACCATTATCATATAGCTGCTCTATGTATGTCTTATCTACAGTCAGCAGCTAAGATGCTTACGAGTATTGGGTTTTTCATTATAAATTTCTTAGATGTGTCCAGTTGGGGTTCGTACTAGTCACTCAACTCATGCCCTAGAAACCGGTGTAGCAAAACTATGGCTATTGCTGGTGGGCGTGAATCAATATGAGGATGAACAAATACCTTGTTTGCATTACTCAGCATTGGACTGTCAAGGTTTAGGAGAAGCATTAAACGCCGCAACACAGGCTTTTCCGCAAAAGGAGGTGATGATTTACCACGATTTTGCCTCCCAACAGCCAAAGTTAGAAAATGTTCTTACTAGTCTCAGACAAATCGCCGCTGCTACTAAACCCATTGACACTGTTCTATTTTATTTTTCAGGACATGGGATGCTAGACCCATTGAGTCAGCAAGTGGTGCTGTGTCTCCAAGATACTCAAAAAGAAAAATTAATAGATACTGGTTTAAAGTTGCAGGAAGTTTTGCAACTTTTAGAGAGTTGTTCTGCCCAGCAGCAACTACTTGTATTAGATGCTTGCCATAGCGGTGGAATGACGCTGTTAGGTGCTAGAGGAGAAACAGATGCCCAACTTAACCCTGCACTAGAGTTGGTGGAAGTTCTGCGACAACGAGCTGCCCAAAGAAAAGGATTTTATGCTTTATTATCTTGCGATCGCGGACAGCAATCTTGGGAATTTCCCCAATTGGGACATGGCGTATTTACATACTATTTAATTCAAGGACTAAAAGGAGAAGCAGCTGACTCCCAAGGCGTGATCGAAGCAGATGGACTTTACCGCTATGTTTATCACCAAACGCTGACATATATAGATAAAGCTAATCAGCAGTTGCGAGTCATTAATCAACTCAAAAAAGGACGAGGGGACAATTCAATACATTCCGAATATCCCTCACAAACGCCTAAGCGTATTGTCGAAGGCGTAGGAGAAGTAATTTTGGGACTGAAATCCAAAAAAATAGAATCTACTCAACATCCGCGACAAGCATTGGTTGTAGAAGGACTTGCCAAGAGTAAAACTTCTTTAGCTTTGAGCAAAATACTTAGCACTGCTGGTAGTTTTGAAGTCAATTATTGGACTGTGCGCGGTAAAAATTCACAGTCAGATGTGCGTAAAGCCATCCAAAAGTGCTTGCTATCTCAATCTTTTACCGAATCAACCAATACCGCAGAAGCAGCCGCAACAGTATTTTTATATCTGCGAGGGCAAATTCAAGAGACAGAACAGGGAGAAGCGGTATTAGTACTATCTGATGATATTGTCATTCATCGCTCATGGTTGAGAAAACAGCTACGCCGATGCCGATCGCAACAAATTATCGTTTTAGATTGTCCGGTAGAACAAGGGCTAGGAAACGTATCGGTACGTGATTGGACCGAAGAACTGCAACTAGGATTAGATGCAGGACAGTGTTTAATTACCGCTGCTGTACCACCTCACGAGAGTGAAAGGTTTGCCACTATTCTTTTAGAAACTCTCAATCAAGGAACGCAGCCAACTGGACTTACCGCAGCAGGTTGGATTACACAATTGCAAGTGCAATTGGCACAAACCGACATCAATTTATATTTTTGGTTGTCTGGATCTCAAGGAATCATTGAAGTCTTACCAGGAAAAACCCTATTTGCTGGTGATAGTTTAAATGAACAGCCTGAAGATGCTAGCAGTCCCACTCTTGATGATTTGAGTTCTGAGGTAGGGATAGATTACACTCATCTGCGGGATTTACTCCAAGCCCAAAGATGGTTGGAAGCGGATCAAGAAACTACAACTCTCATGTTGAAGGTAGCCGGACGAGAACAACAGCGCTACCTGGCTCTCGACAGTCTTAAAAATTTTATTTGTAAAGATCTTTATACTATTAACCATCTTTGGGTAAGTTATAGTCATGGGTGCTTCGGTTTTAGCGTCCAGCACCGTATCTGGCAGAGTATGAAAGGTAATTCTGCTACTGACCCTGTATTAGCTTTGATGATTGGTAGCGCCAAAGTCGCTGCTTCAGAAACCTGTATTGATTTTGTCAATCGTGTTGGTTGGCGTCTGAAAGACTCTTGGGTTGATTATGACAATCTCATTTGGCAAGGAGAAGCCCCCATAGGACATTTACCTTATGTCGGTTTTATTGAACAGGCTTGGCGTGTCAAAGTTCTAGGTGTTTGGGAGTGGCATAGTGCGATCGCAACTGCTTCTTGGTGGGAATTGTGCGTGACTCTATTCTCGCGTCTTGAGACTTGTAAAATTGTGGATTCTGTAGCAGATGATTTTAACCCTGATTGAGGCAGAAGGGTACAAGCGATCGTATCTATTTTGGAAATAAACGCAGATATATAAAGGAACTGTAAATTATCAATATAACTTCTGGAGATAAAGCATGAGCTAGATAAAAACTCTACTTACGTTAACCAAGTTCCCGGAATGAACTCAGAAAAAACTGTATCACCACACATACTGTTTTTTCTAGATAAAAAATCTGATTTTAACAAACACGCTTTAACTCTAAGTAATTTACCTTTGTTAATTGAGCCAGGATGATGCATCAAACACAATTACAGGGAATTTTTCAAGACATAACATTTAAATCTTGGGACTTAGAATATACCCCACATCCATCAGTACAGTCTAAATTTAAACGTTGTTTAGACATTTTAGGGAGTTTGGTCGGATTATTGATTGTAGCAATCTTGTTTGTGCCGATAGCGATCGCTATTAAAATCGATAGTCCAGGGCCAATTTTCTTTGCTCAAGAACGCTATGGGCTGCAAGGACGCCCATTTCGTCTTTATAAATTCCGGTCAATGGTTAGTGATGCTGAACAATTAAAGTCTTTAGTCAATAACGAAGCGAATGGACTCATATTTAAAAACAAAAATGATTTCCGAATTACTAAAGTAGGTCGCTTTTTGAGACGCACCAGTTTAGATGAACTACCTCAATTTTGGAATGTTTTGCTCAATGATATGAGCTTAGTCGGAACACGTCCGCCCACAGGTGATGAAGTTATTAAATATACAGATAAACATTGGCGACGTTTAAATGTCAAACCTGGTTTAACTGGCGAATGGCAAGTCAACGGACGTTCTCAAATCACAAATTTTGAGCAAATAGTTGACCTAGACTTGCAGTACCAGAGAAATTGGCATCCATTCTATGACTTATTTTTAATTGGGAAAACATTCTACGTCATCTTTGGCAAAATCGGAGCATTTTAAAAAATCTGTAGTGAAGTCTTTAGTCCTTGAGAACTAAAAGACTAAGATTCCCGACTTCTTGAAGGATACTGCTGGCGAATTGAGGGTAAGACCCCTCAAGCTAAGCAGTTTTAGAA
>NZ_MTAW01000200.1 GCF_002154725.1 Nostoc sp. 106C | reverse complement strand
AGCAATCGCAGAGTTTGAGATTGCTTCGCTACACTCCGTTTCGCTCGCAATGACAATTGGGCATTTTTTTACTTGGAGTACTCTAGCTGCAAAAACACAGGAAATTGTTAAATAGCAATACATACTACGGTAAATCTATCGGAATATAGTATGATGTTTTCAGTTCTACTCCCAGCACAGGAATATTGCTATCAGAATATTGGCAAAATTCCGAAGGAAACTGGCGAGTGCGAACCATACGTGTCAACTTAACGTGAAACCCTTGTTATAAGGTGATTTTGTATTCACTCACCTACCATTACGATCCTCGTCACCCCACCCCAGTTTTGTCTAAAGCCAAAACTTCCCCTCCCCGCCTGCGGAGAGAAGTTGCGTGCGGGGGTTCCCCCCCGTTGAGCAAACTTCGGGGGAGGGGATTAAGGGGTGGGGTAAAACGTATGTGGGATAAGCGTTGAGCTTAAGTTGACACCAATGAGTGCGAACACCATCCTACAGATCAAACTCTGGAGATATCTACATGGGCTACAAACATATAGAAGTTAAACCAGTTGCTGGTTTTATCGGTGCCGAAATTGGTAGTGTAGACCTTTCCCGCCCTCTTTCTGACGAGCAAGTCCAAGAAATTCGCAAAGCGCTATTAAAGTGGAAAGTTGTATTCTTTCGTAATCAAAACATCGATCATGCTGCCCAGGTCGAGTTCACATCTCGTTTTGGCGAAGTAACTTTCGCCCATCCTCTGGGAGAGCCTGAACCAGTTCCCGGATTTCCTCAGATTAAACCTGTAGACCGTAAGCTTTATGAACGGCAGTATGGTTTTCGTACTGGCGGCCCCTGGCACACAGATGTAACTGCGGCCATTAACCCACCAGCCGCGTCAATTTTACGCGCCGTTAATGTCCCCAGTTTTGGTGGTGATACCCAGTGGAGTAACCTTGTTGCCGCTTATGAGGGACTCTCAGCACCCTTGCGCGCCCTAGCAGATACATTGAAAGCGGAACATCGCTTCAATGGAGGCGGTTATCAACCCCGCAACGGCAAATTCGACGATCGCATTGCTGTTAATCCCCTGGTTTCTATTCACCCAGTCGTCAGAGTTCATCCGGAAACTGGTGAACGTGCTTTGTTCGTCAACCCTGGCTTCGTCTCCCGAATTGTGAATGTGTCACCAGAAGAGAGCAGACTATTGCTAGAGTTGTTCTTTAACCAAGTCACTAAACCTGCCTACACCACCCGCTTTCGTTGGAACAACGGTGATATTGCCTTCTGGGACAACCGCGCCACAGTACATTTAGCTCCGCAAGATTTGGATCATTTGGATGTCGAACGTCTCCTCTATCGCACCACCATCACAGGCGATGTTCCAGTAGGGGTTGATGGTTCCCGTTCCGAAGTGGTTCACGGTGAAGCCTTCAGTGGTGAAGTACCAAGCGTCTTCAAGCAGAAAGCTGAGTCTAAGGAAGCACAACCAGTCCTTTCGTAAAGCTGAGTTATAAATCATGAGTGCTGAGTAAATTAAAAACTACTCAGTACTTATGAACGCAGACATTAACCCCTTGTTGCTCTACAAGGGTAATTTTTGCATGACCAGTTGATCGTATAGTCCTAAATCTTAAGGAGACCAGATCATGGCACTCACGGCTAGTAGGATTGAGATTACACCCACAGACGCGGCTCTAGGTGCGGTAATTACCGGAATTGATGTCAGTCGTTCTGTAGAACCAGAAGTGATTTTACAACTGAAGCAGATATGGCGCGATCGCCATCTTCTCATCTTCAAAAACCAAATATTAACTGACGATCAGTTGTTAGCCTTTGCCAATTACTTTGGCGATATTCTCCAGCAGCCTGCTTATGTCCGCAAAGGAGAAACAGAAGAATACCTGCCACCCCTAGTACTTACTCTCGCAAATGCTGCTCCTGAGGATAGTTCAGTCAATATCAGACCGAACTATCAAGAACTTTTACCTCACATCGATCATTACTGGCTCCCTGTGCCATCTAGCGGCTCTTTCCTATATGCAGTAGAAGTACCTGAGAATGGCCCCAATACTTATTGGGTGAATTTAGCTCAGGCCTACGATGAGCTAGATGATGCCACCAAACAGCAAATTGCTGGCTTGCAAGTTCGCTACTTCAATTTCTATGGCAGTAGGGATCGGGATGAGTATGGTAATCCTAAATATGCAGCTGGTCGCGCTCCTGAACCAGGCGAAAGAGTAGCAATTCATCCTCTGGTTCGCACGCATCCAGATACAGGCAAAAAGATCCTCTTCTTCAATGCAGCTAGCGATGTAGACATCGTGGATTATGACCATGTAGAAGGAGCAAAACTAGTTGCAAAGTTGCAAGAGCATATCAAACAACCCCGGTTTGCCTATCGCCACCAGTGGAGCAAGGGCGACCTACTTTATTGGGATAACCAAGCAACAGCTCACTACCGTCCTGAATTTGATGCCAATGCTACCCGTATTCTCAAACGAGTCAGCCTCCGGGGTAGCCGTCCGTTCTAAAGGTTTAGCAGTCTAAGGATATAGAACAAAATATGGTGTTGATCGTTGACTGTTAATTGTCAACGGTTAACAGTCAACAGTAAACAAGACAGGATTGACAGTCATGATTAAACCTTATGTCAGGAAACGATTAATTTCCCGACGAGATTTGCTTTACACCTTATATGGGTTTACCTCTTTCGCTACATTGGTAGGCTGTGGAGCAAATGCTGGTAGTGGTGACAAAAATACGATCAGTAACAATAACAACAACATTATTGCGAGTAATAGCAACACTAGTAATAGCAAGCCTAAACTTATTCGCCTTGGCTTCACATCATTTGGCGATTTAACAAAGGAAAAAGGTGTTATTGAAAAGCGTTTAGCTCCTTTGGGAATAGATGTGAGCTGGACGAAATTCATCTCCGGCCCACCCCTACTGGAAGCCTTAAGTGTGGGTAGCATTGATGGGGGATCAGTCGGGGAAACGCCGCCTATCTTTGCCCAGGCTGCTGGCAACAATCTGGTTTACCTAGTGAATATCCCGGCGGGTACGGGGGAAAGCTATGGAATTATTGTGCCGAAAGATTCTCCCATTAAGAAGGTGGCGGATCTTAAAGGTAAGAAGGTTGCTTATGCTAGAGGAACTGCTCTGACCTATTTTTTGGCGAAAGCACTGGAAGAAGTTGGGTTAAAGTTTAACGATGTTCAAGGTGTGAATTTGACTGTTGCTGATGGACGAGCAGCATTTTTGAACAAAACTGTTGATGCTTATGTAGCGATCGACCCGACACTGATCAAGTTTCAACAGGAGGGAACGATCCGAGTTCTGCGGGATGCTCAGGGAATTAAAACACCAGGCTCTTTCTACTTAGCTGCGAGGGAGTTTGCTAGCAATAACCTTGAACTCTTCAAAGCAATTCTAGAAGAGTACTACCAAGTTGGAGAGTGGGCAAATCAAAACAGGCGGGCTGCGGCTGAAATTCTTGCGCCAAACTTAAATGTTGATGTACCAACGATGGAAATCATCCTTAAGAGGAGAAAGTACGATATGCATCCTATTAATGAGCAAGTGCTGCGAGATCAACAGCAAGTAGCCGATATCTTATACCAGTTACAAATCGTGCCAAAACAAGTTGATGTCCGGCAAGCTACTTTAACTTCTCAGCAGTATGCAGCTATCATACCGGATAGTATCAAAAATAAGGCATGACTTAGTGATTGTACTGAGCTAGACGAAAATAAATTAGGATGCGTTAGAAGATAATAGGCTGAGGAAAAAGCGGGATAACTTATACTATATAGCTGATATCTTCTTTTACTGACAGCTATTGCTTTTTTTCCCTAACTACGGGATTTTTATCTAAAAAAATACGGTTTATCGACCAAATTATCGCAGTTTGAATCTGGAACCTTCCCAGAAACAAGCTACAGTATTTGGTCGCTGGTTAAAGGTAAATTTGGATCTTTAGCTTAAACGAACTCAAAAGTGAAGACATTGCGGCCGCGATCGTTTACGCGGTGACACAACCGCCACATGTCAACGTAAATGAGATTCTCATTCGACCAAGCCTGGAAGATTGGTAAACTCTTCAGAAACAGCGATCTCGCGTAGAGTCTATCCACCACGTCCTCCAAAGTGCAAAATTGACGCTAGGATTAACAGGAAAAACCCCAAAGCGCAAACCCCGTTCCACTGCCAGATTGCCCAGCTATAGCTACCAAGTAAGGAACCAAGTGCCCCTCCAGTGTAGTTGATTACCATATACACAGTGTTCAATCGGCTCTCAGCATTAGGAACAAGATTATAAACGCGGATTTGATTAGAAAGGTAGGCGCTATGCATTCCTAATTCTAAAATTATTACCCCCAAAATCAGACCCATTAAATGATTTCCTGCTAGCCAGAGAATCGTAAAGCCGGATAAAGCAAGAGAAAGAGCTACACTTACAACGCTCCTTGCACCCCACTTGTCTACTAATCTACCGACCAGGGAACTTGTACCAGCTCCGGCTATACCTACTAAGCCAAATAATCCTGCAACTTGACTGTCATAGTTATAGGGAGGCGATTCTAGCAGGAAAACCAGTGTTACCCAAAAGACATTAAAAGCGGCAAATACTAAAGCAATATTGAATGCAGCTTCCCGAAGAACAGGCTGTTGATAGGTAAGATGGGCAAGGCTTTGCATCAGTTGCGGATAAGACATCTGCGATGAGGAGCGATTGGCAGGTAGCTGTTTGCGAATTACCAAAGCGAGAAAAATCATGACAACAGCAGCAATCCAATAAATCGCTTGCCAGCCAAACATTTTACCTACAAACCCACTCACAGAACGAGCCAAGAGGACACTGATAATCAGTCCACTCATCAATGTACCAATCACCTTACCTCGGTGGTTGGGCGGGGTGATTTGGGCAACGAAGGGAAGAATCAGATGGGCGACAATGCTAGTAAAACCAAGCAAAAAACTAGCTACGCTTAACCAAATTACATTGGGAGAGATGGCGACTCCTACTAAGGTACAGGTAAGCAAGCCGAACATCTTGATAATTAGCTGTCGTCGTTCTAAGCGATCGCCTAAAGGAACTAACAATAGTAAGCCTGTTGCATAGCCTACTTGGGTAAGCGTCGGGATAAATCCTACCTGCTTTACAGAGATATGAAAGCTTCTGCCCATATCTGCTAATAGAGGTTGATTGTAATACACATTTGCTATTGCTAATCCACAGGCGATCGCTAAGATGAAAATAGTCGTCCGATTCGCTAGCAGATTGCTAAATGCAGTTGTATCGGTGAGATCAGACTGCTCTTGAGAATTCATAAATATCTAATTAATGTTTTGGGTTATCGCTAAGTTGCGGAATATAGCAGAGATTTTCCCAACTAACATCAGAAATAAGCTGTATACATCATTGTTTTGGCGCTACAAATTTTCAGCTATGACTAATAACTATAGGCATAGTCAAAACTTTATTAAAAAACTTATATTTAGTGCCAACATTGCCTAGCATAACCCGCTGATGATGGGTTAGGTTCATTTAAAACCTCAAATAGAAAAATTACGAAAAAATTTAAAAACTGCACAAATATCATGTAAAATACTCTAATTTGATAAGTTTACCGTATTTTACTAATAACTATATAGAATATTTACACAAAAGCTTCATAACAGCAAGTTTTTAATAGCAAATATTTGCTATTAAAAACCTTACATTTAAGTTGATTATGAAAGTATTCTATGTCATGAGCTACTGATACAGATATTAAATAAGTTTAGTAAATAAATCGTTACTTATTTTAGTAACGATTTAATATCTAATAGATGTAGCTGTGAGGTAAGATACTGAAGATGAATTCAAACCCAAGCTTCACAGTAGTTGAGTCATTGAGCCGATCGAAGTATGGAGATCCGACGCAAGGTGACGATCGCCTTGTCGTCAACCAGGACTTTGTAGCTGTTCTGGATGGTGCTACGGATTCATCTGGTGCTAGTTATGACGGACTTTCTCCTGGTAGATTTGTAGCAGAAATAGGCGCTCAAGCTTTAGAAAGTCTTGCTCCTGATAGTAATGCTACAGAAGCCATTGAACATTTAACTCAAGCAGTAAGAAAATCTTTGCTAAAAGTTAAATCAGATAAAACTCCAATTTTTGCGCCTTGTTTTGCAATCATACTATTCTCTAATACGCGACGAGAAATTTGGCGGGTGGGGGATTGTCAATATTTATTAGATGGGAAAGGTCACAATCCACTCAGCAAAGTAGATGAAGTTACAACTCAGTTACGTTCTTTAATTGTGCATTCCTACCTGGCTCAGGGTAAAACAATTACAGAATTACTGCAAAACGATCCCAGCCAAAATTTTCTTGTATCTATATATAGCTTGCAATCAGCCTTGTGTAATTCTCCGACAGAACCTTTTGGTTACGGTGTAATTAATGGCGAGCGAGTCCCTGAGAAATATATTGAAGTTGTCAAGATTCCAGAGCAAGTTAAGTCAGTTATTCTTGCCAGTGATGGTTATCCAGATTTAAGAACAACTCTTAAAGAAAGCGAGACAATTCTAAGAGAAATTATCGCTAAAGACCCTTTATTTTATGACCTTTATTTAGGACAAAGAGGGCTTGCACCAGGTAGAGAGTCATTTGACGATCGCACTTATGTTCGCCTTGAATTACATGACTAAGTATATTAAGAATTGGAGAAGCAAGAGGAGATGGAGAAATAATAAACGATAAAGCACAAAGTCGAGCCAGC
This sequence comes from Nostoc sp. 106C, assembly GCF_002154725.1. Taxonomy (GTDB): domain Bacteria; phylum Cyanobacteriota; class Cyanobacteriia; order Cyanobacteriales; family Nostocaceae; genus Aulosira. The sequence continues at coordinate 26,724 of NZ_MTAW01000200.1, read as the reverse complement.
GCTGTAGACGAGTTTCTCGTCGCAGGCGACTGGCGTTGAGCGAAGGAAACCTCCGCTCAGAACTTTGTAAGAGAGGATAACTGACCAATAACAAATGAAAATGATTCGTGAAATCATCTCATTAATAATTTTATTAATTTCGTTCTTTTTTATTTGGTGGATTACCGATCAAGAATAGAAATTAGGCCTATTTATTTCCTTGGGGGTATAGGTAGTTTAAAACTCTGCCGATTTAATGAGCTAGAAATAGCCTACTAGATAAAGAAAGATGTTTTCCGATCAGCGCGATGCACTCTCATACTTTTGCAAGGGAGAGGTTAAAAATCTTGCTGACTCAAAGTAGCGCCAGTAGGGAGCCAGTTGCATGGACGGGTTTCCCACGCCAGTCCGCACAACGAGGGGAACTCCCGCAAGCGGCTGGCTTGACTTGAGCAAACTGGCGTTGTGTTGTCGCCCAGCGCAAAGCACCATCAATGATTTTCTGTTCGTTAGATTTTCCGGCTTGTATGTACAGCGTAGGCTTAGGGGAGAGGGTTAAAAATCAGATTATTGAGTTGTTCATTTCTCTTATTCAAAGCTTTGGATGATTGCAGGAAGCATACTTAAATCCTCAATAATTGCATCAAATTTCACTGACTCGCCCCAGTAATTATCACGTTTCCATCAAATCGCGATCGCACTGAGGTGACTTCAGCCTCAAATTTGAGTAAGCTAAAATAACTCAGCCTTATGACCATTTAAATTAAATAATTCTTCACGAGTTTTTTGCTTTTCTTGAAACACTCCTAACAAAGCGCTGGTGACAGTCCAAGAACCAGGTTTTTGTACACCCCGCATTACCATACACATATGAATAGCTTCAATAACAACAGCAACACCCTGAGGTTGAAGTATGGTTTGAATAGCTTCAGCTATTTGTTTAGTTAGCCTTTCCTGTACTTGCAAGCGACGAGAATACATTTCCACAATCCGAGCCAGTTTACTCAGTCCGACAACCTTTTGGTTGGGGATATAAGCAACATGTACTTTACCCATAAACGGCAATATATGGTGTTCGCACAAGCTAAAAACATCAATATCTCGAACTAATACCATCTCGTTGTGACCTTCATCAAAGATTGCTCCATTGACAATTGCTTCTAAAGATTGGTGATAACCACTAGTGAGAAACCGCATGGCCTGTGCGACTCGCTTATCTGTTTTCAGCAGTCCTTCACGTTCAGGATTTTCACCAACACCGAGCAATAATGTTCGCACGGAATCAATAATTGGGTCGTTAAGTCTCTCTAGAGGTGCTGGTGAATTCTCGGCTTTGTATGTGTCGCTGTCGAAATAATAATCAAGTTCAGTAGTCATTCGTGATTAAATTAGAGAAAATTTTGCGAGGTAGCGAGCGCTATTTCTTGATAATCTGTTAACAACAAATTAATTCTCAAACTTCGTAGCATTAGCATAAATAAAATAATGATCTGTCACTTTGACATCAGCTATAAAACCGACTTGTGTAAGTTTATTTTGCAGTTCATCTGGCTGATAAAAAATTTTCACAATCTGAAATTCTTGCCCATCGTTTAACTTACGGATTTTGTATATACTGCCGTCATCATTAAGAAGATGGTTATTAGCTGTAGATGTTGGTTCAAAGCGTGAGTCAACAATAAATACTTGTCCACCAACACGCACAGATTTATAGACTTTTGACATAAAAGATTCAAGTAATTCTGGCGGCACATGAGATAACCAGAAAGAGAAAAATACTAAATCATATTCAGTATCAGGTTCCCAGGCAAACAAATCAACTTGCTGATATTTTATCTTCGGTGAATTTAACTTACTGCGATTAATTTCAATTACTTCTGCTGAAGCATCAATTGCAATTATTTTCTTGGCTATTTTTAAAAGCTCCTGTGTCCAAATTCCCGTTCCACAAGCTAATTCTAAGATTTCCTCGGTATGTCCAATTTGTTGTAAAGCCTGTTTGACAATATCAATTTCTGCAAACCAACGCTGGTTTAGTTCGTCACCGCGATCGTAACGACCAAGGCGATAGAACCATTCATCATATTCATTAGCTCTAGCACTATAGTAGGCAATTTGTTGTTGCAAAATGCGTTCACGAAGAGTCTCGGAACGAGAATCGCTCATTGTCAGCTTCTCATCAGATCTCATCAATTCCTGATAAATTTTACTTTATCTACTGTAATTTGATAAGTATACCGTAGTATTATCTGAAATAGTTTCATAACTTGCTCTGATACTGCAATATTTATTTCGTTTTCTAGGCAATGCCTAAGAAACAAATTATTTTTGTGTGATATTTTTATCACTCATCTACCTAAAGTTAACTAAAAATTTTCTGGGTGTTTCATAAGTATTTACCATTAAAAGCAGAGTATTTATGTTGTCCAAGTTTTTTCAATCTCGACTATTAAACATTTTGCTCGGCTTTCTCCAAAGGTTTAAGCTACAAAGAATCCGTATTTTTTTTCTACTGTTTGCAGCCGGACTCGGCTTGGTTTTATTTGTTTCGGCTTGTTCTTCAAACACCAGCGATCGCGTAGCCACAACACAGGTAACAGCTACACCTAATCAGAGTGCAGCCGCCAGCAGCACTGCGGTTCGTATTGGCTTTCAGAAAGCGGGAACTATTTTAAGTGCATTGAAAGCAAAAGGCGACTTAGAAAAAGCTTTGGCTTCCTCTGGTGCTTCTGTTACTTGGACTGAATTTCCATCAGGCCCGCCAATGTTAGAAGCTATCAACGCCGGGAGTATTGACTTTGGTTACACCGGAGAATCACCACCGATATTTGCCCAAGCCGCAGGTACGCCTTTAGTGTATGTTGCCTACGATCCCTGGAGTCCTAAAGGGGAAGCGATCGTAGTTCACAAAGATTCACCTATTAAAACAGTGGCCGACCTCAAGGGCAAAAAAGTTGCTTTCGCTAAAGGTTCCAACACTAACTACTTGGTAGTGAAAGCACTAGAAAAAGCAGGACTACAATATAGCGACATCCAAGTAACTCCTCTCCAGCCTGCTGATGCGCGTGCTGCTTTTGAAGGTAAGAACGTTGATGCTTGGGCAATTTGGGACCCGTACTTAGCTTTAGCAGAGAAAGCAACAGGCGCACGCACTCTCATCGACGCAACAGGATTAGCGCCTAATCGTGGTTACTATCTGGCTGCTAAGTCTTTTAGCGAAGCCCATGCAGATACTTTAAAAACAGTTCTAGATGAAGTGAAAAAAGTTAGCGATTGGGCAAAGAATAATCCTGCTGAAGTGGCTAAATTTCTCTCGCCTGCATTAGGTATTGATGCTGAGGTTTTAGAACTAGCAGAAAAGCGGCGTGATTATGGTGTACTTCCTATTACTGATGAAGTGATTGCTGGACAGCAACAGGTAGCCGATGCTTTCTACAAAATTAAACTTGTACCGAAACAAATTAGCGTCAAGGACATAGTTTGGCGTAATTAGGGCATGAGGTATTGGGCAATAGTTATTTCTCCTCTGCTTCTACTGCTTCCTCATCTCCCTCATCCCCCTTTCCCTCAGGTGATTATATGGAAACAACTACCCAATGGATAAAAACCGATGTGTTAGTGATTGGCGGCGGTACGGCAGGGACAATGGCGGGAATTAAGGCGAAACAGGCTAATCCAGCGGCACAAGTGCTGATTTTGGAGAAGGCGAATATTCGTCGGAGTGGTGCGATCGCAATGGGTATGGATGGCGTCAATACCGCAGTCATCCCCGGATACTCTACACCAGAACAGTATCTGCGCGAAGTCACTATTGCCAACGATGGTATTCTCCATCAAAAAGCTGTCTACCAAACCGCAAAGCTAGGTTACGAAACCATTCAAGAATTAGAAAGTTGGGGTGTTAAGTTCCAAAAAGACCCCCAAGGAAATTATGATGTTAAGCAAGTGCATCGGGTAGGCAAATATGTATTGCCAATGCCAGAAGGTAAAGACCTGAAGACTATTCTTACCCGACAGGTAAAGCGCCATAAAGTCAATGTTACTAACCGCGTCATGGCGACACGGGTTTTGGTAAACCAAGGAAGAGCGATCGGTGCGGTTGGGTTTGATGTGCGTGGCGGGGATTTTGTTGTCATCCAAGCCAAAGCCGTCATTCTCTGCACAGGTGCTTGCGGACGCTTAGGATTACCTGCATCTGGCTACCTCTACGGTACTTATGAAAACCCAACTAATGCTGGTGATGGTTACTCAATGGCTTACCACGCAGGTGCAGAACTGAGTAACATCGAATGCTTCCAAATCAATCCCTTGATCAAAGACTACAACGGCCCAGCTTGTGCTTATGTTGCTGGGCCTTTTGGCGCATATACCGCCAACGCTGAAGGACACCGCTTCATTAATTGTGATTATTGGAGTGGTCAAATGATGCTAGAGATTTGGAAAGAATTAAACTCTGGTAAAGGGCCAATTCAATTGAAAATGACTCATTTAGATGAAGACACTATTTCCGAAATTGAGTCTATTTTATGGTCAAACGAACGACCAAGTCGAGGACGCTTCCATGAAGGTAGAGGTGAAGACTACCGCACCCACGGTATTGAGATGAATATCTCTGAAATTGGATTATGTAGTGGGCATAGTGCTTCTGGTGTTTGGGTAAATGAAAAAGCAGAAACCACAGTACCAGGATTGTATGCAGCCGGAGATATGGCAAGTGTTCCCCATAACTATATGATTGGGGCATTTGTATATGGACGTTTAGCAGGAACTCATGCTATTGAGTACATCCAAGATTTGGATCTTTTGGAACCCGATCCTGACTTTTTGGCAGCAGAAAAAGCAAGGATTTATGCACCTTTAAATCAGCCGAATGGAATTCCCCATACCCAGGTTGAATATAAGTTGCGGCGGTTAGTAAACGATTACTTACAACCGCCAAAATCAAATTACAAAATGGAAATTGGGCTGAATAATTTTGTCCGCTATCATGACACGTTGGCACAAATGGGAGCGCACGATCCTCACGAACTCATGCGCTGTATGGAAGTACATTTTATTAGAGATTGTGCAGAGATGGCTGCACGAGCATCAATATATCGCCGAGAAAGTCGCTGGGGACTTTATCACTATCACTTAGATTTTCCAGAGAAGAATAATCAAGAGTGGTTTTGTCATGTGAATTTGAAGAAGAATCCAAGAGAGGAAATGGTGTTATTTAAGCGTCCTGTTGAACCTTATATTGTGGATGTGGATTTAGGAAGAGAAGTCTATGATGTAGCAGTGAGATAAACTCAAGACAAGTAAATCAGCGCTAATATTTAAAACTATGTTAAGAAATTGATGGTAGGGTGTGTTGTCCCGCAGCGCAACGCACCGTTAACAATTTTTAAACGTAGAGGGGTGCAGAGAGATAAGAAATTTGTTGTTAATGAATAATAAGCAAATAAAAATTAGATTGGCCCAGGGTAAAGATGCAGAGAAAATTGCACTGCTTTGCGTTCAGCTTGGATATTCTGCTACATCGCAACAGATAGAGCAACGCCTTGTGCAAATTCAAGATAATAACAGTCACGTTGTTTATGTTGCTACATTAGCAAATGATGACGTTATTGGTTGGGCACACGCTCATACTTGTGATTTGATAATTATTCCAAATCAAGCATTACTTCTTGGGTTAGTGGTGGATGAAGATTATCGTCATGCAGGAATTGGACGTACATTAATGCAGTATATTGAGCAGTGGGCTTCTTCAGCTGGATGTGAAGGAATTATTGTACGTTCTAACATTAAACGCACAGAGGCTCACATTTTTTATGAAAAAATTGGTTACACCAATACCAAACAGTCAATGACGTTTTATAAGAAAATTGGTTACAAGTAATTTATGCTGAGTATCGAAGTCTTATTTGATTTGTGAAAGCTTTATAAGGTGAGCAATGCCCACCCTACAGAACATTACTTGTATGCTATCTATATAAAAATCTGGGGTTTTACAAATGCCTCTTTATGATTCAATCGGTAAACAATATACAAAAACTCGCGTTCCCGATCCGCGAATTGTCAAGACTATAATCAACTTACTCGATTTGCCAAAAGGTAGGATTATTGCTGATATTGGGGCGGGTACTGGTGGTTACTCAAAAGCGCTAGCTAATCAAGGATTTTCTGTTTATGCTGTTGAACCATCATCGATAATGCGTACACAAGCATCAGAACATCCAAAAGTTAAATGGTTTACTGGATATGCAGAAGCTTTACCTTTACCCGATCAATCTGTTGATGCGGTAATTAGTATTCTGACAATTCATCATTTTTCTGATTTAGCAAAATCTTTTCAAGAGATGCACCGAATTATAAGAAATGGGCCAGTTATATTATTAAGCTTTGATATCAGATTTGCTCAAAAAATCTGGTTATATGATTACTTTCCTTGGCTGTGGGAAGACGCACTAAAATTTCTGCCACTGCATGAAATTACAAGTTTAATTGAGCAGAATACTCAAAGGGTTATTGAAGTAATACCTTTGATGTTACCCTACGATTTATCTGATTTATTTGCCGCAGCAGCTTGGAGGCGACCTGAATTGTATCTTCAGCCAGAAGTGCGTGCAGGAATATCTTCCTTTGCGTTGGGGAATCGCAATTTTATTGAATCTGGTGTCAAATCTCTCGCAGCAGATTTAAGTAGTGGTGAATGGGATGCAAAGTATGGAGACATTCGTCAGTTAACAGAAATTGATGTGGGTTATCGTTTTTTTAAAGCAGCAATTGCCAATTAAAAGTATTACACTTAAATCATTCGTGAAATATTAATCTTTCTGTAGGGTAGGCATTGCTTACATGACAAAAATACTAACAATGTACAGAGGTGTCAGATGGCTTTAATTAATCAAAGAGTAGATGTTCCTGTTATTGTAGACGAGTCTAAATGTTTAGAAAAATGTAGGGTTTGTATTGAAGTTTGTCCGCTTGATGTACTAGCCAAAAATCCCGAAACTGGCAAAGCATATATGAAATATGACGAATGCTGGTTCTGTCTTCCTTGCGAAAAAGAATGTCCCACAAATGCAATTAAGGTACAAATTCCTTTTTTGTTACGTTAATCTAGCCCCAGGCTAAATTTTGGGGCTAAAGAGAGAATTTTTCATAGTAATGCCTACCCTTCAGTTTGAATAGTTTTGACGAATAAAAACCCACAAAAAATGAGATGCCTAAAAAGGCGATCGTTAAACTACCACTATCATCAAACCACACAATTAGAGGAGTTTTATATAACAAATGTCATTAGGTTCATCTTCAACTCCTCAAGGATTTAGTACGTTTATTACTAATCTAGGCATAAAGGATACTACTGATGATTTTGTATTAATTAAATCGGATGTTTCCTGTGCTGTTGATGGAGTATTTACACAAAGTCTTTTCGTCGGGCCAAGTGTGACTATTAGCCGCCGCAACTTAAAAGATAATCAAGCGCAGGGAATTGTCGTTATATCTAAAAATGCAAATGTAGCTAATGGTAGTGTAGGTATTGCCGATGCAGAAGAAATAATTCAACTTGTAGCAAATGAAACTGGAATTTCTCCACATAATATTTTGATAGCTTCTACAGGCGTAATTGGTAGACGTTACCCCATAAAAAAAATCCGAACCGGATTGTTAGGAATTGGTAAGAAATTAACTGCGGCTGATTTCAATTTGGCAGCACGCGGTATTATGACAACCGACACTGTACCAAAGTTAGCAGCGCGACAAATTGGAAATGCCAAGCTGGTAGGAATTGCCAAAGGTGTGGGCATGATTGAGCCAAATATGGCGACATTGCTAGCTTTCTTTTTTACCGATGCGGCGATTTCTGCCAATGTGTTGCGTTCAATTTTTCGCCCTATTGTAGATAAAACGTTTAATTGCCTAAGTATCGATACAGATACTTCTACTAGCGATACTGCTATCATTTTAGCTAATGGTTTAGCAGGTGAAGTTTCAGAACAGGAATTTGCTCGCGCGCTGCAAGAAATCGCCCATGAATTAGTTTTGAAAATAGCAGGAGATGGCGAAGGTGCTACTAAAATTATTGAAGTAACTGTAGATTCGGCTCTTAATTATGCACAAGCTAAAACAGTTGCTAAAGCAATAGTTAATTCACCTTTAGTAAAAACTGCTATCTATGGTGCCGATCCGAATTGGGGACGAATAGCAATGGCTATCGGCAAATGCGAAAATGAGCTAGCAATAAATCCAGAAAATGTTGTGATTAGGTTTGATAATATTAAAGCATATCCGAATATTTTAAATGAGGAAAATTTAGAAGAGTTACGACAAGTAATGTCTAAGGATAAGGTGAATATTCATGTTAGCCTCAATATTGGCGAAGCTGTTGCAACTGTATGGGGTTGTGACCTTTCAGAAGGTTATGTAGAAATTAACGGTAAATACTCAACTTAATTAAGTTTTGCCACTTTAGCTTGCAACCTTTTATAAAAAACTGTCGAAAGTATTCGAGTTGATTAAACCATTTTCTAGCAATACTCGACGTACAGCGACCAAATGCACAGACTGAACATACTCTTGCTGTTCTTAAGCTGGTAATATTATCAAAGCTCCTGAAGATGAAGATTGATATACTTGTTGAGACCCAGCTATTGGTACTTTCGTAAACCCTATTTTTAAAAACAATTGTTATAGGTCAGTAAATTGAATATTTATAAGCATTATGACGAATTACTCCTTTTACCTGCTTGAGAACATCATGCCGATGATCAGCAAATTTTTTGATTGCTTCTTGATTTAGTATATTTGTTTTAGGCAAGCGAATTAATTGTTTGAAATTACTCCTACTACAAGGCAGGGATAAAAGATTAACCAGTTTGATCGGGATGCAAAATGTCTGTAAATATAGATTCTGAATTAAATGAATGGTTAGAAATGTTGCGATCGCCTGATGTAAGCGATCGCTTAGTTGCAGTCAAAACTCTGCAACACTTGGGCGAAGAGGCGGCTATTGATGGTCTAATTGTAGCTTTGCAAGATGAAAGCACCGCCGTGCAAAAAATTGCTGTGACTGCATTATGGGAACTTGCCAATCCCATCGCTGTTCCGGCTTTATTACCCTGTCTGGCTTCATCAGATGTAGAAATTCGTAGTGAGGCGCTGTCAGCTTTGGGTGAGTTGGTAACTTCAGAACATTTGCTGCTTTTGCTTGATGCGTTACAGCAAGAAGATATCAACCTCCAACTGAATGTGTTAATTCTGTTGCGAAAGATACATGATGCCCAGTCTCTTCCTGCGGTACTATCCTTCTTTGACTCGGAACATCCTCAACTAAGGGAAGCGGCTGTTACTACTCTTAGCTATCTTAATCAAGTGCAGATATGCCCACCTGCCTTACCTTTAGTTAGCGATCGCGATGATAGCGTGCGTCGTGCGGCTGCTTTGACTTTAGGGCATTTTGCAGATGCAGATATCGTAAATCTACTGAATAATACTTTAATAAACGATACAGACTGGCAAGTACGCCGCAATGCTGCTAAGTCTCTCGCACTTCATGCTGATGCCAAAATTATTCCTACTATACTAATTTCATTGAAAGATGAACATTGGCAGGTGAGAAAATTTGCCATTCAAATATTACAGAAAATCCCCGATATCCAGTCTTTACCTGCACTAATTGAAGCGCTAACAGATGAATATTCAGATGTGAGAAAAGAAGCTGCGATCGCTCTTGGAAATTTAAGTAAAATTGAAGCTCTAAACGCCCTTCAACAAGCACTAGACGATCCCGATCGCGAGGTTAGTATCTACGCACAAAAAGCAATTCAAAAAATAAGAGAGCAAACGAAAACATAATACTGACAAAGCCTTATAATCCCTCTGGTGGTAAGGCGATGAATCCAGTTTTCACGCCTTGTTTGAATCCTGCTTGCTCATAAAAGCGCAAAGTTTCCTCGCGTTTTGAACTAGTTAAAAGCATTACTTTATAACACTTTTGCTGCCATGCAATATTTAAAGCATAACGTAGCACATGTGTACCCAATCCCTGTTGCCGATAATTAGCATGAGTAACAACATTTTCAATAATGCCGTATGGACGTGCACCGCGTGTCAGGTTAGAAATGATCGCTAAATTACACGTCGATACTAACTTACCAGCAATTTCCGCCACAATATAAAAAAGACTTGGATTGCATAGAATTTCATCCCATATTGATTGCAAAATATTATTAGCAGGTAAAGGCGCATCCGTTGGATTTAAATGTTGATATAGGCTCAGAAGTGGTGGAAGTTTATCGCGTGTAATTAAACGAAGGGTGATGGTTGTATTTGGTAAATTAGCAATGTTAATTACTTGCGGTTTAGCTATAGACATAAATTGAGAATTCGTAATTAAATTGAGGTAGTTTGTTATTCCGTAGGCTAACGCACCTTGAATTTTTCGCGGTGAGACGCTTGGCGACAAAACACCATACATTTTTTTGAACTTATTAAATCAAGTTTGTTTTAAGCTGAAGGTGTTAACAAATCAATTGTACTCGCTGGCTGATTTTGCGCCTGAGATTTCCGCAGTGTGATAAATGCTAAGATAGCAACTACTGTTAAATAAATACGTTGTAACCAGACATTACTCAATTTGAGTGTTAAACGTCCGCCAATTATTCCACCTATAAACATTGTAGTACCAAGGATGATTCCTAAGTCGAAATCTACTATTCCTTGCTGCAAAAAAATTATGGTGGCTATCAAGGAAGAAAATATATTGATAAATTTAGTAGTTGCGATCGCTTCCACAAATGTCATCCGAAATAGCATGACATAAGCTGCTGTGAGTAGTGTTACATAACCACCACTAAAAAAACCCCCATAAATACCAAGGATAAACGTCACTATATAGCCTGCAATTTCTGCAATACATGGTGGGATAAATTGAGATGGGGCTACTCCAGCATGACGATTGAACGCTGATAATATAGCTACTACTATCATGGAAATAGAAATTATCAATGGCATTGATTTAGATGGCAAAATCAGTACCAGTAATGCTCCTAAAAATGACCCTACTATAGTTAATAAAGTTAGTAATGGTAAGCGTTTAGGGTTAATTACTTTTTTGCCAATAAAAGGTAATGTTCCCCCAATACTCATTAAAGTCAATGCAAACATATTGGTAGCGATCGCAGTCCGCGGTTCTATACCAAATTCCAGCATTACAGGCACAGTAATCAGAGATGTGCTACCGGCAATCACGCTAACAATGCTGGCTAAAAAAAATATCCCAGCCAGAATAATTATCTGCCAAATATCCACATTTTTATCTTTAAAAGGCTGATAATTAGTATTCTATGATTTGATTTATTAATTATTTGCTTAGTTATAAATTCTTAAAAATACCAACAATTTATACCAATATTTTTAGTAAGAAAGCGATAATTTTGGTAACAAAAAAGTTGGTAATCAAGCTGAGAATAATGTGTTTGCAAACACAATTTTTTTGAATTTAATTTTTTACAAAATTGTGAAATAATTGACTAATTCAAAATTAAAAAGTTTACAATTGGGCAACTATCTTTTGGATGATTTTCTGACGTGTATCATGACGATTTTGGCTAGCAGCCTTGACGTTGTTGATTACCGCATCCGGTGCAGTGTGGGGAGAACCACTGTTAAATGGAGGTTGGGGATTGTATTCTATTCCTAGTTGAATTGATTGGGCGATCGCTTCTCCAAATAATTCCGCAGCGATAACTAATCCAAAGTCAATCCCCGATGTAACACCACCGCCTGTAATGCGATCGCGATCGATCACAACTCGCTGTTCTACTACCTTAACTCCAAACAACTCCAACAAATCCAGAGATAGCCAGTGAGTAGTAGCACGATAGCCTTGGAGTAAACCAGCCGCAGCCAGTAGCAAAGAACCCGTGCAAACAGATGTCACGTAGCGGGCTTTTTCTCCTTGCGTTTTCAGAAAATCGAGAAACTCCCGATCTTCCAGCTTTGCATCAATACCCGGCCCTCCAGGGACAAACAACACATCTAGAGGTGGGGATTGAGCAAAAGTGGTGTCAGGTAAAAAAGTGAGACCGCGATCGCTTCGGATAGGTTCTAGAGTCTCTGCTAGCAGATGTAAATGCGTGTTTGGTAACTTGGTAAATACCTCGTATGGGCCTGTGAAATCTAACTGCGTCACATTAGGGAACAGTACGATTCCTATTGATATAGAAGGATGATTTTCTCTAGAATTCATAACTTCTTTATTTTCAATTATCGCAGGTGGCATTGCCCCCTACAAAAATTTTCGATTTAAGCCCAATTGCGTACTACAACAATCTTGAATTCACGTTGTTGAGGCAAAATATAATCCAGCGAACTGTAGCGTTCTAAAGCCCAGTTTCGCAAATCTTGAATAGCATGAGGAAAGATATCATCAGGAATACTCCAAGCTGCACTTTGGATTTTATTTTCTTGGTTTTCTATCAATTTACCAACAGTATCTTCAACTCGCCATTGAGCTGCAATTTCGGTTTCTAATGTTGCACCTTGTTGTTCCAACTCTGCTAAAACTTCTTCTTCTGTCGCACCATAACGCGGTAAAGGATGACCATAGCCTTGTAAAATTGCTTTCCAATGCTCAGTAAATTCCCACCTCTGTGCATTCACCTCTGAACCAGCATTAACAGAGTTAGCGTATCCGTGAGTGTAGAGCAAAATGCCACCAGGTTTCAGGACGCGACGAATTTCTGCTAGCGCCTGTTTCCAAGCAGAAATTAGGTGAAAAACGTGAACAACCAACGCCACATCGAAGGAGTTGTCATCAAAGGGTAAAGCAGTAGCATCTCCTTTAATTGCTGTTAGTTTGTGAGACACACCTTCTAGTTTTTGGTGCAGTTCAGCTAACATCTTTTCTGAGATATCTATACCAGTGTAAGAATAGCCTCTTTTGGCAATTGGTACAGCAATTCTGCCAGTACCAATACCTGTTTCATAAAACTTGGTATCTGCTGTTGGCGAAACTAAATTGAGTATAACATCTGTTACTTGCTCAGAAATTCCTGGCGGAAATCCTCTTGTAGCATCGTAAATATTAGAAACTCGATCGAATGAAACAATCGTAGTCATATATTCTTCCTTAAGATATGTAAAAACATTTGTAGTAGTATCAATTAAGAAATACTTCCCCAAATTAAGATACGCTTGTAGGGGAAAAAGAATGGACGCTCATCTGGTAAAATCTCAAATAATTTTTGCTGATATAGTTCTAGAAAGCTTTCATAATTTTGGCTATTTAATTGCGTTTCATAAGCTGTTAACAATGTCCCTCGATACCATTCCACCACAGCTTCTCTTGATGGTAACAAATGCCCATAAATTTGCAACTTCACTTGTTGCTTAACAAATCCCAATTTATAAAGCAGTGTGGCATAATCTACTGGAGAAAGTACTTCCAAACGCCGCACATATCCGCCTAGCTCTTGACTAAACTCTTTTGCTGTCTCCACTGCTAACTGATGCACTGGCTCATCATACATCGCTGGTATTTGTATAGCTAACTGTCCACCGGGTTGCAGCTTTTCTCGTAATTTAGCGAATAATGCTTCATGTCCCGTCACCCATTGTAAAGCAGCATTAGAAAACACGACATCAAACTTACCTTCTCCTGGGTTATCTTCAATCCGTCCTTGCTCAAACCGCAATCCATTTCCTGCAAATTGATGCGCTACATATAGCATTTTTTCGGAAGCATCAACTCCCAAAGTTTCCTTAGCTTTTAATGTCTCATGCAGATATTTGGTTAACTTGCCCGTTCCACATCCCAAATCTAAAACTCGTAAGTTTTTTTGGTGTTGTACCAAATCTACTAAGTCATAAAATGGACGACTTCTTTCTGCTTGAAATCGTTCGTATAGTTCTGGATTCCATTTATCCGGCATTGTGATACCCTATTTTTTGATGTTGAAAGTAAAGGGTGACAAATAATTTAAAATGAATATAGACTAATAAAATTGCACTTTACCCAGCTTTTTTAGAGCAAAAAATAATGAACTAACATGAAATGATTGCAAGAAAATACCGTTATCAAAATTTTGAATTAAATTATCTAATGGCAATAGGGTTACATTTATTATTTCTGTTGAGTCTAACTTTAAATTGCCTACAAGCTCTACATCTGTTGCTAAAAAACAATGAATAAAATTATTGTGAGTTGCTGGATTAGGCGATATTCTTCCCGTCTCAAAAAAATTGTTGCTTGTATATCCTGACTCTTCCCATAACTCACGTTTTGCAGCTTCAAGTGGGGAGCTATCTTCTGGTTCCATACAACCACCAGGTAATTCTAAAACTGTCTTTTGAATACCGTGGCGATATTGTTCAACTAACACAACTTCTTGATTCTTGGTTAAAGCGACGACATTTACCCATGTTGAATATTCAAAAACATAAAAAGGCTCTACTATTTTTCCATCAGGCATTTGGTAAGTGTCAGCACGGAGCGAAAGCCATTTATCTTTTACTAGATACCTAGACTTTAAAAGCTTCCAATCAAATGAATTCACTATACTTCAACCTCTTTTTCTTTTATTTGTAATTCATTAAACCTCTTGCATAAATATTTTTTTGACTCACGCAAAGGCGCAAAGGAGAACGCGAAAATTATGACTTTTGCAAGAAGTCTATTGAATGCGCGTGGCTAGAATTACGGCATTTTTTGCTGTAACACGAATCTCAATAGCAGCAATGCGAGGATCTTTCAACCAAAATTCTCTTATGGGATCTGTTCGTCCTTGCCATTCTGGGGGCCAGTACTCTTCAGGTGTGAGATCGTCTAGTACTATCAAACCTCCAAACTTGAGAGCATTTATCAATGTTTGGGGTTCAGTGAGTTTTGCTTTTCCACCATCGGCAAATAATAAATCAAAAGGTGCATCGGTAAGTAAATCGTGCCAGTCTCCTTGAAGTACGCGGACATTTGAATTGTCTGCAAATAGCTGTTGTGCAAGTGTGGCAAGCTGAGAATCAATTTCAATCGTAATACATGTAGTATCTGGATGTAAAGCACTAACAATCCACGCTGTACCAACGCCGCATCCAGTACCAATTTCACCAATTCTACCTTGTCTGATGTGGCTGGTGAGGACGTGCAACAAACGACCCACTTCTGGGAGCGAGGATTGGGTAAACTCGATTTGTGTAGCCAGCGATTGCGCTTTTTGCACTAATAATGGAATAGAGGTGCTTTCATCTGTCATCTCTTCTCCTTCAACACCAATACTTCATGCAGCGTCACAGCTAAATCTTGCAATGCACGTTCGCCATCCCCCACAAAGGTTGAACCGTGCATTGTCGCTAGGGTTCGTGGCTTGAGTGCAGCTAAATCTTGGAGAATGGAATCGCTATATGTTGTGTAAGGGATGTAATTAGGAAAGGGACTTGCTTCGTAATTAACAATGGTTTGACGAAAACGCCCAATTACATCAGACTCCGTTACTGGCTCTACATCTCCAAACTGATGAAATAAATCTGAACACAACAGCGTCTTATGGGTGGTTTCAAATAACAATCCTGCGTCCCAACCGTGTGGTACTTGTGGTGTCTGTTGAAATTGAAAGTTATATTTTCCAGTGTTTAAAACTTGATTGTGTGCCAAAGTTTTGGACGGACGGATGGCAAAATCATCTACACTAACAAAAGCTGCGATCGCACTACAAACTGTCTGAGCATTTGGTGCAATAGTTAGCCATTCATTGAGCGATCCACATTCATCTGCTTCAAAATGGCTAAAGCTAATCCAACGAATCTGTGAGGGATCGATAATCTTTGCTACCGCATCCTGTACCAGAGGAAACATCCCCTTCAAACCCGTATGAAACAATAATGGTTCTTCATCCTTAACCAAAAACTGGATGAATTGCATATCTATTTGTGCCACATAGGTGGAGATGCGATAGATATCCGGAGCAATTTCGGTAATGTTAGTCATGGTTGTGCTGCTCCCACGGGTAACAACGAAACATGGGCAGAAACTACCTTCCATCCTTGAGGAAATCTGTACCATGTTTGGCTTTGTCTCCCAAAACGTTCTACACCATTTATAATGCGACGAAATTCTAGAGTTACAGTTGCTGTATCTTTTCCAAAGGCCACAACTTTGAGATTGGAAATTTCTCGCTCAATTTTTGGGTTAGGTCGAGAGGCGCGAAAATTGCGAATCTCTTCACTACCATAAAGGTTTTCTGCTATACCAAAGCGCACTACGTCTGGTGCATCCCAAAATAAACTATCCATCACCTCTAAATTGTTGTTAGTTAAAGCTTCTTCGTACTTGAGGTATAAAGCAGTTACTTCAGCTACAACAGCAGGGTCATTGGGAACATCCAGTTTTGGCATAAAGACTCAAAAGTAAGGCAAAAAGAAAACTGTTCAACTAATCTTCGGTGGTGATTTTCTTGAGTGCCAAGTTTGCATTACTCAAGGGTCGATCTCCCCATTAGTATAAGCAATATTTATTCTCCGATAAATACACGTATTTAGTCAAGTTTTAAAATAATTATTAACAGGATTGAGGTGGATCTGGCGGAGCTACCAAAGTGTACAAATTAGGCTGAATCATTTCAGATTCAGCAACGCCAAAAACTCATAAGCATATTTTTTTATATATACATCTATCTTTAGAGGTATAAAAATTTCATGTCTTTTTCATTTTTAGGGAAAAAACTATATGTATCAACTTACTGACTGATTAGTTATGCTTATTTCATATAGCGCGAGACGAAATGTGTCTTTATTTATCACTTTAAGTTTAGGATCGCTACTAATTACATTGGTTGGTTGTAATCCACAACCTCAAACTAGTCAAAAAGCTTCAACCACAAGTGAGAAAAAGCCAACAACAGTTCGTATAGTTTACTCTAAGCTTGGCCCTCTTGCTGTAGTCAGAAAACAAGGAACTTTAGAAAAACGCCTAAAAGCAGAGGGAGATTCTGTAACTTGGCATGAATTTGCTGCTGGGCCTCAATCATTAGAAGCATTAAATGCCAATAGTCTTGATATTACTTCAACCGCAGAGTCTCCTGTTATCTTTGCTCAAGCAGCAGGAACACCTTTAGTTTATATATCTACAACACAACCGAGTCCTAAAGGTGTTGCTTTCGTTGTACCCAAAAATTCCTCTATTAAAAGTGTTGTCGATCTTAAAGGTAAAAAAATTGCTTTGCAAAAAGCTTCTGTAGCTCAATATATAATAATTCAGGCATTAAAAGAAGTGGGTTTAAAATTGAGCGATGTTACTCCTATTTATTTACCCCCACCTGATGCTAATGTTGCTTTTAGTCAAGCCAAAGTTGATGCTTGGATTACTTGGGAACCGTACATAACTCGTGTAGAAGAAAAAGGTATTGGTCGGATTCTCAGAGATGGCACAGGTCTTAGAGATATTGGTGGTTTTTACTCTACAACACGCCATTTCGCCAAAGAGCATCCTGAAATTATCAAAGCATTTTTAGAGTAAGTACAAAAGGCTGAAAAATGGTCAAAAAATAATCCTCGTGAGTTAGCACAGTTATTGTCCAAAGAAGTAGGCATAGATGTAAATACTTTAGAAAAAGTTCATACTCGTCTCGACTATGGTCTGTTGCCAATTACAAATGAAATAGTTGCAAAACAACAACAAATTGCTGATATGTACTATGATTTGAAACTTTTACCTAAAAAAATTGATATTAAAGAAGTGATTTTATCACCAGAAGAATATGCCAAAATTACACCTCAACAATTGACATCTAAACAGTAAACTTATGAGCAGATTATTTTAACAGTTTGCGGATTAGTTAGATTAAGAGGTTGTTTGAAAAGTTGGTGGCTGTTATTTTTGGCACTTATCGATCCCCCTAACCCCCCCTTAAAAAGCAGGGCCGTTTCATTCGTAATGATATGTATTTTGTCAATATGATTGGCGATAAATATCAGGGCAAAAGTCATAAATTGGTGACCATTTTGATACTTAAAATGGAATGCCTTGCTTGTTTTTTATCTCCTGAACCCTTGCGTTTGCGAACCTTTTAGGGAATGAAACAGCCCTGCCCTTAAAAAGGGGGAATATGCTAGTCGGCAAAAGTATAGTCTGCGTCCAATTACAAACGAAGTTATTGCTACTCAGCAAAAAGTTGCTGATATGTATTACGACTTAGGTTTGTTGCCTAAAAAGATTGACCCTAGCAAAGTAGTTTTGTCACCAGAATACTATGCCAAAGTTACACCAAAAACTGTGATAGCTAAACCATAAACCTTTCAGAAGGCAGAAGGTAATCCACCTTTAAAAGTGTGGGATTGAAAAGTAGATGTTTTATACTTCGCTGCAAGCAGTCTCAGTATAATTATTGGTTTAAACTGTTGCTCTAAACCTATAACTAAAGTTTTTATTTATATTTTGATACACTTTTTAATTTCTGCTCTCTGCCCTTTTTTTGTAAATAATTTTCAATTTTTGCCACTATGAATAGACTATTTAACACTCGTCGGCGCTTTCTCCAGGTTAGTACAGCAAGCTTGTTAGGGTTATCTACTTCATTTGCTCTGGGTAGTTGTACTACAAAACAAACATCTGGTACTTCTACAATAAGTACGTCTGCCAGTGGGATTAAGATCAATGTGTTGCGAGTAGGCTATCAACAAGCAGGTGATTTAGTCAGAGTATCTGGTGTTTTAGAAAAACGCCTAGAACCTTTGGGAGTCAAAGTACAGTGGCTGCAATTTACTCAAGGGCCACAACTAATGGAAGGGATGAACGTTGGTAGAGTCGATTTAGGATCGGTTGGGAATACTCCACCAATATTCGCTCAAGCAGCAGGAGCCGATATTGTTTATCTTGTGGGTCGCGTACCTCCAGTTGGAAGATTCTATGCGTTTGCAGTGCCTCCCTCTTCGCCAATTAAAGACTTTAAGGAGATTAAAGGTCAAAAGGTAGTTTTTCAGAAAGGATCTGGCACTCATTATTTTGTGCTTCGAGCTTTAGAAGAAGCAGGTCTGAAATACAGTGACATTCAACCTGTCAGCATCCCTAACGTGGAAGCTGCTAGTGCATTTATCCAAGGTAAAATTCCTGTCTGGGTTGGTTACGATCCAGCTTTGAGTATTGCCGAGAAACAGAATAAAGTTCGGATATTGCGAGATTCTGAAGGGTTCGATCTTCCAGGTGGATATTATATCGGCGCTCGGAAGTTTTCCGAAGAAAATCCACAGTTGTTAAGGATTGTCATTGAAGAAATCCAAAAGATTGGTAAGTGGGCAGATGAGCATCCCAAAGAGGTAGCAAAGCTGCTTGTACCTGAAACAAAACTTGACTTGGACATCCAAGAAAAGGTGAATAGCCGTTCATCTTTTCAACTCAGTCCCATAGATTCTGAGCGCATTAAGACACAACAGCGAGTTATTGATTACTTTTATAAAGAAGGGTTGTTACCCAAACCTCTAGATATTAAAGAAGTATTACTGACTTCTGAACAATATGCAGCAATAACACCAGCCTCTGTTGTTAGTCAGCGATAACATGAATAATTGGGTGCTTTTTGTAGGCTATTTTCAATTTTGAATTAGTTATGCGGCTTATTTTAGTCGAAGATGAACCAGATTTAGGCACAGCAGTCAAAGAAGTGCTAGGTCATGAGGCATACGTAGTTGACTGGTTTCTAGATGGGGATCAAGCATGGCAATACTTAACAAGTGGATGGACTCAGTACAAATTAGCGATTTTTGATTGGATGCTACCGGGAATTTCTGGGTTAGATTTGTGTAAGAAACTGCGATCGCAAAACAATCCTTTGCCTGTGTTAATGCTGACCGCAAAAGATCGGATGGAAGAAAAGATTATCGGCCTAGATAGCGGTGCCGATGACTATTTGGTGAAGCCTTTTGATATGCCAGAATTGCTAGCAAGATTGCGGGCATTACGGCGGCGATGTCCTCAAATTCAATCTCGCCACTTGCAATTAGGTGCCATTACCCTTAACTACAGCACCCATGAAGTGACTCGCCAGTATCCTAATGGTAATAAGTTAGTAAACTCATTGACTATCAAAGAATTTCAATTGCTGGAACATTTAATGAAACATCCAAACCAGATTGTCACTCGAAACCAACTCATAAATCAGCTTTGGGAAATTGGTGCAGAACCCATGAGTAACGTAGTAGCAGCACAAATTCGCTTACTTAGACGCAAACTCGGAGAAGATAACAGTGAGTCTTTAATTGAAACCATTTATGGTGTAGGATATCGCCTTAAGGTTTGAAAGAGCATAGGGCTATTGGAAGGGTGACGCGGGGAAAAATTCTCTATGTCATATTGTCACCGTGTCTCCTCTGCCCCTCTGCTTCTTCCCCAGTCCCCAATTCCTAATCTTTGCGCGTGGAACGTAACGAACTCTTCTATCTGACTCGCCTTCGGTTGGCAGCTTGGTATGCGCTGGTGATGGGCTGTATTTTGGGTGTGTCTGGTCTAGGAGTTTATCAAATTGTTGCTCATGCTTATCATGAAACCATAGACCAAGGTTTAGAGTCAGTAGCCAAGGCACTGCATAAAAGTATTGAACCTGTTTGGGGAAAACCCAAACAATTAAAGCAACTTGCTAAACAACTTTCTTTAGATGTTTGCTTAACTCAAGCTGATTGTCTGTTATCTCAAACAACAGGAATCCAACAATCACTTAGCAATGTGGCAGATCCGGTTAATTACTATCTGCGTTTATTAGATCAGTCACAAAGACCACTTACTGTAGCAGGAGTGCAACTTGAACAATTACCCATCGCTTCCGCAGAAATACGTCGGCAAACGCTAATAGACACATCGGGCATACGATACCGTCAAATTAGTTTAAGACTACGTACCCAATCTCAGTTTACAGGCTACATGCAAGTAGGGCGAAGCTTGAAAGACCTAGATCAGCATCTTGCTACCTTGAGATTGGCTTTATTGTTGGGTTGGCCTGTAACCATGATTATCATTGCTATTTGCAGTTGGTATTTAGCTAGTAATGCAATGCAGCCTGTTTATCGCTCTTATCAACAAATGGAACAGTTTACAGGCGATGCTGCTCATGAATTTCGTACTCCCTTAGCAGCAATGCACGCTACTATTGATGCTGCTTTTAAATTGCATGGACAATCAGGTTCAGATTTGTTGTCTGAGCCAATAAGTAAAACTTTGCAAGTGATTAAGCGGCAGAATGCTAGGCTATCCAAATTGGTAGGAGATTTATTGCTGTTGGCGAGGCTAGATCAGCATCAGTTGGCAGGAGAATACTGCTTATGTTGTCTGAATGATTTAATTAGTGATTTAGTAGAAGAATTGGCATTTCTAGCGATTGAAGCTCAAGTCAAGCTAGTACAACAAGTGCAAACACCGAAAAAACTTTGCATTCTAGGCAATGAAGAACAACTTTATCGCTTATTTTCTAACTTGATTATTAATGGCATTCAAGCTACACCCAATGGTGGACAAGTTACAGTGACTCTACAAAGAGGCGATGTCTCACGACAAGTCGCTAGCCTGCGGCAACGCCAAGGGCGAACGCGCCTACGCTACGCCTTCATTATTGTACAAGACACAGGAATTGGTATTGCTCCAGAGCATCAAAGTAGCATTTTTGGTCGCTTCTACCGTATCGATCGAGACCGTTCTCGTGCTTCTGGAGGATCTGGATTAGGATTAGCTCTTGCTTGTGCGATCGCCAGAGCGCATAGAGGTAGTATTCAAGTACAAAGTCAGCTCAACAAAGGCAGTACCTTTACAGTCAAGCTTCCTTTGCAGCATTAATATTTGGAAACCCTAACTAGGTCATCATACTAAGTATAATTTGCCATACACGTCCTTCTTATATATTATGCAAACTCCATGTATAGCAGTCAGATTTATCTAGCAAGGCGAACCCATCCAAATTAGTCTTAATCAGTATATAGCTTTTAATATTTTAAAATGGGGTGAAATGTTTCTAAATCAAGTAAGGATTCAGGTCTAATATTGCGGAAGTAAAGAATGCGAGACAGATAATTAAGTCATTTACTGTAGTCATTGTTGTTACCTAGTTACGAACTCCGAATTATTTGCTCACGCAAAGCGGATATTTGCCGCATAAAGAACAGCGATCCTACGATACAGAGACTAGCACCAAGAATCATAGTATTAGCAGCACCAATGCTACTTGCCAGTGTACCAGCCACTAAGTTGCCTATGGGTAATGCGCCTCCTGTAGATGCCATGACATAAAGCCCTGTGATTTGTCCGCGATTCTCATCGGTTACTAGCAACTGAAGTATTGTACGACCAGCAATAATTTGTAAAATAAAGCCGAAACCAGCTACGAATATTGAGAATAGCGACAGCCATAAAAACTGAGACAAAGCGAAGCCGAACAAGCTTACCCCCATAATCGCTGTCCCGAATACTAAGACTTTTCCCAACTCCACTGCGTTCTTATGCCTACTCAAGTAGATACCACCAATTAATGTTCCTAAACTGGAAGCTGTCATTAAAAAACCAAAGGTGTTAGGACCACCGTGTAAGACTTCTTTGGCAAAGATAGGCCCCAATGCTAAATAAAATCCCCAAATACAGCAGACTAGAGATGCACCAATTACAACTGACCGGATTGGTAGAAAACTGAAGGTATAGCTAAAACTCGCTTTCAGTTCTTCTAAAGGTTTGCGTAGGGAGATAACGGCTTTTTTGGATGTCAGCCGCATTGCCAAAAGAGCAAGAATTACGGCGATATAACTGATACTATCAATTAAAAAACACAGACCCGATCCCACCGCCGCAATCAACATACCTGCGATCGCAGGCCCTACCATTACAGAAACACTGACAAGAGAAGAATACAAAGCTATAGCATTACCAAGATTTTCCTTACCTACCGTTTCTGGTAAAAATGCCTGGCGGGTGGGAATTTCAAAGGTGTTGATGCTTCCTTGTAGCATACCAAGCAAGGCAATCTGCCAAACGTTAATAATACCGAAGAGCGCTAACCACGTCAAAGCACAAGATTGAAGCATCCCCAAAATTTGAGTAACTAGCAAAATGCGGTGACGATTCCAGCGATCGGCGACAATACCACCTAGAGGAATCAAAACTAGTGTAGGAATTTGACTAGCAAAGCCCACTACACCCAGCAACCAAGCGGACT
Source organism: Nostoc sp. 106C (assembly GCF_002154725.1). GTDB lineage: Bacteria > Cyanobacteriota > Cyanobacteriia > Cyanobacteriales > Nostocaceae > Aulosira. The sequence continues at coordinate 3,583 of NZ_MTAW01000200.1, read as the reverse complement.
CGGTGAGGCGATACACCAGCCAGCTAGTAGCCACTTGCGTCATAGACGTACCAATCAGAGAAATAGCCTGACCTGCATAGAACAGGCTAAAATTTCTGGAACGAAAAGCACTGAGCATGGATTGTTTGCTGTCTGTCGCCATACATCACCCCTAGCCGTGAACAAAAAAGTAGATAGTCATACTGAAGGCAACAAATATGACAAATTTCCGAATTAATTGGGGTTTAAATTTACGTGCATAATGGGCGCTTAAATATCCACCCAAAGAACCACCCACTGCCATTAAAATCGCCTGTTGCCAAGCAATTACGCCTGCAAAAATAAACGGGATAATTGCAATTCCATTAACGCAGCTTCCTAAAAACGCTTTAAAGGCATTCATTGTATGAATACTTTTGATACCTAAAAATGATAGAGTTGCTAGCATTAAAATTCCTAAACCTGCACCGAAAAAACCACCGTAAATTGCGATCGCTAATTGCGCTAAAGCCAAATTAACTATAGGTACAGACTCCGGCTTTGACTTCTGACTCTGAAGCTGAAACCATCCTCTGATAGCGTCGCCAAAGGTAAATATTAGGGTTGCTGACAGTAATAGATAGGGAATAAGCTTTTTAAACACATCTGCCGATGTATAGAGTAAAGCTAAAGAGCCAATAATTCCACCTAAGAAGCTTATGCCACATAACAGTAAAAAAACTTGCCGTTTAATCCCCAAATCTTTACGGTAGGCTCCAGCAGTAGCCAGAGCAGCCACCCAAATTGCGGTATTATTTGTAGCATTTGCAATAATTGGCGGTACACCTGTAAAAATCAGCGCCGGAAACGTGATAAAACTCCCTCCACCTGCTACAGCATTCAGTCCGCCAGCAATGAAAGCAGTAGTGAATAGAAGTAAGCTATGGAGTAAAGGTAAATTTTGAGGATCAATCATGTTCAAATACAGAGGATGTTTGAGCAAGCTAAATCAAAACTCAAGGTCAGATTATGGCGATCGCTCATTGCACGGGTAGATAAAGTTGGCAACAGTTTCACGTTCGATCCAGCCCTGTTTGCGATAAAATTCCCGTTGATAGGATTCTCGCTCTTTGTGGTTCAGCAACATCAGCACTGAATATCCTCGGCTTTCAGCCTCAGAGATGACGGTTGCTAGTAGAGTTTTACCGATACCCTGACCACGAACAGCCTCTTGGATGAATAACTCGGAGATATAACCTTGCAGTTTGGGAAGAAACAGACAAGGTAGCCAATGAACTGCAACGTATCCAATTACATGACTTTCCCTATTTCCAGCCACATAAATTGAGTGACTGTCATTTGCATGACAACTAGCAATGTGCTGCTGGATTTGCTTGATTGCATCTTCGGAGGAGGTGGAATTAACCCATGCAAACCAACCCAATTCTCGGATAATTTGAGCGTAGATGCGAAGCAGCTTGTCGTTAGACATCGCGTGTGCATCTGATTCTTTTGCTTTTCTAATCGTGAAATTCATTGTTCTCAGCCACGAACAAGCAATTTGGGAATATCTTCTGGAGAATGAGCAATCCAGTCAGCACCGTGAGTTATCAATTCCTTCTCAGTTCCGTAGCCATAGGTGACGCCAATTGCTGCAACTTGATGGCGTTTAGCTCCGATCATGTCGTATTTGCGATCGCCTACCATGAACACGGTAGAGGGTGAAAGCTTCTCTGTCAGTAAAATATGACCAATCAAGTCACCTTTAGCACTGCGGGTTCCATCTAGTTCACTACCGTAAATACCATCAAACAGCGACGTTAAGCCAAAATGTTCAATAATGCGGATGGTATAAATATAGGGTTTGGAAGTTGCCACAAAGGTTTTATAACCATCAGCGCGCAGGATTTTGAGGGTTGCTGGAATTTGGGGATAAAGAAGATTTTCAAATAATCCAATCGTGGAAAAGCGATCGCGATACAGTGAAATAGCCTGTGCCAGCAACGTCTCATCTGAAGTTTTCAGTAGCAGGGAAAAAGTCTCTTGAATTGGCGGGCCAATATACCAACCCAATTCATCAGCATCTGGCGGTGTGTAACCAAGTTTCAACAGAGCATACTGAATACTACGAGTAATACTAGGCTTGGCATCTGTCAATGTTCCATCTAGATCAAACAGGATATTGGGCATTGTGTAGTTGCTATTCTCGCATTATCTTCCTTGTCCCTCCGAAGTTCTGATGCCTGCGGCAACCCCTTCGGTGTACGGAGGAAGCCTCGCAAGAGACTTCTCTCCTTGTCTCCCTTGTCCCCCTCATCTCCCGGTTGGTGAGTTTCGACTACGCTCAACTACCGCGGAGTCGAAGCACATCTCCTAATTCGACGAACTACGTTTACGCATAAATTTTTCTCGACTCAACAAAGCGATCCCCAATGTGACGATACCAATCCCCACACATTGAATTACGTTTAACGTTTCGCTAATTGTTGCCCATGCAACTAAGGCTGTCATAGCTGGACTGCTAGCACCAATAATAGAGGCGGTAGTTGCGCCAATTGTGCGAATTCCTAAATTGTTGAGAGTGTGTCCGAGAAAACTCACTAAACCCGAAAAAATACTGCCAATCCACATAGGTGTCCAATCAAGTTGGGCACTGGGAGGCGAAAAGAACAGTAAGCTAACACCAGAGAGCAGTAGAGTTGAGGCAAAACTAATCCAGGTAAAAGGAATTGGATGGAATTGTTCTAAACATTTTTGGGCGAGGACGTTATAGCAGGCGTTAAATATCCCAGCAATAACGCTGGCGCAAATGCCGATCGCAATGGTATTACTGCTGTCAGTAGCAGAAGATTGAGGAACAGTGAGAACGCTGCCCACTAGAATAATACCCATCACTAGCCAACTGAAGGATGTGGGGGCATCACCAAAAAACTTCCAAGACAGTAGGGCTGTAAATACGGGATAGGTAAAAAAGAGGGTGAGGGCAATTCCTGTGGGGATCAAGCCAATAGCAATGTAGAGTGATGTAATATACACAAACATTAGTACTCCACAGCCAAAGGCTTGGAGCATCACATTTCGGCGATCCCTTCGGAATAAGCTTTTAAATTCTTTAGGAGCAGATGGATATAATTTGAATGCTACAGCAGCCATAAGTGGAACTACTAATAGCATTCGCATAAACATCAGCAAGAATGAATTCTGAAAATCTGGTTTAACGTAGCCACCGAGTAAAAACAAACTCAGTACGAGATGTTCTGAGAATAAAACTCGGACAGTAACGTTGTGAAATGACAAGAAAAAGGAGGATAGAAGAACTGTCAGGATGCCCAACAAGGTAAAAAAGTCTTTGTAAGACCTGCTTGTATTGCTGAAATCACTGGAATAACAGACCAGACATTTGAGAGGATCATATCCCTAACGCTAAGTCATCGCTATTCAGACTCTATACCCTAAAATTTTGCATGAGTTGATGTCAAGTTAACGCTCTTCCGTCACTTTGGGGAGAGAAAATAAATGTAGGTTGGGGAGCCACTCTGGGCGGGTTTCCCGACTTGAGTGAAGTGGCGTTTGAACGCAGTGAAACCCAACTAGATCAAGGTTTAAGGATGTTGGGTTTCGTTCC
>NZ_MTAW01000174.1 GCF_002154725.1 Nostoc sp. 106C | reverse complement strand
GATGGTGGATGTTGAATGTTAAATGTTGAATGCTGAATGAATGACGTAGAAAATTGCGCCTTACATGTGCGACGCCGGGCATACGATGTTTGATGTTAAATGTTATATGCTGAATGTTGAATGATAAAAACCAAAGAATGGATGATGAATGGCGATTGACGGATGTTTGGATGAGAAAACTAGAATTGAAAATGCTAGCGGCATTCACTTATGGACAATATTTATCTAACATTATTACAAAATCCACCACCGTAATTTTAGAAATCGTTAATGGTAATTTTTTTTAATTTTCCAATAGAATTTAAAGGAGCTAAAATTTCATTAACTCTTCTAATTGATGTAATATCCACCTTCTGATTAAATTTTAACTCTCTTAAATACTTAACAGCAGATTTCACAATTGCTCTGGAGGAATTGCTTGAAGCTAAAGAATCATAATTAGATATAACGTGTTGTGCTACTAGAAACTCAATGCATGTTTAATTTTGGATAGCCTGTTTCCATTTTGAAAATTGATAAATTGTAGAATGGAAACTCCAGATAGCTTGGATGTTAGTCTGGCAACGATTCCTGCATAAGTTTTCGCATAGTTCTTCTTTAGATTTAGATGGTCGCACAGTTGTGCAAATACTGTTTCCACCATCTGCCGTTTAGATCTGTTCTTTTTTGAATATTTCCTGTATTCGTGCTGATTGCAGCGGAAAGGAACTTTTAATTTTACCTGGTAACTTTCAAATAAATCAGCTTGAACTGTTTGAGAAATATAAGCTCTATCGCCCAACA
>NZ_MTAW01000150.1 GCF_002154725.1 Nostoc sp. 106C | reverse complement strand
TAAAAAAATAGCAGTAGCACCGACCACACCACTAACGCCCAAAGTTGAGCCAACAGCGCCCAAAAGTGCAACCATACCAACAGTGCCCAATCCTAAGAAAATAGCGGTAGCACCGACCACACCACTAACGCCTAAAGTTGAGCCAACAGCGCCCAAAAGTGCAACCATACCAACAGTGCCCCAGCCTAAGAAAATAGCCGTAGCACCGACCACACCACTAACGCCCAAAGTTGAGCCAACAACACCCAATCCTAATCACTTAGGCCAACCGGGAACTAGATTAAGTGGGCGAAAACCATCTCAAGCAATGCCTTCTCATTACACAGGTGCCGCAAGTTTGCTGGGTGGTACTGTAAGTGTATCTAGCCGGAATTTTAGTGGTGATAATTTGGCAGCCTTACCCAATTCCAACCGCGATCGCCAAGGGACTTCTGGTATTGATGCCCAAAGTCAAGATATAGATATCACCTCTTACTTAAACCAACTACAGCAACGAGTGAAGCAGCAATGGCTACCGGGGTTAAGCCAGTCTTCTCGGCGAACGGTGCTTAACTTCAGTGTTAACCGTTCCGGTCAGCTGAGCAATCTCCAGCTTGCACAAACTTCTGGATTTAGCGTCACTGATCAAGCGGCGCTCAACGCTATACAGCGAGCCGCGCCCTTTGCACCTTTGCCCACAGGATATCCCAACAAATACATCCATATTCAATTTACATTTGATATCACTGTTGATGGAGAGCTAAATTTATCGGGGGATGGTGGTTAACAACAGCAATGCCTACGGCCAGCTGCGCTAACCCTATTTTCAAAGAGGAAACCTAAACGATGATGTGGGAGCGATCGCCAATAGTGAATTGCAAAGCTTATCCCCAAACAACAATGCAGCGATCGCATCAAATTTTATCTCTTTCTTGCCAATCGACATATAAAAAGAGAATAGCCAGCAAAAGATAGCCAATAGCCCAAGGCGTATCAGTTCCCCAACCGAAATTCACAACTGTATCTGCGACAGTCCAACGATAACTGTGCATTAACCCAACCCACGAAATGACAGCAGCGATTATAGACCAATAAGGTTCAGTTAAGGTGATAAGAGTTCTCATCTGTCGAACAAAAACCAAGATTTGGGGGATTCTCCCCCAAACCCCCGATTGGGGCACGGTTGCGTCCCCCAAGCCCCCTCCAAAATAATTGTTCGGTTTTTTGTTTAGTAATTATTTGTGAACTTTTTTGTCAATGAATTTTCTTAACCGAACCGTATTGATTGCAATCCCATCCAAAGTGGAAAGCAGTGCCGCATGGGGAGCGAGGCGGCGGGATTATAGCAATAACATCCTGCTACCCGACAATTTCGACAGGAGGCGGCAATCCGGCACTACTGAAGCTACTTAAGATGACCGAATAGAGACTGGGCAAGCAAGGCGGCCTGAGTGCGATCGCGCAAGTTTAAGTGGCTGAGAATATTTGTGACATAGTTCTTAACAGTATTTTCCGAAAGAAACAGCGATGCAGCAATCTCACGGTTATTCGCTCCAGAGGCAATTAAATGCAATACGTCTAACTCTCTAGCTGTGAGTTGTGCTAATTCTTTTGGAGGGTCAATAGATGGAGTGGGTATTGTGCTAAGCAAAATCGCCTTTTCAAACAATCCTGGGCCCAGCTGGGTATGTCCCTTGTAGACAGATCGAATTGCTAAAGCCAGTTCATCTGGTTCAGTATCCTTGAGCAAATAACCCCTAGCACCCAATCGCATCGCTTGCGAAACGTACTCATCATCATCGAACGTAGTTAGAACAAGAACTTTCGTGTCTGGATAATTTTGCGCGATCGCTCCTGTTGCTGCGACTCCGTCCATTACAGGCATCCGGATATCCATTAACACAATATCGGGTTGTAGTGTGGGAATCTGCTCAAGCGCCCGTTGCCCATTCTCGGCTTCGCCGATCACTTGCATATCAGAATTGGACTCCAGCAAACTTTTAATGCCCTGGCGAATGAGGACTTGATCGTCAACTAACAAAATCCGAATCATAGCAACAATTTTGAAAGAGGAAATGAAACATAGATGCGGCAACCTGTTCCAGGTTGACTCTGGAGATGAAACTGACCACCTAGCGCTAGCGCTCGTTCTCGCATTCCTTGGAGTCCAAACCCAGTTGTATTTTGATTTGGATCAAACCCTTTTCCATTATCCTCGATCGATAGATTAAGCTTCTGAGCCTGCTGTTGTAATTGAATAGTTACACCTATGGCTTGGGCATGTTTATAGATGTTTGTCAGCGATTCTTGCACAATGCGGTAAAGAGTTGTGTTAACTTCTGTTGGTAAAGAGAATGGCACATCGATTTTGTAAGCAGGTTCTATACCTGTAGTTTGCTGAAAGTCTTTCAGTAGCTTCTTAATTGCTGATTCAAGGGATTGTCCCTGTAATGGGTTGGATCGCAAAACAGAAACTGAACGCCGAATTTCCAGCAGCGCCTCAGCTCCCTGTTGCTTGGCTTGTTTGAGGAAAGTCAAGGACTTGTCTGGATTTGATTCCCAGAACAACAGAGTATTATTAATCTGAATGGCTTGGGCAGATAGAGTGTGTCCTAGTCCATCGTGAATTTCGCGGGCAATGCGGTTGCGTTCCTGCAAAGTTGCCTGATCTTCAATGCGTAGTGCATACTGCTGCAATTGCTGATGGGTAATCTCTAATTCCCGATGGGCAATCTCCAGTTGTTCTCGACTCTGCCGTTCTGCAAGCAAGGCATTAATCAACAATAAAGCAAATATCAGCGTCAAGCTAAACAACAACAAATTACTCAACCGCCAATCCCAGACTATTATTGGGAACTTACCTGGCACAATGGGTTTTGACAGAAGTATTGTTCCATAGGAAATAAAAGATAAACCCAAGACAGTTAACTGTCCAGATCGCTTAAATATCAAACAACTCCGCATTACTAGCACCAAGCACAGTAGAAAAACGGAGCGAGTAGATAATTCAGATTGAGTTGCTAGTACCCAAATAAAACCGAATTCTATAACTGTGTACAATAATTTTGTTCCTAGTTTGACTGTTGGCAGTAGAAAGCCCATCAAACCAAAAACAGCGATCGCCAGAACTCGCAGCAATAAAGACCAACATAAACTGAACGGCAACAACACTTCCATGAATACTGCCGTGACTAACAGCAGCCACTCCAGGTAAAGCAACAGTCGAAATGATCGGTATGTTAGACGAAACATATAACTGTTCCAACTCAATGGCTGGAGCAACGAAACTAGAGGTATTTTCCCAATCTTAGAAGGGAACAGGTAGTCAAACAACACATCAATCCTTTGAAAGTTGCAAAGCGTGAATGAGGGCTTGAGATACTCTACTTTGCAAAGTAGTTGGTATCTGGATGCTGTGGATGATTAAACTCTTCTTTCTATATAACGAATTTGTCTGCAATATATTTAGAGCCGTTTTGACTGATTAACTATTTCTCAACTAGGACAAAAGTCACAATAACTTAATTACTTTTTTCCTACTAAAGTTAGGAACTTTACTTCATGCGCTGACCTATTCCAACTTTTAAGATTAGCTGTGTAATCAAGGTAGCGACTTTTCAGACATTCATTTGATTACATATAACACCAGATGGAGCGGCAAATGTTAAAGAAACAAATAATTGTACCAACTCTCTTACTTGCAACTATCCTCATTGGAGGAGTGACAGGTTGTACCAGTTCTAAATCTCCAGATGCGTCTCAAGGCGACAACTCCGGGACAAATGTTTCTGAAAATGCACCTACAACAAACACTTCTAAAGCAGATACTTCACAACGTGGTCAGCACCGCGAAGCAGTTCGTCAGCAAATTGAGGCGATTTTAACTCCAGATCAAGTCAAACAGTTGTCAGCAAAATTGCAACAAGGCGAAAAAATGCGTAACGCCTTGTCTAGTCTGAATCTTAACGCCGATCAAAAAACTAAAATTCAACAGATTTTCAAGACTGCTTATTCTCATCATCAAGGGCAATCTCAGGAGAATTCTCAGTAGTTTGTTCGCGTTTTAAATATGAGCTTAAAGAGATTCGTAGCATTTCTGTGCACTAGTTTTTGTAAATCTATCCTTATTCAGTTGCAGTATGTTAAAGCAAAAATTATTAACTACCATAGAACTTGTAATTACAGCAGCAATCCTGACAGGAACTAGTTTCTATGCTGCCAAAAGTCTGGGAGAGTCCCAAGCCAGTCCACAAAAACTCGTAGACCAGGTGTGGCAAATTCTAGATCGCAATTATGTTGATAGCAGCTTTAACAATCAAGACTGGAAAGCTGTGAGACAACAGTATGTTAACCGCACCTACAGTTCTAAAGAACAAGCTTATGCAGCAATTCAAGAAATGGTGGGAAAATTAGGCGATCGCTATACGGAATTCTATGACCCCCAAGAATTCGAGGATCTGGATAACGAACTAGCTGGCAATCTCAATGGTGTCGGTCTGGAACTAGCAGAGAATGAGAAAACTAAAGCGTTAACTGTTGTTGCTCCAATTGAAGGAACACCTGCTTTCAAAGCGGGTATTTTACCGGAGGATGTGATTGTCAAAATCGACGACCAGCCAACTCAGGGAATGAAGATCAACGATGCTGTCAAGCGGATTCAGGGTGCGGCGGGAACTAAGGTGACACTCACAATTCAACGGCGTAGTCAACTGCAAACTTTCCCACTCACCCGAGCCAAAATTGATGTGAGTCCCGTGACTTACCGTACACAAACAACAGCAACAGGCAAGATTGGCTATATTCGACTACCACAATTTACAGACACGGCTCCAGCGCAGATGCGTCGGGCAATTCAAGCATTAGAAAAACAACAGGTGCAAGGATATGTTTTGGATTTGCGCAACGATCCAGGTGGATTGCTGGATGCAAGTTTGAAAATTGCCAGTATGTGGTTGAAGCAAGGAACAATCGTCTCTTTGGTAAATCGAAACCAAGTCAAAGAGCAATACGAAGCCAATGGACATCCCTTAACCAATAAACCCTTGGTTATCCTGGTCGATCAAGGGTCTGCTAGTGCTAGTGAAATTCTTGCTGGTGCGTTACAAGATGATAATCGTGCCCAGTTAGTAGGGACTCGCACCTTTGGTAAAGGTTTAGTTCAATCTGTAGAACCGCTAGAAGATGGTTCGGGGTTAAAACTGACGATCGCTAAATACTACACACCCAAAGGTCGAGATATCAATCATGTTGGCATTTCACCAGATATTACCGTGGCCTTAACCGAAGCACAACAGAAACAGATGGCTCAAAATCATGCTTTAGGAACGTTAGCCGATCCTCAGTATGCTAGTGCCGTTGCTGACCTGAGTAAATTGATTCAAGCCGAGGCAAATCATGTAAGCCTCCAGTCTAAAAAATAAGCATAGAAATACTTTTGACAATATCTACTATCGTCAACAAGCCAGGAACTGCATGTTTCCATCATGTCAAACCACAGTAAAGGCCAAAAATTGCAAATTGGCGAACCTGTGCAGGGTCTCCAAATCTTGGTTCGACTCTGTACTATTCCCTTAGTACAGAAGGTAATAATCACACTTACCCGTTATCAACTACCAATTGTAGGATTTGTATTTATTGGCACTTTGGCTTTTGCCATGCGGAAAAATGCTCCTTGGATGACAGTACATAAAGATGTAGCGATCGAATTTTTTTCTGCTGTCTCTCAATCCCTGGCTGCTTTATTAGGAGTGTTAATAGTTTTTTTGACGTTTACTAGCCAATTGATAGCCCAACGGCGATATGAAGACTACTATACACTTCAGATTCAAATTGACCAACTGATTCGTCTGACTCAATCTCTTCCTTCTGAATTAAATAATTTTGATGAAACTCTGATAGTAGTAATTAATTATTTAGTTCCTTTGCATTTAAAAGATTTTCCCATTTACGAATCTAGTGTAGAAGCGCTTTCCTTAAGCAGGTTGCTAGAGAATTTCAGAAATAAATCTTCTCAAGTCCAGCAACAATGCTCCTTGAGTACACATTTACATTTGCAACAAATTCTACTTGTTATCAATAACATGGAAGAAATCTTAGAAAGATTTTCTCGACTTTACAATCGTATCCTGGAGGTAAGCCGTTTCATTCTGGCAATTACTAAATTGTCTTTCCTGCTAGGAGTTTCACTATTGTTTTTGTTGTTATTCGGTATTGTCGATGTACAAAGAAAGTTTCCCGATCTCAGCCTACCTGTAATTTTTTCTTTAGCAATCTGGGTATTGATTGCCCTCATGGAACTAGTAATTGATACCTGGTTTCTTTATAAAAACCTCTATGCTTATCCGAGTCATTACCTGCGTTTTTTCTCTAATACTAAACATTCTAATTAACAGGAGTTAGCTTACGCATTATGAGAAACTTAAAATTGTCAGAAACTGAAGCTAATAACACAAACAAAGCCTCTCAACCAACAACCGATCTAGTGCGTACCTATCTTCAAGAAATTGGTCGGATACCTTTATTAACCCATGAGCAAGAGATTTTTTTTGCTCAACAAGTTCAGCGGATGATGGCAATAATTGCAGTCAAGGAAAAATTGACGCTTGAATTAAAGCGTACACCGACACTGCAAGAATGGGCTAACCAGATGCAGCTGAGAGAAGAGGAATTACTTCAGCAGCTAAATCAAGGAAAAAAAGCTAAACAGAAAATGATCGCGGCTAATCTCCGGCTGGTGGTGTCAATTGCCAAGCAATATCAGAAACGTAATTTAGAACTTCTAGATTTAATTCAAGAAGGTACTTTAGGTTTGGAAAGAGGAGTTGAGAAATTCGATCCGACTCTGGGATATAAGTTTTCAACCTATGCTTACTGGTGGATTCGTCAAGGAATTACGCGAGGAATAGTTCAAAAAGGACGCACTATTCGACTACCAATTCAAGTACATGAGAAGTTAAACAAAATTCAACGCCTTCAGCAAGAATTATCTCAAAAGCTGGGTCGTATTCCCAGCACTAAGGAAATTGCTGATGTACTAGCTTTAGAACCTAGTCAGATTCGGGAGTATTTACTTTTAGCCCGTCAACCTGTATCTCTAGAGATGAAAGTCGGGCCAAAACAAGAGACAGAATTACGAGATTTAATAGAAGATGATAGAGCATCCGTTAATAGCTATGCTGCTGAAGAATCCCTGAATAAAGATATTCAAAAACTATTATCAAATCTGCCTCAGCAACAACAAGAAGTCTTAATTTTGCATTTTGGCTTGGTAGACGGAAATGGAATCTCTTTATCAGAAATTGCTCGACGTATGGATATTACTAGAGCGCAAGTCCGGCAGCTAGAAAGAAAAGCTCTCAAGTTTCTGCAAAGAAATATCAATATAGATAACATAAAATTCATTATTTTTTAGTGTCTGTAGTCTGTAGGGTGGGCAAAGCCTAGGGTGTTGACTCCGTAGCTTTTTAGTAGTTAAAAAATCATGCAAAATCTGTGTTGTCATTGCGAGGAGGAACGACGAAACAATCCCAGAATATTTGCGATTGCGTCGCTTCGCTCGCAATGACACTAGACGAAAATAGCATGAACCAAAAACGCCCAAATTTCATCAAAGTGAACAGCCTAGGCATAGCCCACCATAACTCAGTTATAGCCGTTTCTTTTATTGAAAAACTTTATTTGAAGGTAAGTAAATTATGAACGTAAAACTATCTCTTAAGTTTTCTAGGTTTCACTTTTTACAATGTAATTTATCCAAAGTTCAAAATTATGAACACTTTTGATGATGATTCTCCAAGTGATATTCAGCAATATTATGGTGTTGACTTTAATTTTGCAAAACCCTCACTTTCTAAAACAGTTCGATCCAACTGGAAAAAACTAATTGGTATTACGCTGCTAGCGATGCTGATATTCTTTGGAATGCGTGCGTTTACTCAACCCAGTAAAGCAGCCAGATCTAACAATAGAAGGCAGCAAGTAACACCTGTAACCGTAGCGACAGTTACCCAAAAAACAGTTCCTGTGCAATTGCAGGCGATCGGCAATGTACAAGCTTGGTCTACGGTAGCGGTTACACCTCAAGCTAGCGGGCGGATTACTGGAGTTTATTTTAAGAAAGGTCAACAAGTACATAAAGGACAGCTGCTATTTACGCTGGATGAGCGAACCGAAACTGCGGCAATTCAGCAAGCTCAAGGCACTTTAGCTAAAGACCAAGCACAGGTACAGCAAGCCAGAGCTACTCTAGCCAAAGATTTGGGACAAATAGATCAAGCCAGAGCCACTTTAGCCAAAGACCAAGGATTAGTCAGACAAGCTGAGGCGACTTTAGCCAAGGATCAAGCCCAAGCCCAATACGCCCAAGCACAAAGCAACCGTTACACGACGTTGTTTAAGCAGGGAGCAATTAGCCAGGATCAAGCGCAGCAATACACTACTAATAGCCGGGCAGATTTAGCAACTATTCAAGCAGATCGAGAAGCGATCGCCAATGCTCAAGCAGTGGTAAACAGCGACCAAGTAGGAATTAAGAATGCCCAGGCTGTTGTCCAAGGCGATCAGGCGGCGATCAAAAATGCCGAGGCGGTTGTTAGTGCTGATGAAGGCGCATTGCAAAATACTCAAGTGCAATTGTCATACACGAAAATTTATGCCCCGATCGATGGTCGTGCTGGTAACATTCTCGTGACTCAGGGTAACGTGGTTCAAACCAACAGCACCAATCCCCTGGTAACAATCGCCAAAATTCAACCGATTCAGGTTGCCTTTTCTATCCCAGAATCCAATCTACCCCAAGTGCAAAAGTATATGCAGAATGGCAAGTTGAAGGTAGATGTGACCTTTTCTGGCAGTAATACCCCAATACCTGGTGTTTTGTCATTTATTAATAATACGGTTGATAACACCACAGGAACAATTCAGTTGATTGGCGACTTTGACAATGCTCAGGGACAGTTGTTTCCCGGTCAATATGTGAACACAACACTGACGCTGACTCAACAACCAAATGCGATCGTTGTTCCCGCCCAAGCCGTTCAGAATGGCCCGAATGGGCAGTTTGTCTTTGTGGTTAAACCGGATATGACGGTAGAAAATGTGCCTGTAACTGTCAGCAACACCATTAATGGCTTAGATGTGATTGAGAAAGGAGTGCAACCAGGCGATAAAGTGGTCACCGATGGACAAGCGAACTTAGTTTCGGGCAACAAGATTCGGATCAAAACTGCTTTAAATGCAGCAGGTGGTAATAGTTCCAATGCAGATACTGGCAATCCTCAGCATTCAAGGAGACAGCGTAATTCAGACTCAGCAGGGAGCAACTAACTGATGAACCTCTCTGAACTGTTTATTCGTCGCCCGATCATGACAACTCTGGTGATGCTGGGGATTCTGATCTTTGGTTTCATGAGTTATCGCCAACTACCAATCAGCGATTTGCCGAGTGTAGATTATCCCACAATTCAGGTAAGCGCTGCCCGACCAGGAGCCAGCCCAGAAACGATGGCAGCATCAGTTGCTCGTCCTCTAGAAAAGCAATTTTCTAGTATTGCGGGACTCGATTCGCTCAACTCGAGTAGCACCTTGGGCAAAACGCAAATTACACTGCAATTCAACCTAAGTCGTAATATTGACGATGCCGCCCAAGATGTAGAAGCGGCGATCGCAGCTGCATCGGGGCAAATTGCCAATGATTTACCTAATCCCCCAACTTACAGCAAAGTTAACCCTGCCGATCAACCAATTCTCTACCTTTACTTAGATTCTCCCACATTGCCCCTTTCTCAGGTAGACAATTATGCCGAGACTTATTTAGCGCAAAAGCTATCTACAATCAATGGAGTCGCCCAGGTAGCTATCTATGGTTCCCAAAAGTATGCAGCAAGAATTCAGCTTGACCCCCAACAATTAGCAACTCGGCAAATTGGTTTAGATCAAGTGCAAACTGCAATTCAACAGGGGAACGTCAATTTACCTACTGGTAGCCTTTCAGGAAGCCACAAAAACTATACAGTACAAACTAACGGTCAACTTCAAGATGCCACCGCTTATCGCAAATTGATTGTGGCGTACAAAGATGGCGCACCAATCTATCTCGATCAACTTGGTCGGGTAATTGATAGTGTGGAAAATGACAAGGTAGCAAGTTGGTACAATAATACCCGCGCTATTATCATCACTATTCAAAGACAGCCCGGAACCAATACGGTACAAGTCGTAGACACAATTAAGAAATTGCTGCCAAAATTAAGCGACCAAATTCCCAAATCCGTAGAAATCGGGGTTTTATATGACGCTTCTCAAGCAATTCGCGACTCAGTAGATGATGTCCGTTTTACCTTAATTTTGACGATCGCTTTGGTTGTCCTGGTAATTTTTCTATTTTTGCGGAATCTTTCAGCAACAGTGATTCCCAGTTTAGCGTTACCCGTATCGCTGATTGGCACCTTTGCGGTGATGTATTTACTGCATTACTCACTGGATAACCTGTCATTGATGGCGTTGACCCTGTCTGTGGGTTTTGTCGTTGATGATGCGATCGTCATGTTAGAAAATATCGTCCGCCACATGGAAATGGGGGAACGTCCGCTAGAAGCAGCTTTGAATGGGTCGAGAGAAATTGGTTTTACCATTTTATCGATGACACTTTCATTGGTTGCAGTGTTCATCCCCATGTTGTTCATGAGTGAATTATTGGGGCGATTATTTCATGAATTTGCAGTCACAATCGCGGTGGCGATTTTAGTTTCGGGGTTTGTATCGCTGAGTCTAACTCCAATGCTGTGCAGTCGCTTTGTCCGTCCTATGGATCATGCCCATCAAAGCCGCTTATATCAAGCTTCTGAGTATGTATTTGATCGCTTTCTGGCTCTGTATGATTGGAGCCTGAAAAAAGTCTTAAAATATCACCGTACCACCATGATTTTATCGGCTGTATTGCTGATAGTCACAGTTGGGCTGCTGGCAGTAGTTCCCAAAGGTTTTATTCCCAGTGAAGATACCGGACAAATTACAGGCATTACCCAAGCAGCTCAAGATGCTTCCTTTGACGATTTGGTGCGTCACCAACAAGTAGTTACTGACTTGATCCGCCAAGATGCCAACGTCGATGCAGTTAACTCCAATATCGGGGCTGGATCGAGTGGTAGTGGTGGCGGTGCAGCTGTGGCTGGAAATTCTGGGAGTTTGTTTATTCGCTTAAAACCGCGATCGCAACGCCACCTTAGCGCTGACGAAATCATTCAAGAACTAAGAACCAAACTTGCCACTGTACCGGGTATTCAAGTTTTCTTACAAAATCCTCCAGCCATTCCCATTGGCACCCAGCAGACTACAGGACTTTATCAACTGGCGCTTCAAAGTTCTGATGTCCAACCTTTGCAGCAGTATGTTCCTCAACTAGTTGCCAAGATGAAAACCATGTCAGAACTTCAGGATGTTAACAGCGATTTACAATTTGCTTCTCAGGTCAACATTGATATCGATCGCGACAAAGCTGCAACTGTTGGTGTTACAGCCCAGCAAATCGAAAACACCCTCAGAAATGCTTACGGTTCCTACCAAGTTTCAACCATCTATGCAGCGAGCAACGAGTATCAGGTGATTCTGGAACTGGAACCCCAGTATCAACAGAATCTCAATGCACTGATGAGCTTATACATTAACTCTAGCAATGGGCAAGCAGTTCCCTTGAAGACATTTGCCAAATTATCTCAAGGGATAGGGCCGTTGATGGTCAACCATGCAGGACGAATGAATGCAGCGACAATTTCTTATAACCTTGCCCCTGGCGTGTCTTTGGGAACAGCTAACCAAGCACTAGAAAAACTGATTCATACAGTAATTCCTGACAGTATTAGTACCAGCTTCCAAGGTGCGAGTCAGGTGTTTCAAAGTTCGCTGCCGAGTCTTGGTTTACTATTAGCGATCGCTATCTTAGTAATTTATCTGATTCTCGGTATCCTCTACGAAGATTTTATTCACCCACTCACAATTCTTTCTGGTCTACCTTCGGCTGGCTTTGGGGCGTTGTTAACGCTGATATTCTTTGGTGTTGAACTTAATGTTTACTCCTTTATCGGCATTATTCTGCTGGTAGGTATCGTCAAGAAAAACGGCATTATGATGGTGGACTTTGCCATAGAAGCCCAGCGCGATCAAGGGCAAAAGCCATCTGAGGCAATCTATCAAGCCTGTTTGGTGCGGTTCCGCCCGATTATGATGACGACAATGGCAGCGCTGATGGGAACCTTACCCATTGCTTTGGGATTTGGTGCAGGTTCCGAATCCCGTCGTCCTCTGGGGATTGCAGTTGTCGGTGGGTTGTTATTCTCGCAAGTTTTGACTTTGTATTTGACTCCTGTGTTCTACATATATATGGAGTCCTGGCGTGCAAAGCTTAGTCAGGTTAAGTTCCGGCGAGTCTTTTCATTTACAGGCGATCGTTGATGATGTGCAAAAATTTGATTTCCTCAATTATGAATTTCAAATAAATAATTATGTCAGATATTAAAAATGCATTAGAACGAATTTATGCCTGGTTTCGAGAAAATCACCCAGCAAAGATTGCATCATTAACATCAGGCTTAAGTCCCTTAGAAATAGATAATTTATTGAGTACTATCTCTTTTAAAGTATCCCAAGAAGTTAGAGAAATTTATCAATGGTCAAATGGATATTCAATAGATGGCTGTACAGATAATAGGATATTTTATCCTATGTTCCTTTTAAGTTTAGAGTCAGGAGTAAAAGAGGCTAAAACTTGGGTTGAGGAACATCAAGAAATAGCCTTGATGTATAAGTATGCAGGTAAACCTGTCTTACCAATCTGTATGTCGGATATTGAATTTTTAGCAGTGGTTGCCATTGATGATGAACAAGCAACTTCCCCTGTAATTCATATATCTGAAATTGTAGAAATCTCACTGCAATACACTAATTTAACAGCAATGCTGTTGACTCTAGCTGAATCTTACGAGACTGGGGGATTGTTCATCTCTCGTAAAGGTTACATAGAGAAAAATGAGAAAAAGTATGCTGCTGCCTATCGAAATTACAATTCAAGAATTACAGACTTAGCTCTCGAAAGATTTTTGAAAATATTTCCTGAAGATTCTTCTTGGCAAACTTTACAACTACTTCATAACGACCTATCTATGAGCAATAGCTATGGAATAGAAATTCCACTAAACAGCCTGAAAACTAAAGTAGTTAATACTCTTCTGAATCTGCTACAAGACGAAAAAGATGATTCAGGCTTTTCTGTAGTATTAGTACTCGAACAACTTCGAGCAGTAGATGCATTAATTCAAATACTTCAACATCCTAACAGATGGGTTCGTAGTAGGTCGGCCGTTGCTTTGGGAAAAATCAAAGCATTTGAAGCTGTAGAGTTTGTATTGCAGCTTTTAGAAGATCCCGATCCAATTGTTCAAGAAGCAGTTCAGGAGGCATTAGAGATGTTTAGCCATTAACAATAAGCATTCGTAAGTAGTTGAAATTATATTTGGCGATCGCATTGCTATCACATTTCTGGGAGAACAACACTCATGAACCTTTCAGAACTCTTCATTCGTCGTCCAGTCATGACCACTTTGGTGATGATGGGTATTCTCATCTTCGGTCTCATGAGTTATGTGCTGTTACCGATTAGTGCATTACCCAACGTTGAATATCCCTTTATTAGTGTTTCTGCCAGCCTGCCTGGTGCAACACCCGAAACAATGGCATCTGCGGTTGCTGCACCTTTAGAAAGACAGTTCACCGAAATTGCTGGACTAAATTCTTTCAATTCTACTAGTTCAACGGGCAGTACCAATATCTCGCTACAATTTGACTTTAGCCGCAATGTGGATGATGCTGCCAAAGACGTACAAGCAGCAATCTCAGCCGCCGCCGGACAATTACCAGCAGGGATGCCTCATCCACCTACTTACCGCAAGGTCAATCCCTCGGTATCTCCAATTCTGTTTCTCTATATGTATTCGGAAACAGTTCCCATCTCTACAGTAGATGAATACGCAGAGATAACAGTCGGTCAGCCGATTTCCGCGATCGATGGGGTTGCACAAGTACAGGTTTACGGTCAAAAGCAGTATGCTGTTCGCATCCAGCTTGACCCGCGTGAGGTAGTAGCGCGGGGAATTGGACTCGATCAGGTGAAAACGGCGATTCAACAGGCAAATGTAGACTTACCAACTGGGAGACTCTCTGATAAATACAAAAGTTACACGATCGCGGCTAACGGTCAACTCAGTAATGCTGCTGCTTATCGATCGCTGATTGTCACCTATAAAAATGGTGCGGCGGTGCGACTTCAGGATTTAGGGCAGGTAATTGATGACGTTCAAAACAACAAAGTCTCGAATCTTTATAGCGATCGCCAAGTCACAAACCGTCCAGCAATCCTGCTAGCTGTGCAGCCGCAACCGGGTGCTAACACTGTAGAAATTGTCGATGCGATCGAGGAACTATTACCCACCTTACGCGCCCAAGTTCCCAAGTCGATTGAGATGGGCATTATGTATGATCGCTCGCAATCGATTCGCGCTTCAATTGCAGATGTCAAATTTACCTTACTTTTATCGGTTTGTTTAGTAGTTCTGGTAATTTTCCTCTTTCTGCGTAACCTAACTGCAACCTTGATTCCCAGTTTAGCCCTACCTGTAGCGATTATCGGCACTTTTGCCGCTATGTATCTATTAGGTTACTCTTTAGATAACCTGTCTCTAATGGCCTTAACCTTATCTGTGGGCTTTGTGGTAGATGATGCGATCGTCGTACTAGAAAATATCGTCCGTCATCGAGAATTGGGGGAACCACCTCTAGAAGCGGCAATGAAAGGCTCCAGGGAAATCAGCTTTACAATTGTGTCCATGACGCTTTCACTGGTGGCGGTGTTCATCCCGATTATGTTCATGGGTGGGTTGATTGGTCGCCTATTTCATGAATTTGCTGTGACGATTACTGTGGCAATTTTGGTGTCGGGTTTTGTTTCTCTCAGTCTCACCCCGATGTTGTGCAGTCGGTTTCTGCATTCATTCCACGAACAGCGGCAAAATCGATTGTATCGCATCTCAGAGCAAGCATTTGATTTGCTGCTGCGAGGATATGAATGGACACTCAAGCCTGTCTTAAAATACCACCTAATGACGCTGATTGGTTCGGGTATTCTGCTGCTGATGACTGTCTATTTGTTCGTCATCGTTCCTAAAGGTTTCATCCCCACAGAAGACACTGGACAACTGATGGTCAACACAAAAGCGGCGCAAGATATTTCTTTTAATGATATGCTTCGTCACCAGCAAGTAGTCGTAGATATTCTTCGCAAAGACCCTAATATCGAAGCGGTAAATTCAACTGTCGGTGCTAGTGGTCCCAACGCCTCTGTCAACAGTGGACGGATTACAATTCGCTTAAAACAACGTTCCCAACGTCGCCTCAATTCCGATCAAATTATTCAACAACTGACTCCTAAGTTACGGGGTATTCCGGGAATTCAAGTTTTCCTACGTTCTCCCCCGGCGATTCCCATCGGCGGTCAACAAAGTAATTCCCAATATCAATTTACTTTGCAGAGTTTAAACCTGCAAGATTTGCGCCAATACCTTCCCCAACTGTTAGAGAAAGTCAAAGCAATACCAGGACTCCGGAGTGTTGATAGTGACCTACAACTCAGTACTCCCCAAGTGCAAGTTCAGGTTGACCATAACAAAGCTGCAACTTTGGGAATCACAGCAGCACAAGTAGAGAAAATCCTCAGCGATGCCTATGGTTCTGGTCAAGTTTCCACTATTTATACTCCGAATGACCAATTTTATGTAATTTTAGAACTAAAACCAGAGTTCCAGCGCGATCCAACTGCTCTATCTATACTTTATATTCGCTCCAGTAATGGCCAATCTATTCCTTTAAGTGCGATCGCTAATATTACCGAAAATGTCGGACCTCTCACTGTTACTCACCTAGCTCAACTTCCTTCTGCTACTATCTCCTTTGAGACGATACCAGGAGTATCCTTAAGCCAGGCCACAGATGCTATAGAGCAAGTAGCACGGGAAATTCTGCCTGCGACAATTACAACAAGTTTTCAGGGTTCTGCCCAAGTGTTTAGCCAGTCCTTTAACGATTTAGGTTGGTTGCTACTTGTCTCGATTGTGGTAATTTATCTGATCCTGGGTATCCTCTACGAAGATTTCATTCACCCGATTACCATTCTTTCCGGGTTACCTTCAGCAGGGTTTGGTGCATTGCTAACATTGCTCATCTTTCAAGTAGAGTTGAATCTTTACTCCTTTATCGGCATCATTCTGCTGATTGGTATCGTTAAGAAAAATGGCATCATGCTGGTGGATTTTGCTATTGAAAAGCGACGCAGCGAAGGAAAAAGTGCTTTTGATGCTATTTATGAAGCCTGTTTAGTTCGCTTCCGCCCAATTATGATGACGACAATGGCAGCGTTGATCGGCACCTTGCCCATTGCATTAGGAACAGGTTCGGGTTCAGAAGCGCGTCGTCCATTGGGTATTGCAATTGTTGGCGGATTGTTATTTTCGCAAATTTTGACGCTTTATTTAACTCCTGTATTCTACACTTACATGGAAGCATGGCGTAAACATCTCAGCCAATCTAAAACTGCTAAAAATGTTGCTGCCACGGCACAAACCCATATTCAATGAACCAAAAAAAGGATGATGCTTGGCTAGTGAGTCATAGAGTAACACTGCAAAAGTAATGACTAAAGCTAAGATGACACTCAACCAAGAAACTTGGAAAGCTGCCACAATTGCGATCGCAAACAATATACTCCCCAATAACGCAGCATTTTGCCGAGACACGCGACCACTAGGAATTGGTCTAGATAGTCGCTCTTTTTGATCTAATTCGGCATCGAAAACATCATTAAAAACTATACTCCCGCCAGTGTTGAAAATTCAAACTAGCAACATTCACTGGTTTGTTTCCTTTTTGCCAGTTGTCATTTGTCCTCTGTTGCAAAGTTGAGGCAGTCTGTTGGCAGGGTTAACCCCCTTAAAGGAATTGCCGTCTGATGCCTGCGGCAACCTCTACCGCGCTGTCATAGGTATCACTTGTTTGTGTACTGTCACTTGATGCTGTTTGCGCCAAGCATGGGGAGGTAAACCGTGATGTTGACGAAACTGGCGAGAAAAGTGGGATACATCTTGATAGCCCAATGCTTGGGCTATTTGCTCTATTGTCTGGTTATTATTTTGGAGTTGGAGCAAGAAACGAGCTTCCGCCATCCGCCGTTTGACAATCCAATTATTTACAGTATCTCCTGTTTGCTTTGCTACTCGATTAGTTAAATAAGCAGGTGAATATCCTACTGCTTCAGCGACATCACACAGAGTGATTCCTTGGTGATAATGTTCTTCGATAAAGTCGAAAACTTCTTTTAATTGGGGAATGCTGGGAAAGATTGACTCAGCAGGAGCAGTTGGTAAAATTTTATTAGCGGATACTGGTTTCAAAGCTTTCTGAAATTTATTAGCCCACCAGTTTTCGAGATTAGCTTGCTTTTGTAACCGGGTAGCGATCGCTTTGAGTAATTCGTCTAGGGTAGAGGGTTTGGCAAGAAAGTCATCTGCTCCTAACTCCATACCTTTACGCATAGCTGCTTTACTGTCGCTACCAGTGAGAAAAATGAAGGGCATGATTGCTGTACAAGGTTCTTGGCGCAGCGTAGTTAGAACGCTGTAACCATCTATATCGGGCATCACAATATCGCAAATCACCAAATCAGGTAAATGTTCTTGTGCTCGCTGGATACCAACAAGACCGTTTTCAGCGCCTATTGTATCAAATCCTTCAACCTTAAGACCCTCTAGGAAGAGATTGCGGGTAATGGCATCATCTTCAATTACAAGAATTTTTGTCGGCGATTCGTGCATCATTTTTCTACCACTAGAATTTTCGGCGAGGAATAGTTACTAAGCTCTATACTGAAAATTAATAGGGGCAAGAGTAGTTACCTCTTTCTCAGAGTTTTGATTACTGATAATTGGCATCTGGGAGATTTATATTTCCTGACGGTAATATGACAGTAAACACAGTACCTACATCAATTTCACTCTCCACAGTGACTTGACCGCCATGTAAATCTACTAGTGTTTTGAGAATGGATAACCCTAGCCCAGTACCGGGGATATGGTCTATGTTGCTGCCTCGATAAAATGGTTCAAATATTCGTTGTTGATCTTCTATAGCAATTCCAATACCTCTATCTTTAACCTGGAAAATTACTTTTTTTTTCTCATACGAGAGTTTAAAATCAATTGCATTACCATTCGGTGAATACTTAATTGCATTTTCGAGCAAATTCTTGAGTATAGGTTCCAGCAATTTTTGATCCATATAAGCTATTAAGCAGTTTGCTTCAGTAACAAAATGAATTTGGTTTTGGCTACTGCTCATTTGCATTTGCGCTACTAAATCATTACAAAACCCAACTAACTCAAGAGATTTCGGATCAAAATTTAGTTTTGCTGATTCTGCCTTAGCGAAGTACAGAATATCATCTAACATCAGACTGATCTGTTCTACACCTGTTTGAATATGATTAAGTAAAGGTAAGATTTTCTCCTCTGTCCATTCGTAGATATTCCGTTTTAGTAAGCTATTAGAAAATGAAACAATATTCAGTGGTGTGCGAAATTGGTGGCAGACCATAGAAAGGAAACGTGCTCTGAGTTCACTAAGTTGTTTTGCTTGTTCTAAAGCTTGGCTAAGCTCTGATTCTGCATATTTGTAATCCGTAATATCAATACCTGAGATTAGTTCGACAGGTTTTTCCCCAAAATCCGGACCTCCCGGTAGCATTGTCACCGCGCAAGCTAGCCAGCGCTCCTTACCTTTTTTTGTTAAGATATTTATTTCCTGATATTCAAAGTTAGTTCCTTCACCTTGGCTGCTTACCGCTCTGCTTTTTTTACTCTTGATTAATCGACGTATATCAAAGTTAGTTAGCAGTTCTTGTTTTGTATATCCAGTAAGTAACTCCACAGCTCGATTTACATAGCAAATTCGCATACCTTGAATCAAGAGAGTACTAGCATCTGACGTTTCTGCCAAAGTCCGAAATCTTTTTTCGTTCAGGCGTAGTGCTTCCTCAGTTTTTTTGGATTCAGTAATGTCCCAAATGCTCCACACTCTGCCAATTATTTTTTCACCAAGCCATTGAGGTTTAGAGTAGTGTGCGAATATCCTTCCATCCTTCAACTCTAGAATGTCATAACTCTCAAAATCACATTCGCTAGAAACCTCCCAAACCAGTCGGCTAAAAGCTTCTGGATCTTTAAGTTGGTTCTCAAAAAAGGTTTTACAGCGAGGGCATTTTTTCGAGAGAATCAGAGATTCTGGAATCTGCCACATATCCATAAATTTCTGATTAAAGCTGAGAATATCGCCATCAAAATTAACAGCGACGATCGCGTTGGCAGTAGATTCAAAAGTAGAGCGCAGTACAGATAGGGATGTTTCCAGTTCTGTCTTTTTCGCCTTGAGTGTAGAAACTTCCTGTTGCAGATGGAGTTTCGTATCCCTTAATTCGTCAGTCCATTTTTGTACGCTCATCTCTACTACTTCATTACTCTTCTCACGAGCAAAGGCACAGCAAAACTCCTTATCTTGGTGTTTTACATAAGTGAGAGATATTTCTACCAAAAAGATTCGCTCTCCCTTGGTGCGATAGCGTGATTTAAAGGTAAGTGAATTCTGTGTACCACTTTGCACTAGAGATTGCCATTTTTCTGACCAGTTTTGCAGCTGAAAGTCTACATCTATGTCACGCAGCGTCATGGCTAGTAATTCCTCACGAGAATACTCGCTCATCAGACAAGTTGCGTCATTGACGTAAAGAAACTCTGCATTCTTTCCTAAACAGAAAGCAGCATCTAGCGAATTATTTATTAAGAAATAGGCAAATTCTAACGCTTCTTCTGACTGTAACGCCGATTGAGATTTGGATTTAATTAACGTATATTCATCAATATCCATTCCTACTCTCTCCCTTTAATAAGTAGGCAAACCAGCCATCTATAAGCTAATAATCACAAATCTCTGTAATTTTAACTTTGCTTTTAACCTCCCTATAAATGATTATAATATAATAATTTTACAAAAGTTAACAAAGATATTAATAAAAATTTTTTAAAAATATCTGGATAGCTACAATCAACTTATCTATGCTTTATTTTGAATGAAAAAATTTGCGACAAAAAAGAAGACTTTTGTGCAACAGATTTACATAATTCTCCTGACTCAACTAAAAAATTAAATCCTTTAATGGCTAAATAGATAGCATACTTACTTAAACCAGGTGATGTAATTTTATCTAATTGTAAATAAGTTGCAGTACCAGTTTTAGTGCCATTTTTACCGATTTAGTTATTTTTTTCTTATTAGCTCTCTCAGGAATCTAACTACAGAAGAATATGTTGAATCATCTGCCCCAAGAAGTATATTTACTATTAATTTTAGTAGCTTATAATACATATAAATAAGTGTTTATATCAAAATTACTAAGTCATCTATCATACGAAATACATTTGATGCAAAGATTGGGACAAATTGCTTAATGTTGTATTGAACAAGACAACAAAGATTAAAATTGTATGTGTTTCTTACCACAAACAATTGTTACTAAAAATGTTTAGTTGCAACATAAAAAATTGAACGCTGAGGTGGTTATGGTCATACTTTGATGTAGGCAGTTTGTGTCAGCGAATTTGAACTTGCATAAATGTCAACATAGCTACATAGCTTACCAAGTATCGCCACGTATCAATCGATAAATTTAGCTAAGTGGCTGGTGTAGTTAACACGACCAAGGATAAAAGCGAAAAAAATGCTTGTCCCATCAAAAGATTTTTCATTGATAAATAGTCTTTATCTCTTTTATTCTGCTTTTAAGAAGCACAGTCTTAGTTGTTTTACTTTTTATCTAAAATTTCTGCTGCTGATTTTAAAAGCAGCAATCAGAAGTAATCAACTATCTTTACCGATTCGGCTGGGTCATCACCGTAAAAAAATCACAAAATTATCTGTATTAGATAATACTAATGGAATAAATGGAACCTCAAGAGCCTTTGTGCAAGTATCTGGAATTATGTGAAAGCAATGAGTCAAAATTATACTGGTCCAAATTCTCCCTTAATCACTACTGATTCATACAGGGAATTCCCACCAAATGGGTCTGTAGAATCTGCATCTGACGATTCCCATCAGCTTGATGGATTGGAGAATAACACGCGAATTCAACCTTTTTTAGACAATGAAATAGCCCCAACGCTTTCGGTTGCAGATGCAACTGCTCAGATGTTGGAACAGTTAGGCGTGGGCTACGCTTTTGGCGTTGCAGGCGGCGCGATGGCAAGCCTTTGGTGTGCGCTATCGAATAGCAACATTGAGGTGTTGAATTTCCGTCACGAAGCAGGGGCAGCTTTTGCAGCAGTGGAGGCATACTTTGCCAGCGATCGCCCTACTGTAGTGTTTACCACAGCAGGACCAGGGATCACCAACTCTCTGACGGGGTTATTTGCGGCTCGTGGTGAAGGTGCAAAGGTAATTTTGCTATCAGCTTGTACCTCAGCACCCCAGCGCGGACGTTGGGCAATTCAGGAAACCAGCACTGACACTTTACCTAGTGGCGGAATTTTTACCTCAGGTGCATTGTTTAATTATGCAATTACTGTGGAATCTGGCGCTCAGTTACCGCAGATTTTTCGCAAACTTGCTCTTGCTTTAGCCCAACCAGGAGGATTTATTGCTCATATCAGCATTCCTACTGCTGTGCAAACAAGTTTAGTTGATGATATATCCTTGCCTCAACTAGATATTTCTTATCCAGCGATCGCACCTCACAAAGAAGCGATCGCCAAATCTTTAGACTTACTATCTTCTGGCCCCTTTGCCATCTGGGTTGGTTTTGGCGCTCGTAACGCCGCAGACGAAATTCGCCAACTCGCAGAGAAAACCGGGGCAGCAGTGATGTGTTCTCCCCGTGGTAAAGGCATATTTCCCGAAGATCATCCTCAATTTGTGGGTGTCACAGGTCTAGGTGGTCATAGTTCCGTCTTAACTTATATGGAACAGAAACCGCCACTACACACACTCGTACTAGGAACTCGTTTGAGTGAACCGACTTCCTTCTGGAGTTCAGCTTTGGTTCCGAAAGGAGGCTTCATCCATGTAGATATTGACCCACAAGTACCAGGGGTGGCTTATCCACACGTTGAAACTTTCTCCGTTCAGTCTGATATTAAAGCTTATGTAGAGGAACTGTTAGAGCAGTTACCAGATGCTCCTGCTATTTACAAACCTTTATCGCTACCTCATCCAGAACGCAAAGTATTTGGATCGGATGCAGATATAGACTATCCAGTGCGGCCAGAAGTATTGATGGCAGCAATTCAAAAGATCATTGTTGAGGGTAGTGATGCGGTAGTCATGGCAGAGTGTGGTAACTCCTTTACTTGGTCAACCCATCTACTGCATTTTGTCCAAGCCAATCGTTACCGAGTCAGCACTGGCGTCGGGGCGATGGGTCATGCAGTCACCGGAGTATTGGGTGCAGCAAAAGCTCGAAATGGCAAAGCTGTAGCGATTGTCGGCGACGGTGCAATGCTGATGAATAACGAAATTAGTACAGCCGTAAAATATAAAATTCCTGCCATCTGGATTGTACTTAACGATGCTCGTTACAACATGTGCCATCAAGGGATGAAAATGTTGGGGTTACAAGGCGCAGATGCAAGTATTCCACCAACAAATTTCGCCATGATTGCTCGCGGGATGGGAGCAGAAGCTATTGGAGTTGTTAGAGAGTCAGATATTGAAGCGGCCTTAGAACAAGCGATCGCCTCAACTGCTCCTTTTGTAATTGATGTAGTTATCGATCCAGATCTACCTGCACCCTCTGGTGCGCGTAATAAGAGTTTGGCTGCACAAGGAGTCAAATCAAGTTTAGGTAAAAGTTTAGCCAAGCCAGTTTCATTTCCATCGGTTTAAGGTTAAAGCATTACGATTTTTCTGTTGTTTTACACAATCAGACACCACCAAAAATTGGGAGTTTGCAACTTATATTGTCTGGCTAGATTCGCACTATTCATCCCTTAAACTCAAGGATAAAGAATGAAACCTGAAGCAAAAAAATTTTTATCACAGCAAATAACTACGCCACAAAAATAAGATTTTGCATCTTTGATTTCTCAGATTTTTTTCATACTTTATCCTCAATGCAGCGAAAGCAAAGCCTGGCTCTGAGTGTCAAATTCCTTTATTGGTGATTCATTACTTGCTTTAATCAATCCCCAATCAATATTAGTACCAAATTGAAATAAATAGTATTGGTTGAGATTTCTGGATATACCTGATGGTAAGGATGTTAAATCCAAAATCTAAAATTGCTATGAGGGGCAAAAATGCTGCTATTTGAAACTGTTAAAGAAATGGGTCACGAGCAAATTCTCTTCTGTCATGGAAGAAATCCAGATATTAAAGCAATTATTGCCATTCATGATACGAGCTTAGGCCCAGCAATGGGGGCTACAAGACTCTTCCCTTATGTCAGTGAAGAAGCTGCTTTACAAGATGCTCTTCGTCTTAGTCGTGGTATGACATACAAAGCTGCTTGTGCAAATATTCCGGCTGGTGGTGGTAAAGCAGTCATTATTGCTAATCCTGAAAACAAAACAGATGAGATGTTGCAAGCTTATGGACGTTTTGTCAACAGCCTCAATGGACGTTTTATTACAGGACAAGATGTAAATATTACCCCTCAAGATGTGCGGACAATTAATCAAGAAACTAATTATGTAGTTGGGGTATCAGAAAAGTCTGGTGGCCCGGCTCCAATTACATCTTTAGGAGTTTTTTTAGGAATTAAAGCCGCTGTAGAGTTTCGTTTCCAAAGTAGACAACTTGAAGGACTTAAAGTTGCGGTTCAAGGACTAGGTAATGTTGGTAAAAGTCTCTGTAGGCACTTACATGAGCATGGAATTCAACTTTTTGTTAGTGATGTAAACCCAGCTAAAACAGAGGAAATTCAAAGGCTTTTTGGAGCAACGATTGTAGACCCAGAGGAAATTTACTCTCTTGATGTAGATATATTTTCTCCTTGCGCTTTGGGTGGAATCATTAATAGCCAGATAATTCCGTTTCTAAAAGCTCAAATTATTGCTGGTGCTGCTAATAATCAGTTAGGTAATGAGCAGTTACATAGCCAAATGCTTACAGAAAAAGGTATTCTTTACTGCCCAGATTATGTAATTAATGCAGGAGGATTAATCAATGTTTATAACGAAATGATTGGCTATAACGAAGAAAAAGCATTTAAGCAAGTACATAACATTTATGACACATTATTAGCAATTTTTGAAATTGCTAACCAGCAAGGAATTACCACTAATGATGCTGCTAAACGATTAGCGGAAGAACGAATAATCAGTGCTAAAGCCAGAAAGACTAAAGAAATTGCTGCTTAATTGCTAATCTTCCGTACTGAGTTATTTATTGTTTATGTCAGGAGTACTAATGGAAAAAAATACATTTGCAACATCAGCTTATATCGCAACTTCACCTAAAACAGCCTTCGACTATCTTTGCAGTTTAAAAAACTTGGACGATTGGACGCTCTTTAGCCGCATGAGAGAGCAGATTGACGAAGATACTTGGCTGGGAAGTGCCTCTGGATATCATAAAAATCTCTACTATCACGTTAAAAAACTAGAAAACCCTCTTTTCTATGGCATTGAGTGGCACTGCGGGTTTGAGTACCAGAAATATTTTCAGGTTTATCCTGTTTTGCTATTTCCTCCCGACTACATCGAGCCTGGAACCGATGAAGCGGGTGTGTACTTCCACTGGCTGAGCTTTGTCGATCCAAGACGACAAACTCAGATGATTATGCAGGGAATTCACACAGTACATACTTCTGAGTGTCGTTCTCTCAAAGGCATTTTAGAAAGAAAAGCTGAGCGTACCACAGCAGCTAAAGGACGCTACTTTATCGATACTGACACTATCTATGTTGATGCACCAGTTGAAATCGGGGTTGAATACTTAAAAGACCTACGGAACATAGATGAGTGGGCGCATCTACTACGTCCAAATGGTGAGATTACTCCTGATGTGGGCGAATTTAAAGATGAGTATGACCAAAAGGTAAAAGTATCCTTGCGGTTGCATAGTTTGAGCAAATATTACTTGCTTGAACAAGAACACTTTTATCCTGACTACAACTTTTACCAGCGTTCTGTGGCGCTATTAATCCCAACCGCCTATGCTTTTGGTGACCCGGATGCGCCTGGATTCATCCTGCATCGAATCACATTCTGGAAAAACAATGAACCTTTTGTTCATGGCAAACTCCAGATTGAAGACTTTGGGGCTGAGAGTATGAACATTAAACGTCTCACCGAAGCCAAAGCTGGTAATTTGAAATCTTTTGATAGAGGGATGAGCTATATACCAAGAACTCAAGAGGAGTTAGCACTGCAAAGATAAGCTTTTACACAACTAAGAAGCACTAAGGATTAATTTACAAAACTCGTTCAGGGCTAATATTGCAACACATGAAACTGACGCAACTCACTATTACTTTTCTAACTTTTTGTGTTGCCGCTTTTTCTGGAATGAAAGCTGCGGAAGCTGCATCGTTTTCGGTACTTGCCGACGGTCTGAATAATGCAGGCGGTTTAAGCTTTGGTCCTGACGGTAATCTTTATGTTACAGAGGCGGGAACGGGAGGAAATGGAGCTTGTGTTCCACCAGCAAGTGGGCAGGGAGATGCTTTATGCTATGGCTCTAGTGGTGCAGTTAGTAGAATTGAGAATGGTCAGGTCAAACCTGTACTTACAGGACTTCCTTCCTTAGCGTTACCGGATGGTACTGGAGCAGCTGGTCCTCGTGATATTAAATTTGATAGTACAGGTAAGCCTTATGTTCTAGTTGGCTATGCGGCTGATCCGACCTTTCGCGATCGCAATCTTGGTAAAACTGACCTCGGAAAAATTGTCACTCCCGACTTTAAAACAAATTCCTGGCAGAGTATTGCCGATTTAGCTAACTATGAACTTGCTAACAACCCTGATGGCGATAATTTAGGTAGCAATCCCTTGGGCTTTGCGATAGATGGTAATAAAATTGTCGCGGTTGATGCAGGTGCAAACGACTTACTCAGTGTGAATACTGATGGAAGTAATTTGCAGGCGATTACTGCATTTTCTAAAGACATATTAATTAATCCAGTCTTCCCACCTTCTGATTCCCCATCTAACGAACCAACCCAAGTACCAACTACAGATGAACCACCGCTATCGCAATTTTCAACTCAAGCTGTACCCTCGAATGTGGCAAAAGGTCCAGATGGTGCGTATTACATCAGCCAATTTACTGGCTTTCCCTTCCCAGAAGATGGAGCAAAAATCTATCGGATTGGCGCTGATGGTAAACCAACAATCTATGCAGATGGCTTTACACAACTAACAGACTTAGAATTTGATGCTAAGGGCAATTTGTATGCTTTGCAGTACGCCAATCACCCAGCCTGGAAGGGTAATCTAGATGGTTCTCTGATTGAAATAGCTGCTGATGGGACTCGCAAAACTATTCTCAGTGGGGATGGTTTAGAGTCAGCAAGCGCTTTGACTATTGGTCCTGATGGTGCAATTTATATCACAAATAGAGGCGATCGCCCCGGACAAGGACAAATTCTCAGAATTGAAAATATTAAGTCTGTACCTGAACCTAATTTTGCTTTAAGCGGATTATTAGTGCTTGGTGCTTTGGCTGTTGATCGATGGCGCAAGAGTAGAGCTACCAAACTGCTCATCAAAGAGTTTCAACCCAATCACAGCGCTGCTCAACAAGGGTAATGTCTTCCCTACACTCTCCAGGAAATTAGCTTTGTTGCATCTAAAACCATAAAAATTTCTACAACTTACTAACTTTCAACCTCCATTCAATGGTATGAAACTCAAATCAATTGCTCTAACATTTTTCACATTTTGTCTTGCCACTACTGCTGGCACAAAAGCTGCGGAGGCTGCATCGTTTTCCGTAGTTGCCGATGGTCTGAATAATCCCCGAGGTATCGGCTTTGATGGTACTGGCAATCTTTATGTAACAGAAAGTGGGTATGGCGGTGATGGCAAAGACGGAAGATCCATTCCATCACCAAGCGCTCAATATATTCCCTTAAGTGCTGGTGAAAACGGTAGCATTCTCAAAATTACTCCAGGCGGTAAGAAAGAAAATATACTTTCAAATCTGACATCTTTAGCATTAACACCCTCTGGAGAACAAGCTGCCGGTCCTGCGGATATCAAATTTGATTCTCATAACAACGCTTATTTCTTGACAGGTTACGCAGGCGATCCGAGCAAACGCGATAGCGTCCTCAAAAGTCCTTCACTGGGACGGCTATATAAACTCGACTTAAACACCAAGGCAGTGACAAGCCTTGCTGATTTTGCACAGTATGAACTTAAGAATAATCCCGACGGTAGCGATATAATTACTAACCCCTACGCTCTGGCAATTAAGGGTAATACTGGTTATGTCGTTGATGGGGGCGGAAACGCGGTATATTCCGTAGGACTCGATGGCAGTGGGATTAAGAATGTAGCTAAGATACCTGAAAAACTAATCTCACCAGATAAACTCGAATTTCCCCAACTTCCTGAAGGGACAGTAGATCCAACAGGAGGCGCAGCACTACCCCCAGGTTATACAAGTGCTCCTAATGGTCTTCCAGTATCAAATCAATCAGTACCTACAGGTATAGCAATTGCTCCAGATGGCAATTTAACTATAAGTGAATATACTTATTTTCCTTATCCCGAAAAAGAAGCGCGGCTCTTGAGCCTAGACCCCGATAGCTTGCAAGCAAAAGTCCTTGCGGATGGCTTTACACAGTTAACTGGTGTGGCATACGACCCAGAGGGGAATTTGTACGCATTGCAACACATGAACAATGCAGAATGGAAGGAGATTCAGCAAGGCGGTATTATCACTGGTGATATTAGTGGTTCACTGATCAAAATAGGCAAGGATGGTACTCGCACAACTATCTGGAGTGGTCATGGACTAGAGGCTGCTTCTGGCATTACTTATGGACCTGATGGTGATTTATATATCTCCAACCGAGCTAGACTTGCAGGCACAGGGCAAATCATCAGAATTGATCCTCGAGACGTTCCTGAACCGACTTCCATATTAGGTGTACTAACAGCTGCTGCTTTAGGCGCAAGTTTAAAGCAGAAGCAGAAACACAAAAAATTAGCGAAGGCAGAAGTAGTTTAATTCCTTCTAAATTTTGGCTAGTAGTGAGGGCTTAAGCCCTTACTGCAAAAGCTTTTAACCTACACAACCAGGATTTCAAAATCATGGGATTAGTCAAAAGTTTATCAATCACCATTCTTGGTGCCGGATTCACGGTATTGGCAACATCTGCCCCAGCCAAGTCCTTGTCGCTAAAGTACGACAGTAGTATTGGTAGCCCTGGCTTCGGTCCAGGGCAGCTCTTTGTTCCTCAAGGCATCACGGTGGATGACTCAGGGAATATCCTGGTAAGTAACGGTCGCGGTCTTAACCCTGATGGCAGCTTTAATCCGAACATCGGTAACAAGGTCGATGTATTCAATCCTCAAGGTCAGTATCTTAGGTCCATTGGTAAGGGCGGCAAAGGACCCGGAGAATTTGACGAGCCATCAGCGCTAGAAATTGATCCGCAGACAAAGAATCTGTATGTCGGTGATGTTTTTAATAACCGCGTCAATATTTACGATCCTCAAGGTAGTTATATTAAATCCTTTGGTTCATTTGGCGGTCTGATACCGGGTAGAGCTTTCTTTGGACCATCTGGTGTGACATTCGATAAAACTGGCAATGTGTATATAGGTGATTTTAGCGGCGACAAAATCAATAAATACACTAAAGACGGTGAGCTAATTGGCAGCATTGGTAGTTCTGGAACTGAACCTGGGAAGTTTCAAGGACCAGCAGGTGTAAGAATTTCTCCAGTTAATGGAAATTTCTATGTGAGTGACCAGTTTAATAACCGCGTTCAGGTACTCTCGCCAGAAGGTAAGCCTATCTTGACATTTGGTAAACAAGGCACTGGGCCGGGAGAGTTTAATCAGCCAATCGGCATCGAAGTGGACGAGTTTGGGAATATCTATGTGGCGGATTCCATCAACAGCCGCGTCCAGGCATTTGATAAAGATGGTAAATTCTTGACTGCATTTGGTAAACCTGCCGCCGCGCCACCACCCCAACTAGGTGAGCCACCTTTTGGAGACCCTCTTGACCTGACACCAGGCACATTTAACTGGACAGCTGGCACAGCATACAAGGATGGCAAATTGTATGTAGGTGACTTTTTCCAAGGACGCGTCCAAGTGTTAAAAGTAGAAGGTGCATCTCAAGTGCCTGAACCTAGTTCAGTGCTAGGTCTAGTATTATTCGGAGTAGGGGCTACTGCTGTCAGATTGAAGAAGCGCCAGCAGCAAAAGGCGGCGGTTAGTTTAGCTAAGTAACTGGTAGCAAAATCCCAAATTTCAATTTCACTGAACTGGGGCTAAATATCGGGGAGATGGGGAGGAGATAGTATTTAGTTCTTTTCCTCACCCCGTTAATCGGTCTGAAGCATTTGTATTTAAAAATATATCTTTTTCATGCTGAGCATAGGGCAGTGAAGCATCTGAGAAATTTTAACAACTACATATCTTTTTTATCTCATACCGTTTCACTTTCATCATGATACAAATACGTTAATAAGGACACGGTATTGCCGTGCCCCTACGAGAGATCTATCTGTAGCAAGGTTTTCGTGAATTGGTATCACGCACAGATGCAGGGGGGGACACTTGCGTGGACGGGTTTATCGAAGGAAGCAAAGTGTCCGTCACACAGAGGACAACACAAGAGTGTAGTAGATCAAGAAAAATCAATAATTCATAATCAGTGTTATGTCTGCTGCTGTAATTCATTTGAAGCTTACGAGTACAACTAGCCTACTACGTCACTGGCTTTTACAAGAACTCAATCTAGAAGCTGTTACCTGGCTAGATGAGCAAAGGGAGCAGATCCGCAACGGTGCTAGCGGTCGAGGATTTTTCACTACGTTTAGTGCCGTGTCCCGCTACACAGGTAAAAAGCCGCTTGAGCTAAACCTCAAAGACTTAAAAGCAGCTTCGGTAATGCAAGCAGGTTGGTTTCCTGCCCATTGGAGTGTGGATCAAGCCGCTCGGACATTACTGCTATTGACGCTCCCAGCAGATAATGCTGAGAAATATTTGCACACAATAGAGCAGATATTCACAACTGCTGGCATAGAAGAATTAGTGGCTCTCTATCAAGCCTTACCCCTTCTGCTTTACCCAAATCAGTGGCAAAAACGGGCGGCTGAAGGAGTTCGCAGTAATATCACAGCAGTATTTAATGCGATCGCTCTCAGAAATCCCTATCCTGCACATTATTTTGACAACCAGGCTTGGAACCAAATGGTGCTAAAAGCTTTGTTTGTAGGCAGTCCTCTACATTTAATTCAGGGTCTTGATCTTCGAGCTAACCCCGAGTTAGCGAGGATGTTAATTGACTATGCCCACGAACGCGATCGCGCTAATCGCTCAGTTTCTCCCGAAATCTTACCACTAGTGAGTCCGTTTGCTGACGTTGAGACTTTAGCAGATTTGCAACGAGTTTAAAAGCTAAAAATTTTCACTTAATCCTGACTTGAGAATCTATGAATAACAGTATTAATGCTAAAACCCAGCTGTTTATTGACCCTCATATTCACATGAGTTCGCGCACAACCAACGATTACCAAATGATGCGCGATTCCGGTATTGTAGCTGTAATTGAACCAGCTTTTTGGATGGGGCAACCTCGTACTAATGTTGGCTCTTTTCAAGATTATTTCAGCAGCTTAGTTGGTTGGGAAAGGTTTCGGGCTGCTCAGTTTGGTATCAAGCATTATTGCACAATTGGCTTGAATTCCAAAGAAGCCAATAACGAAGCGTTGGCAGAGCAAGTAATGGAATTATTGCCTCTGTATCTTTACAAAGAGGGTGTAGTAGCCATTGGTGAAATTGGCTATGATGATATGACCCCAGCCGAAGACAAATACTTCCGCCTACAGCTAGAACTGGCAAAAGAACTAAATATGTTGGTGATGATTCATACGCCCCATCGCGACAAAAAAGCAGGCACAAGCCGCAGTATGGATGTCTGTATTGAGCATGGGTTAAAGCCATCGCAGGTGATTGTGGATCACAACAATGAAGAGACAGTTGAAGAAGTTTTAGAGCGAGGCTTTTGGGCAGCATTCACAATTTACCCAAACACCAAAATGGGGAATGCTCGCATGGTAGAAATTGTCCGCCATTATGGAAGCGATCGCATCATTGTAGATAGTAGTGCTGATTGGGGAATCAGCGATCCCTTAGCTGTACCTAAAACTGCTCAATTGATGCTGGAAAGGGGAATTTCTCAAGCTGCTGTGCAGGCAGTTTGTTATCAAAATGCTCTTTTAGCTTACAGCCAAAGTGGTCAAATGCGAGAGTCTGATTGGCTCAACCCAACATTTATAGATCAGCGACAGTTGTTTAACGATAATTCCGTACTCCGAGGACAAAAACCTTTGGTCGAGTCAAGTCGTGAATACGCACTAATTGAGTAATGCCATTTTGGATTTTAGTGTTGATATTTGAAACTTTGAGGCAGGGACAATGGCAGGGAAATCCTCTAATTTAAATAAGCTCAAACAAACTGACCAACGTTTGATCGCTCTATTAAGCGATCGCTTATCACTATTAGCAGCATCAGAACTTCCTACTTTAGAAGAACAAATAACTGATGTCGCTCCCCTACTTGCGCAAACTGGTCTTCCTGAATCTATTTGGGCAGGTGTAGTAAATAGTTGCCATGCCACACTTACCCCTGATTCTACATCAATAAATCTTGTCAGACCCCGGCAAATTACCATCATTGGCGGAGGTGGTAGGATGGGAAGATTATTCCAAGAGCAGCTTTCGTTGGAAGGTCATAACGTTAGTATCCTTGAACATGAGGATTGGGAGTATGCCGATCAACTTTTGGGTAAGGCAGAATTAGTTTTAATTAGCGTTCCCATCGAACAGACAGTTGATGTCATCAAGCGTGCAGCCCAATACATTGCCCCAACAACAGCTTTATGCGACATCACAAGTATCAAGACTGCACCAACTCAAGCAATGCTGGAACATCACTCAGGCCCCGTCATGGGTTTACACCCTATGTTTGGACCTAGGATTAAATCGTTCTGTAGGCAAAAAGTGGTTGTATGTCCAGGTCGTAACGATGATTCATTTCAATGGTTATTAGACTTTATCAAAATTAAAGGTGGGGAAATAATCTTCTGTACGCCTGAAGAACACGATCAAATGATGATAATCATTCAAGCAACGCAGCATTTCTTACGATTTAGCCTTGGCGTGTTCTTAATGCAAGCCAGAATCGATATAGAACGTAGTTTATCAATATCAACTCCCAGCTATCGCCAAGAAATAGATATCGTCAAACGTTTGTTTTCTCAAAGCCCTTACCTATGTGTTGACATTATGCTGGCGACAGAAGATAGATGTGAGGCAATTAGCTCTTTAGCTAGGACTTACAGCCGTTTAGCAAAGTTAGTAGAAAAGAAAGACCGAGCCGCATTAATTCAAGAGTTTGAATGTACCCAAAGATTTTGGGCAGAAAAAATTGACCATTTTTTACAGCCTTTACCTACAATTTCTCAAAATGATTGCAATTTAGAATTTGAACCACAGTTACATACAGAAGTACACCGATAATTTACAGCAGAAATTAAGAGTCAAAGTCAGAATCATATCTAGTTATTATCGTTATGTTCTTGAATTCACTCAGTTGCAAACTGCTGTATCTCTAGTTCAAATTGAAAGTTTAAATTTACTAAGCGTTCACTACATACCCTTATTTCAACCGCTTCCTCAGCATTCGGATAAGATAAATTATGCTGATCGACATTTTTTACGATACAGTTTGCCCTTGGAGCCGAATTGGAAAAAAGCATCTTTTTGATGCCCTGGCACAATGGCAAGAAGAAGAGATAAATATTCGCTGGCATCCCTTAGTTCTCAACAATAGTATCCCTCGTTGTGGGTACAATTTCCGTAGCTTTATGCAAGCAAGAACAGGCTACGGAATGAAAGAACTTCAGGATCTATTTGAGTATATGCGACGTGTAGGTGAGGTAGCTGGGGTTAAGTTAAATTTAAACAAAATTCGTTTGGCGGTTAATAGTAAACTTTCCCATCGCCTGATTGCGATCGCACCAAAAAATATCAAGAACGATATTGTAGAAGCAATTTATCAAGCTTATTTTGAAGATGGTTTGAACATTGGAAATATTGAGGTTCTTGTCGCCATCGGTACAGCTTACCAAATGGATTCTACCAAATTACGGTTGCAATTAAGTAGTGACGCTCCAATTAATACATTTGTGGCTGCATCAACATTTACTTGGTTAAATGGCATTACTAGTGTGCCGTTTTTCATTATCAATAACAAAGTCAATGTTGAAGGTTCTGGTTCGGTAGAAATATTCCTTGAGGCTTTGAATCGTGCCACGTTTACATATCAGCAAAAATATGATACTAAACATCAAGCAAAAAAGTAGATTTAATTTGCAACCGATTCAACAAAGTGTCTCGGTAAGCTTCAATTATGGTATTTACTTTACGAACAATCTGTTTGAGTTAAAAAATCCCACTTTAGCCCAATTAATTACATCTGATCGGGAGACAAAGCCTAAAAAAGTATTAGTGATTATAGATGCAGGATTATTAAAGTTCCAACCTGGCTTGCTCAAACAATTAGTAGCGTATACCAAATTCTATGCAGAAATAATCACGCTGCCGATTGAGCCGATAGTAATTCCGGGAGGGGAAGCCGCTAAGAACGATCGCACGTTGCTAGAGCAAATTCACCAATATATTGAAGCAGCCCGATTGTGTCGCCATTCCTATCTGTTGGCTATTGGAGGTGGGGCATTGTTGGACTTGGTAGGATATGCAGCTGCAACCGCTCACCGAGGAATTCGCCTCATCCGCATACCGACAACAGTGTTAGCACAAAATGATTCGGCTGTAGGAGTAAAAAACGGGATTAATGCCTTTGGTAAAAAGAACTTTCTCGGCACATTTGCTCCACCTTATGCAGTTATCAATGACTCTAGCTTTTTGACAACTCTAAGCGATCGCGATTGGCGTTCTGGGATTGCAGAAGCAGTGAAAGTGGCGCTGATTAAGGATGCTCACTTCTTTGATTTTATCTACTCCCACACCGCAGCCCTTGTCCGGCGAGACATGGAGATTATGCAACAAGTAATCTATCGTTGCGCCCAGTTACACTTAGAACATATTGCCAACAGTGGCGATCCTTTTGAAATGGGTTCATCCCGTCCCCTAGACTTTGGTCATTGGGCAGCTCATAAACTGGAGCATTTAACAGACTATAGTTTACGTCATGGAGAAGCGGTTGCGATCGGTATCGCTTTAGATAGTACCTATTCCTATCTTTTAGGATTGCTTTGTTGTTCAGAGTGGCAACAAATACTGAATACCTTGTCAGCGCTAGGTTTTACGTTGTATGTGCCAGAACTAGCTGAACAATCAGCACAATTAAAACATCCTCGTTGTTTATTCCGGGGTTTGACTGAGTTTCAAGAACATTTGGGCGGTGAATTGACACTAACGCTGCTGCAACGCATTGGGCAAGGAATTGAAGTTCACGAGGTCGATTTGTCTTTATACAGGCGAGCAATATCGCTGTTGCAATTTTATCTGGCTCATTAACTTTGCTGCCCAGATCCCCGACTTCTTGAACTCGACTTTAGCCAATCAAAAAGAGGAGGCGAGCA
>NZ_MTAW01000178.1 GCF_002154725.1 Nostoc sp. 106C | reverse complement strand
GGACGCAACCGTCCCCCAAGCCCCCTCCAAAATAATTGTTCGGTTTTTTGTTTAGGAATTATTTGTGAACTTTGTTGTCAATGAATTTTCTTAACTGAACTGTATTGCCCTATAACCTCCCTGTTTTAGGGAGGTTTGGTATTATCTCCTAGAGCATATAGTTATGGTGTGTGAGAAATGTTGAATTGGAGCGAGTTGCTAGAACCAATCGCTGCTTGGTTTCGTTCTCTAGGGCTCCCCGAACCAATTACTCATTGGGGACATCCGTTAATGATGGCGATTGTTGTATTTGTAATGGGTAGTTTTGTGGGACTGGCTGGTTGGCGGGGAAGACTTGTTGAAGATAAAGATGTGGCAATTAAAAGTCGCAGTGAGCATCGTAAACTAGCACCCTGGCTATTTTTCTTTTTGGCGGCGGGTTATACAGGTGGGGTGCTATCTTTGGTGATGCAGCATCAACCAATTCTAGAAAGTTCCCATTTTTTTACGGGTTCTATTGTGCTATTACTGCTACTGATTAACGGTGCAATTTCTGCAAGTGGATTTGTAGGGAATAAAGCAATATTACGTACTATTCATGCTTATTTAGGTAGTACAGCACTTTCTATTTTGTTTCTCCACGCTTTACTGGGGTTTAAGTTGGGCACATCTTTTTGATAGAATTATTGCAAAAATTTCTACAAATAAAGCCTGTGCCCCCTGAGATTGGTATTCACTGATTATACAAACAAAGCCCGCATGTGCGGGTTTTATTTTATAGTCAGCAAATACTTTTATCAGAAGTCTTATGATTCAGGCTAGTGGTGTAATTATCTGTCTTGGCTATATTTTGGGTCTGCTATTTACAGCAGTACCTTGGGGTGGTGTGTGGATTTTTGTTTTAGGGATATTGGCAGCAGTGCTGTTGCGGCTACGTTCTCTCAAGTCACGGCAACTTGCTCAAAAATCAGAAAATACTGGAACAAAGGCCAAGCCAATATCTAGCTTCTGGCAAAGTACTCTTGATCCTAAAGTATTGCTAGCCGCTGGTTTGGTAGGGTTACTGGCTACCCTATATTTTCAATGGCGAGTACCAGAACCAGGAGCAAAAGATATCAGTAAATTTGTCCCACCAGGAAATAGTAGTAATCAAGAACAGCTTGTGATTGTTCGCGGTGAAGTTGCAAGTACACCACGCTTGACTCGCAGTCAGCGAGGGCAATTTTGGTTAGAAGCGACTCAGCTAGATGAAGTCAAAAAAGATGATGGACCAGGAGGTGCCAGTAAAGGGGTAACAGGTAAGTTGTATGTGACAGTGCCGATACTTCAGGTTACTGGTTTATATCCAGGTCAACAAATTGCTGTAACGGGAGTTTTGTACAAACCAAAAGCAGCTTCTAACCCTGGTGCTTTTGATTTTCAGAAGTTTCTGAAACAAGAGGGTACATTTGCGGGTTTGACAGGGAGACAGATAAATATTTTAGATGAAGAGCAGCGTAAATGGGGATGGTGGCAAGTTAGGGAGCGAATTGTGCGATCGCAAGTTCGGTGGTTGGGTATTCCAGAAGGGCCACTTGTGAGTGCGATGGTTTTAGGCAGCAAAGCTGTTGATTTACCTTATGATATTCGCGATCTTTTTGTCCAAGCAGGGTTAGCTCATGCTTTAGCCGCTTCGGGGTTTCAGACTTCGTTGATTTTGGGTGTGATTTTACAATTAACGAGGCGGGCAAAAAAGGCAACCCAATTTACCCTCGGTTTTTTGGGTTTAATTATTTTCCTGAGTTTAACTGGGTTTCAGCCT
Source organism: Nostoc sp. 106C (assembly GCF_002154725.1). GTDB lineage: Bacteria > Cyanobacteriota > Cyanobacteriia > Cyanobacteriales > Nostocaceae > Aulosira. The sequence goes on along the minus strand of NZ_MTAW01000178.1, from coordinate 1,886 downwards.
GCGGTGCTAAGAGCCGTAATTATGGGTTTTGCGGCATTAGTGGGACTAGCTTTAAAAAGAAAGGTAAAACAATTAGGTTCACTGCTACTAGCGGCTACCTTATTATTGTTATTTAATCCTTTATGGATATGGGATTTAGGTTTTCAACTGAGCTTTTTGGCGACACTGGGATTAATTGTGACAGTACCACCCATAATTCAACGCTTGGGTTGGTTACCACCTGCGATCGCTTCTTTGATTGCTGTTCCTTTAGCTGCTACGATTTGGACTTTACCTTTGCAGCTGTTTGTCTTTGGGGTTGTGCCGTCTTACAGTCTGCTGCTAAATATTGTTAGTACCCCATTTATTTCTGTTCTGAGTATAGGTGGAATTATCAGTGCCTTAGCAGCATTAATTTGGCCAGAAGCAGGAAGTGTTTTGGCTGGAGTGCTGCATTACCCCAGTGATTGGCTAATCAAATTAGTGAAATTTTTTAGCAACTTACCTGGAAACTCGATTGCTGTTGGCAGTATATCTCCTTGGCAGATGATAGCTATTTATACAATAATTTTATTGGTGGTATTGGTGCGTTGGTGGCGACAACGCTGGTGGTTCGCTAGTTGTATTGCTATAGGTTTAGTACTTATCCCAGTTTGGCATTCTGCCAACACCTTGTTTAGGATCACTGTACTTGCAGCAGGTGCAGAACCGGTTGTGGTAATTCAAGACCGAGGAACAGTCACCCTGATTAATAGTGGCGACGAAAGTACAGGACGCTTTACAATCCTACCGTTTTTACAACAGCAAGGTGTCAATCAAATCGATTGGGCGATCGCAACCGATTTCCAAGATCATGAAAGTAGTGGTTGGTTGGAAGTGCTGCAACGTTTACCGATTAAAAATTTTTATAGCTATCCCCCCAAACCAGAAAACGTCATTGAGACTCAGGTAATTCAACAGGAAATCCAAAAACGTCAAGGTGTTTACCAACCTTTGGCACTTGGTCAAGCAATGACTGCTGGTCCAGTCGTAGCTCAATTAGTTAATGACCAGTTACCAGTTTTACAATTGCAAATTCAAGGTCAGAATTGGTTGCTTGTAGGTAACATGAAATCTAAAGAGATAGCACAGCTAGTCAAGTCCGGGGGTTTGGCTCGCCCACAAGTGCTATGGTGTGTACCTCAATCTTTGAAAGATTTAGTTTTAGCCCTACAACCACAGATTGCGATCGCATCTTCTGCCGACCTTGAGCCAAAAGTTTTGTCTGAACTGAGCCAAAGCCAAACCAAACTTTTCTTTACAGGACGAGATGGCGCTATCCAATGGTTACCTGGCAGTGATTTTGAAGCATTTATCCAGGCCACAGAAAGCAAGTCTTCTGTTTTATAAATACCGTTGCTGTTTGCAGGTTACTTTGGGCGATCGTTTTATCTATATGTGATGTTATGATTGCATAGGATATGCGATGGCATTTCTGCAATTCACAGGTTTTAGATTGAGAACATATACTTCAATCTGTGAATCAATAGCTGGAGAGGTGTCCGAGTGGTTGATGGTGACGCACTCGAAATGCGTTTTGGGGAAACCCAACGGGGGTTCGAATCCCCCCCTCTCCGTTTTAAAGACTTTAAATTTTTCAGCGATGAGTAGCTAATAGTTACCCTTTTACTTTAAAAGTGAGTTGGTAATAACTAAGCTTGCCAGCATAAATTGATGTACTCATGAGCTATTCGTACTCTATTTCCTAGCTAATACACTCATTTTTGTAACCAAATGGTCAGGCTATATTATTAAGTATTTTTGACACCTGTAGAGATTCTCACTTGAGTGAGGTACGGGAAGAAGTAATTAATTAACCTGAGTTCGGGATAAGGAAAGGGACAGGTATTAAGCTGAAAATAACGTCA
>NZ_MTAW01000107.1 GCF_002154725.1 Nostoc sp. 106C | reverse complement strand
TTAAACTTAGTGTACCTAAATATGTAAAGTTTTGTATCAGCATTCAACATTTCTGCTATTAGCCCAGATGGTTCCAATTAACCAAAATCCCTAGCAGGGATTGAAACTATTTTTTGAAGTAAATATAAGAGGCGTCCTCTTCTTCAACCATGATAGGGCAAAACTCTTTACAAGAAAATCAAGGCGATAAAGGTAAACTAGCAGATAAAACTGTTACCTGCTGACGCGATGAGCTTCTGCATCAATCCTCACTGTCTAAACCCACAAAATAGAGATGATGAACTATTTTGTATTAGTTGCGGCTCAGAACTACTACTACAAGGCCGTTATCGGGTTGTGCGTCAGCTTGGGGGCGGTGGGTTTGCGGTAACTTTTGAGGCTATAGAAGTCCGAACGAACACATCCAAAGTTCTCAAAGTCTTAACTAACAATCATCAAAAAGCAATCGAACTGTTCCAGCAAGAAGCAGAAGTCTTAAGCAAGCTTAATCATCCAGGTATCCCCAAAGTTGAGCGTGATGCTTACTTTGTTTATTTTCCCAGAAACAGCCAAAACCCAATCCATTGTTTTGTAATGGAAAAAATTGTGGGTATGGATTTGCAGAAATATATGGAAAATCGGGAAATGCGACCGATTGACCAAAATTTAGCTATTGCATGGCTGAGGGAATTAGTGACTATTCTCGAACAGGTACACAATCAAAACTTTTTTCATAGAGATATCAAGCCGCCTAATATCATGTTAAGGGCTAGTTCTGGCGAACTAGCATTGATTGACTTTGGCACAGCACGGGAACTTACACAAACTTATTATTTTGCACAGGCTCAAGGTCAGGTAACAGGAATTATTTCCGCAGGTTACACGCCAACAGAACAAATGAACGGTAAAGCTGTCCTCCAGTCAGATTTTTTTGCATTGGGACGCACATTTGTATATCTGCTTGCAGGCAAGCAACCTACTGACCCAACAGTTTATAATTCTTACACCAATGAAATGGGCTGGCGGATTTACGCTCCTCATATTTCACCTTTGTTGGCAAATTTAATTGACCAGATGATGGCGCAGTTACCCAGTCAGCGACCAGCGAATACTCAAGAGATTTTGCAACGTTTAACAGAGATAGAGCAAAGTTTACAACCGCCTCCGCTACTTCCTCTACCACCAAAATGGCCAAGGCGGCGTTTAATTCAGATGCTTGGCTTTGGTGGTATTGGTTTAGCTGTACCAGTGCTGTCATATACATTTCTTTTCAAGGATAAATCTACTCTAACTGTCTCCAGTACTGGGTCTGGTGATTATCAAACTATTAGTGAAGCAATTAAAAATGCCCAACCAGGTACCCGCATTCTCGTAAAACCAGGTTTTTACCAAGAAGGTTTAATTATCAACAAGCCGCTGAAGATTATTGGCGACGGACCTGTAGCTAGCATTATCATCGAGAGTACAAACTCAAATTGTATTCTCATGCAAACAGACCAAGCTGAAGTTAGAGGTTTAACTCTGCGTGGTTTTGCAGGACAGAAGAACAACAAATTCTTTGCTGTAGACATTCCTCAAGGCCAGATAGTATTGGCAGATTGCGATATTACTTCCGATTCACTTTCTTGTGTCAGTGTTCAAGGTGCTACAGCCAACCCAATTATTCAACAATGCAAAATCCACGATAGCGAACAAGCTGGAATCTTTTTCCAAAATAACAGTCGGGGAACAGTCGAAGATTGCGATATCTTTGGTAATGGTTTATCAGGCATAGCAATCAAAGAAAATAGCAACCCCATTATCCAACGCTGTAAGCTCCACGATGGTAAACAAGGCGGCGTTCTTGTCTATGAAACCGCACAGGGAACAGTGGAAGATTGCGAGATTTTTGGTAATGCTTTATCTGGGGTAGAAATTAGAACAAATGGCAACCCTATAATTCGGCGGTGTAAAATCAATCAGAATAAAGGACGTGCCCTTTATGTACACGATAACGGTTTGGGTACGGTGGAAAACTGCGATTTAAGCGGCAACATTCTCGGTGCTTTTAGTATTGATACTAGTTCTAAGGTGCTGCGCAGTGGGAACACAGAATAAATTGTGCTTGCAATATTAGGATACGCGATCGCCTAATTTCGGTAGAATTCTAAAGCGATCGCTATTTCTCTAACTACCATCATGAGCAACATTCTCCAAGTCGGACAACTAGCCCCTGATTTCTCTGTTCCTGACCAACATGAAAGTCCTGTCAGCCTAGGCGATTTTAGCGGTCAATGGGTTATCCTTTATTTCTACCCCAAAGATGACACACCTGGTTGTACTACTGAAGCTAAAGATTTTACTGAGTTAAATCAAGACTTCAGCTCACTGGGAGCGAAAATCTTAGGCGTGAGTCTAGATTCCGGTAAATCCCATTGTAAATTTATTAGCAAACATAACTTAACAATCACGCTCTTAAGTGACCCAGAACATGAGTTAGCCGAAACTTATGGTATTTGGCAATTAAAGAAGTTTATGGGTAAGGAATATATGGGTGTTGTTCGTTCTACTTTCCTAATCGATCCTGAGGGAAAAATTGCTTATACTTGGTCAAATGTAAAAGTTAAAGATCATGCGCAACAAGTCTTAACTAAATTACAAGAATTGGCAGCTATATCAAGTTCATCAGCCTAGAATGAAGAAGAGGTTGCAATTTCAATAACCTATGGTTCAAATTATCCAAGGGCAAAATGTTACTCTCGCTTATCTAAAGGAAAACTTTGCTCTTAATAAATCTGAAGATGAGCAATTTTTTATAGAGTGGTTTGACAATTTACCCACGATAACTGAATTAGAAAAACAATATTTAGATAGAGTTAAAGCTAACTATGTCAGCTTACTGGAAAATGCTCCTCTTTTAGAAGATGCAGTGAAATTAGTAGTATTGTCTCCTTTACTAGATTTAGCTGGTTTTTATCATTACCCTTTTTCCATTGCTACAGAAGAAAATATAGAAATCAGTGAAGATGTCATTATAGGTAATGCAGACAAGACAGCAGAGGAAAAAGAAATTATTAAAGGTAAAATTGATGTACTGGTTATCCAAAATAAGTTGTGGTTACTGGTAGTTGAATCTAAAAGGTCTGCTTTTTCCTTGGCTAAAGCAATTCCTCAAGCCCTTACTTATATGCTAGCTGCTCCTAACCCTGATGAGCCTGTATATTCATTAGTGCTAAATGGAGAAGATTTTCAATTTATAAAACTCAGCAATAAAAATCAGCCAATGTATGCATTATCAGATAGATTCACCTTATATAGGAGCGAAAATGAATTATATATTGTCTTGAATATATTAAAAAAAATAGGACAAGTTTTGAGTTAATTATAGGAATCATATTTGATTTCTAAAAAAATCTAAGTATCTGTAGGAGAGCCAGTGACGGGTACGCAGGGGTCTACCCAAGTGGAGCAACTGGTGGTGGGCATTGCCCACCCTACGTATCTACGTATCATTTCAAAAATCAAATCGGATTGCTATATGTCTGTTTGCTCTAGCTCTTATTAACTATGGTTGAAGTTATCCAAGCGCAAAATGTCGGTCTTGCTTATTTAGAAGATAGATTTGCTTTGCAACAGTCTGAAAGTGAAGATTTTTTTCCAGAGTGGTTTGACCATCTACCAGAAATCACAGACATAGAAAAGCAATATCTAGACCGAGTTAAACTTCATTTTTTGCGTTTAGTTAAACGTCATCCTTTATTGGAAGAAGCGGTCAAAATGGTGGTATTATCTCCCTTACTCAGTTTAGCTGGATTTTATGACGAACCTTTCTTTATTAAAAGTGAGGAATCAATAGAAATTGCTATTGAGGATGAAGGAGAAGTAATTAGAGGTAGAATTGATGTTTTAGTAATCCAAGAACAACTGTGGTTGTTAGTTGTTAAATCAAAAAGAGCTAGTTTTTCACTTTTAGAAGCCATACCCCAAGCGCTGGCTTATATGCTGGCTAATCCTCACCCAGAAAAACCTGTGTTTGGATGTGTAACTAATGGAGAAGATTTCCAATTTATCAAGCTAATCAAGCAAGATAAATCTGAGTATGCTTTATCTGATAAATTCACTTTATCCAAACGCGATAACGAACTATATAAAATTATCCGAGTATTAAAAAAATTAAGTCAAGCTTTAAGTTAATTATGTCTATTCGCCCTATCTACCTAGATTGCCACGCTACGACCCCCGTCGATGAACGAGTATTAGCAGCAATGCTACCTTATTTCACCGAAAAGTTTGGCAATCCATCGAGTATTAGTCATGTTTACGGTTGGGAAGCAGAAGCAGCTGTTAAACAAACACGGGAAATTTTAGCAGCAGCAATCAACGCAACACCAGAAGAGATTGTTTTTACTAGTGGTGCTACAGAAGCTAATAATTTAGCGATTAAAGGTGTAGCAGAAGCATATTTTCAAAAAGGGCAGCATATTATTACAGTTGCTACGGAACATAAGGCGGTTCTTGACCCTTACGCGTATTTAAAAACTCTGGGTTTTGAAATTACGGTTCTCCCAGTCCAAAAAGATGGATTAATTGATTTAACTGAGTTAGAAAAAGCTTTGCGTCCTGAGACAATTTTGGTATCGGTGATGGCTGCAAATAACGAAATTGGGGTGTTGCAGCCTTTAACAGAAATTGGGGAAATGTGCCGCGATCGCAATATCATTTTCCACACCGATGCCGCCCAAGCTATTGGTAAAATTCCTTTAGATGTGCAAGCACAAAAAATTGACTTAATGTCACTTACTGCACATAAGGTATACGGACCCAAAGGCATCGGTGCTTTATATGTTCGCAGACGCAATCCCAGAGTCCAGTTAGCCCCCCAGCAGCATGGCGGTGGACATGAACGGGGAATGCGTTCTGGGACTTTGTATACACCGCAAATCGTCGGGTTTGGTAAAGCTGTGGAAATTGCTTTAGCAGAACAGGCGACAGAAAACCAACGCCTCACAGAACTCAAGCAAAAACTTTGGGATCAGCTTTCACCAATAGAAGGAGTTCATCTCAACGGACATCCTATCCAGCGGCTAGCGGGAAACCTGAATATCAGTGTAGAGGGGGTAGATGGGGCCGCACTTGGCTTGGGATTACAGTCAGTGATGGCGATTTCTTCTGGTTCTGCTTGTACGTCGGCAAACACAGCACCTTCCCATGTTCTCACTGCCTTGGGACATTCACAACAGCTAGCGTATGCGTCAGTCCGGTTTGGCATTGGACGCTTCAATACCCCAGAGGAGATTGATATTGTAGCAAAACACGCGATCGCCACAATTCAAAGTTTACGCAAGCAGACCACCCTGGTGTGAACAGGCAGGGGGACAAGGGAGATGAGGGAGTGTGGGAATTTTCTTCCCCATCTCCTCATCTTCCCTCTCTGCCCCATCTCTCTTACATGCCCTATGCCCATTTTTCAATAAGGATCTGAACTAATCCTTCCCCGCTTGACACTCCTGAGATAATAACCCCTTGTGGGAATATTTTTCAGGTCGAAGCTATCACCCCTGCGAATTCGCCAAATTTTGTAGTCGGAAAATGTCAAAGGAGTGCGGGGTTTGCATACCTCTGGCGGATGATCTCCGAGTACAAAATATGCCGCACCTCTTCCGATTACCTTTGCCATACCATATTTATCCACAACTACCGAAGTTTCTTCGCTAATGGCTATCCCTAAAGCACTTTGAGATTTGCCATCTTGAATTTGACGGGCAATGAAAGCCATAATTCGACCCATTCTTTTACGCCTGTCTAAGTGGGTGTCTACAATGGTTCCCTTGAGATACTTCCATTTGAAAAAGTTGTAAGTGAAGGTAATGTCCTTGTAAGGATCTTCGAGTGCATCTCTAGTTTCAATCCCTACTTCAGAAGAAGCGCAAGCATCGTAGATAAATTCACTTTGGATCATTGCACCCGCGCTAGTACCACCAATGCCACCACCTCTGGCGTAAACTGAGTTGACAGCAGCCTCTAGCTTAGTATTCTTCCACTTGCGGATATATTGGCATTGGTCACCGCCAGCAAAGAAAATTACATCAGCATTTCGGACTTTAGCAACAATCTCTTCTTTGTTGGCATCCTGCTGATTACTAATAATCAAGGTTTCTACCGATTTGACGCCTTTCATCGCATTAATGATCCGATTGTAATCATGATTCCCGTATGTACGGATGACTACAACATTGACTTTAGTGGCGCAGTCAGTACAACCCCTCACCTCGTTGATCATCCACTGGATAGCGTTCTCTACATCAGGTCCGCCTCCACCCAAGCTAAGAACAGGGCCAGCCAAGGAAGGTAAAGAAGGTGAGGATGGTAAAGGCGATAAAGGAGAATGGACATCCTCGGTAATGTCCTGAAAGTAACTTCTCAAGTTTGCTGTAATATGGGTTATGAAGGAGGTTCCCATCTTCAGCAACATGGTTCCTACATTCTTCAACCACTTTGCTATATTTGGAAAGGCCTTGGTCATGCTAACCTTCTGGTGCAAACTGCAATTATTGCTTACTCTCTCACCAGAAGGGGTGTAATTCCCAGCGTACAAGGCTTGTACTGTTTTTTCACGCCGAAAATGCAGAGTAATCTTTTATTCTCTGCTGGATTTTAAGTTGATTGTGTAATTTAAAACCAGTTGGCTTGCGATCGCTCTTGCACAACTCGCTGATATACTGCCTCTGTTTGTTGAGCTAATTTTGGCCATCTGAAGCGGCGCTCTAAATCCTCATAAGCATTATCAATCAGCCATTGCCGATAACCTGGATTTTTCAACACCTCTAAAATTCCCCAAGCAATCGAATCGGGACTGTTCACCCAGGTAACAATGCCTGTTTTGGTGTGTTGCACTACTTCTGGAAAACCACCAGTGTCAGATACTACTACGGGAACACGAGAAGCAAAGCTTTCTAAAGCAACAATACCAAAGGGTTCGTAAAGGCTGGGGAAAACGGCACAGTCGGCTACTGTCTGAAATTTATCTAAGTATTCATCAGAGAGAAAGCCTGTAAAATAGCATTTATGCCAAATTCCTAAATCCCAAGCCTGACGCTTGAGATGGTCGGTATTGCCACCACCAACAATCACAAATTTGACATTACCATCCATTTCACTAAGTACCTTGGGAGCAGCATTGAGTAATAAAGGTACACCCTTTTCATAAGTCATGCGCCCAACATAATAAACAATTTTTTCATGGTCTTCAGCAAATTGGCGACGAAAAGCTGGAGCATGAAAATCTTCATGGTGCTGTTTCTTTTCTGGCCGAATACCATTAAAGATCACATCAATTTTGTCCCAAGGGCTGTGTAGCGCTCGTTCTACTTCCCGGCGCATGTATTCGCTACAAACGATAACTCGCCAAGCATTAAAAGCTAACAAGTTTTCTTTACCACTGATATAGCGTTGGGTATCAGTATGAATGCCGTTATAGCGCCCGTATTCGGTAGCGTGAATTGTCGCAATTAAAGGTACTTTAAAGTTATGCTTTAAAGCGATCGCTGCATCACCTACTAACCAATCATGAGCATGGATTAAATCAAATGGGCCTTCTTCCAGCATCAACTTCCCACCATGATGCCCCATGCTGTCATTCAAGTTTACTATCCAATGAAAAAAGTCTCTACTAGCAGCTACTGGCACTCGATGTACATGAACTCCCTCTACTAATTCGTACATTGATGCGTGACCATGTTCCACAGTAATCAAGTGGATTTCATGTCCTAGCTTTACCAGTTCTGGGTATAACTCCCCCACATGACGAGCTATACCGCCAACTATTCTTGGTGGAAACTCCCAACTCAATACCAGTATCTTCATTTACTAGACTCCCCAATGTTTTACAAATATTAAATAGCTAAAAACTATATTTATCTAAAGGTACAAGTGTGACAATTACAGTGAGTACATATACTAAAAATGTCAAATTTCTTAACATTTTTTTCGCCATTACTCCCAAAATGTAAAAATTAGCAAAGCCAAATTTTCATAGTTAGATAAATCTAGATTCAATGACTTGTCATAATACAGCAAGTCCACACAAATGCCCAAAATATAAATCTCTACAGATATAGTCAGCAAATTCTGATAAATTTTAGGAAAGTTAATATCAAGCTAGCCTTTATATTGCTTTATTGTTAGCAGGTTTTAATTGGTGATAGTAAAGAAACTTTGGTAATAAAAAATCAATAATATTAATTAAAAAACTGATTTCAATTGCAAGCAGAGGAGACAAGGCAATACCATTCGTTTCCCAAAAGTCCACATCCTCAACGGTGCGGCTATACGAACAAAGCCTGGGTTGTCAGGCTTTGTTGATATAACTACAGGCTTTAGTTTGAGGACTATTCCAAGCGAATTGCGCTCACAGCAACGCACTGGCTCCTCTTGACCCTTAACTTGGCACTACTAGAATTAGCTTTGATCCAGGCGCAGTACTGCCATAAACGCTTCCTGGGGAACATCCACCGTACCGACAGATTTCATCCGCTTTTTACCTTTTGCTTGCTTTTGCAAAAGTTTCTTCTTCCGGCTGATGTCACCACCGTAGCACTTAGCTAATACGTCTTTACGCAAAGCGGGAATGTGTTCACTGGCGATGACTTTACTGCCGATACTCGCCTGAATTGGCACTTTAAATTGATGGCGGGGAATGAGTTCTTTGAGCTTTTCTGCCATTGAGCGCCCGACGTTGTAAGCTTTATCTCGATGCACAATCATCGCCAAAGAATCCACCGGATCGCCATTAATCATGATATCCAGCTTCACCAAAGGATTCTCGCGGTAACCAATCAGGTGATATTCCATGCTGGCATAACCACGCGATCGCGATTTCATCTGGTCAAAAAAGTCAGTAACGACTTCTGCCAAAGGCAGCTCGTATGTTAGCGTGGTTCGTCCTTGGGTAAGATATTTCATATCCTTGAAAATACCCCGGCGGTTTTGGGACAATTCCATCAAAGTGCCGACGTAAGTTTCAGGTGTAATCATTTCTACCTTAACGTAAGGCTCCTCAATTTTTTCGCGCTCGTTAGGAGAGGGTAAATGGCTAGGATTATCTATGTACAGTTCCTCGCCCTTCACAGTCGTCACCCTATAAACTACTGAAGGAGCTGTAATAATTAAATCTAAGTTGTATTCCCTTTCTAAGCGTTCTTGGACAATTTCCATGTGCAACAAACCCAAGAACCCACAACGGAAACCAAATCCCATTGCGCTAGAAGTTTCGGGTTCGTAGTGTAGCGCCGCATCATTGAGTCTGAGCTTTTCTAGGGCTTCCCGCAAGTCTTCAAATTGGTCAGCATCAATGGGGAACATCCCACAAAAGACCATTGGGTTTGCTTCTGTGTAACCAGGTAAAGCGTCTGGGGCTTTGGCGTTGGCAAGAGTAATTGTATCTCCTACCCGCGCGTCGGCTACAGCTTTAATTGCGGCTGCCAAATAACCTACTTCCCCAGCGTGCAGTTCGTCAACTTGCTTTTGAGTAGGAGAAAGAACGCCTAACTCGTCAATTTCATATTCTTTTTCCGATGCCATTAAATAAATGCGATCGCCTTTTTTCAGGCTACCATCCATTACCCGGAAGTAAACAATTACTCCTCGGTAGCTGTCGTAGTAGCTATCAAAAATCAATGCCCGTAAGCGCTGATCTACAGTATTGGGGGCTGGCGGTATGCGCTCGACAATTGCTTCTAAAATCTCATCAATGCCAATACCCTCTTTGGCTGAGGCTAAAATTGCACCGCTGCAATCTAAACCGATAATTTCTTCAATTTCACCAATAACTCTATCTGGATCTGCTCCTGGCAAATCGATTTTATTCAACACTGGAATAATTTCCAGGTTATGTTCCAAAGCCAAATAGACATTAGCCAAAGTTTGTGCTTCTACGCCTTGGGAAGCATCTACCACTAACAGCGCTCCTTCGCAAGCAGCAAGAGAGCGTGACACTTCATAAGAAAAATCCACGTGCCCTGGCGTATCAATTAAGTTCAGCACATACTGCTGACCATCTTTAGCTTTGTAGTTCATTCGGGCAGCTTGCAGCTTAATGGTAATGCCGCGCTCCCGTTCCAGATCCATATTATCGAGAAACTGTTCCTTCATCTGCCGATCTTCAACAGTACCAGTGGCTTGGAGTAAGCGATCGGCAAGGGTGGATTTCCCGTGGTCTATGTGAGCAATAATACAAAAATTGCGAATGCGAACTGCGGGAACGTCAGTCATATACTATCTTTGCTGAAAAAGCAACCAAGGTTAAAAGAGCAAATTACTTAATGTATTTTAATGCTTTCTTCGCCAACGACGCTGCTTGCTTCCATCAAAGGAAGATGGAGCCGTCACCAGCAAGAGAAACCTTGATTATATGAGGAATTGAGGCAGATTGGGGACTTGCCTATTTTCAAGATAACCATTCACGAAAATCTAATTTCTTGGCTCTAAGCGAAGCTATGCCTTACTCCTAGGGGAAAGCAAGCTACGCACAACGTCTCCCTTAGAAAAAGGCTTGACGCTCCGAAGATTGCAACCGCCTAGGTCGAGAAACTCTATTCGCCTCGCCGCATTTCTTTCCCAATCCCCAAGACCCTATGTTCAATTTCCCAGGTAGGAGGTAAAAGATTAATATTTCATCAATTCGTTGTGTCCGCTTTAAATCTCGTAGTACCAAATTTCTTCTTCTCGCAGCACAATACGATGCAGCGAGAGACGATCAATCAAGCCCTCCTGCTCAAATTGCCCCAGAACACGAGTGATTGTCACGCGAGTTGAACCTAATATTTCGGCGAGGTCTTCATGAGTTAGACGCATATCTATTAAACGTCCTTTCTCAACTTCTGAACCGAATTTTTGGGATAACCATGATAATAATTTAATTAGCATGGTGTCTACCTTTTTATAGCTACGAATCACCATCAATTCTTCAGCCTGTTGAATGTGAGTAAGTAAAGTTTGTGTAGGTTGCTCCCATTCATCTAAAGGTAATATTTTTGCCTCCACTTTAGTTAAGCACTCTATCTGATAGGGTTCTAACCTAGATAAACTTTTACCAACGATATCTCCTGGTCCCCACAATCCCAAAGCTACAGTCGTGCCATCTTCTAAATATGTAAAAGTCCGAACAAAGCCTGTTTCAATTTTCCAAAGAAGACTTTGATGTTCTGGTAAGAATGACTTGCGGGTAAAAATCTGCTTAGTATTTTTACTTGCTTGATTGGTAACAGCCGGGTATAAAGCCATCACTTTGTATAATACTATTTGTCGATAAACTAATCGTAGTATACCTGTATCGGTTCCAAGAGTGTATGGGTATTGCGCCCAACAACGTTTCCTCACAATTTGCTTCTTCAGTTTGGAGTGGGTGCAATTGTGCGGCTTGGGCGATCGCCTCATAAAAATCTCAATGCACGTCGACTGTTAAGAGGTTATATCCTGAGCGATCGAGGTTATTGGTGACGGGTGGGAACGTTAGGCTGATGCACCATCTTTAGGAAAGTTAGTCTCACTTTTAATTAATTCAAAAAATTGCGAAATCTGTTTAGTTGAGCGAATGTGATAAACACTTTTGATGCCTTGAGCCTGCTTGATATACTCACGATATTTTGGGGTCAAATATTTGTGGCATAACCAAAGCACGCGGTAGCTACTAAGCGAACTCTTGAATATTGGACTGTTTTCCGGCCAGCCTTGTGGCGGTTGAAAGTAACCAGTAATTAGCCGTTTAGTTACCCACCACAAATGCATATATAGCGGTAGATCGACAAAAATCAGACTATCCGCCTCGTCCAGTCGTGGCCAGAGGGTTTCTATGCAACCAAAGCCGTCAATAATCCATCGATCACTAGCTAAAATTCGCTGATGGGCGCGCTTATAGTCTTCATGTGCAACCTCAGCACCCCCTGGTTGATATTGAATCTTGTCTAAAACGTGAAGTGGCAAACCAGTGATTTGCGATAATCTCTTGCTGAGAGTTGATTTACCTCCTCCAGCATTGCCAAACACCGCTACTTTTTTCATCGCCACTCTCCTTTTAGTGCCACCTCGTAGACTAGATTGAGTTATGAAAACCGGCAACCCCTGTCCTTTGAATGCCTAACAAACGGTTACACGGGTGAGGGCGATCGCTGGCTTCGTTTATATTGTATCTGCCGCCTGTAAAGCTAGCTGTGGCGAACTGCAACTATCTGTATTGAAATATCTCTCTGATTTCCTGTTCTCTTCCTACGTAACCAAGTACAACTTTGCATTAATTCGTAGCTTTGTTAAACGCAGAGGGACGCGGAGTCAGCGCGGAGGGGCGCAGAGTAATTATTAAGAACTTTTAAACTTTTAGATTTAGTCAGCTAAATAAGTGGCACAGATAAAGCCACAATATACTTTAAGGAATATTTGATGAAAGTATATACTTATACGGCTGCGGCTTATGTTACCCGATCGCCCGCTAAAAATTGAAGTTAGGTTGCCATCTTCACATCCTCAACTATTAGAAGGGCTGGATCTATGGTTGCGTTTGGGTTTGATATCGGATGCCCAAGTTAGGCAGATTTGCCAAGAGTTTCTTGTGTGTTCGGTGGTATTGCAACCTCAGGTAGCTAGAGTAACTTCTGATCCCGTGAAACAATTACCTGTAGAGATGTTGCAGGGAACGTCTCTACAATCTCGTAACCGCAAACCACCAGCAGAGCCAGCAAAACCCAACTTTATAGCCACAATGTTACAGTCGCTGGGAGCGGAATTGAGTGTCCGCTGGCTGCTGTTTTTAGGGGTATTTCTGGTAGTGGTATCCTCGGGGGTACTAGCTGCAAGCCAGTGGGAGAAGTTTCCGGCATCTGGGCAGTATGGGGTTTTATTTGCTTATACCTTAAGTTTTTGGGGTTTTAGCTTTTGGGCAGCTAGACAAAGCAACCTGAGATTAACAGCGCAAACATTGCTGCTTGTGACTTTGTTGTTAGTGCCAGTAAACTTTTGGGCAATAGATAGCTTTAGGTTGTGGCAAAATCCTTTGGATTGGATAACAGTTGCGATCGCAGCTCCTGCTCTGACAGCTATGACTGTTTTACTCTCCAATAATCGGCTATTTTTTACTAATTTACGCACTGACAAATTACTGCTGCTAAATATTCTCGGGCTATCTTTCTTACACTGGGGTTGGAAATTACCAGGCTTTCCCTTAATTGCCGTGTATTTGGCAATGATTGGCACAACCATCATCACTATTTATCACAATCGCTATCAACGGCAGAAAACCTCAGATATTTCGCCAAGTGAAAGCAGTAGCCGGATTGGTGTAGGCATTAGCTTACCTGCCGCCGTGATTATTTATGCGCTACTGGTGCTATTAGTACGGGCAATTTTTATTGTCAAAGTAGATGTAACCCAGCTAGGGTTAGCGATTGGTATTTGTGGCTGGTTGATGACTTGGTTAGCACAGCGAGAGATGAGGGAAGCAGAAGCGGGGACTGGGGGACGCAGCGACACGGAGAATTCTGTCCCCGCGTCACCCCGTCTCCCCATCTCCTTGTCCTTCCGCATCTGGGAAAGGTTTGGCACTGTTCTACTATTCCTGGGTTGGTTAGTTGCAGTTAGAGATTATCCTTGGCAAGCCATAGCCGTGAGTGGGTTGAGTTTGCAGTTTGTAGGTAGTCGGTTGCAGAGGTATAGTTTACAGACTGACTTAGCAGCAGTTTTTGCGATTGGCTTACAGACAATTTGGCTGAGTTGGCGGTTAGTACCTGTGAGTGTACAGGAAGGAGCGATCGCTCTTGGTACTCAACTTACTAAGTCTCAAAATGAACCTTGGGCGTTGCTGAGTATAGCTTTATTTCCCTACATCATTTTCATGGTGGCGCTGACAGATTATTTTTATCGTGCCCATAAGCGAGAATTGGGGAAATTTGGCGATTCGTTAACGCTGATGCTGGGAAGTGTTTTAACAACGATCGCATTAGTAAATCCGGCATTGCGATCGCTAAATTTGTTATTTTCCACAATCACGCTTGTTGTCGTCACCAAACGCCGCTTTGACAGACAAGAGCAAAGACTAAGCGAATCTTCTCCCTTAATATACCTAACTCACATCATGGGAGTACTGACACTTTGCTCAATCATCAATTGGCTATTCCCAAGTTTGGGTAAACAAGTCTGGGCAAGCATTTTGTTAGTTCTGATGGTGGCAGAGTGGGGATATAGCCTTGGTAATGGAATATGGCGACGTAGTGCATGGCATATTGGTTTAGCACTAGCCTTTGTCAGTTTCGTTCTGTTTGGGGCAAATGCCGAATCATCCTGGTATGGCGTTGTTCGCAGCCAGCATCATTGGGGAATCATTTGGTTAATTACACCTTTGACACTTACAGGTATTGCCAGTCGCACAACTACACAGCGTCGTATCATCAGTAGTAGCTTGAGTGTTGTGGCTTTAGGACTTGCCCAATTATTAACATTACAGCTACCAGGAACCAGATTAATCGGTTTGGCTGTGGCTACAGCTGTGATGTTTGCAAATACGCGCTATTTGCGATACCAGATATCAGCTGCAATTACAGTTGGATTTGGTTTAAGTTTCATTGGCGTGCTGCTGTGGCAAGGTATACCAGGATTACCACATCTAGCCCCAGCAGGTTGGTTTATTGTTGGTGCGATCGCAACTTTAAGTTTATGGTTAGGGCGTACAGCTTTGATCCGCCAAGGTAACGAACTAGCAACGATTTATGCAGCCGCCAGTGACTATTGGGCGATCGCCTTATGTTGCGTTGAATTGTTCCTACTGACAGTGCATTCCCTAGTTGTTTATCAGGGAATTACATCTCCCGGATGGTTGTATTTCACTGCCATTGCCATAACTTTAGTAGCCATCACCTATCGCAGTTGGCGCGAACCCACCAATTGGGCATTTTATGGCATCGGTTGGTGCATGGAATTGTTGATTGCCGAATTACTAGGGTTTTGGGGACGTTCAGTTGTGAACATGGCGATCGCAAATATTGCCTTGGGCTTGAGCGCCCAAATTTTGGGAGAATGGTGGCGACGCCGCTATCAAACAGAAAGACTCAAGAGTAGCCTGCACATTCTGCCACTCATTTATGCTGCTTTGAGTGTAGTACTACGCTTGCAGACTTTTAACGACTGGACAGGTTTATGTTCCTTGGGCGTAGCTTTAATTGTAATTGGTGTAGGACGACGCCAGGAAAGCTTAAAACCCTTGCTGTACTTGGGAATAATTGGTGTATCGATTTCTGCCTATGAACTGTTGTTCTACCAAATGTCACAAGCTAAAGGCGGTGCATATGGCGATGGATTAATTGCGATGGCTGCCCTTGGTGCTAGCATCATGTACGCCTATCGCCTTTTATCGCCTTTGCTGTCAGATTACTTAAATCTAACTCCCCAACAATTGCAAAGCATCGCCCATCTTCACTGGGCTTGGAGTAGTTTTTTATTACTCGCTGCTATTAGCGCCCCCATCCAAGTGAATCGCTTATTAGGATTGGGTACAGGAATTGTTTTGATTCAGTATGCGATTTTTCAAGGAAGAGGTGTATCTGCTTCTTCCCGTATTCTCGGCAGCATTACAATAGCAGAAATGTGGATTTACCTCGGTTTATTAGAGGTAGCGGCTATTAGAATTTATTGGCGCGAGACAATAGTAGGACATCTTTTAACAGGCCCATTAATTCCTTGGAATGGTGCGATCGCCTGTGTGGTTGCTTATTTTCTCTACATCTTACCTTGGGAGAATTGGGGCTGGCCGAAAAGACCTTGGCAATGGGCAGCATACATTGTGCCATTGATCATTTTAGGTGAAACCAGACTGCAAGTTTATCCAATTACTTTAGTGATCGCCGCTTGTTTTTATATTTTCTTAGCCAAAATTGGCGATAATATTCGGTTTACATATATCAGCCTAGCCTTGATTGATTGGGCATTATTTCGCTGGTTCTTTGACTTACATTTAACTGATGCTTTGTGGTACGTCACAGTAATTGGTTTATCGCTTCTATATATTGCCCAAATAGATCCCCTGCTGAGGCTACCAGAATATAAAGCTGCTCGTCACAGCTTACGAATGCTTGGCAGTGGACTAATTTGTGGATGGGCAATTATTTTTAATCAAGATACACCTTTGCTACCAGGAATTTTTAGCCTGATTGCCATTTTTGCCGGATTAGCTTTGCGGATACGAGCATTTCTCTACATTGGCACAGCCGCCTTTTTAATTACAAGCATTTACCAACTAGTAATTTTTAGCTTACGTTATCCTTTCTTAAAATGGGTCGTCGGCTTGCTAGTTGGGATAGTCTTAATTTCCATTGCTGCTAACTTTGAAACTCGGCGGGCGCAAATTAGTTCTTTATTGCGAAATACTAATGATGAATTTCATCAATGGGAATAATGGGAATTCATTCGTAATTTGTAATTCAACGTCAGTTCGGGTTAAGGAGGTTTATTAAACATTAAATGCCTGAAACAGCGTAAGCAAGTTGACAGATCCTAGAATCAAGCAACGGAGTAATGAGGGTTTCAGGTTATCCCGAACTCAGGTTACCTAAACAAAAATATTTACAGTCATTGTGTAATTAATTTTGTGTAACTACTTATCAAAACTTACAGCGATCGCAACTTTACAAATACTCAATCCAGCCCCGCATTTCATCAGGACTGAGTGCTTCGTAAATCAAAACCAAACTACGAATGATTTCGCCTAGCGAACGGGAATTTTTATGGCAAAAAGCAACTCCCCAATGCTCAGTACTATAACTTGCTAACTTCAAAAAATCTGTGTCATGTGTGACAATGACTCGCCCCTGGTTACAAGCAAATGCTAACTGAACCTCATCTGATTGTCCAAGTAGTCCCATCTCACGAGTTGTCGCCACATCAATTCCCTGACGACGCAAAGCCAACGCCACATCCGGATCCACATTTTCATCTAAATGAAATTTTATGCGGTCACTCACCGCGTGACTCCTTTAGCTTTGCTTGCAACCGGGATGGGTAATTACTCTGCAATGCATCAGCAAATGCTTCATCATCTTGAATACTCTGCTCAATCTCATCTCGATGATCGTAGTAATATGCCATTGCTGCATACACTGAAGCTAGAGAAAGATGATATTTCCCAGCAATTAAATCTAGAGACTGTCCCATGCGTAAATAGAGTGTAGCAATATCGCCAACCGTCATCCGAGTGCCTGCAATTCGCGGCTTCCCGCTTCTAACTCCTGGTGTAATTTCAATATGTTGATTAAGTGTGACTTCCATAAATTACATTTTGAATAAACATTAATAATTCTATTTTCCCTGAATAGTCTGAATGCGATCGCACTCTGCTCAAATTCCCTTAAAATTTGATGAATTTGCGATGATAAGTAGGTGGGCGCGAAAATTTATAACTACGTCATTACGAATGGAGAGAAGCGGAGTGAAGCAATCGCAAGGGTTTTGAGAGATTTACATTCTGTTACATAGTTAGGTTTATTCATGCCTACCTACTTATATCAGAAGTCAGAAAATGACGTTATTTGAGAAGTGCGTTCGTCGAAGACGTTGCCGTTCGCGGTAGCGTCTCTGAAAGAGAAGGCATCGCCTGATTTATTTACCGTATTTGCGATCGCCTTCACCGTAGGTCGGGTTAAGCCAGAGAAACCGGTCATTATAATACCTCAAAACGACTTTGAAGCCTTTCAACACGACTCTGAAGACAATCAAAACGACTTTGAAGACTCTCAACACGATACCAATTTGAAATTATGAAAAGTGCAATCGCTTTTTTGGGTGTTGCGGGTAGTGAAAAGTGCGATCGCTTTTGTAGATGTAACCAGAGTTTTAGGAGTAGATAATCGGGTCGAGGCTATTGAGGTAGCTGGCTCGATTTTCTTTGAGCAAAATACCTACTTCGTAACCAAAACTTTTTCCTGAAAGGGCAATGATGGCTACCTCATCAGTTTCACTGAAAACTTTACCAACTATGGTGTCTGTCGAGAAAGGCAGAATCCCAGTCGTATCTACTGCCCAGCGTTTATTGTTAGAAAAAGTAACGGTAGGATAATCGATGTCAACAATTACCCACTCATCTTCCAAGACGTAGTAGTCAATGTTGTTGATCGCAAATTTTTGCCCAATCTTTAACCAAGTCATCTACTTGTAATTGTTGATCTAGCTTGAGGGAATAGTAGCAGTAAATAGTTTGTGCTAGTTTTCCCAAAATTTGGCGATTGGTAATTAGTGATACTCTATCGAAGAAAAAGCAGAGGAGCAGGGGAAGAAGGAGGATTAGTTGACTTTGGACTCTTGGCTCTTGACCAATGTCCAATGACTTGCATCAAGACAAGCATTGGTGAAAAAATTGATCCGCGAGTAGCTTCGCGGTTGGCAAGGGACGAAAGAGGAAATTAGTGAAAGTTTTAGTTGTCGGAAATGGGGGGCGCGAACACGCTCTGGCGTGGAAACTGCTGCAATCTAAGCAAATTGAGCAAGTTGTTTGTGTACCGGGAAACGGGGGTACGGCAAGCATGGCAGGTTGCCAAAATTTCCCTCTAGCAGTAGATGACTTTGAGGGTATTGGCAAGTATTGTCATGAAAATGGGATAACTCTGGTGGTAGTTGGGCCAGAAGTGCCCTTAGCAAAAGGAATTACAGACTGCCTCAACTCCCAAGGATTAATGGTGTTTGGCCCTGTGAGAGCCGGAGCGCAAATTGAGGCGAGTAAAGCTTGGGCTAAAGCTTTAATGCAAGAAGCGGGTATTCCCACAGCTAAAGCCGCAGTGTTTACAGAAGCCGCAGCAGCCAAATCTTACGTCAAAGCGCAAGGAGTACCCATTGTTGTCAAAGCTGACGGATTGGCGGCTGGTAAGGGCGTGACGGTGGCTGAAACAGTAGAACAAGCCCATAGTGCCATTGATGCGATTTTTCAAGGACAGTTTGGTAGCGCTGGCGAATTTGTCGTTATTGAAGAATGTTTGATTGGGCAAGAAGTTTCGGTGTTAGCTCTAACAGACGGGTTAACAATTCGACCTTTACTGCCAGCCCAGGATCATAAGCGGATTGGTGAGGGCGATACAGGAGAGAATACTGGTGGGATGGGAGCCTATGCACCAGCGCCCATTGCTACACCAGAGTTAATGGCACGCGTTCAACAAGAAGTTTTAGAAAGAGCGATCGCCACTTTAAGATCTAAGGGGATTGATTACCGAGGTGTACTTTATGCCGGGTTAATGATTGCACCCAATGGCGACTTTAAGGTTTTAGAATTTAACTGTCGCTTTGGCGATCCCGAAACGCAAGTGATTCTGCCGCTATTGGAAACACCTTTAGAAGAGTTAATTTTAGCCTGCGTACAACAGCGTTTAGGAGAAATGCCCGCGATCGCTTGGAAACAAGGAGCAGCTGCTACTGTCGTCGCTGCGGCTGGGGGTTATCCAGGAGCGTATGAAAAAGGGCAGGTGATTACTGGAACTGAGCAAGCAACAACTGCGGGAGTAACTGTATTTCATGCAGGCACAAAGTTGAACCAGCAACAAGAAGTAGTAACTGATGGCGGTCGAGTATTAAACGTTACTGGAATAGGTGAGGATTTTGCGCAGGCGATCGCTCAGGCATACGCTGGTCTCCAATCTATTCACTTTCCGGGAATGTATTACCGTAGAGATATCGGTCATAGAGTCAAAGGGAGCCAGTCACGTGCGGAGGTTCCCTCCGTTGAGTGAACTGGCGTTCAATAGCCATTTGTCATTTGTCATTGGTCATTAGATTTTGGACTTTCGACTCTAGACTCTTGAGTGACTTCTTCACCTATTAGTCAAATTAACTGTTAATTTTTTAGTTGTTGGGGTTTATAAGAAAACTACTAACAACTTTTATTTAAGATGCTGGCTCTTTTGAAAACAATCCGAGAAACGATCGCTAATTGGTGGTCCGATTTCACCCTCCAGACCAAGCTGTTAGCTGTTGCCACATTGGTGGTTTCTTTAGTCATGAGCGGTTTGACGTTCTGGGCGGTGAATACGATTCAGCAGGATGCGCGGATGAATGACACCCGCTTTGGTCGTGACCTTGGACTGCTGCTGGCTGCCAATGTTACCCCGCTAATTGCTGACCACAATCTCACTGAAGTTGCCCAATTTTCCCAACGCTTCTACAGCAGCACTTCTAGTGTGCGTTATATGCTTTACGCTGATGAAACAGGGAAAATCTTTTTTGGAATTCCGTTTTGGGAAGCGGAGGTAAAAAACTCCTTAACCATTGAACGGCGAATCCAACTGCCAGAAGATTACGCTAGTGATAGCGATAAGCCGATGGTGCGGCAACACATGACTCCAGATGGGTCTGTCACTGATGTGTTTGTTCCCCTCATGGCTGACAACAAATACTTGGGTGTCTTGGCGATTGGGATTAACCCTAACCAAACTGCTGTCATCTCCACCAATTTCACCCGCGATGTCACTATTGCAGTTTTTATTACAATTTGGGTAATGGTAATTTTGGCTGGGGTGATTAATGCTCTCACCATTACCAAGCCGATTAAAGAACTATTAGTAGGTGTTAAACAAATCGCCGCCGGGAATTTTAAGCAGCGAATTGACTTACCTCTAGGAGGTGAACTAGGAGAGTTAATTCTCAGCTTTAATGATATGGCAGAGCGTCTAGAAAGTTATGAAGAACAAAATATTGAGGAACTAACAGCAGAAAAAGCCAAGCTAGAAACTCTAGTTTCGACAATTGCCGACGGTGCTGTGCTGATTGACAATAATATGCAGGTGATTTTAGTCAACCCTACAGCACGGCGGATTTTTGCCTGGGAAACTGATGATGTTGTCGGCTGCAATGTTCTGCATCACTTGCCTCCGGCAGTGCAAATGGAAGTTAGCCGTACCTTGTATGAAATGGCAGCAGGCGAATGTGAAAGTGCCGAGTTTCGTATTGCTTTAAATCAACCGACCAAACGTACTATCCGCATTCTCCTAACTACAGTTCTGAATTTACAACGGGAGAGTATTAAAGGCATTGCCATCACAGTCCAAGATATAACCCGTGAAGTAGAACTCAACGAAGCTAAAAGCCAATTTATCAGCAACGTTTCTCACGAACTGCGAACGCCTTTATTTAATATCAAATCTTTTATCGAAACTTTGCACGACTACGGCGAAGACTTGAGTGTAGAACAGCGGCAAGATTTTCTACAAACCGTCAATTATGAAACCGATCGCCTGACACGCTTAGTTAACGATGTATTAGATTTATCCAAACTAGAATCTGGTCGCAATTATAATTTTGATGGTGTAGATTTAGGGCAAGCGATCGAGCAAACGCTGCGTACTTACCAACTAAATGCTAAGGATAAAGGCATTGAATTAATTCAAGAAGTTACCTCTCCTTTACCCTTAGTATTGGGTAATTATGATTTGTTGCTGCAAGTATTAGCTAATTTGGTTGGTAATGCCCTCAAATTCACTTCATCTGGTGGTAAAGTAGCCATCCGCGCCTATCAATTAGATCCCAAGCCAAACAACTCTCACAAGCAATCGCCTCAGGTACGAGTAGAAATCTCCGATACTGGTATTGGCATTGCTACAGAAGACCAACAAGCGATTTTTGATCGCTTCTTCCGTGTAGAAAATCGCGTTCATACCTTAGAAGGTACAGGTTTGGGTCTATCAATTGTGCGGAACATCATGGAAAGACATCACTGTAAAGTTCATCTGGTAAGTGAAGTTGGAATTGGCACTACTTTTTGGTTCGACTTAACTGTGTTTGAGTGAAATTGTTTAAAAAAAACCACAGATGCACACAGATAAACACAGATATTTATCGGTGTTCATCGGTGTTTATCTGTGGTTAGATTTCCAAAATATGAATTCTAAATCATATGATTTCCGGCAGATTACCCTTAATACGTCATTGCGAGTGGAACGAAGCAATCGCAGAGTCCTTGTGATTGCTTCACTTAGTACCCTTCTCCTGCCGGAGACGCTACGCGAACGGGAAGACTTCGCCTACGCAATGACGGTTATTAAACGGAGATGATATCATTCGTAAGAAATATGTATTTGCAAAAAATATCTTTTTATCACCAGTTCCAATAATGTTTGGGACACATAAATTATTCGTAAAGTCACAAAGTTGTTCGTGGAAACAGTCTTTTTGAGTTGGCTTTCATCTACCAACATCATTCGCAAGAAGGATATTAGGCTTGATGCCAAATTGTTCAATTACTCGAAACCAATAACATCCGCATTTCAATTGCTTGCGATATGGTGGGTAACAATTTAACTATTGTGCGGCGACCTCATGGCTATGCACCCAGAACGGCAAACTTCACACCTAAAAATACAACCCCATGCCTGCCAAAGACCTCTATCATGATGCTGTAAAAAATGCTTTGATTAAAGATGGGTGGCTGATAATTGCTGACCCTTACATAATTAAATATGAAAATGCTGAACTGTATGCCGACTTAGCCGCAGAAAAACCAATCGCCGCAGAACGCCAGGGGCAGAAAATTGTTATCGAAATTAAAAGCTTCGTTGGTAAATCTCAGATGTACGACTTTCACAACGCCCTCGGACAGTACATCGTTTATCGCAACCTCATCCAAGTTAGCGAACCTGAATATAATTTATACCTAGCAATTGACGACATTGTTTATTTAAACTTTTTTCAACGTCCATCAATCCAACTCATTGCCAGCCAAAACCACCTGCAATTAATTATCGTAGATATTGAACAGGAGCAAATTGTGCAATGGATACATTAAGCCACTATCGCAGTATTATCCAAGAAACTATTAAAAAATACTATGATTTAGCCAATTCTCAACCCGCTAATACTACAAGCGATGGCGTTCCGCCCAGCGTAGCTGATCGCCTGATTTTAGACGAAAAACATGACCAATACCTGTGGTTGCGTTGTGGTTGGGATGGCAAAAGACGAGTACAGCACATTATCTTATACTTCCAGATTCAAAACGGTAAAATCTGGGTAGAAGAAGACAACACTGACTTGGGGATTGTTGATGATTTATTGGCAGCAGATATCTCTAAAACTGATATTATGTTGGGCTTTCATCACCCTAGTAAAAGGGCATTAGCTGAGATCGGTCTTTAAAAATTCTCGCTATTAGGAGAACCACAAGTATTAGACTTCCTGCAAAAATCTAAAGAGGAATAAAAGGAATTACAGATAAACACAGATAAACATCGATATTTATCTGTGTATCTGCGAGAAGTCACTCTATATCTACATCTGTGATTCAATATTCAAAATATTGGCTTATCCAACAAGTCTATTCCTGAATCAGTATTCTAAAAATTCCCCTTGTTAGGAGAACCAACCTCCGCAACAGGATTTGGCTGATTTAGGTAATTGTAGACAAGCTGGGAAACTTGGCGAATAAAGTCTCTACCTCGAGAATCTTTATAAGGACGTTTCACAAAGATAGCTGCTAGGTAACGCTTGCCATTTGGCATAGTAATAAATCCCGCATCGCCAATGAGAAAACCGATATCTCCAGTTTTGTTGGCGATGACTGCGCCTTTTCCTAAACCTGCGGGAAGCAGAGTGTGAATAGTCGTGTGACGCAGAATATCCAAAGCTTGTTCTTTGCTTGAGTCAGAAACCAGCTTGTTATTGACTAACAAAGCTAACACTCGCGCCATGTCTTGCGAACTGGTGGTATTAGTTCCTCTCAAGTCAGCCAACAGACGCCTAATTACTGTGTCTTTCAATCCCCATGTGCGGAAACGCTGATTTAGTTTACCCGCCCCACCCAAGCGATCAATAATCATGTTGGTGGCGGTATTGTCACTAATAGTCACCATTTTGGTGATAGTTTCTAAAGCCGTGTATTTCTTACCAACTCGTTCATACTGCATCTCTCCAGAACCGTTGGTTACTAAGTCACCGCGCATCGTCAGCTTTTCATCTAACCTGACTTTACCAGCGTCTAAATCCTGAAAAAAGGCAATCAGAATCGGCAGTTTAATTGTACTGGCTGCTGGGAAGACGCGATCGCCCCCAATATCGAGATAATTCCCAGTATCCAAATCTAGGAAAAACATTCCTGTGGTCAGAAAACTGTACCGATTCATCAAGGCTTTAATCTGAGGTTCTAAAGCCTTCATTGATGAATTTAAAGGTACAACACCCGCAAATAAATTTCTGTTACTAACTGTTGGCGGAGTACTCGGTTGCTCTGTAATAACTACTGGGGGAATGCTTGGCGGAGTTACTGCCATTCTGACTAGTTGGGGTAACTGCACAGACCAATGATTGGGAGATTCTTGTTGGAGCTTAACTTGCTCTAGATCTAAGGTGTAACCAGGCGCTAAGGTAATTTGGATGCGGGTAGTATTAGCGCCAAACTGTCGTATCTGAATTTCTTGCGTTATCGGCCCTATCTTTTGAGTCACTTGGGGATATTTTAGGGTAACTCCTGGTAAATCAATTACTAGACGGGTGGGATTAGCCAACAGTTGAACTTTTGGTTGAACATTATCATCTGTGGTGAAGTCCAGATGATTGCGATTGCTATCAAAATGCCAATTGGGGACTGTAGCCGCTTTCACAGTTGAACCAACCAGCAAGGTACTTAAAAAGCTGGCTAATATCCAGCTTGTTTTGACAATATTTTTTTTGTGTGTGAGTCGCATTAGTTAAAACTATCCGTGAGTTGAAGATTGAGTAATTAACAACAAGTATTGGTTACAAAAATATAAAACTGACAAACCGTCAGAAATTATATACTGCCGCGATAAATTTACAAGAGGCGATCGCGAATTCCGGATAGATTTCAGTAAAAATTTGATGAACTTCAAAATTACAATGGCAAATCTACTGTAATGCAATTAAATCTCCCGCTTCGTTGCTATCCCGCCTGAGAATCAATTCCAAGGCGAGATGACAATCAGCAAGATACTTTCACTGGCATAAAAATGAGTAATACCAATTTGAAAAATGATTGCGACAGATGGAAATCTGAAACGCTTATCCAATAGATGTTTCACAATCCAAAATGGTATAAGTTTTCATCCTCCTTCAGTGAGTGGGAAGTTTATCCTGCTTCTTTAGATACAGGGGTAAACGCTTTCGGGTTAGTGCATCAGTGGTTGTAAATGTTGCAAAAGCAGTTTTGCTCCGGGTTCAGACGAAGCGGGATTTTGACCAGTAATCAAATTGCGATCGCTCACTACATAAGGCTGCCAGTTCTCGGTTTTGGAATACTTGCCACCGTTATTTTTCAACTCGTCTTCTACCAGAAAAGGCACGACGTTGGTTAGCTCAACTGCCGCTTCTTCTGAATTTGCAAAGCCGGTCACAGACTTGCCTTGCACCAAGGGAGCGCCATCAGCAGTTTTGGTATGGCGAAACACGCCGGGAGCATGACAAACTGCGGCTACAGGCTTTCCAACCGCATACAAAGCTTCGATTAAAGCAATAGAATCTGGATCTTCAGCCAGATCCCACAAAGGCCCGTGACCGCCAGGATAGAACACAGCATCGTAATCGTCGGCAGATACACTTGACAGCTTGAGCGTGTTTGCTAAAATCGTTTGCGCGTCTGTATCTTCCTGAAAGCGAAGGGTTGCCTCAGTTTGCGCATCTGGCTCATCGCTTTTAGGATCAAGTGGCGGTTGTCCACCCTTGGGAGAAGCCAAGGTAATTTCTACGCCTGCGTCTTTGAATACGTAGTAAGGAGCAGCAAACTCCTCTAACCAAAAGCCGGTTTTTTTACCTGTGTTGCCAAGCTTGTCATGAGAAGTCAATACCATTAAGATTTTTATTGTCATCTCTATTATTTATCTCGTCTGGAATGTCCTTTCTAGAGAACTGATTGCAGATGCATATGGGCATCTTGCCAGATTCCTGAATGTTGCGGCTTAACTAGCGCTTGATGGTTATCTCATTGCCAGTGTCGTCTTCTTGCGTGGCGGCGGGAAAGCTAGGTCAAGTTCGGCTAAATCTTCATTTGTCAGCGTTAATTCCAAAGCCGCGCGATTCTCCTGGATGTGCGCTGGATTGCTGGCTTTCGGAATGGCGATAATATCCTTTTGGTGCAGCAGCCATGCTAAAGCCACTTGGGTTGGTGTAGCGTTATGACGTGCGGCGATCGCTTTGAGATGAGGATTTTGCAACATCCCTCCTGGTTCGCGCGGTGCTTGCTCGATTGGAGAGTAAGCCATGATTGGGATGCTACGATCGCGACACCAAGGAAGCAGATCCCACTCGATGCCACGCTGCATCAAGTTATAAAGCACCTGATTGGTGGCAATTTCATCACCACCGCGTAAGGCGATCGCACCTTCCATATCATCAATATCGAAGTTGCTGACGCCATAATCCCGGATATCCCCCGCTTTTTTGAGCAATTGAAACGCTTCCAGTGTCTCTGTCAGTGGCACCGATCCGCGCCAGTGAAGCAGATAGAGATCGAGGTAATCGGTCTTGAGCCGCTTGAGGCTGCGCTTGCAAGCTTCAGCAGTACCCCGCCGAGTGGCGTTGTGCGGATAGACCTTGCTGACTAGAAAGACCTCATCACGGCGTCCGGCGATCGCCTCACTAACCACTTCTTCCGCACCACCTTCGCCATACATCTCTGCTGTGTCAATCAGCGTCATCCCCAGATCTAAACCCAGACGCAGTGCCGCGATCTCGGCTGATCGCTGAGTCGGCTCCTCTCCCATCCTCCAGGTTCCCTGCCCTAACACAGGGATCTCTCTTCCCGATGGTAAGCGCAATAGTCTCATCTTTGGGACTCTCCTACAGTCTTGTTCTGTTTGACCACACGAGCGTGCTGAGTTAATTAAAATACTCAATATTTACATATTTGGTAAATGCTCTGCTCTTGGTGGGCAGTCTTTTAACTCAGCACTCTTCATTGCGATCGTTGTAGCTTTCCAGAAAAATTTTGTGTTCCTTTGGTTGGATTCTGTCGTTACCCTAGGGAGGAAATCATTTCGATTTGGTGAGAGAGAAATTATTTTTTCTAGACAGCTAATCACGGGAAAATCCTACAACCAAGGGGTGAAAATGCTTCTTCCCCTGTTCCCTATTCCCTGTTCCCCATTTTCAAGACAAGCATTAGCTTACAATCCCAAATCTACGGCAATTCTATGGGCACAGGCAAAGCCGGAAAATGCTACTGCATTTAACCCTTGACCAGGAAAGGTACTATCGCCTACACAGTACAATCCCGGAATTGCCGTGCGATTAAATGGCATCCCCAACAACCCGCGTAACTTGCGTCGGGGAATTGGCCCGTAAGTGCCATCTTCTCGTCCCAAAAAGCGGCGATGGGTGCGGGGTGTTCCTACCTCCAAGTAATCCAATCCCGCATCTAAACCTGGAAAAATCTGCTCTAATCGGTCAATAATTCGCCATGCTGCTGCTTCCTTGCTTGCTTCATACTCACTCTCGCTCATTCCTTGCCAATTATCTATCCAATCAGGTGTAAAAGCATGAATGATGTGATATCCCGCAGGAGCTAAATCTGGATCAAGCAAAGTGGGAATCGAAACAAACACTGTACCTTGTGCTGCTGTCATTTGCTGCCAATCTTCGAGCAATATATGATGGCACTCTGTACCCTGAGGTAAAACTGACTTTTCAACACCCATGTGCAAACTCAAAAAACCGGGTGATTTTTCATAATTTTGTTGCCATTTTTTCTCATTAGATGGCATTGACTCTACAGGTAATAATTTTTTAAAAGTATCCCAGCGTGTAGCGTTAGAAACTATGCGTTTACCCCGATAGACTTGACCATTAGCTAGTTGCACACCTACAGCTTTTCCGCGTTCAGTAATGATTTTTGTCACTCTGGCTTGATACTGAATTTTACCCCCAGCCTTTTCTAAACCCGCTACCAATGTTTGAGCAATTCTTCCTACTCCGCCTTTTGGGTAATTAACTCCGCCATAATGCCTATCAGAAAAAACCATGCCAGCATTAATCATTGGTGTCATGTTAGCTGGAACTACCGACCAGCAATAGCATTCCATATCAATAAATTTCAATAACTGAGGATCTTTGATGTAGCGCCGCGCCACATCTCCAACATTTTGCGGTAAATACTTGGCTAAACCAAGACAAGCTAAAGGATGTTGAAAAAATGCCCGCATTAAATACCGAGGTTCTTCGAGTGACAGCAAATCCATGCTGTTCAAGCAATTAAAAACTTGCCAGCATTCATCATAAAAACGACGAATCCCCTGTTGTTCATGACGAAAATAAGCAGTAAGATTTTGCAAAAAATTTTCATAAACCCGATCAACTTTCAAATCTAAATTGTCGGGTAGATGGTAGTGAATCTGCACCGGATCGGCAATTGTTTTGAGGCTGACATTCACAGCATCAAGGGCGCGGGTGAGTAAATTTGTGGTGCCATTATGCCCCATACCAAAAATCATTGAAGCTCCCACATCAAAGCGATAGCCCTGTCGTTCAAAATAACCCGCACTACCACCTGGTATCAAATAACTTTCTAGTACTAGCACTTTAGCTCCCTTTGCTGCTAGCTGGGTTGCTGTCACCAATCCACCAATCCCAGAGCCAATGACAATTACATCAAATAAGGAACTAGAAGTCATAAAAAATCTAAAATTCAAAATTTAAACTGCAAAATGGAAAAACTTAATCTTTGGTAGCAACCTGACAACTTCTACTGAGCAAATTCAAAGATTATCAGCAGATACTCAGGAGCCACATCAGATTTTCTAAAAAATTGTAGCGTATATTACTTTTATTACAAAATATAATACGTAACCGATTTCATCTGTTCGGTTCAGATATATTCAACAGCTAAAATACCTATCAAAATTTAATTGACTATAGGATTCCTATTTGAGTTTAAGAAGAAGACCTATCTTTTTTCCTGTTCCCTATAAATTTTGAATTTCTTGGTTTCTATCTCAAAAAAAGAGGGACGAGCCTGCTACTGCGGCTAATCCCGTCTGCCGATCCTTAAAGAGAGGAGAACACTGGATAATAATATAACCTTGATTGAGAATTGCTGTCAACTATTAATGCTAACTATTATCAATAAGTTAATAAGTCATGATTTTAGCTGCCAGTCGTAGGCAGGACAGAGTATTATGAATGTTTCAGTTCTTATATAATTAAAAATCGCCTATTTTTGGCTATGACGCTACAACTGCGTGTTTATGTTCCACCCCATCCCTTAATCAAGCACTGGTTAGCAGTTGCTCGTGATGCAGCCACACCTTCAGTATTATTTCGTAGTGCGATGGTGGAGTTGGGCAGATGGCTGACCTATGAAGCGGCACGAGAATGGTTACCGACACAAGAGACGACTGTGCAGAGTCCTTTGGATTCTTCGCCAGCAACTTTGATTAATCCAGAAGTGCCTGTGGCGGTAGTACCGATTTTACGGGCAGGATTAGGATTATTAGAAGGCGCACAGACTTTGCTACCTTTGGCTTCGATTTATCACCTTGGCTTAGTGCGCAATGAGGAAACACTCCAACCATTTTGTTATCTGAACAAATTACCAGAAAAATTTGACCCCCAAACGCGGGTGTTAATTACTGATCCGATGTTGGCTACGGGTGGGTCAATGATGGCAGCAATGGCAGAATTGACACAACGGGGTGTTGATCCAGTTTTGACGAGGATTGTATGCGTAGTAGCGGCTCCCCCAGCTTTGCAAAAACTGAGTGCTGCTTATCCTGGTTTAATTATTTACACCGCTACCATTGATGAAATAGTCAACGACCAAGGGTATATTGTACCGGGATTAGGAGATGCCGGCGATCGCACCTTTGGGACTTAAGCTACTATGCAGCTAGGGTAGGAAAATAATTTTACTAGTGTAAAAGTGTAAAAGTCCCAAAGTTTCGTCAAGGTGGTTAAGGATATGAGTCAGCGTGATGGTTTTGTCGGTGGATTTTTTGCCGGAGCAATTTTCGGCTCTGTTGTGGGTGGCGTTGTCGGTGCCTTGATTGCTACTCGTCAAGATCCGGAATTAGTGGCAGATGACGATGCAGAACTGACGAATAACCAAGATGAAGCTAGGAAAATAGGCGGGAAACGTCGTCAGATGAAAGCCTCAGAAGCAGAAGGCATGGAGATGGAATCAGCACGGCGATCGCTAGAAGACAAAATTGCCCAGCTAAATGCCACAATAGACGATGTCCGAAAGCAACTAGGCAATGTCAATGGCAGTTCACCGCAAGCCATAAATGAGCGTTCTTTCACTAAAGATTCTTAAACACTAACAACGTGGTGAAAGCGCTAAAGCGTGGTACTACATGCTAAAACTAGCCGCAGACGCCATGACCTAGATTAAATTAAAATCTATGATAAGACCTTGTTTGTCAACTTAGCAGGAAACCGAGCTATCTATGAACTTACTGATTACCACACTGGCTACTTTCATCCAAATTTATACTGTTTTGCTGATTGTTCGGGTTCTGTTGACCTGGTTCCCCAATATTGACTTTTATAGTCAGCCATTTGCCGCTTTGGCCCAGATCACCGACCCTTATCTCAATCTTTTCCGCTCAATTATTCCTCCACTGGGCGGTATGGATTTCTCTCCCATATTAGCTTTCTTGGTGCTGCAATTAGCTGGCGACTGGTTGTTACCGACCCTGAAAGCGATATTTATTTTTTAACCTTGTGCCACGATGGAAATTTAGTTAGGGTGGGCAATTTCCACCCTAATATTAATAATTCCAACTGT
The DNA here is from genome assembly GCF_002154725.1 of Nostoc sp. 106C. Taxonomy (GTDB): domain Bacteria; phylum Cyanobacteriota; class Cyanobacteriia; order Cyanobacteriales; family Nostocaceae; genus Aulosira. Next base: position 4,845 of record NZ_MTAW01000107.1, on the reverse strand, counting down.
TAAAAACTTACTTACGCACCTGACCGCTAAACCCAGCAGCTTTAAACTGCTTTAGCTTCAATGGGGTTGGCTGATTTGCAGGTACAGAAATCCTCAATTCAAAATCACTGATACCTGGCGGTATTTCGGCAATAGAACCTAAACGCGTGCGGTTTTGGAGCACTGAGTCGTTGTTGGCATCATAAATCCGTCCGAAAATATCTGCATCGTAGACGGTTTTATAAGTAGCATTTTCAGCTTTGCCAGTCACAATAAAACATTTAGCAGCCGCAGAACCGCTACTGATCACAGCACCTTGTGCAAGTTCTGGTGGACAATCGTTATAAGAAATATCAAATAGTCTAATTTGTGTCAGCGCTACAGCAGGGGGAGTAAACACCCAAAAACAGACACTGATGAGACAAGAAATAAAGATTACCTTGATTGGTCTGAAATCCAAAATCTTAAAAGGTGCAAGTAATCGCTGTTGCACAGAGTAGTTTGGCCTAGCCAATCCTAGAAAATTCAACCAAGATGTTATGCTGCTTTTCTTTTCCATATCTAAAAATAATGGCAACGAAATCTAAGTAACCTTTATACCGAGGCAAGATATATCACTAAATTCAGCAACCGACATATCATTTCGGAAAACGCCCTAAAGCATTTTCAGCAATGTTTTTAACCCCAGCTTACCTGAATTTCATTACCAAAGATATTGGAGAGTTTCATTTAACTTTTGTAATAATTAGGGAAAATAACCCTTAACTTGCTATTAACATATGACTCCGGATGAGATTAAAGCAGCTTTGCAAGCAGCCTTTAAGAGTTGTGATGTAGCCAGCTGTCCTCTCACTGAGATGCAGAAACAGATATTACTGCAAGTGGTAGAGCAAATTCCGCTTAATTCTAACTTTGGGGTGTTAGAGATTGTTAATCCTTTGGATGAGTTGGCCCCAGAAGAGTTGGCAGCATTTTTGCAGTTCGTCAAAACACAGGAACAAGACAACGGTAATTGGAAAGCCCAATTCCTCAATGATTGGCTGCACGATTCTGACTCTGGAGAAGTACAATTTATCCGCGAACGCTACGGTTTGCAATGGCTAAATCGCCTTCAGTCATATCATTTTGATAAATATGTTTATTTTGAGGATGCATTAAAACTGAAAGTAGGCGATCGCATTGAAATTTCCAACGCTATGTGGGAATGGGTACAAGATGATGGTCCTTGTAAGCGAGAATGGTTTTCTTGTGTAGTGCTGCAAGTTGACGAATATAGCAATGGTGGTGATTCTTTTAGTAATTGCGTCGTCCGCTTCAATAACGGCGCTGAATATGAAATTCAAGGAATTTATGAATGGAACCGCTATAATTGGCGCTGGTCTCAGAATTAGTAAAAACTCAGATTTGCAAGATGTTATCATCTATCAACAGTGTGATACTGTTGGCTACAACTTGCTATCAGGCGATCGCTAGCTTGATAGAAGATCGTCATCTCCCACCTGGTAAACTTATTGATGTTGGTGGCTATAATTTGCACCTCCACACTGCTGGAGAGTCGGGCCCGACAGTTATCTTGGAACACAGTTTAGGCGGTATTGAGGGTTATTTACTGCTTCCAGAGATAGCAAAGCTGACACGAGTTTGCATATATGATCGCGCTGGATATGGTTGGAGCGATCATAGTCCTTATCCCCGAACTAGTAAGCAGATAGTTGCAGAATTAGATTATCTGTTAACACAAGCCAGAATTGAACCACCCTATATTCTCGTAGGAAATTCCTTCGGTAGCTATAACATGCGGTTGTATGCAAAGCAATTTCCCGAAAAAGTCATCGGGATGGTACTTACCGATGGACTTCATGAAACTGCCATGTTGAAAATGCCCATCCATTTACAATGCTTGAAACTGTTTTTTCTATCCGGTTTCGTGATGTCCTTTTTAGGGTCAATTCTTGGTATTGTGCGATTGCTAAAAGTGATTGGTACATTTGAAGTTATCAAGCGCGAATTAGTTAAATTTCCCAAACAGACTTTAAAACCAGTTAAGCGTTCTTTCTGTCGTCCCAAACACTGGATTACGATGAGTCGGGAAATCTTAAATCTAGATACTAGCAGCCGTCAAGTTCAGTCAGCCAATCATTTTGGTGCATTGCCTATAGTTAGTATCAAAGCCAATACTTTTTTCCATGCTTCACCTTGGACTCTATTTCTACCTATGAGAGCAGCTAATCGTTTAAGAGAGGAAATGCACAGTGAAATACTCCAGTTATCGACAAATTGTGTGCAAATTCAAGCCGATCGCAGTGGTCATTTTGTTTGGATCGATCAACCAGAGTTGATTTTGACTGCAATTTTGAGCCTTCTAGAAAACAGCGATCGCAATTAATAAGTAGAAGGCAGAAGGCAGAAGGGAAATTGAGATGTTAAGTTCAATCTTTTACTCTAGAATCCAGAAGTAAAGCTTTGCAATTAACCTAAAAATTTACGGGATAAATTCAACCCGATATGCAGACAATATCCTTACATATAGCGTAATTTCTATCTTGGGCAAGATGTCTATCCTTTTTTATTTCTTAAAAGGATATACTTTGCTGTCAAATGAGTTTAATTTTAGGCTTGAATACTTAAGAATAGATACTAAAGAAAGAAAAATTATTTGCTAATTTTACTTAAAATATAAGAGCTTATCCCGCACAAATTTTCAGTATAATGCTATCTGAATATTGTATTATCAAAAAAATCATCCAATAGCCTTCACTTTACCAAAACTATACTCAAGCCCAGTGTATTGATAAACTGCTATAAAATTAGTAGATGGAGGCTGAAATATGAGTTTTAATTAGATTAATAGCTTGATAACTGCTTCATGGCGTGGGAGTAACATCTTGAATACACGAGGTCAGACAATCAACACCAGTGACGCCCAAATTAGGCTGTTAATTTAAAATGTGATCGCAAAATACTTGATTTCGTTTCTAACCTCAGGACTACTACCATATTGGTAAATATTTTGACTGTGTAAAGTTTACTGATAAATTTCATTATTAGCTTGACACAGTGTGTGGCAGTAGTAAAATCTACTCTTAATTAAACGAAAAATCAGGGCGATGAGTTAGTTACTTGTGCGGAATGCCACAAATTCTACACACTGCATACTTTGCATCTATTCGGATAACACCATTCCGGGTTAGTATATATGACTTAGCGATGCCTGATTGGATATCGATATTGAATTGTTGAATTTTATGGACCATAGTCCACAAGACGGTAGTATCATCCTCCTCTGATCTGGCGAGATAGTCTTCCAGCGCGGGGGAGGCTATAGGAGGGAGGTATTATGCTCATGCAAGATGTGCGCAATTCTGTTGTTGAAGTTGCCGACTTAAACCAACTCAAATGGAATTTAAATCATTTACAACCAGTTGATGTTGGTGAATACATTACAAACTTGCCGACAAATCAACGAGCGATCGCATTTCGTCTGCTCAATAAAGCTCAGGCAATTGATGTTTTTGAATATCTACCTACAGAAGTACAAGAAGAACTCATAAATTCCCTTCATGATGTTCAAGTAGTACAACTTGTAGAGGCAATGAGTCCTGATGAACGAGCAGAATTATTTGATGAATTACCAGCAGGTGTAATCAAAAGATTATTACAAGAATTAAGCCCAGAACAAAGGCAAGCAACAGCAACAATTCTTGGCTACCCCGAAGGTACTGCTGGGCGAGTAATGACTACAGAATATGTCCGGTTGCGCGAAGGATTGACCGTAGGTGAAGCTCTAAGTAAAATCCGTCGTCAGGACGAAGATAAAGAGACAATTTACTATGCCTACGTCACAGACGACAACCGCACTTTGGTGAGGGTGGTTTCACTGCGCCAGCTATTATTTACCTTTCCTGATGTTTTAATTAGAGATATTGCTAGCGATCGCGTCCTCAAAGTCAGAACAGAAACTCCTCAAGAAGAAGTCGCCCAAATTATGAAGCGTTATGACTTAATCGCTATTCCGGTTGTTGACCGGGAAGATCGATTAGTCGGTATTGTCACGATTGATGATGTAATTGATATTTTAGAAGAAGAAGCAACAGAAGATATTCAAAAATTAGCGGGTGTGAGTGGTGATGAAGCAGCTTTGTCTCCTCCTGGAGTTACCATTCGCAAACGGCTACCGTGGCTATTAGGAATTATGGCTCTTTATGTTGGCGCCGCTAGTGCGATCGCTCCTTTTCAATCTGTGATTTCCGCAGTCCCAGTTTTAGCTGTCATTATGCCAATTTTTTCTAATACTGGTGGTACTGTTGGTATTCAGGCATTGACAGTAACAATCCGGGGTTTGGGTGTAGGTGAGGTGACATCCAAAGATACTATGAAAATTCTCCGCAAAGAACTTTTTGCTGGGATAGGCACAGCGGTAGCTTTATGTCTGACAATGATGCTGCTTTCCTTGATTTGGGCCAGGCCTCAAGAGCGATGGGTAGCGTTAGTTGCAGGAGCTGTGATGGCAAGCAATACTATTGTGGCTGTCACTCTTGGGACATTACTACCAATGGGTTTAAAGCGGCTGAAGCTAGATCCTGCTTTAGTTAGCGGACCGTTAGTAACTACAATGCTAGATACAATTGGATTTCTCACCTTCCTCTCATTAATTTCTGTAGCTTTGAACGTATTGCATTTACCAACTTGAAGAAAGGCAGAAGGCAATTGCTTATTGACTCTTGCCTACTTCCCAATTCAAGATATAACTTCAGTTTTTTGATACCAATCAACCACATCACGTAATGTTTCCTCTAAAGGACGAAAGGTAAGGGACTTCCAAGAAATAAAATATACAGCTAATGAAAATGATAATCATTACAGTGG
>NZ_MTAW01000130.1 GCF_002154725.1 Nostoc sp. 106C | reverse complement strand
AGTTATTATTGACTGCCATCTCTTAACTTAGTGCCATTCGGAACGAAACCCAACATCCTTAAACCTTGATCTAGTTGGGTTTCACTGCGTTCAAACGCCACTTCACTCAAGTCGGGAAACCCGCCCACGTGAGTGGCTCCCCAACCTACATTTATTTTCTCTCCCCAAAGTGACGGAAGAGCGTTATGGTTGCGATCGCGCCTATCCTATTCCCAGATTGCTAGCAGTATCGGGATTAGCTATGAAGAATATGCACGACTATTCAAGCAGATTCATATAATCGTCAATTACAGTCAGGGTAGCAAGATTCTGGTGTTAGATTGGGCAAAGCTAGATGCGATCGCGTCATCGAAACGACTAACTGAGAAAGTTCGTGAATTTTTGACAACCAAGTTTTTTCCGAAGTCAAATAGGGCTGCTATAAAACCTTTATTCTCTAGTGATAGTAATTAAAGAGCGATACTATACACATGACAAATATGGTGGATAAAGCATAAGCAAGCTATCATTGGATGCTTTAAGTTCGCTGTTTTATCAATTAATTCTAAATTTTATAATTTTTCTATTTCTTGGAACCGCCATTTTCAATTTCTTCTACAGCCCTTTCTGTACGTGCATTTGGACGAGTTTTGGGCTGCCAACTAGGAAATAACCCAACAAAAAATTGATTGATTGTTGTGCGAGTCTGTAAGCTAGCAGAACTTAATGGTTTGGGTAAAAAGCTATCCCCAAAACCTACAAATATCAAAAACAACAAAATTAACCATGTGGTAGCTGCCTTCCGATTCATTTTTTTATACCAAGGAACATTTGATTCATAGTCTAATCGACCTTTTTCAGAAACAGCCATATCTTTTTTCTTCTTTGAGGTAGCTCAAAGACAGCACGAAAAATTCTTGGCAGAGTGGGGGTAAGATGAATTCAGTGGGACACACAGATGACCAACCCTACCCTTAATTTCCCCAGTACCTCCGGCCACAAAGTTTTAGCAGCAGCAGGCAAAAAATATTTGCGTCCCGGTGGACGGATAGCTACAAAACAATTATTTCAGTGGGCAAATTTCAACCCTGGAGAGACAGTTTTAGAGCTAGCTTCTAGCTTTGGTTATAGTGCTATCTCTCTGGCTCAACGCTACCATGTAAAAGTATTAGGAATAGAAAAAGATTCAAAGAGTGTTGCTTATGCGCTTGCCAATATCCGCGTTGCTGGCTTAGAAAATCAAATCGAAATTATTGAAGGTGATATATTTTACCTGGATCATATACCAGGTAAGTTTGATTATGTTTTAGCAGAAGCCATTCTTACTATGCAATCTCCACAGGGGAAAGCTAAACTTTTGACTGCAATTCATAATCGGCTCAAACCAGGAGGAAAATTCCTCTCTCATGAACTATTAGCACGTAATAAAGAAGAACAAATTCGTGCTGATTTAGCAAAGGTGATTCGAGTTAATTCTACACCACTTTCTGAAAATAATTGGATCAGTAACTTAGCAACCGCAGGATTAAAAGTGCAACAGCATCTCACTGGACCAATGAATTTATTGAATCTGAGACAAATGTTGCAAGATGAAGGAATTTTGAACACAATACAGATTTTCTGGAATATTGTGACACAGGAACCTATCCGTAAACGTGTTTTAGAAATGCACGATGTCTTTCATCAATATCGCAATGAATTAGGCTACATAATTATGTGTGCTGTTGCTGAATAAGTTCATTCACAGCAAAATCTACAATTAGATAATTGCTGAATAGTTATCCTTGAAAAATATGAGTTCTACAATCATAACGAACCAATCTTTTGTTACCCAGATGCGAGAACAGATTGAATATCCTCAGAGCGGAGTTCTCAGCAAAGTGTTGCTCAAAAATCAAGTTTGTCAATATACACTATTTTGCCTAGCAGCTAATACTGAAATTTCCGAACATACTTCAACTCGCAATGCCATAGTCAAAGTCATTCAAGGCAGGGGGTTACTAATTTTATCAGGCAAAAATATTGTTCTTGAACCTGGGGTTTTAGTTTTTATGCCTGCTAATACACCTCATGCTTTACAATCTGATGAAAATCTTACATTCTTGCTCACACTTTCTGAAAAAGTAGCAAATATAAATTAGTTATTTATTAAGTAATTAATCATGCAATCCCTAATTTCAACTTTCAAGCACCACTTAAATCTTTCTCAATCTCAGTTAGATGCAATACTGTCAAAACCGCTTACTGAAGTTCTCAAATCTTCTGAATTAAATCAAGAGCTAGGCAGCTTAGATAGTAATTTGTTGAAGGAAACATTACCAACAGCAGGAACAGTTTTAGCTAAAGAACTTCCACCTTTTTACAACTGGCTAAAAAATGAATTAGGAGTTAAACGCGTTCCTGATAGCCCCGATCACACAACAACTTGGGTAATTGGTTTCGTCCATAATCGCGAAAGTTTGACTAGCTTAGTAGATTTACACCGCCCTGTACCACGTGCTGCTTTAGAGGCTTCTATCCCACGTTTGATAGCATTATTTGATGGTGTGGAAAATGCCCAGGTAAGACAAGAATGGCAAAAGGCGATCGCAGCTTTGTGCCTTGTTCTAGTAGTCGCTGCTCGCGAACAAGATAAATTGACTGTAGCTGTTTAATCTCGATATTGAGATTTGCAAATAACCATAGAGTGGGCAATGCCCACCTAGGTTTAAATTAAAATTAATCTTCCGGTGATATTGCACCAGAGGCGATCGCATCTAATTTCTTCAGATCAATTATCGTCATCTTACCGCCGCGACTGTAGGCAATTATCGACTTCAGGCTTTTAATTAAACGCACGCACTCTTCGTAAGAAATGCCAATACTCCGAGCCATACGATAGTACGATAATTTATCTTTTAAAAACTCGCCTTTTGGAGTTGATTCAGTTCCAAATTCGGCAGCAAAATACTGAATTAACCTAGCAAGCCGTACAATTGCTCTTTCAGAAACTAATCCATGAACTGTTTCATGTAATTGCTGAATCCGATTGTTAAAAACCATCAACATCCGTAAAGCAATCTCAGGATTTTGTTGGATAGCTTTTAATAAAGCCTCTCGTTCTATAGTCAGAATTTTGCAATCAGATTCAGCAGTTACAATTGCAGGGGAAATTCCGTTTCCTAACAAAGCAGGCGCAGCAAAAATTTCCCCATTAGCTAAGGTACGAAGAATCGTTTCTTTACCTGTGGTTGCTGTTTTGGTAACTTGAATTGAACCACTGACAACAGCATATAACTTGGCTGGTAAGGAATCGCCTTCATGCAGAATAATCTCTCCCTTGCTATAGCGTTGCACCTGGGTTTGCGGTTGTAAACTTACCTTGTCTGCTGTTTCTAAATCTGCAAACACGGTAATTTGGGAGAGTTGTTCTAAAGAGGCCTGCATGGCATTATGTCGCCAAAGCTGGACGATGCTGAAGCCAAGGATTAGCGGCTTCTAGTTGTGTAGCTACGCTAATGAGTGTTTCCTCCGCACCAGGTTTACCAACTAACTGCACACTAATGGGTAAACCATTACTATCAAAACCTACAGGAAGTGCGATCGCAGGTTGTCCAGTTGCATTTGCTGGCGGACAAGGTGCTACCCAATTAATAATGTTTTGGAATGTCTCTTCTGGACTTAAAGAAGCCCATTCTCCCACCCGAATTGGTGAATGCAGATACACTGGTAATACCAGCACATCAACGTTATTGAAAAAAGCCACGATTTGCCGTGCTACCATCTGCATTTGCGCTACTGCTTGCAGATATTCAGCCGCAGAACCCGATCGCGCTAACAAAAAACGATTTACTGGTTGCAATACTTCCGCCGGAATTCCCGCAGCACCTACCCCAGCTTGCCAAACAATTTGAAATGGTTCGACTAAGCCGCTAAAATCTGGGCATTTCTCTTCAACTTGATGACCAAGTTGTTCTAATAACTTAACTGTTTGCAAAACCCCTTGCTCACAGTTAGCGTCTGCTTCACCTAAGGGCGGAATGATAGTGCTAAAAGCGATGCGTAATTCCCCAAGTTGTTTTTGAGTAGCAGCCAGAAATGATGGCTGTGGATCGGGTAACCAGTATGGATCGCCTGGAAAATAACCAGATATTGTATCTAAAAGCGCAGCTGCATCCGCAACAGTACGGGCAAGCGGGCCATTAGTGGCAATCCCAGAAAGGCGATCGCCTACAGGTGCATTAGTTACCCTTCCCCGTGATGGTTTAATTCCTACTACACCACAACAAGCCGCAGGCCCCCGAATTGAACCACCCCCATCAGAACCTTGGGCGATCGCACACAATCCTGCTGCTAATGATGCGGCTGCACCACCACTAGAACCGCCTGGTGTGTAGTCTAAATTCCAAGGATTTCTGGCTGGGGGAAATCCCGTAGGTTCGCTGTAAGGAAATGAACCTAATTCTGAAGTTGCAGTTTTACCCAGCAGCACAAATCCAGCTTGTTTAATCTGAGTTACGACCCCATCATCATAGTTAAGGATATTGTTCAGTAATGCTGGATTGCCATAGGTACAAGGCACACCTGCTACAGCGTTGAGGTCTTTAATCGAAATTGGTACGCCAAAAAATGCTGGTAGTTCTCTTGTAGTGGCGAGTATTTCTGTTTTGGCTTGAGCATCTGCGATCGCCAAATCTGCCATCACCGTAAAATAACTTCCTAATTGGGGATTTAAGCGCTCAATCCGTTCTAAATATATATTTACTAACTCTAGCGGCGATACTTCCCGGCGACGGATTAATTGCGCCAACTCCAGTGCTGGGGTAAAAGCTAAATCAGTTTCATTCATGCCTTAGCTACGGGTAGTTTGATATTTTATTGAAATATTTAAACTTAAGTTGTTACTTTAGCAGGATTTCTGGGAACTCTAGCTTTATAGCTCCTGAGATTTTTCAATCAACTAGGATACTAGGCTGCAACAGGCGCGGTTATGTTCTGAGTTAAGCTCTAACCTCGCTTCATAGCCATTTTAATTGTTTGGCATAAACTTTCGACCAATCCCCAAGGGATATTTATGGCTAACCTAGAAAAGCATCTACATGAACTGACAAAACTTGTTGAAAGTCTTAAGTTGACTGTTGGTGATTCTCATGCGATTAAGCAAGAAATCATCAGGCTAAATTTTGTTCAAGAACAACTCCGCAATCTCAAAGCCGCGATCGCTCAAGAATTAGATGTTGCCAAAATAAATAATGCGGCAGTTGGCGTGCTTTCTGGGGGTACAGAAAGCGCTGTATTCAACTCTCACAGTCATTTAGTAAATCCATTGCTGACTACTGGAGAAAGATTTATTGCCGAAAAATTTAGTAATAAACCACCTAAACTATCTTTAAATAATTTAGAATCTAAAATTTCCCGTTGGCTTGAATGGGGCGAACTGCTTCAGGCAATAGCTGAGGATATTTTAAGTAATGCTCAATTTATTAACCAACTGAATTGTAATATTAACTATTCTAGTTTACCAAGTAAGTTCCAAGAGCTTGAAGAAAAACTCAAGCTTGACTTGGTTTATGGTAAGTCTAAAGTTTTACAGCAGCAAATTCAGCAACTTCTTAATTATCAACAGGAATTGTTGCAACTACAGAAAAAGTCTACAGAGGTATTTGAGAATATTAAAAATACACAAAATATCTTATTAATATTACTTAATTTATCAGCTTTCTGTGGCAATTCTGGCTTGGAATTAGAATGGTTTGATGATGAATATGGCTTCATTATATCTAGTAGTGATAAATGTCAAGCTTTAGGAGATATTATCTATGATTGTGAATTATTTCAAGGAAAAATTGACACCTTGGTTGTCGCTACTAAGAATCAACTAGAACAAGCTGAAAAAGCAATGGAAAATATTCCTCAAAGTCATAAACTAGAAGTAATAACAAAATTTTTAGTAAGAAAGCCACTACATTCAATTTTATTCATTAGCTCAAGTTTAGTGATATTGAGTTTTGGTAGTTGGATAGTTAAAGATAAAATTATTACTGTGCAGAAAAATCAACATATCAAACATGAAAAAGTTGCCAAATCTAACCTAAAATCTGCTCAAAATCTTGGCATGGAAGCTGCTGTTATGGTTCAAAAATCACCATTAACTATAACAAGTTGGCAGCAAGCCCAAAGTAAATGGCAAAAGGCAGTAAGCTTACTGGAGGATATTCCTAAAGGCACATCTGTTTCTGAGCAAGCAAAAAAGCAACTAGTTAAATATCGTGTCAACTATACTACTATCAGTCAAAGAGTTGCTTTGGAAAAGAACGCAGCCTCTAAGTTTGATACTGCGGAGAAATTAGCAGTAGAAGCTGCTTTTATAATTAAAAACGCGCCAGAGGAATCAGCAATTTTGCAGCAAGGAAAAGGTAAATTGCAAGAGGCAATCAACTTATTACAAGCTATTCCCCAAGGGACATCGGTCTCTAAACAAGTGCAAGATAAACTTGCTAGTTATAAAAATACCTATGAGGCTATTAAGACAAAATAAAAAAGCGGATGAGATGATCGAGCAAGGGAGATCTCGCACCTTGAAAGTTCTTAGTAACGAGAAAAATAAAGGTGGACAAATAGCCCACCTGGTTATTTAGTTTTTCTATTTTCTAAACCTCAAGCTATAGTCACATCTGGTGATAAATAAACATCCTGAATAGCATGAAACAGTTTCACTCCTTCCTCAAAGGGACGTTGGAATGCCTTACGCCCCGAAATTAATCCTGTACCACCAGCACGTTTGTTAATCACAGCAGTGCGAACCGCTTCTGCAAAATCATTTTTACCAGAAGCCCCACCAGAATTAATTAACCCTGCACGTCCACAGTAGCAATTTAGTACTTGATAACGAGTTAAATCAATTGGGTGATCTGTTGTTAAATCTGTGTAAATTCGCTCGTTGGTTTTACCGTAAGATTGACCAGTTGCTTTGGCTACAGCGCCGTAACCATTATTATTTTCTGGTAACTTCTGTTTAATAATGTCGGCTTCAATCGTTACGCCTAAATGATTTGCCTGTGCAGTGAGGTCAGCAGCAACATGATAGTCTTTATCTTGTTTAAAAGCGTTATTCCGCAGATAGCACCACAGAATAGTTACCATGCCCAGTTCATGAGCATATTTAAAAGCTTGGCTAATTTCCTGAATTTGTCTGGTAGACTGTTCTGAACCAAAATAAATCGTCGCACCTACTGCTGCTGCACCCAAATTCCAAGCTTGTTCGACATCGGCAAACAATACTTGGTCAAATTGATTGGGGAAAGTCAACAGTTCGTTATGATTTATTTTGACTATAAAGGGGATTTTGTGAGCATATTTGCGCGAAACGCTACCCAAAACGCCCAAAGTCGTAGCCACAGCATTGCAACCTCCAGCTATTGCCAACCTCACAATATTTTCTGGATCAAAATAAATCGGATTAGGGGCAAAAGATGCTCCAGCTGAATGCTCAATACCTTGGTCTACCGGGAGAATGGAGAGATAACCAGTATATGCCAGACGACCAGTAGAATATAGTTGCTGGAGATTACGCAATACTTGAGGATTGCGATCGCTGTTTATCCAAACTCGATCTACAAAGTCTGGCCCTGGTAAATGTAATAAATCTTGAGAAACTTTTGCTTTGTATGTCAGCAGATCTTCTGCTTCATTACCTAAGAAAGACTCGATAGAACTACCTGCTAAGAGCGTTGCAGTCATAGTTTTTTCCTCAAAAATTGAGTAAATGACCTTGTTTTTAAGATAACACTCTTACTATTTATAACTTAGTTCTAATTGCCGTACATAGTCTGCATAAATCTTATTTATCTGATGAAAAATACTTTTATTAACCTAAATGTATAGGTTCGGAGCTTTTTTAATAGAGGATGAGCCAAAAAGCGAAAACTAAGAAAAGCAGATATAAAATCTCTTATTTTAATTAAGACAAATAAAATTTCTCTAGGCAATATATCTTTGGGTATAAATTATAGAGGTTAACAGATGTTTCTGAGAAAGATTTTTGATGATTAATTTAGATCCAAGAAAAATCTAGACGCGATCGCTAAACTTAAACAGCAAGTTCAACAAGGCCTGATGGTAATTGTCGATGATTTTGAATGCATAGATATTCTGAAACCGGGAAAACAGGTCTGAAAACCTTTCTGCATCTACCTAAAGAATTACCAAAGACTAGTAAAATCTTTCAGTTCACAACAAGTAAAAATATTTATCTCTCAGTAAATGTGGTGGTGAATGCGCAGGATAGCTATGGCTTAAACGTTACTAAATCAATGCAACTTTTTCTTCAGGTGGAAGTTTTCGATATTCATATATATTTTTTTATCTCTGAAGTGCTGACTACAAAGTTAATTAATATTTGCCTTTGTCGTCTAACTAAGTAACTTAAATATGCAAGCCCTACGAGTGGTAGGATATTAGAGTAGCTGCTTGACTCCTTTTTATCGATGAATAAACCATTGGATGAAGCGCTTTCGGTTGAAATTTCTCAACGTATCAAAAGCAAGGCAAAAAAAACCTTTGATAATGCTTATAGAGCAGCATTAGCGACTGAGGGAGCAAAATATGTTCAGGGATTTTTGGTTTTTCCTGGGAAGCCATACCAACCCATTGAACACGCTTGGATTGAACTAGGAGAATCTATTGTCGATCCCACCCTACCGTATCTGCAAAAAAATCCCCAGCAGCTTTATTACTTTGCGGCAGAAAGCTTCACTGTCAAGCAGCTAAAAGCAATCATCGAAGAATCGCAAGAAGATTATCCCGAAGATGATCCCCTACCAATCTATGGCGACCCACCTTATGAGTATTATGGTGATGTAATGTTGGGTGGTCAAAATTACTTGGATGCATATCAAGCCGCAGAGGCTAAATCTAAAGAAATCAATCAACCAAACTTTGAGAATAATTAACTAATCCTTCTGCTCCAACTCATTTCACAGTTCTTAAAAGCAATTTTCATTGATATAAACCAAGCGGTTGAAGAACAAAATTGTTGTGCTTCTACTAAATATGTGAATAGACTGGCTTAATACGATTTACCATCGCTACCAAAGTATTCTCGATAGGCGCAAATTTTGTCTCCACGCACATCAAAAGAAACTGCTACCCGATTTTTATAAAGTTGTCCCAGTAACAGCCCCTCATCTCGAAACTCAAACACAACAGTCGTTTCATTACTGGTAACACGGTCTAGGGAAGTCAACTTTATCCCAGGACTAAAAGATGCATTGACGTACTGAAAAAACTCTTTAGCTCGTTCTTTTCCCTCATTCAAACCGTGAAATTTACCCATTGGAAACCAAAAGGTAAAATCTTCTGTAAGTATATCTAGAAACTCTTGCCATTCACCTGTCGCTAGACCATGTGTAAAATGCTCAAATGCCTGCTGGGCAACTTTTAAAGTATTTTCTGAATCTTGGAGCATTATCTTCTACAACCACAACTGATGTTCAGTAGACCGGAACGAGAACCCAAGATTTATTCTAAGACAGGCGATCGCTCGATCACAAACCATTCATGGTATAAAATCGCCAAAAAGAAATTTTCTCCTACAACGCGATCGCAAACTGCCACAAAGCCTGCAAAAAAAGGGTCATCATCAAACGTTGTGTCTTTGAGAAAGAGAGTTAAGGACTTGCCATTATTACTAAAAATCGCACGTAGAATTGTAATATTGGCGTGATGAGACCTTTCTACTGGTAAAAGCACAGGGTGCCCTTCAATCATGATAAACTCTGGCTCACAGCATCGCAGAACCGCCGCCCAATCTTCTGGCCCTTCGTGTTTTTCGATGGTTCTATCCCATCGCACAGACTTAATTTTCTCTAACGCTCCCTGGAATAATTCCACCAGTTTCATTTTTAGTTAAGCTTGTTAAGCAAGTATAAAAGCATATTCTCTAGTTTAAACCCATAGTAATCTGATTGAATTGCTGAAATTACTTACTCAAGAAAGGATAAGTGAACAAGAAATGTAGAACATTGTCTAGTCTACACATAAACTGCTGCTTACAAATCAAACCGAATTCATTTCACATCTAAATGAATTTAGTTCGGCTTAGAAAGATAAATAACCTGAGTTCGGGTTAAGCCAGAAGCTAAAAAGCTTATTGTGTATAGATTGAGAAAAATTCTAAGTCGTAAAAGAAGTGATTAAAGTGGAATCGTTGCGTCAATAAGGTTTACAAATGAGATTAATATCAACAACATGCCTTATTGAGAATATATGAAAACCAAGCTTCAGACCGGACAACGCAAAATCAAAGGGTTTGAGGATTTCTTATCCCGAGCTCAGGTTAAATACACATTTATACAATGCAACTTTTAGAGTGCTACACATAGAAGGTAAAGAAGCAGAGGATATATTTGCTTAAGGCATTTAAAGTATCCTCTGCTTCCTAAAGTTAATGTTTAATCACAATATATGTTCAATTTTATCCTTTAGCTTGCTTCAGCGAACCATCAGCATATAGCTCTAATGGTACTAACTGAACTTTGCCATTAACTTTAACTTGAGAGTAAACTACTTTCACTAAGGGAGCATTATTTTGGTTGTAACGTACAGACATAATTACTTACCCTCTCTATGAATTTTTGAGGTTTAGACGTTTTAATACCCATAATCTACTCAATTTTTCTTGAGTAGGTTTGCTTCTTTTGAATGATTATTTATCCTACTTTAGAATTATTGAAAATATTTTAAAGTTAGATGTTCCCAGGTTTGTTAAAGATAAAGATTACAACAAATTTTAATCTCGGATATTAAGTAGAAAGACGTAAATAAATGTAGTTTCTGTAAAGACATATGAGCTTGGCTCAAACTCTCTTCTGTCTTATTCTCCTAGCTTCTTGATACTGACGATAAATATTTACGCCAATCTACTTAGTTCATTAACAATTTTGCAACCAGGAGACTAGGAACAGGAGATAATAATATACCTATACCGCCCTCAGATGTAATACCATTGCCGACACTAAACAAGTTCTCGTTAGGTTTACATCTTTAATTTCACAGCTACAGGGTCAATTCCGCAAGTTGCAGCCAATAAAATCATGGACACTACCAAATTGTATGCTCGCCTGGAGAATTACTATCAGCAAATCAAGACAATTATTCTCAGCCGTCAGAATCCGATTACTGGTTTGTTACCTGCGAGTACGGCTATAACGGCCCACGGTGATTATACAGATGCTTGGGTAAGAGACAACGTTTATAGCATTTTGGCAGTTTGGGGTTTAGCACTTGCATACCGCAAGATTGATGAAAACAAAGGATACACCTACGAATTAGAACATAGTGCGATCAAGCTGATGCGTGGATTGCTTTTTGCAATGATGCGACAAGCTAATAAAGTGGAACGATTTAAACATACACAGTCACCATTAGATGGGTTACATGCCAAATACAACACTGCTACTGGTGATATTGTGGTAGGTGATGATGAATGGGGGCATTTACAACTAGATGCTACATCAATATTCTTGTTAATTTTGGCGCAAATGACCGCCTCCGGCTTGCAAATAATTTATACCATTGATGAAGTAAATTTTGTTCAAAATCTGGTTTACTACATTGGACGAGCTTATCGCACACCAGATTATGGCATTTGGGAACGTGGTAACAAAATTAATCGTGGTAATGCCGAGTTAAATGCTAGCTCTGTAGGTATGGCAAAAGCTGCTTTAGAAGCCATCAATGGACTAGATTTATTTGGTGTGTGTGGGAGTCAAGCATCAGTGATTCATGTTTTACCCGATGAAATTGCCCGCGCTCGGATCACATTAGAATCACTATTACCGAGAGAATCTGGCTCAAAAGAAATTGATGCAGCATTACTGAGTATTATTAGTTTTCCAGCCTTTTCAGTAGAAGATGAGAAACTGCGATCGCGCACTTTTAACGATATTATTAACAAACTTCAAGGCAAATACGGCTGCAAACGCTTCCTCCGGGACGGACACCAAACTGTGTTAGAAGATACTCAACGCTTACATTATGAACCTTGGGAACTGAGACAGTTTGAGCATATTGAGTGTGAATGGCCTTTATTTTTCACTTATTTGGTACTAGATGGGTTGTTCCGTAATGACAAAGCACAAGCTCAACATTACCAAGAACTTTTAGCATCATTACTCGTAGAAAACGATGCATTGCATTTATTACCAGAACTTTATTATGTTGCCGAGCAGAATATAGAAGCGGAAAAATTAGCGCCTCAAAGTCAGC
Organism: Nostoc sp. 106C; assembly: GCF_002154725.1. Classification (GTDB taxonomy): domain Bacteria; phylum Cyanobacteriota; class Cyanobacteriia; order Cyanobacteriales; family Nostocaceae; genus Aulosira. Next base: position 23,703 of record NZ_MTAW01000130.1, on the reverse strand, counting down.
CTCGGTTACCTAATGAAAATGTACCCTTAGTGTGGGCGCAAAGTTTATATTTTCTAGGACAAATGCTAAGTGAAGGGCTGTTGGCAGTTGGCGATATTGACCCTTTGGGAAGACACCTGTGTATAGGTAAAAACAGAGAATCTTTAGTACAAATTGCCCTGCTAGCTGAAGATGAAGACTTACAAGAAAAACTAGAAGTTCACGGTATTGAAACGCAAACACCCAAGCAATTAGAACCGATTCAAGTCAGAAACGCTGGGGATCTCTCGGCTATTTATACCCAAATTGGACGCAATGATAAACTAGGTCTAACTGGGCGACCCGTGCGGCGGTTGCGGAGTTTGACTACATCTCGCATTTTTCGGATTCACAACCAGACAGTTGTATTTTTACCATCTTTTTTAGATGCCCAGCAATTTTATTTAACCCTTGATTATCATTTCTTGCTGGATCAAATTAGAAGTGAACTTGCTTACATTCAAAAGTATTGGAGTGATTTGGGCCGTCCTACCCTAACTTTAATGTTGACCCATACTATGTTAGAAATCGGTTCTGAGGCTTTATTAGAATTAATGCAAGAACTGAAAGATGGTGTTTGTAATGGTGTCCGGGTAAAGTTGGGACGATTAAATCAACTGATGCTGACAGCTGGAATTCAAAGAATTGATTTTCTGCAAGATAAAGAATTTTCACTACCAGCCGTCAAAAATGCTGCACTACACTGCTATTATTTGGCATATCATCCAGGGAAAAATGGGCTATTAGAGCATACCCAAGAATTCCAAATGGAATGTGAAACTAACTTAGGGCTATTGCTGTCGTCTTTACGTGCGTCAGAAAATATTTACGAGCAAATTGAGTTATTGCAGACTTTGACTCGCTTGCAGGGATTAGAGTTTGATACAGGGTTTGGTGGGCCTCGATCTGCTGTAACAGTAGATTATTTACTCGATGAAGTATATACCAAAGCCGGGGATTTAGGGCTTTGGGCAATAGTACGACGTGCAGCTGGGTTGCGACAGATGGTAGATATTAGCTTGTCAGATGTCGTCACAAGTATTGTAGTTAGAGGTAAGCAAATTTCCGTGGGCAAAGCTTACAGTGAAGAGTCACTAATTGCAGTACCGATGTCCCACAATGAAATTGCCGAGAAAATTAATCATTTTTGTCGTGAAGATATCCGCGATCGCGTCCTCACTCAAGAAATTATTATCTATCTGGGTGTCCTGATCAGATCGGAACCAGAACTATTTCAAGGACTACTGACACTGAAAGTCGGCTATCTGATCCTGTTAATTACCAGTAAACTAGCAAGAGAATTACGGGTGACTCAAGATGAAGCCTACGAATACTTAATGCAACTTTCGCCTTTTGAGGTCAAAACACGCCTGCAAAATGTTTTAACTGAATATGCAGGTATGAGTAACCTGTTGCGCCAGCAAGAATCACTTCATGTCAAGCAAAAAGAAACTGAGATTGATTGGGTAGTCGCACCCCCAATTGAAGCCGAAATCGAAGTCCCTGTAGGCGGTTGGCGACAGTTCCGCCAAGCAGGAGGAGCAACCGGACGCGTACCTAAAGACTTTTTTCAACAAGTTTGGCAATTAATGAAACATTGCAAGGGCTTGGTAATTGGCGATAAGCTAGAACGCCGCAATCGCTTAGATAGTGAATTAATGTTGTCAGAGATGACACCAGGCGAAAGAAATTTTGCTTTATTAGTCGAGCATCTATTAAATAAAATTGAGGCTCCCGAATATCGACAAGTTAATATTGAAGCGCTGATTGAATTATCTGCGATCGCTGCTAACAACCCCAACCTGCAAATTGAGGAATATATCGTATTGGATGTCTTAATCGGTCATGCAGTCAGACTAGCATGGTTAGATGCACATCCCGAAAGCGGCGATCGCTATGATGAAGATAAGGCCAGTGCATGGCGATCGTTCTACAATACCTCACCTCGAGATTGCGCTAGTTATATATTGAAAGCCGTCCGTTTCTTAACAGAATTTGTTAAAGAGTTATAAACGGGTTTTTCTGCGTTAAAAAAATATCCCCCACCATAATAAAGGCAGGGGGTTTATTAAATTTTATATCGTTTGTAAAACTATTTGACAGAGACAGCATCAACATCAACAGTGTTTCCAGTAGAGGTAGAAGCCTCAGAGGGATTAGGATATTCAGTGTCCAGTTTACCCTTATGAGCTTTCCAGCCTTCAATAACTAGTCCAGACACCTCAGTAACTAGCAGAGTCAGCAGTAAAACATCATCAATTTCTCCCACAATGGGTAGAAAATCTGGGGCGATATCAATGGGGCTGACAATATAAACAAGAGTTCCTAAAATTACCCACCAACGGTACTTCGGATTCCGAAGCAAATTGCGATACCAAGTGTAAACTGATTGGATTGAAAATTTCATGTTTTGAACCTCCAGTTACCTTTAATTTTGACAAATTATGCTTAAAACTCCCGGTGGGAATAACCGCCCAAGTTAGTCTGGAAGATGCTACTAAACAATTAAAATCTTAAAATATCCTACTGGAAGCAGCACTTTGACCATCTACAATATTCACAATGCTACAACCTAGATTTGGTGAGCATTTTGGCTGCTGAAGTTATTTAAACTTAATGTGCAACGTAATTACCCTGTAATTCAGCATAAGAGTATGGTAATTGTGCATTAATCTCTAGAATTAAAGTGCTTTGCAATAGTTGTTCTAGAAGTGGAGGGAGGAGACTTAAACAGTGGATATTTTAGATTTATTTCACAAGGGCGGCCCAGCAATGTGGCCTTTGCTAGCGCTGTCGATTTTAGCTTTGAGTGTGATTTTTGAGCGTCTGTGGTTCTGGCTGCGAATTTTAACTCAAGAAAAAGAAATAGTTGATCGTGTTTTGGATGCTGCTGGCGATAATTGGCAAACAGCAGCAGAAATTGCCAAACAAGCAACTAATCAACCCATCGGTAGATTTCTCTTCGCCCCCTTACGCTTGTTGAAACCTGACACAGAGACCTTTCGATTGGCATTGGAGGCGACAGCTGAAGACGAGTTAGCTGGAATGCGGCGAGGCGAAAAACTTTTAGAAGCTGTGATTGCTCTGGCTCCACTCTTGGGTTTATTGGGTACGGTTTTAGGTTTAATTCAATCTCTGCGCGCAATTCGTATTGGTGACTTGGGAACTGAATCTACAGCAGGGGTGACTACAGGTATTGGGGAATCCTTAATTAGTACGGCAACTGGGCTAATAGTTGCCATTGTTAGTTTGGTATTCTACCGTCTATTTCAAAGTTTTGTAGTCAACCAAGTCAAAGTTTTTCGTAAAGCTGGGAATGATTTGGAGTTGCTCTATCGTCAGTCACCACCTGACTTTAGCAATCAACCATCAATAATTATGCGGGAATCTTCACGAGAAAATTTTACTCCACCCCGAAAACGAGGCAGAAACAAATTTTCTGATTCTCCTGAAATTTCAGAAGGGACTGATTCTTTAGATCCTGAGCAATAGTTAAGAATTTAATCCTTGAACCAGGCATACACGAGTGTAAGACAATGAAAGTTAATTTGCATACTCCGGTTGAAGATTTCCAAATTCAACTTATTCCCTTAATTGATGTCGTTTTTTGTATCCTGACATTTTTTCTGTTGGCGGCTTTGCAATTTACTCGGCAACAAGCAATTAATATTGATTTGCCTAAAGCCAACACTGGTACATCACCCACGGCCGCTCTCCAGGGCAATAGCAATATATTACCTGTGACTATTGATGCTGTAGGTCAGACCTATGTTGAAAAAAACATGGTCAGGCGAGAGCAATTGGCAGGTATTTTAAAGAAGTATGTCCAAGAAAATCCCAATGGTGTTTTGGTGTTGAATGCGTCGCGGACAGCAACATACAACGATGTGATCGAGACTTTGGATTTACTTCGGCAGGTGGGAGGCGATCGCGTATCTTTGGGAATTATACCGGGACCGTCTCAAACATCTACAAATTCAAATCTGCCTGTGGTTCCATCTTTCCCAATTAATCCTGGTACTAATCCTGTACCAAACAATGCACCAGTACCTGGAATCAATCCCCAAGGTAATATTAATCCCTACTTTCCCAGTAACCCCACTCAACCTCAAACGGGGCGAGGTATAAATCCTGTTAATCCAGAGATTGCTCCTATAGTTCCCAAGACAACTACGCCCAACAAGGCTGTAGCACCAGGAAAAACTAACTCTGCGCCTCAAAGGTAATACTGAGTCGATTTTAGAGCAAAGTAACTTAGGGATGGGATTGGAGAAGGTAAAGACAAACGAACTAACTTTCACCTTATCAGTTTCTACAAAATCAAGGATGGGAAGACAAGGAGGGAAACTTTATTTCCTTGGCTAACGCACTACGCCTGCGTGTTTGGCAAGCTAGCCCTCCTTGAAACTTCTCTTGCTGTGCTCACCTTGCCCCATTGTCGTTACATCTGTCTTTTAAACCTAAAGATATCCAGAATAAATTTTGGTTAGATAAAAAAAATCTGCTAATTTACAAATAATTGATTAATTTTCCCAGATTTTCCTTCCAATCAACTAAGTAATTTAACTGCCTAGGTGCAGAAGGCAGAAGGTATAAGGTAGAAATATTTACATTTCTTACCTAATGCCATCGGAGTTTACAGCAATTTTCTAATAAATCAACCACAAGGTAGGGACAGACAACCGTCTGCTCCTGCGAAAGAATGTGATTCAAATAGATGAAAAACGCTGTCAGACGCCCTTCAAACAATGGCAATCTGTCTTAGGGTATTCCTTAAGCTGATTTTTAGGTGAGGTCAGAATCCCTTTTTAAAAGCCTTGTATCTGCTGCCTGAGTTTTAACGCCGATCGCCATTCACATTTCAGGGATTGTGGCCATGAATGAAATTTGGACAGTTTTAATTGTTTGGCTAACAACGTCTGTCAGCTTGTTAATTATTAGCAAGTTGCCTTTAGGTGTAGAGATTGATACTCCCAATAAAGCTTTCTTATCAGCAGCCGTTCTTGGCATTGTCACGACATTAGTTAGACCAATTCTACGCCTGGTTTTTGCAGTACCAAGTTTGCTTACCTTCAACTTACTATCCAGCTTGTTCACATTTATGATTGCCGTTGTTTGTTTTAGTATTGCAGCTTGGTTAGTAGAGGGGTTTCGCTTACGTTTCGGTATTTGGAGTGCTGTCTTAGGGGCGTTTGCACTCACCATCATCAACAATTTGATCTACCGATTATTAGGTGTCTAAATTTTCAATAAAAAACACTCCCAACGCAAAAGTCCATAGTCCACAGTCGATAGTAAAAGGTTATTACTATTGACTATTGACTATTAACTACTCGTTGGCGCTGGGAGGTGCAACTGAAGTAGTTGATTGTTGTTTCCGCTGTTCGCGTTTTTTGCGATCGGCGGAGAGCATATCTGCCATAACTACTAGTGCTTGCGCTATTTTGTCTAGGTTAGAGCGATACAGATCCAAATCCTTACTCAGTTTCTCCTCAGAGAGATGCAAGCCGCTAGCAATATTTTTTAGAGCTTCGTTACGTTGTTTTTCGTCCTTTACTAATTCTGGATCTGACAGTTCCAATAACGAAAATAATCCGATTGCAAACAGGCGGCTGTATTTAAAGTTAGAATTATTGGCGATCGCTTGCAGTTGTGTTTGCAAGTCAGCATCTCGATCTAAGTGAGTGGTTTGACTGAGCCACGCAATTAAATCATTGACTGGTAAACTTTTAGCTAACTCTCGCAATCTTTCAGCATCTTGCTTGTAGCGTTGCTCTTCTTGCTCTACAGCCTGACATAAGGCGCTAAAAATAGATTCCTTATCCCGTTCTGGTTGGTAGCCTTGCATAAAGCGGTCAAAGGTGGTGACGACGCCCAAGCCATAAATCGGATTGTAGCTAAAATCGACATTTACTGACAGCAGATGCATTTCCACCATCAACTCTTCTACTACCCGACGATAAATCGTGTTGATTGGACGGGTGTGAAGGGCGTAAAAAGTTCGCTTTGTATCAGAGACAGTACGGACGTTATTCACAAAGAAAATGTTAAGGGCGACGTATTTTTATTCTCTCGCTTAAAGGCTACTTTGCCAAGTTCGGGTTTCAACTTGTGATGGAGCGGTTTACAATAATTTCACTCAACTTTTGACTACCAAAGTCTGTGCTCTCTTGGCATAGGCGATGAAACGCTTCCTGTAAATTTTAACCTGCCAGCCAAAAAATCTTTATATCAAAAGCAATTAAATCAATTGTGCATCTAAATTTATGAGCTTATCCTCAGAGTTAACAGATCTAGGTAAATACCTAGCTGGTGAATTTGATAATCAGGAACAAGCTATAGCCGATCCTGCTTGGTACGTTCACCTGCGCCTATGGCAAAGGCCAGTTAATTTGTTTTCAGAAGACAGTATTACTTTGTTTGCTGAACAAGCCAATATTATCAACCTAGATAATTCTTACCGCCAGAGAATTATGCGTTTAAAGCCAAGCGGTGACTTTGCTCCACACATACAAGCGCAATACTATATGCCTAAAGATCCAGGCAGTTTAAAAGGTGCGGGTCGCAATCCGACTTTACTCGATACTTTGACATCCGATCAATTAGATTTATTACCAGGTTGCGTCCTCACCGTTACCCAGCAAACACTAGCGCCTAACTGCTATAAGTTTGTCGCGACTCCACTACCCAATACGAGTTGTCGCTTTACTTATTTAGGCAGCAGCGTACAAGTTTCTTTAGGCTTTGAAGTCTCTGCAACAGAATTTCACAGCTACGACAAAGGAATTGACACAGCAACTGGCAAAGCTACTTGGGGAGCAATTTTAGGACCTTATCGCTACAATAAGCGGAATCAATACTGAGTTATGAGTGCTGAGTACGAAGTTGTAGAAAAGAGCCATTTTCTATACTCTTCTCTTCTGTACCTTTTCTCAATTCTTCAACTCAGCAACGCCAGTAACTACAATTTTGCCAACCAAAACAAAGCGCTGGCTTCTCAAAACTTAGAACTCAGCAGAGTTTTAGCTAGCGATGCTACGAGGCACACCTTCTAAAGCTTCCTCTTCAGTTTCAAAGATTTCAAATACTGTATCCATCATTGTAACTTCAAACACAAGTTTTGCTTCTGTATGTACATTACAAATCCGGAAGCTGCCCTTGAGTTTATCGGCGTCACGCATTCCGGCTACTAAAGAAGTAAGACCAGAACTATCAATAAAGTTTACCTGGCTAAGATTCACAACTACATGGCGACTGAGTTTGGAAATACATTCCTGTAACTTCAGGCGAAATTGCCAAGCAGTGGTGATATCCAAGCGCCCTGTTGGGGCCAAGACAATAACGGTATTACCATCTTGTGTGATGTGGGTTTTCTGCTCTATCTGAATCACTGAGCCTCCCTGCGGCAGTCCTGTCAAAGTTAACTACTGTATTTAAGACTGTTACTGGTGAGTCAAAAGACTTGCTTTTCTGAAAATCTGAATGTTCCCGCGACTAGGAACTCCAGTGAGTTAGTAAATTAATTGACTCACCACTAACAGAACAATTTAGTGCTAATACTTGAGATTAACAAGCTACAGCTTAAAATGTCACCTTTTTTTACTAGGTGCTTTTCTTTAGTAGTTTAACTCACCAAAACAGGGCTGTGTAACCTGATAAGTGCTGAGTTAAGAACAGGAGAAAATAGAAGCGAAATATAGAGATGCAAAGCATCTAACACAAACATTCCTGCCTTTATTTTTTGGGATTGTTTTGTGATGTTTTACTCCGAACTCAATACTCATCAACGCTCATTAAGCTTGATTGGTGGGTGTCCAATTTATCCAATCTTGAGGTTTCAAGAAAGTTTCATACAATTCGGCTTCTGGGGTATTAGCTTCTGGTTGATACCCGTATTCCCAACGCACCAAAGGCGGGAGAGACATCAGAATTGATTCCGTGCGTCCGTTGGTTTGAAGTCCGAAAATTGTCCCGCGGTCGTAAACCAAGTTGAATTCTACGTACCTTCCCCGGCGATAGAGTTGGAAATTCCGTTCGCGATCGCTATATTCAATGCCATTGCGCCGTTCGACAATCGGTAGGTAAGCTGGCAAAAAGGCTCGACCGCAGTCTTGCACTAAGGCAAACAATTCTTCCCAAGTTCTTTGTGGTATTGCTTCTACCTGATTACTATATTTAGCTGCTTCCCCATTCGGGTCAGGACCGCGATATAAAGCACCTTGACCATCTTGATAATCTAAAAATAGACCCCCAATTCCTCTTGTCTCACCGCGATGCTTGAGGTAGAAATATTCGTCACACCAGCGCTTGAAAACTGGGTAATACTCTGGGTGATGTTGATCGCACGCCTGCTTCAGTGTTTGATGGAAATGCTGAGCATCTTCGGCAAAGGGATAGTAAGGTGTTAAATCCGCACCACCACCAAACCACCATACCGGGCCTGCTTCAAAATAGCGGTAGTTCAAATGCACAGTTGGCACATAGGGATTGCGCGGGTGTAACACTAAGGAAGTACCCGTGGCATAAAAACTATGTCCTGCCGCTTCTGGGCGTTGGGTTAAAATTGATGCTGGTAAATGGGAACCCCAAACTTCAGAAAAGTTTACACCAGCTTGTTCAAATATTGCGCCATCACGCAGAACACGCGATCGCCCTCCACCTCCTTCTGGCCGTTCCCAACTATCTTCATGAAACTTAGCAACACCATCCAAATCCACCAAGGCTTGAGTGATTTCGTCTTGTAACTGTTGCATAAACTGACTGACTCTTTGTTTAGCGTCAGTTGCTGGTAGAAACTTTGATGGGTCTACGGACAGAGTTGGGGTTTGCGAGTTGATCAACATAGATTCCCGAACCTAAATTACAATTTCCCAAAAATCAAAAATTTTCAATTAAAAATTTCTGACCAAACACGAGAGCAAATTTGCTTTTTTCTTACTTGTCAAGCATTTCTACGATTGATTAGCAAGACTAGAGTTATTTTCCCTCAAATGCGTATAGGCTTGTATATTGAATGAAGTTTTTTTTTGAATTTTTTTGATGGAAATAGTCTGGTATTTATACCAGACTCTGGCGAATTAGTTAAAAGCACTCTCAATCTTGAAATCTGAAGGTTTTGACTGAACTGCTCAAGCATCGGACACCTGACCCAGAATGGTGTTTCATGAGTCGAGGGTATAAACTTCCAATAATCGTACTAGCGTTTGCACCGTATGGGGCTTGCTATAGTTAGGGCAATTTTGAGAAAGTTTGATTCGAGGGCTGAGTACAATTGCCCACCATGCCAGAGTTCCCAGAAAGTGTTTAGCTAGGAGGATTAGGCAAATGCGAGGTTGTTTATCCAAATTCATTCACCGTAAACGTCGTCGATTTTGCGCTTCTCTGGTGCGAACATATCAAGAAATTAGTTCTGCTTCTGTAGATGAACTCTGGCAACAAGTGGTAAACTTCACAGACGTTTCTTGGCACCCACTACTCAAGAGTACTAACGTACCTTACGGACTAGTACCCAAACCCGGATTAATTTTCCAAGCAGTTACGCGCTTTTCACCCATTCCCATTCGGATTTTTGTGGAGCGTGTTAATCCTCAAGAAATGCTGAGTATCCGAGTGCTGGCGATTCCTGGGATTGAGGAACGAATAACTTACCGAGTAGAGTCCACAGTGTGTGGTACGTGTTTATCTTACTCTGTAACTCTCAAGGGTTGGTTGTCGCCTTTAATCTGGTCTTTGTCTCGTCCTTATGTTGATCGCGTGGCTCGTTCTTTAGTGGAAGCCGTAGAAAAAGCTGCATTGCAAGCAGTACCTAGCAAGAAAAAAAATCTTAATGACAGTTGTTTTGATTTCTAGAGATTGGGGATTGGGAATTACTTTAAGGCAGGACAAGAGAATAACTAATGACAAATAACTCTTGACTTTTGACTCTTGACTAATCAAAAATGACCAATCCCTGATTCCTCACGCCAGATAAAATTATATATGAAGATTATGTATTTTTTTTAAGTTTTATTACAGCGATCGCGGTGCAACGAAAGTATCCAGTTAGTAGTTAAGATACTTGCCGCAAATAGATTTTTTCTTTTTGAAATTTGAAATTTGAATTTTTATGTACGATGTCCTTGATTCCCGCTCGGTTCTAGAAGTGTTGCGACCAGTACAAGACCCAGAACTCCAGAAAAGCCTGGTAGAACTGAATATGATTCGCAACGTCAAAATTGATGATGGCAAGGTTAGTTTCACTTTAGTGTTGACTACACCAGCCTGTCCTTTACGGGAGTTTATCGTTGAAGACTGTCAAAAGGCAGTGAAAAAGCTTCCAGGTGTAACAGATGTCAGCGTAGAAGTGACCGCAGAAACACCCAAGCAAAAAAGCTTACCCGATCGCACTGGCGTTACTGGGGTGAAAAATATTCTGGCGATTTCCAGTGGCAAAGGTGGCGTTGGTAAGAGTACTGTAGCAGTCAATGTAGCAGTTGCTCTAGCACAGACAGGTGCAAAAGTTGGTTTACTTGATGCCGATATCTACGGTCCCAACGATCCCACCATGCTAGGACTGTCTGATGCCCAAATTACAGTCCGCCCTGGCGAAAAAGGTGAAATACTCGAACCTGCTTTTAATCACGGTGTGAAATTAGTCTCGATGGGCTTTTTAATCGACCGAGATCAACCAGTGATTTGGCGGGGACCAATGTTAAATGGCGTAATTCGCCAATTTCTCTATCAAGTGGAATGGGGAGAATTGGACTATTTAATTGTAGATATGCCACCGGGAACGGGGGATGCCCAGTTAACTTTAACCCAAGCAGTACCAATGGCAGGGGCAGTAATTGTCACTACACCGCAAAACGTAGCTTTATTAGATTCTCGCAAGGGACTGCGGATGTTCCAGCAGATGAACGTTCCAGTGCTGGGAATAGTGGAAAATATGAGCTATTTTATTCCCCCGGATATGCCAGATAAACAGTACGATATCTTTGGTTCTGGTGGTGGTGAAAAAACTGCGGCTGAACTGGGAGTACCATTGTTGGGATGTGTACCCCTAGAGATTTCCACCAGAGTTGGTGGTGATAGTGGTGTACCGATAGTCGTTGCTGAGCCAGATTCAGCTTCAGCCAAAGCATTAACTGCGATCGCCTTGGCTATTGCTGGTAAGGTATCAGTTGCAGCCTTGACATAAAAAATTTCAATTTTTTCTGGTTCCTGGGTCACAGCCTAGGAATACAGATTTTTAGTACTCACTAAATTTAAAATCTCCAAGTTAAAGTCTAAACTCACACATGTTGTTAAAAAGTTCGCTCCCCAAAATTCGTTGGAAGAATTGGGTAAAACCTTGGCAGCAAGTAGATTGGTTACTATTTTGTTTGCCTATTGCTGTCAGTATCTTTGGCGGCATCATGATCTTAAGTACGGAACTTAAGCAGCCAGTCACTGACTGGTGGTGGCACTGGCTAGTAGCGAGTATAGGTGTGTTGATCGCATTGTTTCTAGCTCGCAGCCGTTACGAACATTTGATTCAATGGCATTGGGTAACATACGGACTGACAAACTTTAGCCTAATGGCCGTGATGATCGCTGGTACCAGCGCTAAAGGGGCACAACGCTGGATTAATATTGCCGGTTTTAACGTTCAACCCTCAGAATTTGCCAAAGTGGGTATAATTATTACCCTTGCAGCTTTGTTACATAAACGCACAGCTTCTACCATCGAAAGCGTTTTTAGAGCTTTGGCAATCACTGCCATTCCCTGGGGATTAGTATTTTTGCAACCAGATTTGGCAACATCATTGGTATTTGGTGCGATCGTCTTAGGGATGCTGTACTGGGCAAATGCCAACCCAGGCTGGTTGATTCTAATGATTTCTCCCATAGTTGCCGCTATTTTATTTAGTATTTCTTGGCCGTTATCAGAACCTATTGTTTTGTTTAAAGAACTAACCTTCGGTCCATTAGGATTATTTTGGGCTGGAGCAATGGCTATTGTAGGTTGGCAGACTCTCCCCTGGCGAAAATTTGGTCTAGGAGCCATAGGCGCATGGAGCCTCAATATGCTAGGTGGTGAATTAGGTGTTTTTGCCTGGAATCATGTGCTCAAAGAATATCAAAAAGACAGGCTCAGCGTATTTATCAATCCCGAACATGACCCTTTAGGCGCTGGTTATCACCTTATCCAATCTCGGATTGCCATTGGTGCTGGTGAAATTTGGGGATGGGGGCTATTCAAAGGTCCGATGACTCAACTAAATTTTGTGCCCGAACAGCACACAGACTTTATTTTCTCTGCTGTTGGGGAAGAATTTGGTTTTGTTGGTTGTTTGGTGGTACTTTTTGTCTTCTGTTTAATTTGCCTCCGCCTACTGCATGTAGCTCAAACAGCCAAAGATAACTTTGGCTCATTGTTGGCTATTGGTGTTTTGTCGATGATTGTATTTCAACTAATTATTAACGTTGGCATGACTGTGGGTTTAGCACCTGTAGCTGGAATTCCTCTACCTTGGATGAGTTACGGTCGTTCTGCCATGCTGACTAACTTCATTTCTTTAGGAATAGTAGAATCGGTAGCAAACTTTCGCCAACGGCAGAAGTATTATTCATGAGTCAAGAGTCTAGGGAAGGCACTGCGTCCTTGGGGTTTCAAGCCACTTCCTACAACAGGAACTCCGCTCCCCAAGTTGAGCAGGTGGCGTTCAATGGACAAGAAACTATGGACTTTTGACTTTGGACTCCTGACAAGTATTAAGCTATATAACAGGAAATAAGCGAGGATAAAAATCATGATCCTGCCTGGAGCAACTGTTCGCGTTACAAATCCCGCAGATATCTATTATCGCTATGAGGGACTCGTACAGCGGGTGAGTGATGGCAAGGTAGCCGTGCTATTTGAAGGTGGTAACTGGGATAAATTAATTACCTTTCGCTTGAGCGAATTGGAAACTGTAGAGACCACAGCCAAGAAAAAAGGTAAATAATTACTGGTCATTAGTCATTTGTCATTTGGCAAATACTAATGACTAATAACTAATGACCAATGACAAATGACTACTATGCGCCTGCCTCTACCACAATTTGCCACTGGTGATCGCCACCCTAACCATATTGCCGAGGTGATTGAAACTACTACTACGGAGTTTCTAGCACAGTGCTTGGAACCAGAAGACTTAAGTTTTCCCCCCATGCCTCCCTTTGGTAGCTGGGTTTGTTCTATCGATGAAGAATCGGGCAACCAAATTTATGCAGTGGTGTACTATGCCACAACAATGCCTATAGATTCCGTACACCGTGCAGTGGCCTTGGGGTTATCTTTGCAAGACTTGCGAGAGGAACAACCCCAGATATTTGCCATGCTCAAAACTGAATTTCGGGCCGCGATCGTGGGATTTGAACAGCCGTCTTATGCCCAAGGTTATAGCCAAAGAGTATATCAATATTTACCACCCCGTCCTCCGCAAATTCATCAAGCCGTTTATCGCTGCGACCCAGAAACAATTGTTAAATTTACTGAAGAATTAGATTTTTTGCAGACACTACTTTCTATTAAAGGAGCACCGATAGAGTCTTTAACGGCGGCTGCCATTCGAGAGGTTTATCAATTACGTAAAGCCGACCGCAAATGGCTAATCAAAGCCGGACGAACCCTGAGTTTGCTGTTGAAAGATGACTACGATCGCTTGCGGTTTATTTTGAGTCAGGTTCACCCATAGGTAGTTTCTCAACAATTGCCTAGCTAGTGTAAGTTAAGTTTTTTTTAATTTTACTCAAGGTAACTTTTGCAGTTATATTGATCGGGCAATTGCCCTTAAGGTAATCGCAGCTTCACTATCGCCCTTTCAAGTTCTACCTATGGAACTCATTTCACAAGTTCTTGCACTGGAACCAACCTCCCAAGTTCTTGGCAAGGAACCAATTGTTCCCTTTGCTATTTTGCTGGTGGTTATCTTAGTAGTGCCGATTCTGTTCGAGCGACTCAGACTACCAGGATTAGTAGGTTTGGTTTTATCTGGGGTAGTACTTGGTCCCTCAGGCTGGAATTTATTCCAAACTGAATCAGAAAGCATGAACCTGCTAGCAGATATTGGGCTAGTTTACTTAATGTTCGTAGCAGGACTAGAAGTTGACTTAGAGCAGTTCTATCGTCAGAAAAATCGCTCCTTAGGTTTTGGCACCTTCACTTTTAGCCTTCCCCTAGTCATGGGAAGCTTGTTAGGGCGAATTTTTGGCTTTGGTTGGATAACATCAATATTAATTGGCTCATTGTTCGCCTCCCATACTCTCTTGGCATATCCAATTATTAATCGCCTAGGAGTTGTGAAAAATGAAGCCGTTACCGTTACCATTGGAGCCAAGGTTGTTACCGATATTGGCGCTCTGCTGATATTAACTGTGTGTGTAGCTTCCTCCAACGGTGGAGTATTCAGCTTAGCAAAGCTACTAACTTTGTTGGGTTGGTTAACTATTTACTCTGTTGCGGTTTTAGTCGGCTTTGATTGGGTAGGCAAAGAATTTTTTCGGCGGTCTGGAGGTGAAGAGGGCAACCAATTTTTATTTGTGCTGCTGACTGTGTTTCTAGCTGCTGTAGGCGCTCAATTAATTGGGGTAGAAAAAATTATTGGAGCCTTTTTAGCAGGTTTGGCCGTCAATGAAGTTTTGGGCGAAGGACCAGTCAAAGAAAAAGTGGTGTTTGTTGGCAGTGTGCTATTCATTCCTATTTTCTTTGTTAATTTTGGTTTGCTGATCGATGTACCCACTTTTATCAAAAGTACTACTAATCTTCAATTGACGCTCCTGTTTGTGTTTGGTTTGATTGCCAGCAAATTTATTGCAGCTTTGTTAGCGAAACTGTTATACCGCTACAATTGGCAGGAAATGCTAACAATGTGGTCGCTATCAGTTCCTCAGGTGGGAACAACGTTAGCAGCAACATTAGTCGGGTATCGGACTGGGTTATTGTCATCTGAAGTATTAAATAGCATTATTGCTGTGATGCTCGTTACATCAACCTTGGGACCGTTGGTTACTAGTCGGGTAGCTGTTGGGTTGGCTTCATCCGCCGCTACAAAGCCAGCACCATCAAGCCAACCGGAGCCAAAAATAGAAGAAATTAGCACCGCTTTCACTATAGTTGTACCCATCTACAATCCCCAAACTCAGCAGTATCTGATTGAACTGGCAACATTATTAGCACGCCAAGCAAATGGCAGAATTATACCTTTAGCGATCGCTACTGCTGCTGCGCATATGGATGCACCACAGTTAGAAGCATCTTTGCAGCGGAGTGAGCGATTATTGGCAAAAGCTACAGCACAAAGCCGAGTCTTGGGCGTGGGAGCAGAACCTTTGCTACGCATTGATGATGCTTTTGCTCAAGGAATTAGCAGAGCAGCTCGCGAACAAAAAGCTAGTTTGATTATTATGGGTTGGGGTAAACGCACTGGTTTAAGAGCGCGTTTATTTGGTAACGTAATCGATAACGTTCTTTGGGCATCCCACTGTCCTGTAGCGGTTACCCGTTTAGTAGATGCTCCTAAGAAAATCCAACGGATCTTAGTTCCCATAGAAAACTTAATGGCACCAACGTTGCAGCCTGTGCATTTTGCCCAAATCTTGGCAGATACTAATCAAGCTCAAGTGACTGTCTTGAATGTCTGCGAGCGACGTACCAGTTCTAGTAAAATTGCTGCTAGGCGATCGCATCTTGCTCTAGTAGTGTCTAAATTGGCTTTGCCAAATCCACCAGAAATTCAAATAATCGCCCATGAAAATGTAGCTCAAGCGATTTTACAGGCAGCACGATTATATGATTTAGTTGTATTACCTTTTATACGCAATCGTACCAGTCCTGGTGGTTTAGCTATTAGTGATGTTACAACTCAGTTGGCTAGTCAACTCACCTGCTCTATTGTCATGCTTGGGGAACCACAGCGCACGCAAACAGTAGTTCTACCGACAGGAGTTCCTAGTACCACATTTACTATGTAAACTTACTTAAATAGCGAAAGTTGATTAATTATATCAGTATCCCTTGCCTATCTTTAGAGATATTGCCAAATAACCTTTCTTCTGGGCCATAAGAAGTGACAGATTGAATTCTAAAATTACTTAATATTGTTGAAGATTTGATGAATTCTAGGCTCTGAAGCTACAATCTTCAAACGATGTTTGTTATTTTGCTAATGGAATTGTTCAAAAATTGAAACAAGCTGTAACAAAATTATACCCGTAGGAAATTTGGTAAATCTAACAACATCTGCTTAGATAACCATATTCTTCTGGAATATTTTTGACCTAAATTAGGTAATTAAAAAATACGCACGAGAGCTACTGACAAAATCTGTAATTATCTGGGAAAGTATGAGAATTTTAGTGACGGGCGGTGCAGGGTTTCTTGGTTCCCATCTGATCGACCGACTAATAGGTGATGGGCATGAAATCATTTGCTTAGATAATTTCTATACAGGTAATAAGCGCAACATTCTTAAATGGATGGATCATCCATACTTTGAACTCATCCGCCACGACATCACCGAACCTATTAGGTTAGAAGTGGATCAAATTTATCATTTGGCTTGTCCTGCATCTCCAGTACATTATCAGTACAATCCCGTCAAAACTGTGAAAACTAATGTGATGGGGACGCTAAATATGTTGGGACTGGCTAAACGTGTGAAAGCCAGATTTTTCTTAGCTTCAACTAGTGAAGTGTACGGCGATCCAGAAGTTCATCCCCAAACTGAAGAGTATAGAGGTAGTGTTAATCCAATTGGACTGCGTTCATGCTACGACGAAGGCAAACGCATTGCTGAGACTTTAGCTTTTGATTATTACAGACAAAATAAAGTTGATATTCGAGTTGTACGTATCTTCAATACCTATGGTCCTCGGATGTTGGAAAACGATGGTCGCGTAGTCAGCAACTTTATAGTTCAAGCTCTACGGGGTGAACCTTTAACAGTCTACGGTGATGGTTCGCAAACCCGTAGTTTTTGCTACGTCTCTGACTTAGTGGAAGGATTTATCCGGCTAATGAATAGCGACTATGTTGGTCCTGTGAATCTGGGAAATCCTGATGAATACACAATTTTGGAATTGGCACAGGCAGTGCAAAACCAGATTAACCCAGATGCCAAGATAAAATTTGAGCCACTACCTTCTGACGATCCACGCCGTCGTCGTCCAGATATCACAAAGGCCAAAACCTTGTTAAATTGGGAACCTACCGTTCCGCTAGAACAAGGGTTAAAACTGACAATAGAAGATTTCCGCAATCGGCTTAGAACTGATACAAAGCAGCTAGTCTTCTGATCGATGTCGAGCATCGCTCGGAACTTTCGTGCAGGCTTACCTATACGTAGTTCTAAACGTGTAGTATTTTACCTGTATATAAGGATTATGCTGAAAACTTCCGATATAAAAAAGAAACAGAAAAAATGAGGAGTTAAACGGAATGCGTGTTTGCGTAATTGGTACTGGCTACGTTGGTTTGGTTACAGGCGCTTGCTTAGCTCACATCGGACACGATGTTATTTGTGTAGATAATAACGAAGAAAAAGTCAAGTTAATGAAGTCTGGGCAGTCACCAATTTTCGAGCCGGGACTCTCGGAAATTATGCAAACTGCCATTCATGCAGGGAAAATCGAATTCACCACAGATCTGGCTGCTGGAGTCGCTCACGGAGAAATTCTCTTTATCGCTGTAGGAACACCACCTTTACCAACTGGTGAAAGTGATACACGTTATGTGGAAGCTGTAGCGCGTGGTATTGGGAACCATCTCAACGGTGGTTATAAGGTAATCATCAATAAATCTACAGTGCCTATCGGCTCTGGTGACTGGGTAAGAATGATTGTTTTGGATGGCATTGCTGAACGCCAAAAAACACTAGTACCAGCAGGTGGAGTTGCAATTGAGGATAAATTGCCAGAGATTGCATCTCACTTTGATGTAGTCAGCAATCCAGAGTTTTTACGCGAAGGATCAGCAGTATACGACACCTTTAACCCCGATCGCATTGTCTTGGGAGGTAATAGCCAAAAAGCGATCGCTTTAATGAAAGAACTATATACTCCCATCGTGGAACGCCAGTACGCTGAGGATAAATCTTTACCACCTGTGCCAGTGCTGGTAACAGATCTTAGTTCAGCAGAAATGATTAAATATGCTGCTAATGCCTTTTTAGCAACCAAAATTAGTTTTATTAACGAAGTTGCTAACATTTGCGATCGCGTTGGTGCTGATGTCACCCAAGTAGCAAAAGGCATTGGTTTAGACTCTCGGATTGGTAACAAGTTCTTACAAGCTGGTATTGGTTGGGGTGGTTCCTGCTTCCCCAAAGATGTGGCAGCTCTCATTCACACTGCTGATGACTATGGCTATGAAGCCCAGTTGCTGAAATCAGCTGTCAGCGTCAATGAACGCCAACGGCTGATTGCTTTAGAAAAACTCCAGCAAGTCTTAAAAATCCTCAAAGGCAAAACAGTAGGTTTACTTGGTCTGACCTTTAAGCCAGATACCGACGATTTACGCGATGCTCCAGCACTTAACCTGATTGAACAGCTGAACCGATTGGGAGCCAAAGTTAAAGCCTACGACCCGATTGTCTCACAAACTGGTTTACGTCATGGTCTTTCCGGCGTGCTGGTGGAAACCGATGCTGAAAGACTAGCCGACGGCTGCGATGCTTTGGTATTGGTAACTGAATGGCAGCAGTTTAATACTCTGGACTACGTGAAGATGGCAACACTGATGAATCACCCAGTGATTATTGATGGTCGTAACTTCCTGAATCCTGAAACCTTAGTAAGAGCTGGTTTCCAATATGTAGGTATTGGTCGGTAAAAATATTGTTGAAATTTCAAAATCCTAATAAAAAATCCCCCGACTGAAGTCGGGGGATTTTTTATTAGTAGTCAGTCAGTGGTAAAAATTAGACTACTCTCCACGAAGCCTGCATGGGGTATCAAACGAGTCAAAAACAATTGGCCTTCGGGTGACGCTCGTAACGCTCGATGACTCGCTAACGTTAACGGCAGTTGCATCTGGGAAAGACCACGCTACTTGCTGATTATGAAGTGGTTCAGAAGACCCTAAGCAGCTTTTAATTTATTTTATAGTTATCAAGAACTACTAGGTATACGCTCGATTTCAGCATATCCACTGAAAATTAACTTTTGACCTTCAGTTTCTAAACGGTTGAGTCGCATCTTCACTCCATCGAGATCAAAGCGATCCAAGTCGACCATATTATCTAAAATTTCTACCAGTGCTAAACTCAATGTTCGCGATATTTCCCGTTGTGCTTCTGGTACAAGGTCAAGTTCAATTTGAGGATTTTGGAAAGAAACCCGTCTTCGCCGTTCTACAGCTAGACTGACAGTCATATTCAAGGGTACGAGTTCGCCATTATCTAAATCAGCTTTTGCCAAAATCCGCAAGCGATTTTCTGGCAATAATTCTACCTGAATCTCAGGAAAAGACACGGGTTTTCCACCCGATAGCGCCGTTAAGGCTGGCAAATTCAGGTTGACAAGACGCTTTCTGACCAGTTCGGCATTAAAAGCCTGGTTGATCCCTGCTTCTGATAAAATTACCTGAGCGATCGCTTGGGTGGGTTGTTTTAGAGTTAATTTGCCACTTAAAACCGAGCCGAAATCAATGGCAACTGCATCCGTTTCAAAGGACATTTCCTCTACCGCAAAATCTCTACGGATGACTAAGCCACGTCCACTCATCTTGAAACTATCAATGCTGCCTTGCAACAGTTTGCTGGAGGGATAGCAGCGCACAAAGACTTCTACTGACTCGCTTTGGGTAAACAGGTGGCGAATCGTTTGGCTGGCGACTGTGTTGAGCATCCGCTCTCCCCAATCTGTGCCTTTAGAATCTGTTAAACCAGTAAGTCCGCCGAACATGAGGTTTTGGGTCTCTAGAAGTTCTTTGTACTTTTGTAACAAAATGTGAACAATACAGCAAGCGATCCCCTGATTAATTGTGCTGATAGGTAGCAGTAAAATAACTGATGATTAATAGATAAGTGTGTCTGATGATACTTTTTAGTTCAAATCAGTGAGTAATTAATCTATTTATCAGCAATGGGCGTAGAAAGTAATCCAGGCTTAAAGAAAAGACTTTTAATTCAAAATGGGAATCGCATTAGCTGAGCATCCTTAGGAAAACTCCAGATATGGTGCTAAAAGTGTCTCCTGAAGATGAGCGATCGCCTGTTTTCAGAGCGGGCAAAATTTCCCATACAACACCTCTAAACTATTTAAGTTTCTCATTAACTGGGGTAATAAACTTAAAAAATTTAAATATTAAATCATTTACTGCTTCTGAATTTTTTCTTGAAGGAGCGATCGCCAATCAGCAATTGCTTTTTCTGTCCACAACCAATTATTACTTAATTTATCTATTCGGAAATTTACAGGATCATCCTCGATCACCATTTGACGCAGTTTTATCGCTTCACTTAGATATTGAGATTGTTTATCGCTCGGTTGATTATATGCAGATTTATACAAACCTAGAGCCAATCCAGCATAGGAAGTTAAAGCATCCTTAGGTATTGCAGTTCCTTTTATTGCTACTTGTGTAGTACTAGCAAGGTTTTGTTGTTTCAAAGCTAAGTTCAAAGCCTTAAACCAAGAGTCATTAGCTCGATTTAAATTTTCTTCGGCATAGTAAGCAAATCCCAAGGCATTATTGTACAAAAACGAATCTGGGTCAGCTTTTACAGCACTTTCCCAGTAACGACGAGCATCATCAATGCTATATTTTTTATCTTTAATTTGGACGAACTGCCAAGCTAATCTTCCTTTAAAAAAGTTGACAGCGGGATTATTAGCTTGCTTTTGCGGCACAAGATTTAGGGCCGTTTGAGCTGAAGGAAGTGCGCCACGGTTAAGTAATTCTTCCACAGCCTCAAGCCCACCTTGCAAGTCACCTTGGCTCAATTTTTCAGTAGCAGTAGCGGTGATAATTCCAGTTGCAGCCGTCTTTAAATCGATGGGAGAAGGATTTTCGGCTGTGAGTGACTGGGTAGGAATTGCTGGGATGTCAGGTAACCTTGAAACTTGGTGATTTTGCCACCAACTCAGACCAACAACAACTGCGATCGCACTGGCTCCCACCATACCCACAATAGGCAAAATTTTGCGTCGGTGGCTTCGTTTTGAAGAGACTTGTTGTGAGTTTCCAAAAGAGGAATTCTGCCAATCACCTGCAATATCTGTTGAAGTTTCAGTTGATGCGATCGGATCTTCTTCCCAAAAGCTGGCTTCCTGATCCGGTACAGCCATCTCCTGAGAAACTTGTCTTGACCGCAGGTTACTTTCATTTACCTGTGGCACAAGTTCTGCATTCATAGGAGATTGTTCAGAAGTTCCTTTTTGATTATCTAGTTGGCGAAACAAATCTGAAACAAGAGCTGAATCTTCTGCGTAGGTTGGGTCATCATACTCAATTTCATCCACGAGATCGCCCCAAGTCTCTTCTCCTAGCCAGTCCAGCCCCGAAGATTCACGTGCTAAACCAGAAGGGATCATGTCTTCTATCGCTGAAGGCATATCAGTTTCATCTGCCACAGCAGAGTACATTACAGTTGGATTTGACCTTGAGGCTGGATTGTACTCATTCAATAGTTCTGCACTTTCAGGAATTTCTGGGCTGAGAAATCCGTCAAATTCTGGTTGCAGATAAAGAGTTGGTAACGCCCAGTACATCTGGTGAGAACCATAGGCAGAAATTAAACCCTGGCGCACCCGACTTACGCACAAATCCACAGGATAGCCCTGATTCAGGTTGCGGTAAAACAGTTGTGTGAGTGTTAGCGCTACTTCATCAGGAATTCGCTCTGACATGGCTAACACGCTCCTCAGTCCGCGTTTCACCAGGCTTTCTGTGAGGTTACGTTCTCCTGTTTCTTCAGTAGTATCAGAGTTAGCTCTGTATGCTCCCAAACAGGAGTTAAACACAGCCATTTGGATATTATTGTTGACGAGCAAGCCGGCCAGATCGTCCCCACTTAAGGTTTCTGTTAAGCCAGTTCTGCTACTGACCAGATAAATTTCACCGCCGTTGACACCTAGGTTACTATGACCGGAATAGTGCAGGACATGGTATCGTCCTTGCTCGAGGGCTTGCGTCAATTCTTCTCGCCCTGGTTGGTCTAGCAACGTGAGTTCTATATCTGGAACATAATTGCCACTTTCAGCAACTCGCGGTACATGACGGTTAAGCTCAGCTTGGAGTTTGATCGCCTCATGTTTGAGTAGATCGAGACGGGCTTGATCTGTAGGAGATGCAATCACCATCAATACTTTGACGCCACCTTCTTCTAGTGGTTGTGGTATGTTTTTCGATGGCAAACGAGAAGCTGGCAAAATTCCAGTTTGGTAGCGAGAAAAAGCGACATAAGGCCCGGTGGCTAAAGGACGATCCCCTGCGTGCATTACTTCCCAAGGCAGACGAGCTAACCTAGTGTCTTTTAGCCCTAAGCGTAAACGCAATACCTGTTGGTGGTTCTGGGCAATACCCTGTGCGGTAATCCAACTATCTCTGAGAGTGCCTTGAAACAGTGCATTATAAAGTTGCTGACCCAACGCCACTAGGTTTACAGAGTTTCTTGCAAACGCATCCCCTTGCAACACTGACTTCAACGGGTCATTCATCAGATGCCCAGCAGCCGCTAACCAATCAGCTACAGGCCAAGTCACCAGTTCTTCTGCCAATGGCACCCCAGGCGCGACTTGTTCCGTCCGCACCAAGTAGTCATTTTGCCCTACTGGGGTTACGGAAATGTGAAATTCCTGGGTCACAAGTTTTCCTATTCGCCTCCTAAATCTGGATTGAAACGCGAAAGTTTCAAGTCGATTTTTCGCTTCTTCTGATACCTTAGATGCATCTTGCCACTGAATGTTTCTGAATTCTCGTTATTTTACCTTTTCAGCTTTTATAACTTTATCCGGATTGGCTGGCATTGAACTAGAACACTTTATTGGTAGATGCACCTTGATCTTCGACTCCCCTGGTTGGCGAATGCCTACTTGGGGATTTTTTTTATGTTGGCAAATGGCAATAAACTCCACGACAGGTATTCTCAAGCGATGTATAGGGTTCAACACCCCCTCTTCGTCTCCTGTCCAGCTAAAATCCATTCAAATTTTGTTTGACACTAAACTAAAATACACATTTTAGTAAATTTATCCGGAGTATGGGAGTTCACCTGAGAAAAATTAGATGGTAGATGCACCCTGATAACTAACTCCCTTAGTTGGCTTAAACCCGCTAGGGGATTTTTTTGCGGTTGACACAATTGATAATCATAAATGTGACAATTTCATCCGGAGCTTACTTATTTCTGCGTGAACAGTTAAATGGTAGATGCACCCTGATAACTAACTCCCCTAGTTGGCTCAAACCCGCTAGGGGATTTTTTTGCGGTTGACACAACTGATAATCATAAATGTGACAATTTCATCCGGAGCTTACTTATTTCTGCGTGAACAGTTAAATGGTAGATGCACCCTGATAACTAACTCCTCTGGTGGGCTAACGCCTACTGGGGGCTTTTTTATGCTTGGTAAACTACAACAAACTCAATACTTGAGGAATTTTATCCGGATGATGGTAGTTATCTAGAGAACAGTTAAATGGTAGATGCACCCTGATAACTAACTCCCCTAGTTGGCTCAAAC
>NZ_MTAW01000239.1 GCF_002154725.1 Nostoc sp. 106C | reverse complement strand
GCGCCTGTTTCCCAACGACCATCCCGATGTGGCACAAAGCTTGAACAATTTAGCTGCACTCTACAATAGCCAAGGGCGCTACAACGAAGCCGAACCCCTATTGATTGAAGCCTTGGCGATGACAAAGCGCCTATTTGCCGCCGACCATCCCAATGTCGCAACTAGCTTGAACAATTTAGCTGCACTCTACAATAGCCAAGGGCGGTACAGCCAAGCCGAACCTCTCTACATTGATGCCTTGGCGATGTGTCAACGGGTGTTAGGGGTTAATCATCCCTCAACAGCTACAATTCGAGAAAATCTGACAATTCTGCAACGCCAGTTAACTCCCCTTAGCATTTGGAAACATCGATTAGGTCAGTTTGTCTTAATTTTGTTAGTAATATTAACTTTACCTTTTTACCTGCTCTGGCGATTAGCTAAGAAAATAAGTCGTAATTCGTAATTATATAGAGTGGGTAAAGGCGATCGCTTTTCATGTTTATACTATGAAGTAGGTTTACTATCTCAACAGCAATCAAAAATGACGAATGAGGAACTCCAGCAGATAGTACAGAGCAATGCCAGAGCGATTCAAGGAATTCTGGATGCAATGGCTGAGGAGAGACAAGAAAACAGAGAAAGAAATGACAGGATAGATGCAACAATCTCTAGAATGGACGACGCAATCTTGAGATTAGCCACTTTAAACGAAGGAATAGTTAACTTGCTCACTTCTCTGGATGAAGATCGTCCGACAATTCTTAGAAAATTGACAGCAATTGAGAACAAAGTTGATCAAATTTTACAAAAAGATTAGAAATCAAGTTGTACAGCAAAGTAAAGCTGTGATTATTCATGGCGATAGCACCTTACCCAAATGGAGACTCAGATACCCGACTTTTTCAAAAAGTCGGGTATCTAGTTGTTCATAAGGCGATCGCTTTCATCAATAATAATGCGTAGGCGTAGCCCGTCATAGACATCGCCAAAAGTGTTCTCAAAGACAACCCCGAAAAACCTTGATAATATGGAAAAAACAGTTCAAGCGAACTACCAAGGTGATGAGCAGCATTAATATTTCCTTGCCTGAATCGATGAAAGTCTTTGTTGAGGAACAAGTGACTCAAGGTGGCTACGGTTCTGTTAGCGAATACTTGCAAGATTTAATCAGTCAAGACCAAAAACGCAAAACTCAAGAATATATAGAAGACCTTTTAATTACCGGACTTGAAAGTGGAGAGGTAATAGAAGTTAATGATGAATGGTGGGAGCAAAAACGCACACACCTCATCAACCAGATCCATGAAGATAAATAATGACAAAGCGGATAGTCATTACACCCAAGGCCAGTTTAGATATTGATGAGTATTTTGCTTACATTGCGCAAGAAAACCCCGACACAGCTCTTTTATTTTTTGACTCTGTAAGAGAAACTTTTGCACAGTTAGCAAGAATGTCTGGAATGGGTAGCCGTTATTCCCTAGAAAACCTTCGTTTACAAGGTTTACGTAAATGGGCTGTTAAAGGATTTAAAAAGTATCTAATTTTTTATTTTGAGCGAGATCAAAGTATTGAAATTGTACGAATTCTCTATGCAGGGCAAGATATAGAAACAATTTTAGAACAGGAATGATATTGATTGGCGATCGCTTTCATCAATAATAATGCGTAGACGTAGCCCTTCGTAGACATCGCCAAAAGTGTTCTCAACGACAACGTTTAAGGGTAATATAATCGTGTTTCTCTAGATTTATACCGTTAAGTTACGCTTGGCCTCTTCATCCGCCAGGGAATTAATTCCCTGGCTAATAGCGAAAGTCTACTACAGTTCCTTGCGGTAACAGGGTTTCGCGTTAAGTTGACACGTATGAGCATTGCTAAACCCTTAGCTTAGCCGCGTATTTATATCATTATTAAGGTGAAATGGTATAACGCACCTTGAATCCTTGATGGTGAGTTGCGTTGCATGACAACTCACCATACATTTACTAGAGAATTTCCTTAATTTTATTAGCTTTACTAGTGTTTATTGAAAAGTTAGCTCATTAAGCTTAACTACGCCATCGAAGTGTCTTTTCTCTAATTGGGTTAACAAAAGAGCGCCCTTGTATTTGAGACTTAGCAAATTCTGCTTTCAATCTATAATACCAACGGGCTTGAGCATCAGCATCTCCAACTAAAGTTAAGGGAGGATTATGTTTCAAACCGATTTGTTGTTGAATCAAAATTTTTCGATCTTGATGAAGAAAACTGCGCGTAAACCATAGCAATAATGGCTTGAGAATAGGAAACCAAGGTAAAGTTGTGTAGAACATAGTTGTTTCCTCGGTCTCAGTTTCGGAAATGGGAGTAATTGCTGTTAAGTTACAGACCAGATGTTTGTCGGTGGATACGCGCTCAATACGAATTCCTGGCAAACGGAATGAGATTTCGATCTGTGGATTACGTCCAATTAAGCGATAGAAAAAGGTTTGTTGTTCTAGTGTATGCTTTCGCATGGTAAAGCCATACAAAGATGGTTCAAAGGTTTTGGCTACCTCATTTAGTATTTGCGGAGAACGCCACCACCACGCTTGGTGAACGAAAGCAATATGAGCAGGATCGATCAATCCGACTACGGCGTGATCGACATCACAGGGAAAGCGGATAGACTCAACGGCTTGGTGGGATTGGTCGGCAAACTCAGGGATTTGTGGGATTTCTTCTAATATTGCGGAAGTCTCATTATTGGACATATAAATCCAAATATTTCCTTGAGCCTCTTGGATTGGATAACTTTTCGTTTCACTTACCTTGGCAAAGACTTTGCCTGAGCGATCGCGACTAAAAACTATTAGCTCATTCAGGAGAGTTTTTGAAAGTATTTGTCCAGGTTTTAACTGCTTACTTGGTAATGCATAGTACCAAGTATTTCTTAAAAACAAAGGTATTTTAGCCATCTTAGAATTGAAGTTAAAGCGATTGTGTAAGTAGGTCGGCGTGAATATTTATCGTTGGGATGAGGCAGGAGGCAGGAGGGAAGAGGGTTTAAGCCTATTTGATTTTTCAAAACATAGTTTTGTTTTTCCACACCGTTCTACTTAATCACAATTTGTAAGTTTAGTTGAAATTAATTCAGGTGCGCTGTGTTGTGAAAATTGTTTAAGACATAAAACACATCTGTTGTTAGTGACTACTTTCAGGATGCTATAGCCAGCCGAATTCTGAGAAATGCGGAGACTAAAAGTAGGTATTTTTAAGCTTTTCAGCCTTTTTATCTTTCACATGATTGCTCTATAAAACAATGTCAGCTTCTAGAAGAGTGTGCTAAAGTTAGCAAGTATAGAGAGCATCTGTTAGGCCAATGCTGCGGATTGGCGCTAGGTTTAACATCAGGTCGCTGGCGGATAGTTTTATAACGCATCGCACTGCTGTTTGGCTCAATTCTAAGCAAACGAATGTATTCTCTTCATTGGTTGTCAAGCAATACTCTAGCATTGCGATCACGCTCAATTCATTTTGTGGCATTGCATATTTTATTTGCGGGATAATTTATATTACACACAGACGCAGCGAAAAGTCGGCGCAGTGGCTTGCCGAAGGCTACTGTCAAAACACCAAGAGCGCCTTCGCGCAGCGTCTCGCCTTGGGAGAAGAACTTGTAGAATGTGCGTCATACCAATTCCAGGAAAAAATGAGACAGATGCGTAGGTTGGGGAGCCACTCACGTGGGCGGGTTTCCTG